>NZ_AKJG01000119.1 GCF_000282455.1 Pseudomonas sp. GM74
GCCTGCCGCACCAGCGACGGCCGTTTCGACCCGGAACGCTTCGCCGCGCAAGCCCGGACGCCGCAGGTGCGGATGATCGAAATCAAGATGAGCCAGGGCGCCAAGCCCGGCCACGGCGGCATCCTGCCCAAGCACAAGGTCACTAAAGAAATCGCCGAAACCCGCGGCATCCCGATGGGCGAAGACTGCGTGTCACCGTCGCGCCACACCGCGTTTTCCACGCCGATCGAAATGATGCATTTCATCGCTCAACTGCGTGAATTGTCCGGTGGCAAACCGGTGGGTTTCAAGTTCTGTCTCGGCCATCCGTGGGAGTTCATGGGCATCGCCAAGGCCATGCTGGAGACGGGCATCCTCCCGGACTTCATCGTCGTCGACGGCAAGGAAGGCGGCACCGGCGCCGCGCCCGTGGAGTTCACCGACCACATCGGAGTGCCGATGCGCGAAGGCCTGTTGTTCGTGCACAACACCCTGGTGGGCCTGAACCTGCGGGACAAGATCAAACTCGGCGCCAGCGGCAAGATCGTCAGCGCCTTCGACATCGCCAGCGTACTGGCCATCGGCGCCGACTGGGCCAACTCGGCGCGCGGCTTCATGTTCGCCATCGGTTGCATCCAGTCGCAGAGCTGCCACACCAACAAATGCCCGACCGGCGTCGCCACCCAGGACACCCTGCGCCAGCGTGCACTGGTGGTGCCGGACAAGGCCCAGCGGGTTTACAACTTCCACCGCAACACCCTCAAGGCCCTGGCGGAAATGCTCGCCGCCGCCGGCCTCGAACATCCGTCGCAGTTATCCGCCAAGCACCTGGTGCGACGCATGTCGGCGACCGAGATCAAGTTGTTCTCGCAGCTGCATGTGTTCCTCAAACCGGGCGAGTTGCTGACCGGCGAAGTGAACGGCGAGTTCTACTCGCGGATGTGGCAGATGGCCCGGGCCGACAGTTTCGAGCCCCAAGACATAGCGGCTGCATGACCTCGCCCCCCCGATCAAAATCGCGCGTCACCAACGCAGGGTTTTGCTCGGGGTCGGTTCCTTCATCACGATGAAACCGTAATCACCGATCAGGTAAATCCGGTAGAACTGGCTGTCCACCAGCGGCGCATAGCCCTGATAACCCACCCGCGTCGCATTGCGCCGCTCCCGCTCCGCCACCACGTTGGTGATGCCCGCTTTCGGCAGATTCTCGGCCAGCATGTAAAAGTCGGTATTGAGCAGGTAGTGCAGCACCGGCAGCTGCTTGAACGAACCCGTTGCCGCCAGCAACCAGTAGTCGGAATAACTCACCGACATGTAGATCCGCTTGGCCTCACGCAGTGCCTGACGGCTGGCAATGTCGTAATCAAGGCTGGCCAGCGCCGTGGACGCGAAGGTTTTCTGCACGGTCAGCACCCGACCATAGGCGAACGATAGCGACAGCATCGCCAGCAGCGGAATGATCATCAACAGTGGCAGGCGGTCATGGATCGACGCCAGCGCCAGATGCCCCAGGTAGAACAGCAATACCAGCAGCACGGCGAAGCCCATCAAGGTGCGGGCGCCTTCGTTGAAGTCGCGGAAAAACAGCGCGACACCGGACACCAGCAGCGTCACCACAGGCAATGTCAGCAAACACATCAGGCCGATCAACAGCTTCTTCGCTCCGCTGTCCTGGCGCGCCGCTACGTTCAGTCCCAACCGCACTGCCCCGGCTATCGCGAGCAACAGCAACCCGCCGAACACCCAGAGCCATCCACCATGGAACAGCAGCACGACTTTTTCCAGGACCCGGCCAATGTTGATCTGGATCTGCAATGATGGATGCCCCGTCCAATCGAGCAACGATGTGCGATTGGAGTCCATGTACGGACCAGCACTGACGCTGTAGATCAACCCGCCGAGGATGACCTGGGCGGCTTTCCAGCCCAGCAGGTCGCGCCATGGCACCGGGGCGGTTTTATCGTTGGCGGCCCTGAGCAATTCCAGGCAACACAGGCCCAGGAACACATTCAGGCTGATCTGATACAACCCCAGCGCCAGTGCTATCAGGAACGAAGGCACCAGCCATTGCACGCTGCGCCACGGGTGACGAAAGGTGATGGCGTAGATCATCGCCACCAGGCTGAGGGTCGTGGTGGGACCGTCGTATTGATAGGACAGGTTCTGCAGGAAGAACGGGTTGTACCAGAGCGGCAACAGCACCAGGCAACAAGCGACTTTGGGCTGGCGGAAGTAGTGGAACGTCAGGCTGGTCAGTGCCGATGCCATGGCCAGCGTGGCGATCAGCAAGGGCAAGGGAAAGATGTTCGGCGCGGCATGGCTGAAGGTCAGCGCGTTGTTGAACAGCTGGGCGAAGAGTCGGCCCTGTTCGGCCCAGGCCATGCCCGCCGACAGCGAGCGCCAGTTGTCATCGATGTAGGGATAATCGGCGAGGATCAACGGCAGGACATACACAAAGGTGGCGAACAGAAAAAACCGCCAGACCTGATGCCGGCTGAGCTCGCGAACGAAGAAGTCGCTGAACCGGCCCATGCTAACGCCCGCTCCGGTCTTTGCCGCCGACGATGTCCTTGATCACATAGCGCGGCCGGTGCTTGGCCTCGATGTAGATGCGACCGATGTACTCGCCGAGGATACCGATACCGATCAGTTGCACGCCACCGAGAAACAGGATCGCGGTCATCAACGACGGATAACCGGGGACGCTGTTGCCGAAGAAAATCTTGTCCAGCACCATGTACACCGCGTAAAGCACCGCGAAAATCGAAATGCCGCCACCGACGTAAGTCCACAAGCGCAGCGGCACGGTGCTGAACGAGGTCACGCCTTCCAGGGCCAGGTTCCACAGCTTCCAGCCATTGAACTTGCTGCTCCCCGCCACCCTTCCGGCCCGCTCGAACTCCACCACCACGGTGTTGAACCCGGCCCACGACAGCACGCCTTTCATGAACAACTGGTGCTCGGGCAGGGAACGGATCACGTCGACCACCTTGCGATCCATCAGCCGGAAGTCCCCGACGTTTTCCTCGATCCGGGTGTAGGCGATGCGATTGAGCACGTGGTAGAAAATCGACGCACTGTGGCGCCTGAGGTAGCCGTCGACGTCCCGATTGCGGCGCTTGGCGAGCACCACGTCGGCACCCTTCTGCCATTGCTCGACCAACAGCGGGATGACACTGATCGGGTCCTGCAGGTCGACATCCATGGGAATCACGGCATCGCCGCTGGCGTGCTCCAGGCCGGCAAACAGGGCCGGTTCCTTGCCGAAGTTGCGCGAGAAATTGATCAGCAGCACCTGCTCATCAGCCTGGGCCAGCGCCGTCGCCTGCTCGGCCGTGCGATCTGAGCTGCCGTCATTGATGAAGACGATTTCGACCTCGGCGTCGCGCAGCTTCAACTCGCGGCGCACAGCCTGATAAAACAGGTTGATTGACTGCTCCTCGTTGAACACCGGGACGATGAGCGAGATTTTCATTGATCACGCTCGCGAAACACCACGTATTTGGAATACAGGAAGCCAAACACCAGGCTCAACGCCGAAAACAGGGTCACCGTGAGCAAGCCGTGCAATCGCCAGACATCGCCCAGATGGCCGACACCCAGGCTCAACGCCCCCATGCCCGATACAAACAGCAGATAACCGCCGACCGAGGCACTGGCGGTGAAGGTAAATTGCGCGTTCATGTAGAAGGAAAACGACGCAGCCACGCAGAAGGCTGCCAGGTTGCTGAGTGCCTGGCTGAGGCTGGCTGCAACGCTCAGCAGGAAAAAGATCTGCCAGTGAATCAGGGTGTTGGCGACCCCGATCACCGTGTAGCTGGGCAACCCTTTCCACAACTGTCTCATGTGAGGCCCCTGTCTTAGAACGTTAGGTTTCCCATGAATATTGGAGCCTGTCTACTGTCAGAAATCGCAGGTTTTTGAACCTTTCAGACCAGCGGTTGAGCCTTGAGGCCACGCCCGAGACATCCGGAAATATCCCGGTTTTGCAATTGCCCGCGAATCAGTCCACCCTGCGCGCCGCCGATCGGTCGCGTGGCCTTTGCCCTCGCGGCCAATACCATTTTTTCCGCTGTTACGAGCCTGCTGTCATGACGTTAACGCGCGATCACCGGATCGACTTCTTTCGTGGCCTGGCGCTGATCTTCATCTTTTGGGATCACGTGCCCCACAACCCCTTGGGGCAAATCACCCTGCGCAACTTCGGTTTCAGCGATGCGGCCGAGGTCTTCGTGTTTCTGGCAGGTTTCGCGTCCGTCCTGGCGTACGGCAAAGTCCTGGCGCGCGAAGGCTTTCTGATCGCCTGCGTGAGAATCCTGCGCCGGGCGTGGGTGCTCTACGTGGTGCATATCTTCCTGCTGGCGATGCTGATGGGCATTGTGTTTTTCGCCAACAGCCACGTGGAAACACGGGATCTGGTGGAGGAAATGGGCATGCATCACTTCATCAGCAACCCGCAACAGGCCCTGATCGATGAATTGCTGTTGCGCTTCAAGCCGAACCTGATGGACCCGTTGCCGCTGTACATCGTGCTGTTGACTGGCTTGCCCCTGGTGCTGCCGCTGCTGGTGCGCAAGGCCTGGGTGGTGGTCGCGATGTCATTGGCGCTGTATCTGATGGTGCCGCTGGCCGGCTGGAACCTGGCGGCCATCAAGGACGGCGTGTGGTATTTCAACCCGGTCGCCTGGCAGTTGCTGTTCGTGCTCGGCGGTGCCGCTGCGATTCACAGCCAGCGCCCGCGCTTGCCCGAGACGCGTCCATTGATTCGCCAGCCGTTGTTTGTCGGTGCGGCGCTGTATGTCGTGGTCGCGGGTGTGTTGACCGTGCTGTGGCGTTGGCCGGGCATACACGATGCCGTGGTGCCGGCGAGCCTGCAGAACTTCCTGTACCCCATCAGCAAGACCGACCTGTCCCCCGTGCGCCTGCTGCATTTCCTCGCACTGGCCTACGTCACGGCGAAACTGATTCCCGACAGCGGATGGACGCAAAACTGGCTCGCGCAGCAAAGTTGCCGCATGGGCCGTTTCTCGCTGGAGATTTTCTGTCTGGGCGTACTGCTGGCGCCATTGGCGGACATGGTCAACGCGTTGACCGACGATGCTGTTGCCATGCAGATTTTCACGGCGCTGGTGGGGGCCGGGTTGATGGCGTTGCTGGCAGCCTGGCTTGAGTTCAACAAGCGTTTGAATCGAGCACCGAAAACTGTGCCCGCACTGGACCGCCTTATGTAGGAGCGAGCAAGCTCGCTCCTACAGTTTCAGACATTACGACTTACGAAACCGAACGCACCGCCCCCTGCGACACATTGGTCGGTTGCAACTTGAACACATAGAACAACACCGTCAGCAGCACCAAAAACGCAGGCCCCACATACAGCGCCACGCGGGTGTCCGGGAAGTACGCCATCAGGCCGACCACCAGCACCAGGAACGCCAGCGCCAGATAAGAGCTGACCGGGAACAGCCACATACGATATTTCAGGCCGGCCGCTTCGCTTGCACTCAGGCCTTTGCGGAATTTGAGCTGGGCCAACAGGATCATCACCCAGGTCCAGATCGCGCCGAAGGTGGCGATGGACGTCACCCAGACAAACACCTTTTCCGGCACCAGATAGTTGAGCAATACGCCCAGCAGCAACGCACCAATCGACAGCAGCAACGCACGCCGCGGCACACCATTACTCGACGTCTTGGCGAACCCGGCCGGGGCCTGGCCGTTCTGCGCCAGGCTGTAGAGCATGCGCCCGGTACTGAAGATGCCGCCGTTGCAGGACGACAACGCAGCGGTGATCACCACGAAGTTGATGATACCCGCCGCGGTCTTGATGCCCAGACGTTCGAAGGTCATCACGAACGGGCTGCCCTGGGTACCGATTTCGTTCCACGGGTAGATCGACAGGATCACGAACAACGCGCCGACGTAGAACAGCAGGATCCGCCAGAACACCGAGCCGATCGCATCGGGAATGGTTTTCTGCGGGTTCTTCGCTTCACCGGCGGTCAGGCCGATCATTTCCACGCCCAGGTAGGCGAACATCACCATCTGCAGCGACATCAGCACGCCAGTTACACCGTTGGGCATGAAGCCGCCGTGGCTCCACAGGTTGGAGATGCCCAGGGCCACGCCGTCGTTGCCGAAACCGAAGGCGATGATGCCGATGCCGCCTAACACCATGGCAACAATGGTGACGATCTTGATCAGGGCAAACCAGAACTCGAATTCACCGAAGGCCTTGACCGCGATCAGGTTGATCGAGCCCATGCTGATCAGCGCCGCGAGCGCCCAGATCCAGCGCGGCACATCGGGGAACCAGATGCCCATGTACACCGCCACGGCAGTGATTTCCGCGACGCAGGTCACCAGCCACAGGAACCAGTAGTTCCAGCCGGTCAGGAAGCCCGCCAGCGGGCCGAGGTAGTCTTGGGCGTAACGGCTGAACGAGCCGGCGACCGGGTTGTGCACGGCCATTTCGCCGAGGGCACGCATGATCACCAGAATCGCCAGACCGCCGATGATGTAGGACAGCATGATGGCGGGGCCGGCCATTTGGATGGCCTTGGCTGAACCGAGAAAAAGACCGACGCCGATACAGGCACCGAGTGCCATCAGGCGAATATGCCGCTCGCCGAGTTCACGTTTAAGCGGACCGCCCTGAGCGGTCTCGCCGTTGGGCTGGTGATTGCCTACGGGCATAAGGGGCACCTCATCTTGTTGTTGGATATGACCACCGAGCGTTGAAGCCACCGACCGATAGGCCGATGGCTTCGTGTAACCGGGCCTGCTTTGTAAGCAGAACCGTCCTGTAGGACAAAACCTGCAAGATCAGCGGGTCGTGCAGTATAAAAAGCTGGCGACAGAGATATTCACTCTATAAACCACAAAATTCAGCCATAAATCCCGGCAAAAACCCGACTTGCGGAGGGGCATCACCTAGATTATGTAGGAATTTTCGCCATTTAAAGGGCGCGGAGTATTGCACAGCATTGGTGCGTCGTCATGCCCCTACGAAAGCCGTACTCACTTTCGAAATGGCTCTATTACGGCCATTACAGGCAACTTCAAGGTTCCCCCACCAAGCCAGCCGGGGCGAGGGAGATGTCGGATTGCCGAAGTGCTTGTTTGACTTGGAAACCGCCCCCTTGATCCGATCTCCACCGCTACGTCAGACACACTGCAAATACCGGATTCTCGACCACAGCAGGCAAGCCCCCTCGCCACAAGTGCTTCAATCAGCCTGATTATCGGCGCGTCCGTGCATCATTTTGCCCTTCACATTTTCTTCCCCCCCGCCAACCACCGTCTAAGCTTCATTCAAGTCCGATCAATCTGCGTGAATGGATCAGTCGACTATGGGCGCTTTGTGGCAAACCGATTCGAGTAAAACCGTGGTTCCGAATGAATGTGAGGATGAAGCGCCTATACCTGAAAAACCCCGTCGTTCCAGGCACGGATGGGGAGCGTTCTGGCTATTGCTGTTGATCATCGCGGTTGTCGTGGGGCTTGCCGCCGCGAGGGAGATGCGCACCTCGAAGTTCCAGGCCCGGGAGGTCAGCAAATACGCCGCATCCTTGAGCTATGAGCTCAAACCCGGCCCCAGCGATGCGATTCGCTATCCGGGGGACGGTCCGTTCGATCGGCGCCTGGGCTACAGCTCGCTGGATGAATTCCTGCCGCGCCTGATCAAGCGCGATTTCGTCGTCGAGGCGCAAACCCGCTTTTCCCCGGCGCTGTTGAAGTACAGCGACAAGGGCCTGTTCGTGCCCTATGCCGAGAAAATCCAGGCCGGGCTGTCGATCACCGATTGTCGTGCAGCGCCGCTGTACCGGTACAACTATCCACAGCAGCTTTACTCGACCTTTGCCTCGATCCCGCCGGTGGTGGTCAACAGCCTGCTGTTCATCGAGAACCGCTTCCTGCTCGACCCCAGGCAACCACTGGCCAATCCGGCGGTGGACTGGCCACGGTTCGGCATGGCGGCGTGGTCCCAGCTGGCCAAGATGTTGCACGTGCCCGGCCAATCCGCCGGTGGCAGTACCCTGGCCACTCAACTGGAGAAGTACCGGCATTCCCCCGATGGCTTGACGGTCAATGGCGCGGAAAAGATTCGCCAGATGATTTCCGCCACCGTGCGCGCCTATCAGGCCGGGCCACAAACCCTCGAAGCCCGGCAGAACGTGGTTCGCGACTACCTCAACAGCGTGCCGCTGTCGGCCGTACCGGGTCACGGTGAAGTACATGGCATGGCTGAAGGGTTGCGCGTCTGGTACGGCTCCGATTTCAATCAGGCCAACGAAGCGCTGTCCAGCACCGCGACGGATCCAAAGACCATGGCGGAAAAAGGCCTGGCCCTGCGTGAGGTGCTGTCGTTGATGATTGCCCAGCGCCGCCCTTCGCATTACCTGACCAAGGGTCATGATGAACTGGCCGACCTCACCGACAGCCATATTCGCCTGCTGGCGCAAAACCATGTGATCGACGCCGAGTTCGCCGCCGCCGCCCTGGCCAGCAAAGTGACCTACCGCGACTGGGCCACCCAGCCGACCATCCAACCGATTGAAACCAACAAGGGCATCAGTGTGGCGCGCAGCCGTCTGGCCGGCATGCTCAATCGCCCGCTGTATGACCTCGACCGCCTTGATCTCTCCGCCACCAGCACCCTGCAAGGCGAGTTGCAAAGCGAGGCCACCGCGTATCTGAAAAAACTCGCCGACCCGGCCTATGCAGCGGAAATCGGCCTGATGGGCGAACGCTTGTTGACCCCCACCAGCACCACCCAGGTACGCTACAGCTTCACCTTGTTCGAACTGACACCGGACGGCTCGCGGGTTCGGGTACAGACCGACAGCACCGACCAGCCCTTCGACATCAACGAAGGCAGCAAACTGGAACTGGGCTCCACCGCGAAAATGCGCGTGCTGACCACCTACCTGCAAATCATCGCCGAGCTGCACGACAAATACACCGGCATGACCGTTCCGGAACTGAAGAAGGTCGACGTACCGGATCAGGACCGCCTGAGCCGCTGGGCGGTCGATTACCTGATCGAGAACAAGGACCGCGACCTGAAAAAAATGCTCGGCGCCGCCCTGGACCGCAAATACTCCGCCAGCCCCGGCGAGGCGTTTTTCACCGGTGGTGGCCTGCACGTGTTCAACAACTTCCGCAAGGAAGACAACGCCCGGATACCGCCCCTGCGCGATGCCCTGCGCGAATCGATCAACCTGCCGTTCATTCGCCTGATGCGAGACCTGGTGCGCTACACCATTTACTCCGGCCCCAACAGCAGTGCCGAATTGCTCAAGGATGACCGCGACCCGCGGCGTCAGGAGTACCTGGCCGAATTCGCCGACCGCGAGGGCACTTCGTTCCTGCTCAAGTTCTGGAAGAAGTACAAGAACAAGGATACCCAGGACCGCCTCGACACCTTCCTCGACAGCATGCGCCCGACTCCGATCCGCATGGCCGCCGTGCACCGCTACCTGCTGCCGCAGGCCAGCCAGGAAAGCTTCAACGCCTTCGTGCGCTCGCACCTCAAGGGCGCCAAGCTCACGGAAAAACTCACCGACGAACGTCTTGTGCGACTCTACGAGGCCTACGGTCCAGGCTCCTACGACTTGCCGGACCAGGGTTTCATCGCCAAGGTTCACCCCCTGGACCTGTGGCTGATGGGCTACCTGCTCAATCACCCCGACGCCAAGTGGGGTGACATCGTCAAGGCTAGCCAGTTCGAGCGCCAGGAGGTCTACAGCTGGCTGTTCAAAAGCCGGCACAAGGGCGCCCGCGACAGTCGTATCCGCACCATGCTGGAGATCGAAGCGTTCCTCGACATCCACCAGCGCTGGCAGAAAGTCGGCTATCCGTTCGACCATCTGGTGCCGTCGCTGGCCACCGCCATCGGCAGCTCCGGCGACCGTCCCGCAGCCCTGGCCGAATTGATCGGCACCATCCTCAACGATGGCGTGCGCATGCCGACCCTGCGCATCGACAGCCTGCATTTCGCCGCGAACACGCCCTATGAAACCCAACTGATCAATGACCCGGACGTTGGCAAACGGGTGATGCCATCCGAGGTCGCCACGGCCATGCGCGAAGCCCTCTCGCAAGTGGTGGACGCCGGTACGGCCAAACGCGTGGCCGGCAGTTTCAAATTGGCCGACGGCAGCCCGCTGGCGATGGGCGGCAAGACCGGCACCGGCGACAACCGCATCGAAGCCATCGGCTCCGGCGGGCGGATTCTCAGCTCCAAATCGCTCAACCGCACGGCGACCTTCGTGTTCTATATCGGCGATCACCACTTCGGCACCCTGACCGCCTTCGTGCCAGGCCGCTCGGCAGAAAGCTTCACCTTCACCTCGGCGTTGCCGGTACAGGTGCTCAAGGGCATGGCGCCGATCCTGACGCCGTATTTGCAACCGGGCACCCACACCATGTGCCAGCCAACCGAGGCGACGGTTAAACGTTAAGTCAGGGTGTGGCGGTATCTATGTGTTTTTTACCCTTGAATTTTGAGAGATTTGCGTCGAAAACCGGCAGCGGTTCAAACGTATATTTGAGCTTTTTTTGGGCAAGGCACGTACCTAGTCTGGTCGCTCCACTCTTGATCAACGGACGATCAGACAATGCCCAATCCTCCCCTGACACTTCATCGGCCAGTACAAGCGCCTTCAGCCTCTGCCGATAAAAGTGTCCATTATGAATTGGTCAAAAAGGCCATCCCTTCCTGGCTGCTCGAGACCTCAGCGTCACGCGTCAAAGCGTTGAAAAGCGTCAGGCTGACGTTGCCCGACTGGCACCGCAGCGCTTCAGCGACAGCCCATCAACAATTGAAAAACGAGATGCGGCTCGCCTGGAGCGTGCAGAACGACGTCGATAAGGCGCTGAGCGAACTGCAGGATGTCTACACCTTTGCCAAACCCTTGCTGCAACAGGCGCTGAAAGACCGCTTCGGTGTAGAGGACGACGTTGAAGACACCTGGCTGCAACTGTACATGCCCGTCAAAACCTCGTGGTGGGTGCATGACTTTGCGTCGGCCACACAGGGCAGAACCGTTTCCTTGCTCGATGCTGCGCTGCACAACTTTTCAAGTGACGAATCATTCATGGCGGATTCCGAGTTCATCACCCGCCCCGACGTCCGGGGGCACTTTGGTGTGAAACGTCTGAAGCAAAAAATCAGCATCGATCAGTTCAAGTCGTTGTGCCGCGAACTGGACATCGGCGCTCGCTACCAACAGCATCTGAATAGTTTTTTGCTTTCCGATGAGCCCGTGGCCAGCAATTACCTGCGCATCCAGGTTACTCAAAGCCAGAAGCAGGCACTGCGTGTCGCAGCCCACCTGGCCCTGCAGAAAAAAGACATCGACCAGCACGCTTTCGATGCGGTACAGGGGATGCTCGAAGATCGTGCACAGGTGCGATGGCACGGCCAGGTTGTCAGCTACTACAACCTGAGCATGATGGACACGCCCCTGACGGGGATCGTCCTGATCACCGCTGACCTCCCCGCCGCCACTCGCCCCCTTCCCGTGATTGCATACGTTCCCCATGACCCGGAGCACCCACTCAAGCAATACCCGTCATCACTGGCGTTCATGGCCGAACTGAGCCGCCAACTGCGCGATACACAATCGTCCGCACCCTATCAACGGTTTTTCAGCCAGTTCGTGGCCCATCAGCAACGCGGACATTTTTTTGCCCGACTGAACGACCGTCTCAGCCAGGTGAAATGGCAGCCGGTGCCACCGGGTTCCAACCTGCCGAGCTGGCGAGAAACACCTGTGGATAACCCCAACCTGCAGTTCCGCGTCGCGAAGATTCAGGACGACCGTGAAACCCGCTTTACCGGCGACTTGTGGCTATACCTCTACCAGCAAAAGCTGAACAAAATCCTCAACGACTCCCGAGAAATCGCGATTTCCACTGAATACGCCGACCGCATGGCGCGCTGGGCGTGGTGGGACAACCTGGAAAAAATGCTCTCGGACATCCTCAATGCCGCGCTGCTGGTGGTGACTCCGTTTGTCCCGGGCCTTGGCGAATTGATGCTGGCGTACACCGCGTATCAACTGACCGATGAAGTGGTCGAGGGCATCGTCGATCTGGCCGAAGGGCGTTTGGCCGAGGCCGGTGAGCAGATCCTCGGCGTGCTGGAAAATGTCGTCCAATTGGGTGTGTTTGCGGCGGCAGGGGCACTGGGTAATGTCGCCGGGGCAAAACTCTCGCCATTTTTCGAAGGGCTCAAACCGGTGCAATTGGCCGATGGCCGGGCGCGTTTGTGGAACCCGGACCTTGCACCCTATGAACAACCGGGGCCGGCGTCAGCAACCAATGCCAGGCCCGACGCGTCGGGCATCTACCAGGATCAAGGCCGCCGCTTCGTGCGCCTGGACGAACAGCACTTCGAAGTGACGCAGGATGCGGTCACCGGGCAGCACCGGATCAAGCATCCGCAACGACCCGATGCCTATGCGCCGAGCCTGCGCCACAACGGTCACGGCGCCTGGGTCGGCGAAACGGAAAACCCGCGAGAGTGGGAAGGCTCGACATTGATGCGTCGTCTGGGTCATGGCACTGATGCTTTCAACGATGAACAACTGGAGCAGATTCGTCAGATCAGCGGCACCGATGAAGGCGTGCTGCGCAGGGTGCACGTGGAAAGCGCACCACCGCCACCGCTGTTGACCGATACCCTGCAACGCCTGGCTTCACCGGCCATTGCACCCGCGGCATTATCCCCTGAGATCGCGCCGCTGTTCGGCGATTTCCCCGAGCTACCGGCCACCGTTGCGGAACAAATCCATGCCCGCGCCAGCGCTGCGGAACGTCAGCGGATAACGCAAGAAAGCCGCCTGCCCCTGCGCCTGAGGACCCAGGCGCGGGAGCTTCAGTTCGAAACGCAAACGGTGCGAGCGGCCCAGGGTTTGTACCCGGGCACCTCAATCACTCCCGACACCGAGCGCCTGGTGCTAGGCACTTTGCGCTTTAACACCGATACCTTTGGCGACCTGCGCCTCGATGTTCGTCAAGGAACATTCGATGGCGAGTTGCATTGCAGCGTCGGCCCCGATGACGCAACGCGGGTGCGGGTACTGATTCGCGACGATGCCGGGCAGTATCAGGTGCGTGATGGTGACGATCAGCCGATCCATGAAGCCGAGGACTTTTTCGAAGCCGTCCTGCAGGCCACGCAGGTGACTGGACAAAACAGCCTGGGTTACAAGCCGGGTGACGGTGAGTTTTTCAGGCAATGGGTCATGGCCAAATCGGCCCCGCCCAGCGAACGCCGGACCGTGCTCGCCACCCCGCCCGTTCGCCCTGTTGCCGAGCATGAAACGATGCTGTTGGTGCGTGGCGGCGCCCTGAGCAGGGGCGGTGTCACCCTGCACGAGCGTATTCAAGACCTGCATCCGCATTTCAGCGAAAATGAGGTCGATGCATTTGCCAACGCCCTGATCGAAAAAGGTCAACCGCTGCAGGCGATCGAACAGCATGAGAATGATCTTTATGAATTGCGCGTGATCCTCAATCGCTGGGAATATCAACAGCCCGAAGCCTGGGGACCGGACCCCGAAGGCTTTTTGAATGGCGGTGGCAAGCGCATTGCCGAACGTCTGATCGACTGCTTCGAACGGAAAAACAGCCGGCTTGGTAACCGAACCGACCCGGACAGTTACGCCCTCGACCTGTCCAGCGATCTATTGCCTGTCAATCTGGATACCTGGTGGTCACAACGCCCCGAACTGAGAACATTTCTGGACCGGATCACTGTGTTGAAACTCGACAACACACGCTTTTCGAGCCAGCCAAACGGCTTGCTGATGGATTTCCCTCATCTACGCGAGCTCAGCGCCAGGGATTGCGAGCTGACGACGCTGCCTGCGAGCATCGGTGCCATGCACAGGCTCGAACGCCTGCGCCTGAGTGAAAATGAAATCGTGCTCGATGCTCCCGCCGTTGAACGGATCAAGCACCTGACCGGCCTGGAAATCCTCAGGCTCGACGAGAACCCGTTGGGCAGGCTGATCGACATCGGGCACATGCCACGCCTGAAAGTGCTGGGGTTGAAAGACACCGTGATCACTGCCTGGCCACTGGGTGTGTTCGCCAAGCCCAGGCCCCGCGGCTTTGTACTGGACCTGCGTGACAACCATATCGACCAGATTCCCGAAGTGGTTGCCGGCTCGCCCCAAGCCTGGGTGGTTGCACGAACCCGGCTGGATGTCGGCAATCTTTCGCCACGGAACCAACTGCGCTACCAGGAATACCGGCGCTCATTGGCGCTGCCACCGGAACCTGTATTGCCTTCGAACACTCAGCAAGAGTTGGTGGTCAATTCGAATGCCTCCGTGGAGCACTGGAACGAGGTGCCCGGCTGGGGCGTCGAGCGGGCGAACATCTGGTCGGAACTGGCTGACGAACCCCAGGGCCAGCAATTCATGAAGGTACTGCTCGATACCCAGTACAGCGCCGACTTCCTTGCCGGCGGCGTGGCCAAGGAACAATTGCTGCAACGGGTGTGGCGCATGCTCGATGCCGTCTTCATCGACACCGCGCTACGTGAAAAGCTGTTCACCATGGCGATTGCACCGGTCGATTGCGCCGATGCCGGTGCTCAACTGTTCAACAACATGGGTATCAATGTGCTGGCGTCGGAGGCCTATTCGTACTCCACTGATGCGTCAGAGCTGGAGAAAAAACTGGTGACACTGGCCAAAGGCGCGGCGCGGCTGGAGCAAGTCAACGACGTCGCCCGGGCCGATGTCCACAGCCGCGGCGGCAACCCTGACGAAGTCGAAGTCTACCTGGCTTACCAGACCGGCCTGGCGGATCGGTTGGACCTGCCCTGGCAGTCCCGTGGCATGTTGTTCCGGCCCGTGTCCGGCGTCACCGACGCCATGATCGATCAAGCCCATGACACGGTGCTGGCCCTGGGCGAAGGCGATGGTCTGGTCGACAGAATGCTCGAACAGCCTTTCTGGGAAGACTACCTGCGCACTACCTGGCCGGTTCGCATGGAAAGCAACAAGCTGCTGTTTCTGAACAAGTACGAGCAACTTGAAACCCTTCGCGCCACTCAGCGTGAATGGCTCTCGGCGCCTGATGCCGAGCGACCCGCCCTGCGCGAACGTCTCAGGTCGCTCATGAACGATCTGCCGGTACCGGACACCGTGGTCTTCGCAGATGAACCGATTAGCGACGAAACGTTTGATCGGCTGCTGGTCGACCTGGGTGACGGTGAAAAGGAATTGTCGAGACAGTTGACCCGAGCTGCATTGCGCCAGGCCGGACAGTAAGGCCTGGCGGTGAACCTGACAGCCGTTCCTGCCGTCAGGTTCACTGTCCTTCAAACGTCGGAATCCCAGATGACCGTGACGTTTCCGACATAGCAGCTGGCTACACCGGGCTGAAGCATCTGTGCCATCTCGTGGGATGCAATTTCGAAGTGCAATACGCCGGGACCTCGGTGCACATAGTGTCCAGTCTGGAAACGTTTCGCGTATGACGGCCCGGCCCGCAAATATTCGTACCTGACCGGATTCCCGGCATTGTTAGTCATTCCCGGGGGCAGGCTGAGGAAGGTCTTCAATTTGACTGCGCGATTGGTAACCGCATCCTTGATCGTGCAGTCGAAGCCCTCGATCACACAGTCCAGTTCGACTTTGAACCGCGACGACGCTGAAATGTGGAACGTCTGATCACGAAACAACCGCACCGGTCTGCGCCCGGCCTGCAGCCAGTTTTGCCAGCCACCGTCGGGAACCAGCCGGACTTTTTCACCACCGGGCGGAATCTCGACTTTGAGCATGTGCTGAACATCGAGCACGAAATCCAGGGTCAGTTGATTGTCGTTCGGCAGCATGACATCCCCCATGTCGAAGTCCCCACCTTGGCCGACGCTATAACTCAGACTGCCGGTATAGAGGCCCGATGACATGCTCATAGGGTTGGGCGTGCGCAATTCGTAGGCAAAATCCAGATAGTTATAGGACATTCCCGGGATCGGAAAACTGGCGACTTTGACACAAGCGCCCTCGGTCGGCGTTTTCCAGAAAAAACTGTAGGTGTTGCTGGTATACAAGGCCATCCCACTGTACTGGCATGGCGGTGCGGGAAAAACCCAGCCGGCGCCAACCCACAACAGGTCATGCCCCTCGCGCGCGGTCGGCGCCCCCGTCAGATTCATCGAGGTGTCGCTCAGTACATGGGTGGAACCGAAGCCGGCAACCCGTACCTCGACCTGCTCCGACTCCTTCGTGTCGACGTTGGTTACCGTCAAACTGCGCCATTGAGTCGGCAGCTTGAACATCGCGCTGTTTCGCGCATCGGCATTGGGTTGCATGGCCTTGACCGACTCGAAACGAATGGGCAGGCGAATGCTGAAGATGTTGTTGTCCCGACACACGCCAGGGTAGTGCTCGCAATAGCCACTGACCGGGGTCGTGTTGGTGAACGTATTGCGCTGTGGATAGGCCGAATCAGGGACGAACAGCGCCCTGATTTCCTGGGTTACCGCCGCTGCCGAGGGCGTGACGAAAACCAACAGTGCCAACGAGCGGCCACCGCGTAGCCATCCCTGGAGACAAGTCTTGAGATTCATGATCGTGCTCTATGAAGGTTTGTTCAGACGGGGGTGGTTTCAGGGCGCTGCGGCATTGAAAACCAGATGGACATTGCCATAGTAGTTACCGGGTCTGTAACCGCCTGCGGGAACTCTCGGCTGGATGTCCAGCGCAAAGCGCCCACCGGCGCGCGCCTGTTCTTCGGTCACCACTTGCCGGGGTTGCGCCTCGTGGCTCAATTCCTGGCCGTTGAAACTGACACGCAAATGAATGTTCTGCTCGTCCCGGCCATTGGATAAGTACGGTTCACTTTCCAGACGGGCCTCGATCGCGCTGGTGTCGTGTTTGACGTCGAAGTTTTTGCGCAAGCCGCCCAGCGTCGAAGTGACAGGATTCCACGGCAATTGCTGGTCGAGGTGTATCCAGTTCGTTTCAGCCGGGATCACGTAAAAGCCCAGTGCCGGAATATCCACGGACACTTCGAAAGTGTGTTCTTCCCGGGCGGCGAACGTCGACGCACTGGTCAGCATCAGCATGCCAGCGCACCAGGTGTTGGAAATTTTCCTGCTCATGTCGGCTACCTGTCGGTCATTGCTGGCTGGCGATGCGCAGCGTTTTTTTCTCACTGCCTTCAACCAGATTGAAGCGGTATTCGCGGCCGGTTTTCTTCTCGAACTCGAAGCTTTTTCCGGCGAGGATGTGGTGCTTGGTGGTCGGTTCGCACTCGGTCTCGTTTTTCAACGAGCAGTTGCGAAACTCATCGACTACCACCACGGTGTTGCCGTTGTTGCGCAGACGGTAACGTTCGGGTCCGTCCTCTATCGCGGTGTCGAAACGACTGTCGCTCGGGCGCACGAAGAACACCGTGCCGAAACCGGTCATGACGTTGACGCCGGCAGAAAGGTTCTTCTTGTACTCCTCGCGTTCATCGCCGGAGACTGCAAACTCGTCTTCCCTTTCCGGCACCACGGGCACGAAACGCACCCGGAAATAACGTTCCTTGTCGCGATTGCCCATGAGCAGCAGGCGCGTGCCCTGCATGCCGTTGGCCGGCACGATCAACCGCGCCGGGCTGGCCATCAGGCCATCGCGGCCGCTGGCATCCGCCCGGGTCTTGACCGGCACTTCGCGTGAGGTGCCATCGGCCTCGTAGATAATTTCCAGGATGTTGACCTTGACGAAGGCAGTGGCATCGCCACTGTTGAACACACGTTTGAGATAGGTGCTCTTGTCGCCATCCAGATAGTCGTAAACCGTACCGACGTTGATCTGCGGCCCGGCCTGAAGGCCGACGGAAAACCCGCTCAGAATCAGTGTTGCCCACAAACGTTTCATACCTTGAACCTCATGACATTGAACACAACACAGGCACGCGCCATCGCTACGGCGCCCATCAGACTTCCGAATCCCAGATCACCGTGACACTGCCTCTGTAGGTGGACGCCACGCCGGGTCGCAGCATGAATTCCATCTGTTGTTGCGGGACCTCGAAATGCAGGATGCCTGGTGCTCGATCCACATAAAAACCAGGCTTGAAATACTGGGCATTGGTGGGTCCGGGCCGTAATCGAAGCTGCTTTACCGGTTGCCCCGCCATGTCGGTCAAGCCATTGGGCAGGCTGACACTGACCCTCAACTCGACCGATTTTTTCGAGACTCGGTCATCGAGCAGGCAGTCATAGGGAAATGCACTGATCTCGCACTCCAGCTGCATCTTGAAACGTGAAGAAGCCGAGATATTGAAGGTCTGGTCACGGAACAACCTCACCGGTCGCCGCCCGGCCTGCAACCAGCTTTGCCAGCCACCGGCCGGGACCAGCTGGATTCTTTCGCCGCCAGGCGGGATGTCCACTTTCAGGGTGTGTTGAACGTCCAGGACGAAATCCAGGTTCAGTACCGGATCGTTCGGGATCATGACGTCACCGAAATCAAAATCGCCACCCGGGCCGAGGCGGTAAGTCAGATTCCCGGTATAGATCCCGGCCCCCATACCCAAAGGGTTGGGTGTACGCAATTCATAGGCAAAGTCGAGATAGCCATAGGTCATGCCAGGGATCAGGAAATTGGAGACTTTGACACAGGGGGTTGCATTGGGCGTTTTCCAGAAAAACGCATAGGTGTTCGATCCGTAAAATCCGACGCCGGTAGATTGGCAAGGAGGCGTTGCATACAGCCAGCCGCCCCCCTTCCATAACCTATCGTGCCCCTGCTGGGCATTCGGAGCGCCCGTCAAATTGGCTGCCGTGTCGCTCAAAACATAATTGGAGCCAACGCCGGCAATGCGCACTTCGACCCTTTGATCGTCTCCCGTCTCCTTATTGGTGACTGTCAGTGAGCGCCAGTCTCCCGGCACCTTGAACATGGCACTGTTGCGTGGACCGGAATTGGCTTGCATGGGTTTGCTCGAATTCAAACGCGTCATCAGCCGGATGCTGAAGGTGTTGCTGTTGCGGCAGATGTCGGGATAGAACTCGCAGTAGCCACTGGAAGGTGTCTTGTTGACGAACTCGTTGCGATGCGGGTTAGCCGAATCCGGCGTAAACAGCGCCCTGATTTCTTGCGTTGCAGCGCTTGCCGCAGGAACAGCCAACGTGGCCAGCAACCCCAACCACAGACCGGGGTACCACCATCTAGGCAGGTCCATTTTTTTATTCATCATTGCAATCTCCGCAAAATCGGCCCGGGCCGTTTACCCAGCCTTGCGTTGGTTGTTGGTGGCATCGGCCAGGGTGTCCGGGCTGCACCGCAGATCCCCGATCATCAGCACGTTGTTCTCAAGGCGATGCTTGTCGACATCGAGACGGAACTGACACAGCAAGCGGTCGGCATGCCGCACTTCCAGCGTCGGTGAGCCGGCGTTCATTTCCATGGAGAAGAAGCCGTCGACTTCACTCACGCCGCGACTGGCGTGGTTGATCACGTGATGGCCCTTGAGTGGCTGGCCCTGTGGATCAAGCAGTCGCCCGAGCACGGTCAGGGTTTTCATCACCCGGATCTGGCGGTATTCCACGCCGCCCTTGTTCAGGTGATAACGGGTGCGCGCGGGTTCGATGTTTGCCGCCGGAACGTGATTGCCTTCGAAGTCGAAACTCACCGAGCTGTTTCTGTAGGCCGTCAGCGGTATGAAATTGCGCCCCGGGTGCAACACCGAGCTGCCGCCGCTCAGGTCATCGGCGCGCAAGGCAATGCCGTCGATGTCGGACTCGACATCGACGATCATCCCGGCGCCGCGTCCTTGATGCTGGCTGGTCAACGCCATGTGCTGGGCACCCACCACCAGGGTGCTGTCGAGGTTCAGGCCACCAGTGAAGTTGTTGTTGAAGGACGAGCGCTGGACAAAGCCGTCGCCGTTGACCGCATCGGTGCGAAAGTTAGCCAGGCTCGACAGGCCCATGCCGTAGGTGTCGGTCAATGCGGTCACCGAGACACTCTGCAAGACGTGGTCTTGCCAGTCTTTGCGATAGCCGAGCGAGGCATTGGTGTCGCGGCTGCCATCGCGGGCAGTGCGCGAACCGATACTGCCGGATACCTGTTGGCCCTTGCTGCCGAGCGCCACGTTGAGGCTCAGGTCGACCCCGCGATTGCGCGCATCGCCGCTGCTGAAACTACCCGGGCGATCGAACAACGACAGCCGCCAGTTGGCGTCGCTGCCAAACAACTCGGTGCGCTGCGTCCAGCCCAGGTCTACGCCCATGCCTTCAACGTTGCCTTCGCTGTGGGAAACCCGCGCGTTGAACGAGTTCTTGCGGCTGATCCGGTGGTTCAGCGCCAGGGATGAGTTGCTGGTCTCGCCGGTGAATACATTGCGTTGGCGCACGCGAGTGCCGTCGGGCAACGTGTCGAAATTGTCGGTGGTATCGAGCCAGCTACGGTTGTGGCTGATCACCAGGCTGCCGGCGCCATAGTTGTACAGGCCCTGCAGATCCAGGCCGGTGCCATGGTCCTGGGTTTGATAAACGTTGGCATACACGCTGGTGCTGTTGGCCAGAGACCAGTCGACGGAGCTGCCGAACTGCAGCTTTTCACGCTCCTGGCGCGCGGACAGTCCCAGCACCACCCGAGGGTGCAGCAAGTAGTTCGCAGAAGCGCCGAAGGTCGCATCGCCACTGGCCTGCTGATCCCAGTTGCTGAGCAGTTTGCTTTCCTGGCCGGCGAACAGGTTGTAGCGCCAACGCTCGTCGAGGTTGCGCCAGTTGCTGGGCTTGTACACCAGCTCCTGGGTGGTCGAGGTGATCTGGCCATCTTCGATCAGGCGCACTTCCACATCGTAAATGCCACCGGGCAATGGCCGGGTGTCCAGGGTCTGCAAACCGGCGGGCACCGATTGGGTGTTGATCAACAAGCCATCACGAAAGATCTCCACCGAAGCCTGGCGGTTGGCGGTGACATAGATGGGATAAACACTGGGTTTCGGACTGTCGATTGCCAGGCTGTCGGAACTGCCATACATCACGCCCACGGCGGTGTCGGGGCTGGTCCCGAACGAGCGTGGCTGACGGGTCAGGCCTTCGGAATTGGGGGTGAAATAGCCCAGGCGGAAAAAACTGCCCTCCAGTTCACGCTGGGTGAAAAGTTCGTGTACCGCGTGGAACGTCTTGTTGTCCGGGCCACCAAGACGGGCCAGTTGCATGTTGAAGGTCTGGCTCCAGTTGCCCAGGCTGCCGCTGGCCTCAAGGCCGAAGCGTCCGCCCAGATCCTGATCCTGACCGCCGTTGAGATTGATTTGGTTACGCACCATCAGGCCGCTGCTGCCGCCTTCCGGTTGGTCGTAGAAACGCCTGGCTTCGCTGTCGCGCTCGGCGTTTTCGGTGACGATCGACAGCAAAGAGTTTTCAAGGTTGTAGTGCACCGCCAGCATCTGCTCCGGGCACTGCCCCGAGCAGGCACCCAGTGCCACGCCGGGTTTGAGGATATCGGCCCAGGTCTGGCGCTCACTGGCGCCGAAACGGCTGTCGCCGGTATCGGTGAAATCGAGCAACGTCACCCGGTCATCGCGGGACAACACAATCATCGCCTCGCCGAGTGGCTGTTGATCGAGCTCGACCCGAACCGCCAGCGGCACATCGAAAAAGTGCTCCTCGAAATCCGCCGGCAAGCCTTTGGCCTGGGCCAGCAAACTTCTGGGCGTATTATCAATTGAAGTGGGCGCCGCAAATGCACTGCTACATAACAGCAACGCAAGCGCTGCCGCGATGGGCGTCATCGGGAACATGAACGAGTACTCTAATTACAAAGAAGTTGAACCCGACCGACAAGTTGAAACTTGCCGGCCGGTCACGTCACTCAAGCAAGTAAGCGCTTACGACTCTTTCAACTTCAAAGAGCAACAGGAGTTACAGCGTCGAACATCATGGTGACGGCACCGGTGTAATCACCCGGCGCGAAAGTAGTGCCGACAGCCTTGATGTTGAGTGGGGCGCGGTAGTTGACGTTCGACTCGGTCTCGCCGACCACCATTTGCGGCGTCGTGGTCAGGACTACACTGTTGAGTGCCACTTGCAGGTCGATAGACGTAGCGCCGGAGATCAGCTTCGGCACGCTTTCAAGGCTGGCGTGTATCGAACCGTTGTTGTTGCGCATGTCGAAGAAGCCGTTGACTTCGCCCATGGTGCCGGTGGAAGGCCGGTAGCTCATGTCCTGGTCCTTGGTGACCAGATCCGCATCGACCGGCACTACATAAAAGCCGTTGGTCGGCACATGGGCAACCAGACTGATGGAGTGACGGGCTTCACCCGCGGCAAAAACGGCGGAAGAACTCAGAGCCAGTACAGCCAGTGGAGCGGCAATCGCGAATTTCTTGAACATCATTCAGTACCTGTCTTTATAAAATTTTCGGTTCATTGAAAGTTCCGACAAAACAAAAAACCGTCACGAGCAGATTTATGTTTTCCCGAACTTTCAACGCCGAAGAATGATCAAGCAATTCTTCTGGAAAGTAAGCAGGAAAGTTCCATGAAGTTCGTAGCCAAAGTGCCACGACCATAGAAAGAAAAATACTGAATTATCGAAAAACTCACTGTTCTACTGTAAGAGACGGACTACATGAAGCCAACGATCGACTAATAACAGTCGACAACGACACAGCAACTTCTGTAGGAGAGATATTACATAACCAATAAATAAAGGCGCAAATCGAATATTTAGAGAGTTAACACTAATTTCAACTTTTCCACCTCCATTAAAAGCCATTCCGGGAACGGTGAAAGCGCCATTTTCAATGACGGTTACGCCTGCCGCCGGATGCGCCGTTGGTCAGTCAGCCTTGCTCGCTCGATAAGATATATCTTAAGTTGTATCTAAACACGACGAGAGAACACAAAAATGAGAGACCATCATTCCCCCCACCGCGAACACGGCGACGGCCATGACGGCTTCGAGAAGCGCCCCGGTCGCGAACGCGGCGGTCGCGGCCCGCGGGTGTTCGCCCCCGGCGACCTGAAACTGCTGCTGTTGGCGTTGATCGCCGAACAGCCGTGCCACGGCTATGACCTGATTCGCCAGATCGAAGGCATGTTCGACGGCGCCTACAGCCCCAGCCCCGGTGTGATTTATCCGACCCTGACCTTCCTTGAAGAAAGCGAATTGATTGCGGGGGATGCCGATGGCGGGAAAAAACGCTACAGCGTGACCGATGCCGGACGTCTGTTCCTGAAAGAGCAAGCCATTGCACTGGATGGCGTGCGGATGCGCATCGACGTCAGCAAGCGTTCGCTACGCGGACATGATCGTCCGGCAGAAATCCATGAAGCCGTGCATAACCTGCGCCACGCCCTGCAAATGCACCATGGGCGCTGGAGCCCGGACGAAATCCTGCGGGTACGCGACCTGCTCAACAACACCGCCAAGGCCATCGTCGACGGCCCGGCCGTTCAGGAGAAAGCCGAATGACTGAAGTGATCGCCTCAACCATTCACCGTGTCATGCACGAGATCAAACGCCGTCGCCTGGAAGTGCTGCGGGTGGTTGACCTGACCCCGCGCATGCGCCGGATTACCCTGGGCGGGCCTGAGCTGGCTGGCTTCGTCAGCCTGGGTACGGACGACCACGTCAAGCTGCTGTTCCCGCAGAACGCCGAGCAAGCGGCAACGCTGGAAACCCTGGTGCTGGGCGCCGGCAAGGCCAACGGTCCGTTGCCTGAAATGCGCGACTACACCCCGCGCCGCCATGACCCCGACACGCTGGAACTGGACATCGACTTTGTGCTGCACGGCGACGGCCCGGCCGCAACCTGGGCCGAACAGGCCCAACCTGGACAGTTCCTGCACATCGGCGGGCCAAGGGGCTCGATGATCGTGCCGGACATCTTCGACAGCTACTTGCTGATCGGCGACGAAACCGCCCTGCCCGCCATCGCCCGGCGCCTGGAAGGGCTGGCGGCCAATCGGCGTGCCCTGGTGATCATCGAAGTGGAGAACGGCAAGGAGCAGCAAGTGCTGCACAGCGCTGCCGAAGTCAATGTGATCTGGGTGCTGCGCGAAGGTGGCAAGGACCATTTGCTGAGCACTGTGCGTCAGATCCAGGTTCCTGCAGGAAGCTTGTATGCCTGGGTCGCGACCGAGAGCAAGGTGTCGCGGCAAATTCGCCGGGTGTTGCTCGATGAGCACGGGCTGGATGAGCAGTTCGTCAAGGCTGTGGGTTACTGGCGGCTGGATGACAACGAAGAGGATTGAGCCTTGAAGGATCGCAGCCTGCGGCAGCTTCAGGTACTGACGCCGAAGTCGTTCCAGTCATCCGCGATCCGTAACAGCTGGCGTAGCCTGCGTCCGGCTGCGCAGCAGTCGTTCCAGTCATCCGCGATCCGTAGCAGCTGGCGTAGCC
>NZ_AKJG01000120.1 GCF_000282455.1 Pseudomonas sp. GM74
GCCTGCGAGGCTGCGTTCGGCGGCGAAGCCGTCGTGAGACCAGACGCAGCGGTGTGCCAGGAAGACCAGGCATGCGGAATTTACGACGGCTTCGCCGCCGAACGCAGCCTCGCAGGCTCGGCAGCTGCTACAGGGGGGGCGGCGAACTCTTGAGGTCGACGTTTGCCGTAAGCGGCATGACACCGCCGGTTTTTCGTCTCTGATACAAATCACAAATCCCCTCTGAATCCTCCAAGTCCCCTGTTTGCCGGGCCTCGCACCACCAAAAACAAGTTGGTCTGCAAATTGCTTATGGCTCAGCAACACAGCAGTGGGCGGCAAACGTCCGGCAGGCAGAGGAAAGAGTGTGGACAAGTACCTTTATGTGGCAATGACCGGCGCCAGCCAGAATGCACTGGCGCAAAAGGCGCATGCCAACAACCTCGCGAACATCTCCACCAACGGCTTCCAGAAAGACCTGGAGCAGGCCCGTTCGATGCCGGTGTTCGGTGACAGCTTTCCGGCACGTGCGTTTGCCATGTCCGAACGCCCGGGCACGGACTTCTCCCCGGGTTCACTGGTGGAAACCGGTCGCGACCTCGACGTTGCCGTACAAGGCAACGGCTGGATTGCCGTACAGACCCCCGATGGCGGTGAAAGCTACGTGCGCACCGGCAGCCTGAACGTTGACGCCCTGGGCGTGCTGCGCGCCGGCAACGGCATGCCGGTCATGGGCAATGGCGGGCCGATTGCCGTGCCGCCCGAGCAGCAGATCGAAGTCGGCGAGGACGGCACCATCAGCATCCGCGCGATGGGCGAAGGTCCGCGGGTGATGGCCGAAGTCGACCGCATCAAACTGGTCAACCCGGACCTCAAGAACATGAGCAAGGGCCTGGATGGTTCGATCCACACCAAGGACGGCAAGCCTGCGCAGGCCGATGCCAACGTCAGGCTGGTGTCCGGGTTCCTCGAGTCGAGCAACGTCAATGCCGTGGAAGAGATGACCTCGGTTCTGGCCTTGTCCAAGCAGTTCGAACTGCACATCAAGATGATGAACACCGCCAAAGACGATGACCAGGCCATGGCTCGGGTCTTGCAGATCAGCTAATTACCAGAACGTCGCGCCGTAAAACAGGCGCACGAGGAGAATCGAATGCTTCCGGCTCTATGGGTTGCCAAGACAGGCCTGTCCGCCCAGGACACCAACCTGACCACCATTTCCAACAACCTGGCCAACGTGTCGACCACGGGTTTCAAACGTGACCGCGCCGAGTTCCAGGACCTGCTCTACCAGATCAAGCGCCAGCCAGGCGCACAGTCGACCCAGGACAGCGAGCTGCCGTCGGGTCTGCAACTGGGTACCGGTGTGCGCATCGTCGGCACCCAGAAAAACTTCACCGCCGGCAGCCTGCAAACCACCGAGCAGCCGCTGGACATGGCCATCGACGGTCGCGGGTTCTTCCAGATCCTGCAGCCGGACGGCACCACGTCCTACACCCGTGACGGTACGTTTCACCTGGACTCCAACGGCCAGATCGTGAACGCCAGCGGCTTTGCCCTGGAGCCGGCCATTGTCATTCCGAACGAAGCGCAGACCTTTACGGTCGGCCGCGACGGGACCGTGTCCATCACCGTTGTCGGCAACCCGGCTGCCCAGGTGATCGGCAACCTGCAAACCGCCGACTTCATCAATCCGGCCGGCTTGCAAGCCGTGGGCAACAACCTGTTCCTGGAAACCGCCGCCAGTGGCGCGCCGCAAGTTGGCACACCGGGCCTGAACGGTTTTGGCTCCACGCTGCAGAACACCCTGGAAACGTCCAACGTCAGCACCGTTGAGGAGATGGTCAACATGATCACCACCCAGCGCGCCTACGAGATGAACTCCAAGGTGATCTCCACCGCCGACCAGATGCTCTCGTTCGTAACGCAGAATCTGTAATCCAGTCTATGTGGCGGCCATGAGGCTGCCTGCAACACCGTGAGGTAGGGTCATGAATCGTTATGTATCTGTTCTGGCACTGAGTGGGATCACCGCGCTCGCAGGTTGCGTGCCTGCGACGCCCAAGCCCAATGACCCTTACTACGCTCCGGTGTTGCCGCGTACGCCGTTGCCGGCGGCCGCGAACAACGGCTCGATCTATCAGGCCGGTTTCGAACAGAACCTCTACACCGACCGCAAGGCGTTCCGGATCGGTGACATCATCACCATCACCCTGAACGAAAGGACCCAGGCCAGCAAAAACGCCAACTCGCAAATTGGCAAGAACAGCAAGGCCAACATCGGCCTGACTTCGCTGTTCGGCAGCAGCGCCACCACCAACAACCCGTTCGGCGATGGCGACCTGAGCCTGAGTGCCAGTTACGAAGGTGATCGCGCGACCAAGGGTGACAGCAAGGCGGCGCAGGGCAACACCCTGACCGGTTCGATCACGGTCACCGTCGCCGATGTGTTGCCCAACGGCATCATCGCGGTACGCGGCGAGAAGTGGATGACCCTCAACACCGGTGACGAACTGGTGCGGATTGCCGGCCTGGTTCGCGCCGATGACATCGCCACCGACAACACCGTGCCGTCGACCCGTGTCGCCGATGCGCGCATCACCTACTCGGGCACCGGTTCGTTTGCCGATGCGAGTCAGCCAGGCTGGTTCGACCGTTTCTTCCTCAGCCCGCTGTTCCCTTTCTAGGTGGCTTTCCAGTTGAGCATGTTGAACTTCAAACACCTGATGGTGGCCGCCCTGATGTTGTCTGCCGCCTTCAACGCTCAAGCCGAGCGCCTGAAGGACATCGCCAGCATTTCCGGCGTGCGTTCCAACCAATTGATCGGTTACGGCCTGGTGGTCGGGCTTAACGGCACCGGCGACCAGACGACGCAGACCCCGTTCACCCTGCAGACCTTCAACAACATGCTCTCGCAGTTCGGTATCAAGGTACCGCCGGGCTCGGGCAACGTGCAGTTGAAGAACGTCGCGGCGGTGTCGATCAGTGCCGATTTGCCGGCGTTCGCCAAGCCGGGTCAGCAGGTCGACATCACCGTTTCGTCCATCGGTAACTCCAAGAGCCTGCGCGGCGGCACCTTGCTGCTGACGCCACTCAAGGGTATCGACGGTAACGTCTATGCGGTGGCCCAGGGCAACCTGGTGGTTGGCGGTTTCGATGCGGAAGGGCGAGACGGCTCGAAGATCACCGTCAACGTTCCGTCGGCCGGTCGCATCCCCGGCGGTGCGTCGGTGGAGCGTGCGGTGCCGAGCGGTTTCAACCAGGGCAATAGCCTGACGCTGAACCTCAACCGTTCCGACTTCACCACCGCCAAGCGCATCGTCGACAAGATCAACGACATGCTCGGCCCTGGCGTGGCCCAGGCCATCGACGGCGGTTCGATTCGCGTCACCGCGCCGCTCGATCCTAGCCAGCGGGTCGACTACCTGTCGATCCTGGAAAACCTCGAAGTCGATCCGGGCCAGGCGGTGGCGAAAGTCATCATCAACTCCCGTACCGGCACCATCGTGATCGGCCAGAACGTCAAGGTTTCTCCGGCCGCCGTGACCCACGGCAGCCTGACCGTGACCATTACCGAAGACCCGATCGTCAGTCAGCCCGGCCCTCTGTCCAATGGCACGACGGCGGTGGTACCGCGCTCGAAGGTCAACGCCCAGCAGGAGGCCAAGCCGATGTTCAAGTTCGGTCCGGGCACCACTCTCGACGAGATCGTGCGGGCGGTGAACCAGGTCGGCGCGGCACCGGGTGACTTGATGGCGATCCTCGAAGCGCTGAAGCAGGCCGGCGCCCTGCAAGCCGATCTGATCGTGATCTGAGGACGGCCATCGTGGATATGCGCAAGAGCGGTCTGGTCAGCAGCAGCGATTCGGGCTCCTATTCGGACCTCAATCGTCTGAATCAGCTCAAGGTCGGCGACAAGAACAGCGACGGCAATATGCGCAAGGTGGCGCAGGAGTTCGAATCGCTGTTCCTCGGTGAGATGCTCAAATCCATGCGCTCGGCAACCGAAGCGCTGGGGCAGGACAATCCGATGAACACGCCGGCGGCCAAGCAGTACCAGGAAATGTACGACCAGCAACTGGCGGTTTCCATGTCCCGCGAAGGTGGAGGTATCGGCCTGGCGGACGTGCTGATGCGTCAGATGTCAAAGAACAAGCCAATGGCCCCTGGCGAGGCCGCCGCTGCATCGCTGGCCAGGCAAGAGGCTGCCAGGGCCGCCGTGGAAACGCCAGTGGCGGCAGGTACGGTGGCAATCAATGGCCCACTGTCGCGGGTCAATGGCCAGCGTCCGTTGTGGGCTTCGCGTTCAGTCCATACGCCGCAAGAAGCGGGTGAGGGTGCTCATCGCAATGACATGGCGCTGATCAATCAGCGACGCCTGGCACTGCCGCCGAAACTGGCTGACCGGTTGTTGGCCGGGCTGGTGCCTTCGGCGACGACCGCCGCCACGACGATCAACAAGACAACCCTGCCACAGCGCACGACGACCGCCGGCACGGGACCGTTGTACAACGGCGACTGGCTGGCGACCGCGCAACAATCCTCCACTGGCGGCATGCAGATCTACGGGCGCGCCATGGCGCAGATTCCTCTGGCGCCGGCGAAAAAAGCCTTCAGTTCCGCCGACCAGTTCGTCAACACCATGCTGCCGATGGCCAGGGAAGCGGCGGCCCGCATTGGTGTCGATCCACGTTACCTGGTGGCCCAGGCGGCCCTGGAAACCGGCTGGGGCAAGTCGGTCATGCGTGCCCAGGACGGCAGCAGCAGCCACAACCTGTTCGGCATCAAGGCCGGCAACAGTTGGCAGGGCAATTCGGCGCGGGCGATCACCAGCGAATTCAGGAACGGGGAGATGGTCAAGGAGACGGCCGAGTTCCGTTCCTACGACTCCTACAAGGACAGTTTCCATGACCTTGTGACTTTGCTGCAGACCAACAATCGCTATCAAGATGTCGTGAAGTCGGCCGATAACCCAGAACAGTTTGTACGCGAGTTGCAGAGAGCCGGTTACGCAACCGACCCGAACTACGCGAGCAAGATTTCGCAGATAGCCAAGCAGATGACGAGTTACCAGAACTACGCTGCGGCGGGCGTTTCCACCACGCCTTTATAGGCACAAGGTATAAGGTCTGAACCATGAGTTTGCTCAATATCGGGATGTCGGGGCTGAGTGCCAGTCATAGCGCCTTGGCGACTACCGGCAACAACATTGCCAACGCCGACACCGCCGGTTACTCGCGCCAGCAAACCGTGCAGGGCACCAAGGGGTCGATTCAGTACGGCAACGTCTACGTAGGCACCGGCACGACGCTGGCCGATGTGCGCCGGGTATACAACAGCTACCTCGATGCACAGTTGCAGACCACGACGTCGCTCAACAGTGATTCGGCGGCGTACCTTGGGCAAGTCACGCCACTCGATACCTTGCTGTCCGACAGTGGCACCGGTCTCAATGGTGCCTTGACCAAATTCTTCGCCTCGGTACAGAACGTCAATGCCAAACCGGGCGACGACGCCTCCCGCCAGTTGTTGCTCAGCGATGCCCAGGCCCTGAGCAATCGTTTCAATTCCGTGTCCAGTCAGTTGAGCACGCAGAATGCGAACATCAACGGCAACCTGACGAACATGGCCGATCAGGTCAACAAACTGGCCACGACCGTGGCGCAGTTGAACCAGAAAATCAGCGAGATTTCGAGCGCAGGCGGTACGCCGAATGAACTGCTCGACGCCCGCAACGAAACCATGCGCCAGCTGTCGACCTTCACCGGCGCACAGTATGTCGAGCGCGACGGCAACGTCGATGTGTACCTGGGTAGCGGTCAGCCACTGGTGATCGGCAGTACCGTCAACAAACTCGAGGCGGTGCCGGGTAAGGATGATCCGGGACGGTTGTCGCTGCAGCTCAATCGTGGCTCGAGCACTATCGACATCACCTCGATCATGACCGGTGGTGAAATCGGCGGCCTGCTGCGTTATCGCAGCGAAGTACTCGATCCGGCCATGAACGAATTGGGTCGTGTGGCGCTGGTCGTCGCCGATCAGATGAACAGTATCCAGGCTCAGGGCATCGACAAGAACGGTGATTTCGGTTCGAACCTGTTCAACAACATCAACAGCGCCGCGCAGATGTCTCAGCGCAGTATCGCTTCCACCGGCAACAGTGCCGGCTCCGGTAACTTCGATGTGAGCATCGAGGACACGGGCAAGCTGACCATCAACGATTACAAGGTCACGTTCACCAGTGCTACCGACTACACCGTTCAGCGCCTGCCCGATAACACGTCGATGGGCAGCTTCAGCACCACGACGACACCTGCGCCGGTGATCGACGGGTTCTCGATGACGTTCAACGGTGGGGCTGCCCAGGGCGACACTTTCAAGCTCACCCCGACACGTAACGCCTCGGCCAATATCAAAACCGAGATGACCGACTCCAAGCGTCTGGCCATCGCCGCACCGCTGGGTGCAGCGATTGCAGCGGGGGGCAGCGGCACGCTGACGATTCCGGCCAGCGGTCAACCGACCCTGACTACCAGGTTCGACCTCTACGACGCGGCCACCACCACCGCGATGCAGAACGGTATGAAGTATTCGACGCCGGTCAAAGTGGTGTTTGGCGATCCGTCGGCTGACGGCACGACCCAGAGCTATCAATTGCTGGATGCCAAAGGTGGCGTTCTCAGCAGCGGTACCATCCAGCCGGGCCAGAACAACACCTTGAACCTGAGCATTCCACTCAAGGACTCGACCGGTGCGCCGATCCCGCCAGCGCCTGCCACGCAGTACACCGTTAATTTCGACATGACCGTCGCCGGTTCACCTGGCAAGGGCACGGCGATCAATGTCAGCCTGAGCCAGCCAGGTTCCCTGGACAATCGAAACGGCACGGTTCTGGCGGGTCTGCAGACTGCGCAAACGGTCGACACCGGCTCGGCAAGCAAAGGTATTTCGCTGAATGATGCCTACGGCAAACTGGTCGAGGGTGTCGGTTCCAAGGCGGCACAAGGCAAGCTGGACAGTGCTGCGACCACCGCCATTCTGGCGAACGCCAAGGGCGCACGTGACTCGCTTTCGGGTGTCGACCTCGACGAGGAAACCGGCAACCTGGTCAAGTACCAGCAGTACTACACCGCCTCTTCGCAGATCATCAAGGCTGCGCAGGAAATCTTCAGCACACTGATCAACAGTCTTTAAGGAGTCGTAGCCCATGCGCATTTCTACCGCCCAGTTTTACGAGTCCTCGGCAGCGAACTATCAGAAAAATTTCGCCAACGTGGTCAAGAGCAGCGAAGAGGCGAGCAGCCTGGTTCGCGTCAACACCGCAGCGGATGATCCGGTTGGCGCTTCGCGTTTGCTGCAATTGGGTCAGCAGGCTTCGATGCTCGACCAGTATTCGACCAACATGACCACCATCAAAGGCACGCTCGGTCAGACCGAGGCGGTGATGACCAGCATCGGCAACGTGTTGCAGCGGGCCAAAGAGCTGGCGCTGGGTGCGGGCAACGCCGGTTTTACCGATGCCGACCGTCAGGCGAACGCATCCGAGCTGGGTGAGATCGAAGAGCAATTGCTCAGCCTGATGAACAGCAAGGACGAAAACGGCAAATACATCTTCGCCGGCTCCAAGGGTGATGTGGCTCCGTTCAGCCGCAACACCGATGGCACCTACAGCTACAACGGCGACCAGGTGACCCTCGACCTGCCAATTGGCGACAATCAATCGATGGCTTCCAACAGCACCGGTTGGGACGTGTTCCAGCAGGCGATCAACACCAACCGTACGTCCGCCACGCTCACTTCGCCAGCGGTGGATGACGGTCGTGTCGCGTTGTCCAACGGTCAAGTCGCGTCGGATGTCACCTACAACGCCAAGTTCCGTAGCGGTGAGCCTTACACCGTGGAGTTCTTGAGCAGCACTCAGCTGAAAATCACCGATGCGCTGGGTAACGACGTAACGTCTGAAGCGGGCCAGAACGGCGTGTTCAACTCCAACAACGCAGCCACGCAAACCGTGAGCTTTCGCGGCGTTGATCTGAAGCTCAATATTAACCTCAAGGCAGGTGACAGTGCCGACCCGGACGCGGCAATTGCCGGCCACAGTTTCACCCTGGCGGCCAAACCGGACAGCTTCAATACCTCGCGCAGCCCGGGCAATCCTTCGAGCGCCCTGGTGACAGGAGCCTCGGTGACCAACAGCACTGACTACCATGCCAGCTTCCCGGGCGGCGGTGCCGTGCTCAAGTTCACCAGCGCTACGGATTTCGAGCTGTATGCCGCGCCGGTGACGGCTGACAGCACGCCAGTGTCGACCGGCACCATGGCCGGCACTACCGCAACCGCATCGGGTGTTTCGTTCACCGTCGCCGGCACACCGGGCGCAGGTGACCAGTTCTCGGTAGCGGTCAACACGCACCAGACCCAGAACGTTCTGGATACGGTCAGCCAACTGAAAATGGCCCTGTCGACACCGACCAACAATAATCCGATCGCCATTCAGAAAATGAATGCGGCAGTCACAGCCGGTATCGGCAACCTGGCCAGCGGCATCGATCAACTGGCCGCCGGTGTCAGTTCTGTGGGTGGTCGCGGTGCATCGCTGGTGACCCAGGCTGACATCAATCAGAGTCTGGTACTGGCCAACACGCAGACCCAGGGCGCCATTCGCGACTCCGATCCGGCTGAAGTGATGACCCGCCTGACCCTGCAGCAAACCATGCTGCAGGCATCGCAATTGGCGTTCAGCAAGATCGCTCAGTTGGGCCTGTTCAACAAAGTCTGAGTCAGGGCCTTCCCGATGACCTCGCGAAGGCTTTCGACAACCGAGTGAAAACCGTCTTTCTTCTGCGGTTCAGGGAGTCTTGCTTCATCCAGGCAAGCTCCCGCCGCTCGCGAGTTCCCCTGCCGTGAAACCAGCACCTCTTGTCACCATCGCCATTCCCGCCTTCAACCCGCGGTTCTTCCTCGTGGCACTGGAAAGCGCCCTGAGTCAGACCTACGCCAATCTTGAAGTGATCGTCTGCGATGACAGTGGCGGTGACGAGATCCGCGAGATCGTCGATGCCTGTGAAGTGCCTGCCTCGATTCGTCTGCGTTATGTGCGCAATCCACGGCGCCTGGGTTTTCAAGGCAACCTCACCGCGTGTGCGCAAGAAGCCAGCGGCGACTATCTGAAATTGTTGTGCGATGACGATCAGTTGCTGCCTGAGTGCATTGCGCAACAGATCGCCGGATTCATCGATCACGACGACGTCAATCTGGTCATCGGCCAACGGCAGTTCTACGACGAAGACTGCATCCTGTTATCCGACCGTGTGGAAAATAGCTGCTTTTCCAAAGGTGTCACCTTGTTCAAGGGTGAGGATCTGTTGGGGATTCTGGAAACCAGTGTCCTTAATTTTCTCAGTGGCCTCAGTGGGGCCTTGCTGCGAACTCTGCATGCACTGGAATACTTGCCGACCCTGACACAGATCGGCGAGGGCTTTGTTGCGAACCTGGATTTTGCTTTGTTCGCGTGCCTGTTGCGACGTGGCAATCTTGTGGTGGTCGGGCAGATCCTGAGTCTTGAGCGTTTGCATCCGGCGCGTCTGAGCAACCAGCCCGCGGTCAAGGCTGCGGTCGTGACCGAACTCGACTGGCTCAAGCAAATGCTCGCTCTGCGCAGTGGCGAGCCAGCGCCGGCACCGGGCTGGGTGCGTCATGTTGCGCTGGCCGATGCCATTGAAGGGCAGGCTTATGCGTGGGAAGAGGCGGCCCTTGGCCGACAACTGGGTTTCATTCAAACCCTGGTGAATTCCCGGGTCGGCCCGGATTGCGAAAGTTTCGCTGACATGTATCGGCAATGGCTGTCCTGCCGTCATCTGAATCCGGCCCAGCAGAGTCTGCTTGATGCTCGCGTGCAGAGTTGGAGCTGGCGTCCGCGCGTCGTGCCGATCGTGCTCGACAGCGAAGGTGATTTGTCGGCGTTGGAGGACACCCTCAAAAGTCTTCGTCAGCAAGCCTACAGCGCTGAGCAAGTGGTGGTGCTTTCCCCATTGCGGCACGTACCTGTCGACGGTGTGCGTCATGTGCCACTGGAGGCGGACGCGGTTGCCCGGTTCAACCACCTGCTGGCCGAGTTGGACAACGCGGACTGGATCTATCTGGTTCGCGCCGGTGACCGCGTGCATGAACTGGCGTTGCTGTTGCTCGCCGAGCGCATGGTGGAGATGCCGGATGTGCGCTGCCTTTACAGCGACGAAGGCGGTTTGCGTGACGAGATCTCGATCGAGCCGGTGTTCAAGCCGGATTTCAATCTCGACTTGATGCGCAGCTTTCCTTATGTCGGCCGTGTGCTCGCGCTACAGCGCCAGTGCCTGCTGGAACTTGGCGGGATGGCGCCGGGCTTTGGTGAGCTTGGCGTGCACGATCTGCTCTGGCGCCTGGTCGAAAACAACGGGCCACACACAATCGGGCACATTGCCGAAGTTCTGGTGGAGTCCACCCTGCGCCTGTCCCAGTGGCTGACACAGCCACAGGTCATTGATCAGGCCCCGGTAGTGTTGGCCGCGCATCTGACGCGCCTGGGTGTTCCTCACCGAATCCGCACCGGCAGTCAGCTGATGATCAGTCGTGTGGATTACCTCCATGTTCAACCGGCCATGGTGTCGATCATCATCGCGACCCGTAATGAGCTGGCGTCTCTGGAGCGTTGCATTGAAAGCCTGCTGGAGAAAACCACCTGCCAGCGATTTGAAGTGCTCATTGTCGATAACGGCAGCACGGCGCTGGATGCCTGCAACTGGCTGTCGGCCGTGGAGCAAATGGGAAGCGACAAGCTGCGCGTGCTTCGTTGTGATCATGGCGACAATCTGGCAGCGGTGCACAACTTCGCCGCCGGCCAGGCTCGCGGTGACTACCTGTTGTTTTTCAGCCCGTGCAACCGCGTGGTCAATCCGGACTGGCTCGACGAGTTGCTCAACCATGCCCAGCGTCCGGAAGTCGGCATCGTCGGCGGCCGTCTGGTGAGTCCGCAAGGGCGCATCGAAGGGGCTGCGCTGGTGTTGGGGCTGCGGGGGGCAGTGGGGGTGCCCAATCGTGGCGAGCTACTGAATACGCCGGGCTACATGCAGCGCCAGCAGACCGTGCAGAACTTCAGCGCGGTGGGCATCGACTGCCTGCTGGTGCGCAAGAAGGTCTTCGACGAAGTGCTCGGCCTCGACGAAAAAGACCTGTCGCAGGCACTCAATGGCGCAGACTTCTGCCTGCGGGTGAAGCAAAACGGATACCTCGTGGTATGGACGCCGTACGCCGAACTGATGCGAGTGTCAGTGGCTTCCTATGCGGAACCGGCCCCGCGCACCCTGCAAAACGAGCAGAAAAGCTTTTATCAGCGTTGGTTGCCTCTGGTCGCCAGAGATCCGGCTTACAACCCTAACCTGAGTCTGGGCAGCAGTAATTTCAGTCTCGAACCCGGATTCAAAAACGGTTGGGATCCGTTCTTCCGCCAGTTGCTGCCCAAGGTGCTGGCGATCCCGATCAACACGTCAGCCGTGGGCCATTACCGGGTTGCCCAGCCGTTTCTTGAACTGGAAGCGGCCGGACGTATAGTCGGACATTTGAGTTATCACACGCCGACGAACATCGAGCTTGAGCGCAGTTCGCCGGACGTGATTGTGCTGCAGGGTCGCTATAGCCAGAACGCGGTCGACGAAGTGGAGCGCGTCAAAGACGCTTCCCGGGCATTCAGGATTTTCGAGCTGGATGACTATGTGATCGATGTGCCGAAAATGAACGCACACATTCGCAAGGCTGAAGTCGGCGTCGACAATATCGTGCGTCGTGGCATCAGTATGTGTGACCGGGTGGTGGTATCGACCCAGCCACTGGCCGATGCATTGCGTGGCATGCACCACGACATCCGGGTCGTCCCGAACATGCTGGCGCCACACCTGTGGGCCGGCCTGAGCAGTCGTCGACGTACTTCGCGCAAACCTCGCGTCGGCTGGGGGGGCGGGACCAGTCATGACGGCGACCTGGCGATCATTGCCGATGTCGTCCGTCTGTTGGCCAACGAAGTCGAGTGGGTGTTCTTCGGTATGTGCCCGCCGGCGCTACGTCCGTTCGTTCATGAATTCCATCCAAGCGTTGGCCTCGACGCCTACCCGGCCAAACTGGCCAGCCTGAACCTTGACCTGGCACTGGCGCCGCTGGAATTTCATATCTTCAACGACTGCAAGAGCAACCTGCGCCTGCTGGAATACGGTGCCTGCGGCTACCCGGTGATCTGCACCGAGACTGAGGCCTATCGCGGCTATCTTCCGTGCACCAGGGTCGTGAGCAACAGCGCCGAGGAATGGCTTGAGGCGATCCGCATGCATCTGTCCGATCCAGAGGCCAGCTACCGTATGGGCGATGCGTTGCGCGAGGAAGTGCTGCGCGATTACATGCTCAAGGGCAACAACCTCAATTACTGGGCCGAGGGTTGGCTGCCCAACTGATCCGAAGTGAATATTGGTGTTTTAGCAGGCGGCCTTGGGCCGCCTGTTTTGTTTGTGTCGAAAACGTCGCAAATCCCGCTGATGGACTCATCCCTTTTTGCATGGTCGATTACGCCACCGACATAGAGCCTGCGCGGCTGGCGCGTTTCCTGCACGTCCCCCTCAAATCGCCATAAAACGAGCGCTCGCGGTCATTCCACCAGCGCCCGGAACGGTAGAAGGTTTAGCCAGAAGGCCCGCAACGCTCAAGAAAGCGGCGCGCAGCCCGGTGAAGAACAAGAGGGGAGACGATGAAGGCAGTTATTTTGGCGGGTGGCCTCGGCACGCGCATCAGTGAAGAGTCGCACCTCAAGCCCAAGCCGATGATCGAGATCGGCGGCAAGCCAATTCTCTGGCACATCATGAAGCAATATTCCGCCCACGGAATCCACGATTTCGTGATCTGCCTTGGCTACAAGGGTTATGCGATCAAGGACTTCTTCGCCAACTACTTCCTGCACACCTCCGACGTCACCTTCGACATGCGTAACAACCGCATGGACGTGCACCAGAATTACAGCGAGCCGTGGAGCGTCACCCTGATCGACACCGGCGAAGAAACCATGACCGGTGGCCGTCTGCTGCGTGCCGGTCGTTACCTGAAGGATGAAGAGGCGTTCTGCTTCACCTACGGCGATGGCGTTTCCGATCTGAACATTCGTCAATTGGTGGACTACCACCGAGCCCATGGCCGTCTGGCAACCGTCACTGCCGTGCAACCTCCCGGCCGTTACGGCGCGCTGGACCGTCACGGTGATCAAGTGCTCGGGTTTACCGAGAAACCGCGTGGCGACGGTGGCTGGATCAATGGCGGATTTTTCGTTCTGTCTCCCAAAGTGCTGTCGTATATCGCCGGTGACGGGACTACATGGGAAGCCGAACCCTTGGCGCGTCTGGCCCAGGAAGAACAGTTGAAAGCCTTTGAACACAATGGTTTCTGGCAACCGATGGACACCCTGCGTGACAAGAACCATCTCGAAGCGCTGTGGCAGAGCGGGGAGGCCCCATGGAAGCAATGGGCCTGAGTACGGATTTCTGGCGTGGCAAGCGCGTCCTCGTTACCGGCCACACCGGTTTCAAAGGCAGCTGGCTGACTCTGTGGCTGCAAAGCCTCGGCGCACAAGTCAGCGGTTTTGCCCTTGATCCTTCAACCGGGCCGAACCTGTTCGAACTGGCGCGCGTCCACGAAGGCATCAACGATCAGCGCGGCGATCTGCGGGATCTCGGCGCCTTGCTGGAAATCATCGCCGAAACCGAGCCTGAGATCGTCCTGCACCTGGCCGCTCAGCCTCTGGTGCGTGAAGGTTATCGCGATCCGCTCGGCACTTATTCCAGCAACGTCATGGGCACGCTCAACTTGCTCGAAGCGATTCGACAGGTCGGCTGTGTGCGTGCCTGCGTGCTGGTGACCACCGACAAGGTCTACGCCAACAAGGAATGGCTGTGGCCGTACCGCGAAGACGAAGCCCTCGGTGGCCACGATCCTTACAGCAGCAGCAAGGCCTGCTGTGAACTGTTGGCGCAGTCTTATGCCGCGTCGTTTTTTCCGGCCGACAAATACGCCGGGCACGGTCTGGCCCTGGCTACCGCCCGTGCCGGCAATGTCTTGGGCGGCGGTGACTTTGCGCCTGAGCGACTGATTCCCGACGTGCTCAGAGCCTGGACGGCAGACGAGCCGGTGACCCTGCGCTACCCGCAAGCCGTGCGCCCGTGGCAGCACGCGCTGGAGCCACTGGCCGGTTATTTGCAGTTGGCCGCCGGCCTCTACGAGCAAGGCCCGGAATACGCCGGCGCGTGGAATTTCGGTCCGGGCGAAGCGGACATGTGCAGCGTCGGCGAAGTCGTCGAATTGCTTGCCAATCGCTGGCCACAAGCCCGCGGTCTGCGCATCGAGCCGAGTGAATTGCACGAGGCCGGTCTGCTGCGTCTGGACAGCAGCCGCGCGCGCCAGTTGCTCGGCTGGCAGCCACGCTGGACCTTGCAGCAATGCCTGACTCAAACCCTCGACTGGCATCTGGCATGGCAGAACGGCGATGACATGCGCGCCGTGACCCTTAGTCAATTGAACCTGTACCGAGGCGCACTGTGAGCGAGTTTTCCTTGCACGCGTTACCGCTGACCGGACTGTTCAGCGTCCAGCACAAGCGCTTCGAAGATCAGCGCGGGCACTTCGCCCGACTGTTCTGCGAGGGCAGCCTGAGCGCGTTTGGCAGTGAATTTCACATTCGTCAGATCAACCATTCCTGCACCCGCGAGAAGGGCAGTGTGCGCGGTCTGCATTATCAGAATGCTAATGCGCCGGAAGCCAAACTGATCACCTGCCTGCGCGGTGAAGTGTGGGATGTGGCGGTAGACCTGCGCCCCGAATCCGAGACCTTTTTGCATTGGCACGCCGAGCATCTGAAGGCGGGTGACGGTCGCAGTCTGCTGATTCCGGCGGGGTTCGCCCACGGTTTCCAGACACTGACTGAAGACGCCGAATTGCTTTACCTGCACAGCGCCGATTACGCGCCGGAACATGAGGGCGGTCTGTCGGTGAACGATCCACGGCTGGCGATTGCCTGGCCATTGCCTGTCAATAATTTGTCAGCGCGTGATTCCAGCCATCCCGCGCTCGATCAACACTTTGCTGGAGTGCCTCTATGAACTGCCGTGGTTGCGCCGCACCGCTGAGCCTGCCGCTGATCGACCTTGGCACCTCGCCACCGTCCAACGCCTACGTGCATGCCGATCGCCTGGAGCAGGCTGAACAGTGGATGCCACTGAAGGTCGCCGTGTGCCGGCAATGCTGGTTGGTACAGACCGAGGATTACACCCGCGCCGACAGCCTGTTCGACGCCGAATACGCCTACTTCAGTTCGTTCTCCAGCACCTGGCTGGCCCATGCCGAGCACTATGTCGCCGAAATGGTCGAGCGTTTCGGCCTGACTGCCGAAAGCCGCGTGGTTGAAGTCGCTGCCAACGATGGTTATCTGCTCCAATACGTGGCGGGTCGCGGCATCCCTTGCCTGGGTGTCGAGCCAACGCGCAGCACAGCGAAAGCGGCGCGGGAGAAGGGCCTGGAAATTCGCGAGCTGTTCTTCGGTCGTGAAACTGCCGCGCAGTTGAACAGCGAAGGCTGGGGCGCCGACTTGATGACCGCCAATAACGTGCTCGCGCATGTGCCGGACATCAATGATTTCCTCGGTGGTTTCGCAACGCTGCTCAATCCAACCGGCGTGGCCACTTTCGAATTCCCGCAACTACTGACGCTGATGGCCGGCGCGCAATTCGACACGCTGTATCACGAGCACTATTCCTACCTGTCTTTGACTGCCGTGCAGACCCTGTGCGAACGCAATGGCCTGGAAGTGTTCGACGTCAGCCAATTGAGCACTCATGGCGGATCGCTGCGGGTGTTTGTGCAGCGCAAGGACGGCGAACGTCGCGCGGTACAAGCGGCCGTGCAGCAACAGTTGCAGGCCGAGCTCGATGCCGGGGTGAAAACCGCCGAGTACTACGCGACCCTCGCACCCGCCGCTGAACACATCAAACATGAGCTGCTGCGCTTCCTGTTGCAGGCCAAGGCCGACGGCAAGCGCGTGGTCGGTTACGGCGCGGCGGCCAAGGGCAACACGCTGCTCAATTACGCCGGGGTCAAACCCGACTTGCTCGCCTGGGTGGCCGACGCCAATCCGCACAAGCAGGGCAAGTTTCTGCCGGGCAGTCGCATCCCGATTGTCGCACCGGCGCAGATCGATATCGAAAAACCGGACTACGTGCTGGTGCTGCCGTGGAACCTGCTGCACGAAGTCAGTCAGCAACTGGTGCAAGTGCGTCAGTGGGACGCCCGCTTCGTGATCGCCGTGCCTGAGTTGAAAGTGCTGTGAAGGTTCTGGTCACTGGCGCCACAGGCTTCGTTGGCCGGCATCTGGTCGCGCAATTGCTCGCCCGTGGCGACGACGTTCGCGCCGTGGCACGCAATGCAGACACGGCGCAGGGCATGCCGTGGATTAACGATGTCGAGTTCGTAAGCGCGGATATTCACGCCGCCGATCTCGATATCAGCGCGCTGACCGACGGCATCGACGCGCTGGCGCATCTGGCCTGGCCGGGGTTACCGAACTATCGGGCGCTGTTTCATTTTGAACACAACCTGATGGCCGATTACCGTTTTATCAAAGGCGCGGTCGAGGTGGGCGTGAAGCAGGTTCTGGTCACCGGGACTTGCTTGGAGTACGGTATGCAAGGCGGACCGCTCAGCGAAAGTACCGAGCCGCGCCCAAGCAATCCGTACGGTCTGGCCAAACACACGTTGCACCTGTTTTTGCAGAACCTGCAGCAGGAACATCCGTTCACCTTGCAGTGGGCGCGATTGTTCTATCTGCATGGCGAAGGGCAGAACCCCAACAGTCTGCTGGCGGCACTGGACTGTGCGATCGATGCCGGTGAGCAATCGTTCAACATGTCCGTCGGTGAACAGCTACGCGATTTTCTACCGATTGAAACCGCGGCCGGTTACCTCGCCGCAATCGTGCATCAGCGCGACTTCGACGGCGTTATCAATTGCGCCAGTGGTCAACCGGTGTCGGTACGGACGCTGGTCGAACAACGCCTGCGCGAGCGCGGCGCGACGCTGAAACTGAACCTTGGCCACTACCCATACCCGAGCCACGAACCGATGGCGTTCTGGGCCGTGACCGAGCGTTTGCAACAGTTATTGGGAGAGCCGCAATGAGGCACGAGTTGTATCGGGTCACCGACCTGCCGGTGCTGCAGAACCGCACTTTTACCGATGCCGAGTCGGCGCGAGCCTCTGCCAGTGCCGACATGTTGCTGGTACAGGACGAGCGCAGCGGCCTGATCTTCAATGCCGCCTTTGACGCCGACAAGCTCAGCTACGACGCTGACTATCAAAACGAGCAGGCACATTCAGGCCGGTTCCAGAAGCACCTGAGCGACGTCGAAGGCATCATCGCCAGGCGCTTCAAGGGCCAGGAACTGATCGAAGTCGGCTGCGGCAAGGGCTACTTTCTTGAGCTGCTCAAGGGCCTGGGCTATTCGATCACTGGCATCGATCCGGCTTACGAAGGCGATAACGCCAATGTGATCAAAGCCCCGTTCACTCGCGGTCTCGGTCTGGCTGCGGACGCCATCGTCCTGCGGCATGTTCTGGAGCACATTCAGGATCCGGTGAGCTTCCTCGCTGAAATTGCCAATGCCAACCAGGGCGGGCAGATCTACATCGAAGTACCGTGCTTCGACTGGATCATTGAGCATAAAGCCTGGTTCGATCTGTTCTACGAACACGTCAATTATTTCCGCCTCGATGACCTGCGCCGGATGTTCGGCACTGTGCACGAGGCTGGTCACCTGTTCGGTGGCCAATACCTGTACATCGTCGCCGATCTGTCCACGTTGCGCCTGACCCCGGAGCAACCGGTACCGCGCCTGACGCTGCCGCAAGATTTCACCGCCAGCCTCGACCGTGCGGTGCGGATCGTTCAATCCGCGCCCGGGCAGGGCTCGGCGATCTGGGGCGCCTCGTCCAAAGGCGTGATCTATTCGCTATTCCTGCAACGCGCGGGTGTGGCGGTTGATCGAGTGGTGGATATCAACCCGGCCAAGCAGGGACGTTATCTGCCGCTGAGCGGTGCCCGCGTGTCTTCGCCGCAAGAGGCCATGGACGCGTTGCCCGAAGGCGCCAACCTGTTTGTGATGAACTCCAACTACCTCGAAGAAATCAAGCGGATGACCGGTGGACGCTACGTCTATCACGCCGTTGACAGCGCTTCGTTCCAGTGACCCTTGAGATTTTGATAATGACCGACAACAGCATCAATAAAGCCTTCGAAGCCGAGTGCCGGGAACAGATTGCCCAGCAGGGTGACGACCAGAAACTCACTGGCCTGGCCCGAGATTTCTTCAATGAATCGGCCAGGCACAAGTACAGCTACCACTTTTCGTGGATGGGCCGTCCGATCATCCAGTTGCCACAAGACATGATGGCGATGCAGGAAATCATCTGGCAGGTCAAACCGGACCTGGTCATCGAGTGCGGCATCGCCCACGGTGGTTCCATCATCTACTACGCCTCGTTGCTGGAGCTGCAAGGCCACGGCGAAGTACTGGGCATCGACCTCGACATTCGCCCGCACAACCGCGAAGCGATCGAAAGCCATCCGATGGCCAGGCGCATCAGGATGATCGAAGGTTCCAGCATCGACCCGGCCATCGCCGCTCAAGTGCAAGCTGCCGCCAAAGGCAAAAAAGTCATTCTGGTCCTCGACTCCAACCACACCCACGACCACGTACTCGAAGAGTTGCGCCTGTACGCGCCGCTGGTCTCGGTCGACAGCTACTGCGTGGTGATGGACACCGTGGTGGAAGACATGCCGGCCGATTTTTTCCCGGATCGTCCATGGGGCCCGGGCGACAACCCGAAAACCGCGGTATGGAAATACCTGGAAGAGAACAAGGATTTCGAGATCGACCAGCAGTTGCAAAACAAGCTGCTGATCACCGTGGCGCCGGACGGCTATCTGCGTCGCGTTCGTTAATCAAAAACAGTTTCAGGCGTCAGGCGACTGGCCGGTTGTGGGGATAGGAAAATGCAGGTTCAAAGCAGTACGCAAACCAACGTGACACCGCTGGACGAATTGTTCACGGTGGTGCTGATCACCCACAACCGCAAGGCGTTCCTGCGACGCGCGTTGCAGTACTACAGCAGTTACTCCGCCAAGGTCCTGGTGCTGGATTCATCGGTGCAGGGCGATGACAGCATCGCGGGCGATTTTCCTTCGGTCGATTATCGCCATTTGCCTGATTACACCTATCTGGGGTTTCAGCAAAAGCTTGCCTATGGGGTCAGCCAGGTTACTACGCCCTACATGGTGCTGGCCGCTGACGACGATTTCATGCTGCACGGTGCATTGACCGACTCGGTCAATTTTCTGGAAGCCAACCCCGATTACGGCATGTGCCATGGCTATTGCCTGATGTACCTCACGCACGCCAACTTCGTGCAGTACTATCGCCGTGACAAGAAGGTGCAAGAGGACTACAGCGCCGAGCGTGCGCAGGATCGTATTCTCGACTACATGGGGCAGTACATACCGCCGTTCTATGCAGTGCATCGCACCGCGTTGTTGCAGGACTGGTATGCGGCGATGCCGCAAGGCACGATTTTCGAGTGGCAGGAAATCGGCCATGTGTATTACGTGCTGGCACGGGCCAAGGCGCGGATTCTGCCGATTCCGTATGTGGTGCGGGAGGTCAACTATGGCCGCTCGGATCACAACACCGAGATCATTCACGTCCTCCGTTTCCAGGATGCCCGTTCCGTCGCCGAGCGTGAGCGCTTTGCCGGGTTCCTTGCCACGTTGCCAACCGAAATAAATGAGCCGAACGCGGAGCAAACCGCAGCCTTTGCCCTGCAGAGTTTCCAGGCGCTGGCGGACAGCCTCGCCACGCGCAATGCACTGACGATCGAGCCGATCTTCGAGTCCTGGTGGAAAGACCCGACCACGGGCCCGAAACGAGTCTTCGGCCCCCGGCAATACGTCGAAATGCCGTTCTACAATCAGGCGTTTTTCGATCAGTTGACCGAGTTTGAATTCCTCCTGCATGCGATGCCCGCCGGGCGCTTGCAGCGGGAAGAAATGGAAGGTGCATTGCTCAAGCAGCACACGCTGCTGAGCACCTATTCCAATGACACGCCCGAGACTATCCATAATCGCTTGCTGGAAGCCGTGCAGTTGGGGCCATTCAACCGTCGTGTTGTGCAGAAAATGCATCGACAACTGCTGGATCTGGGCCAGAACGGTGATGCGCAAGTACTCGCAGACTGGATGGCGCGGCTGGACAGCGTGCCGACGTACGACAGCCGTCAAATGCTCGACAGCACGCGTTCCGGTCAGTTGATGAACTGGTTGCAGGCACGTCAGCCGAACGAGACCGCCATCGGCAAGATCAATCAGCAACTGGCGACTGTCGGGGGTGGGCCGCAGTTCGGCATTCTGTTGCTGGATCTTGAAGCTGACATGGACAAGCTTCAGGTCACCTTCGACAGCCTGATGGAAAGCGCTTTGCGCGCGTTCAAGGTGGTGGTCTTCACGACGGGGGATCTGCCGGCTGTCACGACCGAACAGAGCACCGTGCATTTCGTCAAAGTCAGCACCGCTAACTACGTCGACAAGCTGAACCAGATCGCCCGGCGCTCGAACGCCGATTGGTTGCTGCTGGCCGAGGCCGGTGACGAGTTCACCCGCAGCGGTTTCCTGCGTGCCGGCCTTGAGTTGCAGAACGCTGAAGGTTGCCGTGCAGTGGCCATGGATGAGATCCATCGTCGCACTGACGGCACGTTGAGCGACATGTTCCGCTCGGCGTTCAACCTCGATCTGCTGCAAAGCATGCCGTCGCTGACGGCCCGGCATTGGCTGATTCGCCGCGAAGTCATGGTCGAGGCCGGTGGCTTTGCCCGCGAGTACAGCGATGCGCTGGAGTTCGACCTGCTGTTGCGCCTGATCGAAGCCGGGGGCCTGGCTGGCCTGGCGCATCTGGCCGAGCCGTTGCTGATCACCCAGGCCGTGGCGCCGGCGCCGAGCGAGCATCAACGTCAGGCCCTCGTGCGGCATCTGGCAACCCGCGGTTATCAGGCGCAAGTGAGTGCCGAGGCATTCGGTGGCTTGCGCGTCGATTACCGCCACGCCGACCGACCGAAAGTGTCGATCATCGTCTGCAGCGATGACAATCAGGAACACCTGCAGCGTTGCCTGGTGAGTGTGTTGCAACGCACTCGTTATCAGAACAACGAGATCATCATTGCCGATAACCACAGCCAGTCGAGCGAACTGCTGGCCTGGCTGGAAAGCCTCGAGCAAAACGGGCGTGGGCGTATTCGTCTGATCAGAAATGAGCAGCGCCTGAGCGCTTCGGCTTTGGTCAATCAAGCTGCCGCTCAGGCTCAAGGCGAGTATCTGGTGCTGCTGGCGGCGGACGCCGAAGTGCTCAACGCCAGTTGGATCGAAACCTTGCTGAACCAGGCTCAGCGCCCGGAAGTCGGCGTGGTCGGCGCCAAACTGGTGGATCGTGAAGGTTCTGTGACCTGTGCCGGATTCATCCTGGGCCTTGGTGATGGTTTGGCTTCACCGTTCCTCGGCGAGAAAAAAGACGCAACGGGTTACATGCACCGGTTGCTGGTCGAGCAGAATTGTTCGGCGGTCTCCGGCGCTTGCCTGATGGTGCGCAAGGAGATTTTCGAGGCCTTGGGTGGACTGGATCAGGAACACTTCGATGAGGCGTTCGCCGACGTCGACCTGTGCCTGAAAGCCGCCGATGCCGGGCTGTTGACCGTATGGACGCCGCAGGTGCAGATCGTCCACACCGGTACGTTGCCGAACGATGCGCAGGCCGTTGCCGCACTGCAAGACAAGTGGCAAGCGCACTTTGCCCAAGACGTAGCCTACAACCAGAACCTTTCCCTGACCGGCAAGGGCTTCACCCTCGGCCAGGCCTCCAGTATCGACTGGGCACAGTTGCTCGCCTAAGCCTGACGATCAGGAAACAGGACTCAAGACATGTTCAACGGTCAATCGATTTTCATCTCCGGCGGCACCGGCTCGTTCGGTCGCAACTTCATTCGCCGCTTGCTGGAGCAATATCAGCCCAAGCGCGTGGTGGTGTTCTCGCGCGATGAACTCAAGCAATACGAAATGCAGCAGACGTTCAATGCGCCGTGCATGCGTTATTTCCTCGGAGACGTGCGCGACGCCGACCGTTTGCGTCAGGCGATGCGCGGCATCGATTATGTGGTGCACGCAGCTGCACTCAAGCAAGTGCCGGCGGCGGAATACAACCCGACCGAGTGTATTCGCACCAACGTCAATGGCGCGGAAAACATCATTGCCGCCGCCATCGACAATGGCGTGAAGAAAGTGGTGGCGCTGTCGACCGACAAGGCGGCCAGCCCGATCAACCTGTACGGCGCAACCAAGCTGCTGTCGGACAAACTGTTCGTGGCCGCCAACAACATTGCCGGCGAACAGCAGACCCGTTTTGCCGTGGTGCGCTATGGCAACGTGGCCGGTTCGCGGGGGTCGGTGGTGCCGTTCTTCAGCAAACTGATTGCCGATGGTGCCGAGGAGTTGCCGATCACCGATGAGCGCATGACGCGCTTCTGGATCACCCTCGACCATGGTGTGCAGTTTGTTCTCGACAGCTTTGCACGCATGCACGGTGGTGAAGTATTCGTGCCGAAGATCCCGTCGATCCGCATTGTCGATCTGGCGCGCGGCATGGCCGAGCATCTGCCGCACAAGCACGTCGGGATTCGTCCGGGCGAGAAACTGCACGAGCTGATGGTGCCGCTGGACGATGCGCGGATGACCCTGGAGTTTGCCGATCACTACACCATCCAGCCGTCGATCCGCTTCACCAGCGTCGACGTCGATTTCGCTGTCGACAAATCGGGCGAGCGCGGTCAGCCGGTGGGGGAGGAGTTCGAATACCGTTCCGACACCAACCCGCACTTCCTCTCGGTCGGGCAGATTGCCGACCTGCACGCGAAGCTGTCGAAATGATCCCTTACGGTCGGCAGAGTCTCGATCAGGCCGATATCGACGCTGTGGTCGACGTGCTGAAATCCGACTGGCTGACCCAAGGGCCGGCCATCGAGCGTTTCGAACAGGCAATGGCCGAACGTTGCCAGGCGGATTACGCGGTAGCGGTGTGCAACGCCACGGCGGCGCTGCACATTGCCTGTCTTGCGGCCGGGCTTGGCGCGGGTGATCGCTTGTGGACGACGCCGAACACTTTTCTGGCCTCGGCCAACTGCGGTCGTTATTGCGGCGCCGAGGTTGATTTTGTCGATATCGATCCGCTGACCTGGAACCTCGATACGTTCGCGCTGGCCAAGAAGCTGGAGCGGGCCGAGCGCGACGGTACGTTGCCGAAGGTATTGGTGGCGGTGGCGTTCTCTGGGCAAAGCTGCGACATGCGCCGGATCGGCGAACTGGCCGAGCGCTACGACTTCACCGTCATCGAAGATGCTTCGCATGCGGTCGGCGCCTCATACGCCGGTCGTCCTGTGGGCTGTGGTGAATTCGCGGCGATGACCGTGTTCAGTTTTCATCCGGTGAAGATCATCACCAGTGCCGAGGGCGGCATGGTGCTGACCAATCGCGCGGAGCTGGCCGAGCGCTTGCAGCGCTTGCGCAGCCACGGCATGACCCGCGATCGGCAACAGATGAGCGAGCCCAGCCACGGCCCGTGGTATTACCAGCAGGTGGAGTTGGGCTTCAATTACCGGATCACCGATTTGCAAGCCGCGCTCGGGCTGTCGCAGCTTGGCAAGCTGGATGAGTTTGTCGTCCGTCGACGTGAGCTGGCGGCGCGCTATGAGCGCTTGCTGGCCTGCCTGCCAGTGACATTGCCGAGCGCACAGTCCGAAGCCGAATCCGCCTGGCATTTGTACGTGGTGCGTTTGCAGAGCGAGCGCATCAACCTCAGCCATCGTCAGGTGTTCGAAGGCTTGCGCGCGGCCGGGGTCGGGGTGAATCTGCACTATATTCCGGTGCACTTGCAGCCTTACTATCAAGACCTGGGTTTTACCGAGGGAGACTTTCCCGAGGCCGAACGTTATTACGCAGAAGCGATCAGCCTGCCGCTGTTTCCACTGCTGACTGATGAGCAACAGGACTACGTGGTCGAGCAATTGCGACGGCTGGTTCTTGAGGAGTAGGACAAGGTGAGCTGCGTTGCGATCATCCCCGCCCGTGGTGGCAGCAAGCGCATTGCGCGCAAGAACCTGAAGCCGTTCGACGGCGTGCCGATGATCGTCCGTTCGATTCGCACGGCGCTGGAATCGGGATTGTTCGAGCGCGTGGTTGTCAGCACCGACGACGAAGAGATTGCCCAGGTAGCGCGAGCTCATGGCGCCGACGTGCCGTTCCTGCGGCCGGCCGATCTGGCCGATGATTTCACCGGTACCGCTGCTGTGATCGTCCACGCCTTGCAGCAGTTGCCGGGCTTCGATTACGCCTGTTGCGTGTACGCCACCGCGCCGCTGTTGCAGGCGCGGTATTTGCGTCAGGGTTTTGATTTGCTGGAGCGGCGTGGGGACAAATCCTTTGCCTTCTCCGTCAGCAGTTTCGGTTTCCCGATCCAGCGTGCGTTGACCCTCGACGGGCAGGGCGCGCTGACGGCGTTGTATCCGGAATTTCGTAATACCCGCTCACAGGATCTGCCTGAAGCATTTCAGGATGCCGGCCAGTTCTACTGGGGGCGCAGCGAGGCCTGGTTGCGCGGCGAGGTGTTGTTCTCACCGGCCAGTCTGCCGGTGATCGTGCCGCGGCATCTGGTACAGGACATCGACACGCCAGAAGACTGGACGCGCGCCGAGTATCTGTACGCCGCGCTCAAGGCGGGCGGAGAGCTTTCATGAGAGTGCTGATCCGTGCCGACGCCTCGCCGACCATCGGCAGCGGCCACATCGCTCGTTGCCTGAGTTTGGCGCGGGTGCTGCGCAAGCAGGGCAGTCATGTGGCGTTTGCCTGTCGGCGCTTGCCGGGACATCGGCTCGACGCCTTGCAGGTCGAAGGTTTCGAGACGTTCGCGCTGCCCGAGCGCTATGTCGATGAAGACCCGCAGCAGACCATCGAAGCGATGCTGCCTTGGCGGGCCGACATTGATGCGCTAGCCCAATTGCTTGATGGTCACGCCGGGTTCGACTGGATCATCGTCGACCACTATGGCCTCGATCATCACTGGCAAACGGCAGCCCGGCGCTGGGCACCACGGATTGCCGCGGTGGATGATCTGGGGACTCGGCGCTACAGCGTCGATCTGCTGCTCAATCAGAACTTGTCGGGCCTGACCGAGAATTACCCACCACTGCTGCCTGAAGGTTGCCGCACGCTGCTCGGCCCGCGCTACGCCATGTTGCGAGAAGAGTTCAGTTGCCCGGCCATTGCGATCAAACCCAGGGCGCAGCGGGTGCTGGTGAACTTCGGTGGTTTCGACGCGGCGATGCAGACCCATCACGCCATGTTGGCGCTGGCCGATTTTGCAGCGCTGGAAGTGGACTTTGTCGCCGGCGCCGATAACCCGGCATGGGCGCAGATGCAGGCGCTGGCCGAGACTCGGCCGAACTGGCATCTGCACAGTTTTGTCAGCGATTTTTATCAGCGCATGAGCGCGGCCGATCTGTTTATCGGCGCGGGTGGCGGTACCAGTTGGGAGCGCGCGGCCATGGGCCTGCCGACGATTTGTATCGCCGTGTCGAACAACCAGCAGGCCAATGGCGAAGTGATGGCGGCAGCGGGGGCGCATGTGTTCCTGGGCGCTCGCGAGCAGGTCAGTGTCGAGCAATTGCGCCAGGCCATCGGCTTTGTCGCCGGGAATTTTTATTTGCGTCAAAGCCTCGCCGATCGTTCGCGGCGACTGGTCGATGGTGGCGGTGCGCTTCGCGTCGCGGTAGCGCTGGCCGGTGCGGTGCTCAACCTGCGCGTGGCGACTACGCAAGATGCTCAGTTGTTGTTCGAAGGGCGCAATGCCAAGGCAGTGCGGCGCTGGTCGAAAAATCAAGGCGTGATCGACTGGGCGCAACACCTGAACTGGTTGAACGCAAGTTTGCGCAACCCGCAGCGTCTGCTGTTGATTGCCGAGGCCGATGATGGGCCGGTGGGGGTCTTGCGTTATGACTTGCGCGGGCTCGAGGCCGAAGTGTCGATTTATCTGTTCGAGGGGCGTTTCGGGCTCGGCTGGGGCAGGGCGTTGCTGGCTCGCGGCGAATCGTTCGTCAGCGAATACTGGCCGCAATTGACGGCCATTACGGCCCAGGTGCTGCCCGCCAATCACCCCTCATTGAATGTTTTTCGAGACGCCGGGTTCACTCAAAGTGCCTGCGCGTTCACCCGTGTTTTGAAGGAACATCCCCATGCCTAGTTTCAAGATCGGCGACCGCCTGATCGGTGCCGACGCGCCGCCGTTCATCATTGCCGAGATGAGCGGCAACCATAACCAGTCGCTGGACATTGCCCTGCAAATCGTCGAAGCGGCGGCCAGGGCCGGCGCGCATGCCTTGAAACTGCAAACCTATACAGCCGGGACCATGACTCTGGATATTGCCGAGGGGGAGTTCTTCATCAAGGATCCGGGCAGTCTGTGGGCGGGCACCTCGCTCTACGATTTGTATGAAAAGGCCCATACGCCGTGGGAATGGCATGCGCCGATTTTCGCCCGGGCCAAGGAGTTGGGGATACTGGCGTTCTCGACGCCGTTCGATGACACGGCGGTGGATTTCCTCGAAAGCCTCGATGTGCCGGCCTACAAGATCGCCAGTTTCGAAAATACGGATTTGCCGTTGATCCGACGTGTGGCCGCCACCGGCAAGCCGCTGATCATCTCCACCGGCATGGCCAGCATCGCCGAGCTTGACGAAACCGTGCGCGCGGCCCGCGAGGCCGGTTGCAAGGATCTGGTGCTGCTCAAGTGCACCAGTACTTATCCAGCGACCCCGCTCAACAGCAACGTGCGCACGATCCCGCATCTGCGCCAATTGTTCGGTTGTGAAGTGGGACTGTCCGACCACTCCATGGGCGTTGGCGTGTCTGTCGCCGCTGTGGCGCTCGGCGCGACCGTGGTGGAAAAACACTTCACCCTCGACCGCGCGGCCGGCGGGGTGGATGCCAGTTTCTCGCTGGAACCTGAGGAAATGGCCAGTCTGGTGCTCGAGACCGAACGCGCCTGGCAGGCCATGGGTCAGGTGCAATACGGCCCCACCGAGGCCGAGCGCAAGTCGCTGGTGTATCGCCGTTCACTGTACGTCACCGCTGACATGGCCGCCGGTGAGCTGTTTACCGGGGACAATCTGCGCGCCATTCGTCCGGGTCTCGGTTTGCCGCCCAAGCATACCGATGCGCTACTCGGTCGCCGCGCTCGGGCCCCGATCAAGCGCGGCACGCCGCTGGACTGGTCATTGGTTGAATGACCCGATATGCAACCGATTCGGCAAAATAGCGTGACCTGCGAGTCATAACGCGCATCTTCACTGTATTGTATTGATCGGGGAGGTGGCGCCTGGCCCTTTATCGGATCCAGTGATAGCCCTTTGCGCTCCCCGTGGCTGTCCGTTGTGGCGGCCATTTTCTGTTTGTCGGCGCCCCTCGAATCCTTGCGAGCGGTGGTCTTGGGCTGTTTTTTATTGGGAAGCCGTAATGATTGGCATAAAAAGCATTGCGAGCTACGTTCCTGTAGCCGGCGTGGACAATTACGCACAAGGTGCAAAATTCGAGAAGGATGAAGAATTCATCCTCGGCAAGATCGGTTCGGCATTCCTGCCGCGCAAAGGCGCTGAACAGGAAACCTCCGATTTGTGCGTGGAAGCGGCCAATGCGCTGTTTGCCGGCAACCCTGATCTGAAACGTGAATCGATCGACGCACTGATCGTCGTCACCCAGAACGGTGACGAAGAAGGCCTGCCGCACACCGCGGCGATCGTGCAGGACAAACTCGGTCTGTCGACCAATGTCGCTGCGTTCGATATTTCCCTGGGCTGCTCCGGTTATGTATACGGCATCTACGCGATCAAGGGCTTCATGGAAGCCGCTGGTCTGAAGAACGGCCTGTTGATCACCGCTGACCCCTATTCGAAGATCGTCGACCCGGAAGATCGCAACACCACCATGCTCTTCGGTGATGCCGCTACCGCGACCTGGATGGGTGAGGATCCGTCCTGGGCGCTGGGCAAGGCCAAGTTCGGCACCGACGGTTCTGGCGCACCGCACCTGAAAGTCACCGATGGCGTGTTCTTCATGAACGGCCGTCAGGTGTTCAACTTTGCGCTGCTCAAAGTACCGGCACACTTGCACGAATTGCTCAACGACTCAGGCCTCAAGGCCGATGACATCGATGCGTTCTGCATTCACCAGGGCAGTGCGGCGATAGTCGATGCCGTGGCGCGGCGCTTCGAAGGCGAGCCGGAGAAGTTCATCAAGGACATGGTCGAGACGGGAAATACCGTTTCGTCGAGTGTTCCGCTGCTGCTGGAAAAACACGTGCTCGATTCTGACTGGAAGCGCATTGCGATCAGCGGTTTTGGCGTAGGTTTGTCCTGGGGGTCGGCGATCATCTATCGTCCCTGAGCAAGCTCTTTATCGGTAAATCGCGGCACAAAAAAGCGCTCAAGGTGTAACCTTGAGCGCTATTTTTTTGCCCGAATTTTCACGAGGCGCCATGAGCGAGTTTTTTCAATCGAATGTCGACGTTATCCAGCGTCGCTGGCCTCTGGTGGCTGCCCGTCTGTTGGCGGAAGATCCGTCATCGCTGCAGGCGGATCTGGTGGAAGGGCTGGGTTCGACGTTGAGCATCAACGGCATTCAACTGACCAGCCGCCATGACCGGACGCGCGAGGCGCAAATCCAGGCGGCGAGCCTGGCACGCAACAGTCTGGTGCTGCACGTCTACGGCACCGGGCTGGGCGATCTGCAACTGGAACTGTTGCAGCGTCCGCAGCTCAAGCAATTGCACGTGCATCTGCTCAACGGTGCGGTGTTTGCGTTGGTTCTGCAGTTGCTCGATCAACAGCCGTGGCTCAAAGATCCGCGCATCGAATTGCATTACGCCGGCGATCTTGCGGAAATCTGCCTGCCGTTTTTCGCGTTGCCCTCGGAGTTGGTATTGGCCGACGACTACAACGCCAGGATCCGTGACCGGCTGATCAGCGAAACCCACCTGAGCTTCAATAATCGCGAGTTCGACCCGCAATCACCGGAAGTCGTCGAGCGCTTGCAAGCCGGCAAGACGCTGCTGCAGGGTGATGGCGATGTGGCTGAGCTGTTCGGTTCGCAGACTGGGCGCGATGTTTTCGTGATTGCCACGGGGCCGAGTCTGGAGCTGCACTTCGAGCGCCTGCGAGCCATTCGCGAGCAAGCCGAGCGGCCGTTGTTCATTTGTGTCGATACGGCGTATCGCCCGTTGCTGGAACACGGCATTCGTCCAGACTTTGTGGTCACCATCGATCAGCGCATTTCGGCCCGGCATCTGCCGCCGACGGACACTGCTTCAATAGCGCTGGTCTATATGCCCATGGTCGATCCGCAGGTGCTCAAGGACTGGCAAGGAGTGCGCTACGCCGCTTACTCGGCCAGTCCGATCTATCAGGCGATTCGCCATCAATTGCCTCGCGGTGAACTGTATGTCGGTGGCAGTGTGATTCATCCGGCGGTGGATCTGGCGGTGAAAATGGGTGCGGCGCAGATCACTCTGTTCGGCGCCGACTTTGCTTTTCCTGGCGACAAGACCCATGCCGGGTGGGGCGACGGTGATCTGGGGCCGCAACTGGTCGCAGCCAAACACTGGGTGCTCGATGGCCATGGACAGCGAATCAAGACCCAGCTCAACTTTCGCAGTTATCTGTGCGAACTGGAGCGCTACATCGCCAGGCATCCGCAGGTGCGTTTCCATAACACCAGCCGGGCAGGAGCGATGATTGCCGGAACAGCGTTTGATCCGGAGTGGACGGTATGAGCGTGAGCGATTCGTTTGTTGTCAGGGCGCGCGAGTGCGCTGTCCTGTTTCGCCTGGGGCGGGACGTGGAGGCCGGGGGCGTGATGATCGATCTTGTGACTGATATACAGCCGTCATTCGACAAGGCATCGCAGCAAAGTCAGCAGCAGTGGTTGCAGTTGCTTGCTCAGATGCTGCAATGCCAGGAAACCCAGAATTGGCTGGCGTTGGCCGACTATCTGGAATACGAGCTGGTACAGGTGGTGACTGACAATCTGTCCATTTGAACAATTTTGCTCTGTTGCGGCTGACAGGAGGGCATTGTTTTGAGTGAGTGGCGAATTCCTGACGCCATTTATTCGCTGTTGGGCAGCAGCCAAGACCTTGATTTACGGGGAGGTGGCCAGCTGATGGCAAAAAAATTCGAAATTCTGCTAAAGCAACCTGCGTTGGCGACGATAACTATTACGAAGGTTCTCTAGGCCATACCGGGCGGTTGCCAGGGCCGGAAGCCGTAGTACCCAACCAACGAGGAATTCGTCATGGCTTTAACAGTAAACACCAACACTACTTCCCTGGGTGTTCAGAAGAACCTGAACCGTGCGTCCGACGCACTGTCGACCTCGATGTCCCGTCTGTCCTCCGGCCTGAAAATCAACAGCGCTAAAGACGACGCCGCTGGCCTGCAGATCGCTACCCGCATGACTTCGCAAATCCGTGGTCAGACCATGGCTATCAAAAACGCCAACGACGGTGTTTCGATCGCTCAGACCGCTGAAGGCGCTCTGCAAGAGTCGAGCAACATTCTGCAACGTATGCGTGAAATCTCGCTGCAATCGCGCAACGACTCGAACGGTACCGCTGACCGTACCGCTCTGGACAAAGAATTCCAACAGTCCGTCGCTGAACTGACCCGTATCGCTCAATCGACCAACCTGAACGGTAAGGCTCTGATCGACGGTACTGCTGGTGCGATGGAGTTCCAGGTAGGTTCGAACACAACTTCCGACAACCAGATCACTCTGACCCTGTCGACCAGCTTCGACGCCAGCGCCCTGGGCATGACCGGTTTGGTCATCTCTGGTGTGGACAACGCCACCAACCACACCAACGTTGACGCTTCGATCTCGGCAATCGATGCTGCCCTGGCAAACATCAACGCCACTCGCGCTGACCTGGGTGCTGCTCAGAACCGTTTCTCGACCACCATCTCCAACCTGCAGAACATCAACGAAAACGCCAGCGCTGCACTGAGCCGCGTACAGGATACCGACTTCGCTGCTGAAACTGCACAGCTGACCAAGCAACAAACTCTGCAACAAGCTTCCACCGCAGTTCTGGCTCAGGCCAACCAACTGCCATCCGCTGTACTGAAACTGCTTCAGTAATAGCTGATGAGTTTTGGCGGGGGAGTGCGCTTGCGTGCTCTCTCGCTTTTTCACTTTGAGAGGTGATGGACATGGATATGAGCGTCAAGCTGAACTTGTCTTATCCTGCGGCACAGCAGGCGACGACTGTTGCCGACAAGCCTGCGCAGAAGCCTCGAGCGGAAACTACGCAAGTGGTAGCCGTCAAGGAAGAAAGTAAAAGCGCAAAAACCGAACAGGAAAAACTGAAGATGGCCGTTGAGGAAATCGAAAAGTTCGTACAGTCGGTCAAGCGTAACCTGGAGTTTTCGATTGATGAGCCTTCAGGCAAGGTAGTGGTCAAAGTGATTGCCGGCGACTCCGGTGAGGTGATCCGCCAGATCCCCAACGAAGAAGTCCTGAAACTGGCAAACAGTTTGAATGATGCAAGCAGCCTGTTGTTCAGCGCAAAAGCCTGACAGCTGGCACGAATTTTGTTGCTATGTTCTTTTGGGCGTTGTAGTGGTCAAAAGGCCGGCGACACACTGAAGGGAGCTCCACATGGCAAGTCCAATTCTACCGGGTCTGGGTTTAGGCTCCGGCCTCGATACCACCGCCATCGTCAAAGCATTGGTGGATGCAGATAAGGCCGCCAAGCAGAATCAGATCACTCGTCAGACGACTATCAACACTTCGCAGATCTCCGCGATTGGTAGCCTCAAAAGTGTCCTGGCGAACTTTCAGACTGCGATCAAGAATCTGGGCGATACCAAAAACCCGCAATTCCTGGGTTTCACTGCGACGTCCGCCGATCCGAAAGTGCTGACAGCGGTAGCCAGCAATACGGCCGTCAACGGTACGTATTCGATCAAGGTCACCAACCTTGCGACCTCCTCCAAAGTGGCGACTGCCGCTTTTGTTGGCGGCGCCACCAGCTCTATTCCTGAAGGTACGCTGAATATCACGCAAAATGGCGTCAGCCGTCCCGTGACCATTCCGGCGGGCGCAACGTTGCAATCGGTGCGTGATGCGATCAACACCCAGCAGGGCGCCAACGGCTTCAGCGCCAACATCGTGACCGACCAGTACGGTTCGCGTCTGGTGATGGGGTCGACGACGACCGGTGCCGGTTCCGATATCACCCTCAGCGGTATTGCAGGCCTGGAAATCACAGCTGGCCAGAAAATGGACACACCGCCGACGGCGACCTCGGCCGGTGCCATCGGCGAGTTCGCGATGGATGCGAACTTCAGCGTGGATGGTCTCGCGCTGACCAGCAAGAGCAACACGGTCGATAAGGCGATCTCCGGCTTGACCCTTAATCTGGTCGCCGGTGGTAACGCAACCTCAACGGTAACAGTTGGTCCGAACAACGATGGCTTGAAAAAATCCATTCAGACGTTCGTAGACGCTTACAACCAGGTCGTGACCAGCGTGAATTCCTTGACCAAGCCAACTCTGGATGCCGACGGCAAGCCGACCGTTGCGGCAGCGTTGACCGGCGATCCTCTGACGCGCGGTATTCTGGCGTCGATTCGTGAGCCGCTGACCACTACGGGGGCAGGTGACAAACTCACGGTTCTGTCGCAGTTGGGTATTACCACCAACCAGAAGACCGGTGCGCTGGATTTCGACAGTGCCAAGTTCACAGCCGCGATGGGTACGCAGCAGCTCGGTGGTGAGGTCCAGAAGCTGTTCCTGGGCGACCCGACAGCGACCGGTGCTGCCTCCAAAGGCTTGCTGGATCGTATGAACGATGCCATCACGCCTTATACCGTTACCGGCAAGGACGGCATCCTGGATGCGCGCTCGACCAACCTGGCCAAGGCCAAGACCAATCTGTCCAACCAGCAGTTAGCTCTGGATCGTCGGGTTGCAACGCTGACTGCCGTATTGACCAAAAAGTACAACGACATGGACACTCTGGTCGGAAAGCTGAAGGCCACTGCCAGCAACATTACTTCGATGTTCGAAGCAATCTCGGCGCAGCAGAAGAACAGCTGATAGCGCTGTAGACGCCAAAAGCCCGGCGACGTTTTTGGCGTTCCGGGCTTTTTGCATTTGCATCTAAAGTTTTTTGACGCGTCGTCGATATGCTGGTTATACGAACCAAAGATTTCAGATGAGGTACAACATGAACCCAATGTTAGCCCTTCGCCAATATCAGAAGATTGGCGCTCAGGCCCAGACTTCCGAAGCCAGCCCTCATCGTCTGGTGCAAATGCTGATGGAGGGAGGCCTGGATCGAATTGCCCAGGCCAAAGGCGCGATCGAACGCAAAGACATCCCGAACAAGGGTGTGTTCATCAGCAAGGCTATCGGCATTATCGGTGGTCTGCGTGAAGGTCTGGATCTGGATAACAAGGCTGAGTCGGTGGGCGAGCTGGACAGTCTCTACGCGTACATGATGAAGCGTCTGGCGCAAGCCAACGTCAATACCGATCCAAAGATCCTCGATGAAGTCGCTGACCTGCTGAGCACGGTCAAGGACGGCTGGGATGCCATCGGCACGCCAGGTCCTCAGTTTTAAGGAGATCACCATGAGTCTTGTATTGCAGCGAATCGAACAAACCCGGGAAGGTCTTGTTGGCGCTCTGGCCGAGCGTAACTGGGAAGCCATCGGGGAGTTGGACCAGGCTTGCCGTTCCTGCATGGAAGACGTCTTGAGTGAACCTTCGGTGGACGAGGCGGCGTTGCGCGATAATCTTGAAGAGTTGCTGGGGGTCTACAAGCAGCTGCTTGAGGCGGCAACGGGAGAGAGGCAGGCGATAGTCGATGAGATGTCGCAGATCACCCAAGCACAAAACGCGGCAAAGGTTTACCATCTGTTTGGTTAATTAATCCCCGGTTAATCCAAACAAGTGCGCCATAAATTTGACTGTGCACGGTTTTTTGACTTAACTAGTGGCTGGTTCCAGATTTCAGTCGTCTTCAGGCATATCAAGCCTGCAAGCGTTTAGCTTGCCCCAGCATTTTGGGCATTAAGTTGACTAGGGAAGTTGCTATTGCATGTGGCGTGAAACCAAAATTCTGCTGATTGATGACGATAGCGTCCGCCGCCGCGACCTGGCGGTGATTTTAAATTTTCTCGGCGAAGAAAATTTACCCTGCGGTAGCCATGACTGGCAGCAGGCTGTCGGCTCTTTGTCGTCAAGTCGTGAAGTGATCTGTGTCCTCATCGGGACGGTTAATGCTCCTGGTGCACTTCTGGGCTTGCTTAAGACACTCTCGACATGGGATGAGTTCCTTCCGGTTTTGTTAATGGGCGATAATTCTTCCATTGACCTGCCGGAAGACCAGCGTCGGCGAGTGCTTTCGACCCTCGAAATGCCGCCCAGCTACAGCAAATTGCTCGATTCGCTGCACCGTGCCCAGGTCTATCGCGAGATGTACGACCAGGCCCGCGAGCGCGGTCGTCATCGCGAACCCAATCTTTTCCGCAGTCTTGTCGGCACCAGCCGGGCGATCCAACACGTCCGCCAGATGATGCAGCAAGTCGCCGACACCGATGCCAGCGTGCTGATTCTCGGTGAGTCCGGCACCGGTAAGGAAGTGGTTGCGCGCAACCTGCACTACCATTCCAAGCGCCGCGAAGCGCCGTTCGTGCCGGTCAACTGCGGGGCGATCCCGGCCGAGTTGCTGGAAAGCGAATTGTTCGGCCATGAGAAGGGCGCCTTCACCGGGGCGATCACCAGCCGTGCCGGTCGATTCGAACTGGCCAACGGCGGCACACTGTTCCTCGATGAAATCGGCGACATGCCGCTGCCGATGCAGGTCAAGCTGCTGCGCGTGTTGCAGGAGCGCACGTTCGAGCGCGTGGGCAGCAACAAGACCCAGAGCGTCGACGTGCGCATCATTGCGGCGACCCACAAGAATCTCGAAAGCATGATCGAGATCGGCACCTTCCGCGAAGACCTGTACTACCGCCTGAATGTGTTCCCGATCGAGATGGCGCCGCTGCGTGAGCGCGTCGAAGACATTCCGCTGCTGATGAACGAGCTGATCTCGCGCATGGAGCACGAGAAGCGTGGTTCGATCCGTTTCAACTCGGCGGCGATCATGTCGCTGTGCCGCCATGGCTGGCCTGGCAACGTCCGCGAGCTGGCCAACCTGGTGGAGCGCATGGCGATCATGCATCCATACGGCGTGATCGGTGTGGTCGAGTTGCCGAAGAAATTCCGCTACGTCGACGATGAAGACGAGCAAATGGTCGACAGCCTGCGCAGCGATCTGGAAGAACGCGTGGCCATCAACGGCCATACCCAGGACTTCACCGCCAATGCCATGTTGCCGCCGGAAGGCCTGGACCTGAAGGACTACCTGGGTAGTCTGGAACAGGGGCTGATCCAGCAGGCGCTGGATGATGCCAACGGCATTGTGGCCCGCGCGGCCGAGCGCCTGCGCATCCGTCGTACCACGCTGGTGGAAAAGATGCGCAAGTACGGCATGAGCCGTCGTGATGGAGACGAACAGGCGGATGATTGACGCCTGTTTTCCAACTCATTCATTTATAAGCAGTTTTTTTTAGGCACGGGTATTGCTACGTCCCTCGCAACGTTCCGTTTCACTGACGGTCAGCCAAGCGAGAGAGCACCATGCCCCCATCCGCCCAGATATCTCCTGCCTCAGATGCTTTTGGGGATGCTTCGCGGCAACCGTCGTCCGTAGAGCAGGCGAGCCGGCTTGGCCTCGAGCAGGCATTCGCGCTGTTCAATCAGATGTCCAGTCAGTTGACCGATTCCTACAGCATGCTCGAAGCCCGGGTCACCGAGCTCAAGGGTGAACTGGCGGTGGTCAGCGCCCAGCGCATGCAGGAACTGGCGGAAAAAGAACGCCTGGCCAACCGCCTGCAAAACCTCCTCGATCTGTTACCCGGCGGTGTCATCGTCATCGACGCCCAGGGCATTGTGCGCGAAGCCAATCCGGCGGCGTGCGAGTTGCTGGGGTTGCCGCTGGAAGGTGAATTGTGGCGCCACGTCATTGCCCGCTGTTTTGCGCCGCGCGAAGACGATGGTCATGAAGTCTCCCTCAAGGATGGTCGGCGCCTGTCGATCGCCACGCGCTCGCTGGACGCCGAGCCGGGCCAGTTGGTGTTGCTCAACGACCTGACCGAAACCCGCCATCTGCAGGATCAACTGGCCCGTCATGAGCGGCTGTCGTCGTTGGGGCGCATGGTCGCTTCGTTGGCGCATCAGATACGTACACCGTTGTCCGCCGCGCTGCTGTATGCCAGTCATTTGACCGAGCAAGAGCTGCCGGTCGCTACCCAGCAGCGCTTTGCCGGGCGCCTCAAGGAGCGCCTGCACGAACTGGAACACCAGGTGCGCGACATGCTGGTTTTCGCCCGGGGCGAGTTGCCGCTGACCGACCGCGTGACCCCCGGTCAATTGATGCAATCGTTGCAAGCGGCGGCGCTGACCCACGTTCAGGATCTGCCGATCCGCTGGCAGTGCGACAGTCATTCGGGGGAGTTGCTGTGCAATCGCGACACCCTGGTCGGCGCGATCCTCAATCTCATCGAGAACGCCATTCAGGCCAGTGCCGGTCAATTGCGTCTCAAGATTCACCTCTACACCCGCGGCAACAGCCTGCGCCTGTGCGTCAGCGACAGTGGCTCCGGTATCGACGCTGCCGTTCTGGCGCGATTGGGTGAGCCCTTTTTTACCACCAAGACTACCGGTACAGGTCTTGGCCTGACCGTAGTCAAGGCAGTGGCGCGTGCTCATCAGGGAGAATTGCAGTTGCGTTCGCGGCTCGGTCGCGGCACTTGCGCGCAGGTGATCCTGCCGTTGTTCAGCAGCGCTCAAGGAGCGGAGTGACACAGATGGGTATCAAGGTTCTGTTGGTCGAAGATGACCGCGCGTTGCGCGAGGCGCTGGCCGATACGCTGTTGCTCGCGGGGCACGATTACAAGGCGGTGGGTTCGGCAGAGGAGGCGTTGCTTGCCGTTGGCGACGAGGCCTTCAGCCTGGTGATCAGCGACGTCAACATGCCGGGCATGGACGGCCACCAGTTGCTCGGCCTGTTGCGAGCACGGCAGCCGCAGTTGCCGGTATTGCTGATGACCGCCCACGGTGCGGTCGAGCGCGCGGTCGATGCGATGCGCCAAGGGGCGGCGGATTACCTGGTCAAGCCATTCGAACCCAAGGCTTTGCTCGATCTGGTGGGGCGTCATGCCCTGGGCAATCTCGGCCTGACCGAAGGCGAAGGGCCGGTGGCATTCGAGCCGGCGAGCGCGCAGCTACTTGAGTTGGCGGCGCGGGTCGCACGCAGCGATTCCACGGTGTTGATCTCGGGTGAGTCCGGCACGGGCAAGGAAGTGCTGGCGCGATACATCCACCAGCACTCTCATCGTGCCAGTCAGCCATTCATTGCGATCAACTGCGCGGCGATCCCGGACAACATGCTCGAAGCGACCTTGTTCGGCCACGAGAAGGGCTCCTTCACCGGCGCCATCGCCGCGCAAGCCGGCAAGTTCGAACAGGCTGACGGCGGCACCATTCTGCTCGACGAAATTTCCGAAATGCCCCTGGGGCTCCAGGCCAAACTGCTGCGCGTGCTGCAAGAGCGCGAGGTCGAAAGGGTTGGGGCGCGCAAACCGATCACATTGGACATTCGTGTGGTCGCCACCACCAACCGCGACCTGGCGGGGGAAGTGGCGGCGGGGCGCTTCCGCGAGGATCTTTACTATCGCCTGTCGGTGTTTCCCCTGGCCTGGCGCCCATTGCGCGAGCGCACCGCCGACATACTGCCGCTGGCCGAGCGACTGCTGGCCAGGCACGTCAATAAAATGAAGCATTCGGCTGCCAGTTTGTCCCCCGAGGCCCAGGCGTGCCTGATCGGTTATCCGTGGCCGGGTAACGTGCGTGAACTGGACAACGCGATTCAACGTGCGCTGATTCTGCAGCAGGGTGGCTTGATCCAGCCGCAGGATTTCTGCCTGGCCGGGCCGGTGGCCTGCGCTCCATTGCCTGCGTTGGCTGCGGCGCCGGCGCGTGCTGTGGAAATCGAGTCCGAGTCGGCCGGTGCGCTGGGTGATGACCTGCGTCGCCGTGAATTCCAGATGATCATCGATACCCTGCGCGGCGAGCGCGGTCGTCGCAAAGAGGCGGCCGAGCGCCTGGGTATCAGCCCGCGAACCCTGCGCTACAAGCTGGCGCAGATGCGCGATGCCGGCATGGATGTGGAAGCCTATCTGTTCGCCACCTGATTCGTGGGTTTGACAACCATTCATGCCGCAACACGATCCCTGTGGGAGCTGGCTTGCCAGCGAAGGCGGCGTCACGGCCACCATCGATTCGCTGGCAAGCCAGCTCCTACAGAGAATTGCGCGGAGTCCGGGAAGAGCTGGCACCCTTGTTGCTAACACCTCATGACCCGCCGAGTGAGTGTCAAAAAATTGCGGGTCGTCAAAGAGAGAGACCATGAGCCAAGGTATTGAATTCAATCGGTTGATGCTGGATATGCGCGCCATGCAAATGGATGCCATGTCTGCGCCGAAATCGACTGCCGTCCCTGAAATGACGGGCAGCAGCTTTTCCGACATGTTCGGTCAGGCCATCAATAAAGTGAACGACACCCAACAGGCTTCCACGCAGTTGGCCAGTGCGTTCGAAATCGGCAAAAGCGGCGTCGATCTCACGGATGTGATGATTTCCTCGCAGAAGGCCAGCGTGTCGTTCCAGGCGTTGACCCAGGTGCGCAACAAAGTGGTTCAGGCCTACCAAGACATCATGCAGATGCCGGTTTAAAGGACGAGATTGAGTCATGGCAGAAGCAGTCGCCGATAACGTTCCGGCCAAGGCCACTCCAATAGACGGCAAGCCGCCGCTGTTCGGGTTGTCCTTCCTGGAAAACCTCTCCGAGATGACCATGTTGCGTCAGGTGGGCCTGTTGGTCGGCCTGGCGGCGAGCGTGGCGATTGGTTTTGCCGTGGTGTTGTGGTCCCAGCAACCGGACTACCGGCCTCTGTACGGCAGCCTTGCCGGCATGGACGCCAAGCAGGTCATGGATACCCTGGCTTCCGCCGATATCCCGTACACCGTCGAACCCAATTCCGGTGCCTTGCTGGTCAAGGCCGATGACCTGTCCCGTGCGCGGCTCAAGCTCGCGGCCGCTGGTGTCACTCCCAGCGACGGCAACATCGGTTTTGAAATCCTCGACAAGGAACAGGGGTTGGGCACCAGCCAGTTCATGGAGGCGACCCGCTACCGTCGCGGCCTTGAAGGCGAACTGGCCCGCACCATCTCCAGCCTGAACAACGTCAAGGGTGCCCGTGTGCACCTGGCGATCCCGAAAAGTTCGGTGTTCGTGCGCGACGAGCGCAAGCCGAGCGCTTCGGTTCTGGTTGAACTCTATTCCGGTCGCTCCCTGGAACCCGGCCAGGTCGTGGCCATCATCAACCTGGTGGCGACAAGCGTTCCTGAACTCAGCAAATCGCAGATCACCGTCGTCGACCAGAAGGGCAATCTGCTCTCGGACCAGGCGGAAAACTCCGAGCTGACCATGGCCGGCAAGCAGTTCGACTACAGCCGTCGCATGGAAAGCATGCTCACCCAGCGCGTGCACAACATCCTGCAGCCGGTGCTGGGCAACGACCGCTACAAGGCCGAAGTCTCGGCCGACGTGGATTTCAGTGCGGTCGAGTCGACTTCCGAGCAATTCAACCCGGATCAACCGGCGTTGCGCAGCGAGCAGTCGGTCAACGAACAACGTACCGCCAGCAATGGCCCGCAAGGCGTGCCGGGTGCCCTGAGCAACCAGCCGCCAGCGCCGGCCTCCGCGCCGCAGACCACCGGCGGCACGCCAGGTGCAGCGGGCATGGTGCAGCCGGGCCAGCCGCTGGTTGATGCCAATGGCCAGCAAATCATGGACCCGGCCACCGGTCAGCCGATGCTCGCTCCGTACCCGGCGGACAAGCGTCAACAATCGACCAAGAACTTCGAACTCGACCGCTCCATCAGCCACACCAGGCAGCAGCAGGGCCGGTTGAATCGCCTGTCGGTGTCGGTGGTGGTCGATGATCAGGTCAAGATCAACCCGGCCAACGGCGAAACCACCCGTGCGCCATGGAGCGCCGATGAATTGGCGCGCTTCACTCGCCTGGTGCAGGACGCGGTTGGCTTCGATGCCAGCCGTGGCGACAGCGTCAGCGTGATCAACATGCCGTTCTCCGCCGAGCGCGGTGAAGTGATTGCCGAAATTCCGTTCTACTCCCAGCCGTGGTTCTGGGACATCGTCAAGCAAGTGCTGGGCGTGCTGTTCATTCTGGTGCTGGTGTTCGGTGTGCTGCGTCCGGTGCTCAACAACATCACCGGTGGTGGCAAGGGCAAGCAGCTGGTCGGCATTGGCAGCGACGTCGAGTTGGGTGGCATGGGTGGTCTGGACGGCGAACTGGCCAACGACCGCGTCAGCCTCGGTGGCCCGACCAGCATCCTGTTGCCGAGCCCGAGCGAAGGCTATGACGCCCAGTTGAACGCAATCAAGAGTCTGGTGGCAGAAGATCCGGGTCGTGTGGCCCAGGTCGTGAAAGAGTGGATTAACGCAGATGAGTGATAACCGAGCCGTTGCCGCCAAACTGTCCAAGGTCGACAAAGCCGCAATCCTGTTGCTGTCCCTGGGCTCCACCGATGCTGCCCAGGTGCTGCGCCACATGGGCCCCAAAGAGGTTCAACGCGTGGGCGTGGCCATGGCCCAGATGGGTAATGTGCACCGCGAGCAGGTCGAGCAGGTGATGAGTGAGTTCGTCGATATCGTCGGCGACCAGACCAGCCTGGGCGTCGGCTCCGACGACTATGTGCGCAAAATGCTCACCCAGGCCCTGGGCGAAGACAAGGCCAACGGCTTGATCGACCGCATCCTGCTCGGTGGCAACACCAGTGGCCTCGACAGCTTGAAGTGGATGGAGCCGCGCGCCGTCGCCGACGTGATCCGTTATGAGCACCCGCAGATCCAGGCGATCGTGGTGGCGTATCTCGACCCGGACCAGGCCGGTGAAGTGCTCGGCAACTTCGACCATAAGGTGCGACTGGACATCATCCTGCGGGTGTCCTCGCTGAACACCGTGCAGCCAGCGGCCCTGAAAGAGCTCAACCAGATTCTCGAGAAGCAGTTCTCCGGCAACTCGAATGCCTCGCGCACCACCCTGGGTGGCATCAAGCGCGCGGCGGACATCATGAACTTCCTCGACAGCTCGATCGAAGGCCAGCTCATGGACTCGATCCGCGAAGTCGACGAAGACCTGTCGGGTCAGATCGAAGACCTCATGTTCGTGTTCAACAACCTGGCCGATGTCGACGACCGCGGGATCCAGGCGCTGCTGCGCGAGGTGTCCTCCGATGTGCTGGTACTGGCCCTCAAGGGGTCGGACGAAGGCGTCAAGGAGAAGATCTTCAAGAACATGTCCAAGCGTGCGGCCGAACTGTTGCGCGACGACCTCGAGGCCAAAGGCCCGGTGCGCGTCAGCGACGTGGAAACGGCGCAGAAAGAAATCCTCACCATTGCCCGCCGTATGGCCGAAGCCGGAGAAATCGTTCTCGGCGGGAAGGGCGGCGAAGAGATGATCTAAGGTCACTATGTCGTCCAAACATGATGAGTCCAATACCGACCTGATCCGTGCCAAGGACGTCGGTGGTTTCGATATCTGGTCGTTGCCCAGCTTCGACCCGTTTGTGCCGGAACCCGAGCCGGAGCCGGAGCCCGAACCGCCGGAAATGGAAGAGGTGCCGCTGGAGGAAGTCCAGCCACTGACCCTCGAAGAGCTCGAAAGCATTCGCCAGGAAGCCTACAACGAAGGCTTCGCGGTGGGCGAAAAGGAAGGTTTCCACAGCACCACGCTCAAGGTCCGACAGGAAGCCGAGCAGGCGCTGGCGCCAAAGCTTGCCGGGTTGGAACAGTTGATGGCGCACTTGTTCGAGCCGATTGCCGAGCAGGACACCCAGATCGAAAAGTCCCTGGTCGACCTCGTCCAGCACATCACCAGGCAGGTGATTCAGCGTGAACTGGCCATCGACTCGACGCAGATCGAACATGTCATGCGCGAGGCGCTCAAGCTGTTGCCGCTAGGCGTGGGTAACGTGCGGCTGTACATCAATCCGCAGGACTTCGCGCAGGTCAAAGCCCTGCGCGAACGCCATGAAGAAACCTGGCGCATCGTCGAGGACGAATCGTTGTTGCCCGGCGGTTGCCGGGTCGAAACAGAACACAGCCGCATCGACGCCACGGTCGAAACCCGTGTTGCGCGTGTGATGGACAAGCTGTTCGATCAGTTGCACGAGCAGGCCTTGCACCCGGCCGCACCGGACCTGAGCCTGGATCTGCCGATCGACAGCAAACCGGCGACCGCGCCAGAACCGGATGCACCTGATGCGCCTTGAACGCACCAGTTTCGCCAAACGCCTGGGCAGTTATGCCGAGGCGACTGAATTGGCCGGTGCGCCGATCCTTGAGGGCCGCCTGCTGCGCATGGTCGGCCTGACGCTCGAAGCCGAAGGCCTGCGCGCGGCCATGGGCAGCCGCTGCATGGTCATCAACGACGACAGCTATCACCCGGTGCAGGTTGAAGCCGAAGTGATGGGCTTCTCCGGCAGTAAAGTCTTTCTGATGCCAGTCGGCAGTGTCGCCGGCATCGCACCCGGTGCCCGAGTGGTGCCCTTGGCCGATACCGGTCGCCTGCCCATGGGCATGAGCATGCTCGGACGGGTGCTCGATGGCGCCGGCCGCGCACTGGACGGCAAGGGCGGGATGAAGGCCGAAGACTGGGTGCCGATGGACGGCCCGACCATCAACCCGCTCAAGCGAGAACCGATCAGCGAACCGCTGGACGTGGGCATCCGTTGCATCAACGGCATGTTGACGGTCGGCCGCGGTCAGCGGCTCGGTCTGTTCGCCGGTACCGGTGTCGGTAAATCGGTGCTGCTGGGCATGATGACCCGCTTTACCGAGGCCGACATCATCGTCGTCGGGCTGATCGGTGAGCGGGGTCGTGAGGTCAAGGAATTCATCGAGCACATCCTCGGTGAAGAAGGGCTCAAGCGTTCGGTGGTGGTGGCATCCCCGGCGGACGATGCACCGCTGATGCGTCTGCGTGCGGCCATGTACTGCACGCGCATCGCCGAATATTTCCGCGACAAGGGCAAGAACGTCCTGTTGCTCATGGATTCGCTGACCCGTTTCGCCCAGGCCCAGCGGGAAATCGCCTTGGCCATCGGCGAGCCACCGGCGACCAAGGGCTATCCGCCGTCGGTATTCGCCAAGCTGCCGAAACTGGTGGAGCGAGCTGGCAACGCGGAGAAGGGCGGTGGTTCGATCACCGCGTTCTACACCGTGCTGTCCGAAGGCGATGACCAGCAGGACCCGATTGCCGACTCGGCGCGGGGCGTGCTCGACGGGCATATCGTGTTGTCCCGGCGCCTGGCCGAGGAAGGGCATTACCCGGCCATCGATATCGAGGCGTCCATCAGTCGGGTGATGCCGGCGGTGGTGTCGCCGGAGCACATGGCCCGTGCGCAGTATTTCAAGCAGTTGTGGTCGCGTTATCAGCAGAGCCGCGACCTGATCAGTGTCGGCGCCTATGTCGCTGGCGGAGATCGTGAGACCGATCTGGCGATTTCCCTGCAGCCGCAATTGGTCAAATACCTGCGCCAGGGCCTCAACGACAGCATCAGCCTGGGTGAAAGCGAGGCGTATCTGGCCTCGATCTTCGCGCCCGCGGCAGGCGGTTAAGCGGTCATGGCCCTGAGTCGGGCAGGAAGGCTGGCGCCAGTGGTGGAAATGGCCGAAAAGGCCGAAAAAACCGCGGTCCAGCGCCTGGGGCACTTTCAAGGGCAGGTTCGTCTGGCACAAAGCAAGCTCGCCGACCTCGAAGCCTTCCGTCTCGACTATCAGGAACAATGGATCGTGCGCGGCAGCGCCGGCGTCTCCGGCCAATGGTTGCTGGGTTATCAGGGCTTTCTCGCGCAACTGGGCACGGCCATCGACCAGCAGCGGCAAAGCCTGGCCTGGCATCAGAACAACCTGAACAAGGCCCGGGAAACCTGGCAGCAGGCGTTTGCCCGGGTCGAAGGCCTGCGCAAGCTGGTTCAGCGCTATGCCGACGAGGCGCGGGCGCTTGAAGACCGCCGCGAACAGAAACTGCTGGATGAATTGTCCCAGCGCTTGCCACGCGAGAACCCCTATTGAGCGTGCTTTCAAAAAACAGGCTGGCTTGCCCTCATTCCCTCCTGATGCTAAACCTTCTAAACGTTTTCCAAAGACAAGGAAGCCATTAAATGTCAGTCGTTACAGAAGTGTCCCAGGACGGGCAAAAGCTGACGATCTCGGTCAAGGGTCGTTTCGATTTCGCCAAGCATCAGGAATTTCGTCAGTCCTACGAAGATAAACAGCTATCGGCGGTCGTGGTCGACCTGAAAGACGCCACTTACCTCGACAGTTCGGCCTTGGGCATGCTGCTTTTGCTGCGCGATCATGCCGGTGGCGACGACTCCGATGTGCGTGTCGTCAACAGCAGTACCGATGTGCGCAAAATCCTCGCCATCTCCAATTTCGACAAACTGTTCGACATCAGTTGATCGCCATGCAGCCACTGGAGCCGCTGACGATCCTGATTGCCGAGGACAGCGCCGCCGATCGCCTGCTGTTGTCGAGCATCCTGCGTCGCCAGGGGCACCAGGTGCTGACGGCGGCCAACGGTGCCGAAGCGGTCGAGGTGTTTCGTCTGCAACAACCGCACCTGGTGTTGATGGATGCGATGATGCCGGTCATGGACGGCTTCGAGGCGGCCCGGCAAATCAAGGCCATGGCCGGGGAAACCCTGGTGCCGATCATCTTCCTTACTTCGTTGTCCGAAAGCGAAGCCCTGGCCCGTTGCCTGGAAGTCGGCGGTGACGACTTTCTGGCAAAGCCCTACAACCAGGTGATTCTCGCTGCCAAGATCAAGGCGATGGATCGCTTGCGGCGCTTGCAGGACACCGTGCTGCAACAGCGTGACCAGATCGCCCGGCACCACGACTACCTGCTCAACGAACAGCGCGTGGCCAAGGCCGTTTTCGACAAGGTGGCGCACTCCGGCTGCCTGAATGCCGCGCCGAATATCCGTTATCTGCAATCGCCCTATGCGCTGTTCAACGGCGACCTGTTGCTGGCCGCGTTCACCCCGGCCGGAGACATGCACGTGCTGCTGGGCGACTTCACCGGCCACGGTCTGCCGGCGGCGGTGGGCGCCATGCCCTTGGCCGAGGTTTTCTACGGCATGACCGCCAAGGGCTATGGCCTGGCGGAAACCCTGCGCGAGATGAATGCCAAACTCAAGCGCATCCTGCCGGTGGACATGTTCTGCTGTGCCACGTTGTTGTGCCTGAGTTTTCAGCGTCGTTTGGTGGAGGTCTGGAACGGCGGCATGCCCGACGGTTACCTGCATCGCGTTGCCAGTGGCGAGCGCACGCCTCTGCCGGCGCGGCACCTGCCTTTGGGGGTGCTGAGCCCGGATTCCTTCGATGAGCGTACCGACGTGTATCCCATGGCCCTCGGGGATCGGGTGTTTCTCCTGTCTGATGGGGTGATCGATACCTGCGACGCCAATGATCAGTTGTTTGGCGTGCAGCGATTGCAGCAGGTATTTGCCGCCAATCGACACCCGGATGCGCTGTTCGAAGAGATTGAGCAGGCGTTGCGTCATTTCGGCGGAGAAACCCGTGACGATGTCAGCATGGTCGAAATCAGCCTGCTGGAGTCGACGCAGATCAGCCCGCCGGCGTTGATCTACTCCGACAGCGGCCAGTCCTGCCCGCTGGACTGGTCGGTGAGCTTCGAGTTTCGCGCAGCCACGCTCAAGCGTTTCAACCCGTTGCCCTACCTGCTGCAATTGCTGCTTGAAGTCCATGGCCTTCGGGCTCAGAGCGGTGCGCTCTACAGTGTGCTGGCGGAACTCTATTCCAATGCGCTGGAGCATGGCGTGCTGGGGCTGGACTCGAGTCTCAAGCGCGATGCCTCGGGGTTTGCGCGGTATTATCAGGAGCGCAATACCCGCCTGGATGAGCTGCGCGAAGGCTATGTACGGTTACATTTTCAGGTGACGCCAACGGATGATGGGGGTTGCCTGACCATTCACATCGAAGACAGCGGCAAGGGTTTCGATGTCGAGCGGGTGATGGCAAGGCCTGTGGAAGACATCCGCCTGTCGGGACGTGGGGTCAGTCTGATCCGCCAGTTGGGGCGTAATGCCCGCTGGACCGACGATGGTCGAAGTGCACGCGTGGAGTTTATCTGGGAGGCTCTGGCATAATCCGCGCATTCTTGATCAAGGAGTGAGCAAGTGGACGACACACATGTGGATCGCGACGTGCTGAGTGCATTGCGCGAAGTGATGGAAGAGGGCTATCCGGATCTGCTGGATATCTTTCTTGCGGACTCCGAAGAGCGCCTGAAAGTCTTGAGAATAGCTGACAGTGCCGCACTGCTCGTTGAAACCGCCCATAGCTTCAAGGGCAGCAGCAGCAATATGGGCGCCCTCAGGTTGACCGGGCTCTGCCACCAGCTTGAGCAGCAGGCCGCCAATTTGCCATGCGCGGCCGTTCTGGAACTGGTCGGCGAAATCGACCGTGAATTCGCCGTTATCCGCCCTCTGTACGAAGCTGAGCGACAGCGTTGCCCGGCGAAAATCTGAGCAAGCGCTGCTTTTGGTCTCTATCGAGTGAAACTGGCTCGACCTTTGCAGTTATCTAACCCAACTGTACTTACGAGCCCTGTGCAGCGGAGACCGTTTCATGCCCGTTACCCCTAATATTCTGCTTCAGGCCTCCAGGCAGGCCAAGACTCAGGCCGGCTCCGCCAATCCTCCGGCAGTGGCCGCAGAGCCCGGGGAGAAGGCCACAAGCTTCGCCCATGTCTACGCCAATCAGGCCCCAAACAAGCCCAATGCGTCGGCGGATGCTGCGCTCAAGTCTGAGCGTGACAAAACCTCCGGTGTCGGCGCAAAGACGGACGCTGGCGACGACAAGTCTGCCGCCGGGGAGCCGGTCGTTGCCGATGGCGGCAAATCCTTGCCTGCCGACCAATCGGTGCAGGCTGACGACAAGACTGCCGGCGACGATGCGGCAGAGGTCGACCCGGCTCAGGTCGTCGATGCCGCGCTGGTCGATCCGGCGCTTGATCCTGCATTGCAGCAAGCCATGCAGCCAGTGGTGCCAGCGCCAGCAACGCCAGCGCCAGCCGTAGCCGATGCGGTGCTGCCAATGGTTGAAGCGCCGGTTGCTGCGGCGATCGCGGCTACAAACGTTCCGGCGCCGACCAGCACCGACGGCGACTTCGATCCCGAGGCCGATCCACTCGACGCCCTGCCGGCGTTACGCCTGGCGATGGAGCAGGGCGGTCACGTATCGGCGTCCAGCCAGGCGCAGCCCAAGGCTGCACCGACACAGGCGCAGGCCCAGGCTGACGGAGAGCTGACGTCGGCGCAAAACTTTGCCACGGGCATGGCAACCATGCTGGATGTTCAGGGCGACAAGAGCGGCACCGGCCAAGGCGACGACAAGGCTTTCAGCGGCTTGATCGATGACGGCCTGAAGGACCTCAAGTCCGCCAGCAACGACACCCGTGTCGATGATTTCGCCAACCGTCTGGCTGCGCTGACCCAGGCGGCCACACCGAAGACAGCCAATGCCTTGCCGGTGAACCAACCGATTGCCATGCATCAGAGCGGCTGGACCGAAGAGGTGGTGAACCGGGTCATGTACCTGTCCAGCGCCAATCTCAAGGCGGCGGACATCCAGTTGCAGCCCGCTGAACTCGGGCGTCTGGATATTCGGGTGAACATGGTTCCCGATCAACAGACCCAGGTCACGTTCATGAGTGCGCATCCGGGGGTCCGTGAGGCGCTGGATGGGCAGGTCCATCGCTTGCGCGACATGTTCGCGCAGCAGGGCATGGGGCAGGTCGATGTCAATGTTTCGGACCAGTCCCGTGGTTCGCAGCAAGGGCAGGAACAAGCCGGGCAAAGCCACAGCGGTCGGGCCGGTACCAGCGGCGGTCGCCTTGATTCAATGGATGACGACATCATCCCGGGCATCGCTGAAGTGGCGGCCAATACCATCAGCGTGATCGGCTCCAGCGCGGTCGATTACTACGCCTGACCCCGGCAGACATATACCCCTGTGGGAGCGGGCTTGCTCGCGAAGGCGTCGGCACAGTCAGCATCAATGTTGAATGTTCCGGCCTCTTCGCGGGCAAGCCCGCTCCCACATTGGTTTGTGGTGTTTGGTCAATTGCGCCCGGCCTCGGCCATTCTGCTTCCGACACTTCTGGCATAACACTTGCTCTTGCCTTGCCGTGCGACTGTGAAAACCCGAATAGTGACGGATTATTGGCATGGCGAAGAGCGACGCAGCAGTAAAAGACCCCGCAACCAAAGGCAAACTCAAGCTGATTATCGCGATCGTGGTGGCCCTGCTGCTGGCGATCGGTTTGTCCGTGGGGGCGACCTGGTACTTCATGCACAGCGCCCAGAGCAAGCCTGCCGCCGCCGTGGCTGAAACCGCTCCGATCGGCAAGCAGCCAGCGATTTTCGAACCGATGGCGCCGGCTTTCGTGGCCAACTTCAACCAGAACGGTCGCCAGCGCTACATGCAAGTGAGCATCACCATGCTCGCGCGCAATCAGACGGATCTGGAGGCGCTCAAGGTCCACATGCCGGTGATCCGCAATAACCTGGTCATGCTGTTCTCCGGGCAGGACTTCGCGACCCTCGCCTCGCCGGTCGGCCAGGAAATGCTGCGGCAGAAAGCCACCGCCAGCGTCCAGGAAGTGGCGCAGAAAGAGCTCGGCAAAGTGGTGATCGAACAGTTGCTTTTCACTAATTTCGTACTGCAGTAGGAACTCGACATGGCCGTGCAGGACCTGCTGTCCCAGGATGAGATCGACGCGCTGTTGCATGGCGTCGACGATGGTCTGGTACAGACCGAGAACGCCGCCGAACCCGGTGCCGTCAAAAGCTATGACCTGACCAGCCAGGATCGCATCGTCCGTGGACGCATGCCGACCCTGGAAATGATCAACGAGCGTTTCGCCCGCTACACGCGCATCAGCATGTTCAATATGCTGCGTCGCTCGGCGGACGTGGCGGTCGGCGGCGTGCAGGTGATGAAGTTCGGCGAATACGTGCACTCGCTGTACGTGCCGACCAGTCTCAACCTGGTCAAGATCAAACCCCTGCGCGGTACCGCGCTGTTCATCCTCGACGCCAAACTGGTGTTCAAGCTGGTGGACAACTTCTTCGGCGGTGACGGCCGGCACGCCAAGATCGAAGGGCGTGAATTCACCCCGACCGAACTGCGTGTGGTGCGCATGGTGCTGGAGCAGGCGTTCGTCGACTTGAAGGAAGCCTGGCAGGCGATCATGGAAGTCAACTTCGAGTACATCAACTCGGAAGTGAACCCGGCCATGGCCAACATCGTCGGCCCGAGCGAGGCCATTGTGGTGTCGACCTTCCATATCGAACTCGATGGTGGTGGCGGCGACCTGCACGTGACCATGCCGTACTCGATGATCGAGCCGGTGCGCGAAATGCTCGACGCCGGCTTCCAGTCGGACCTCGACGACCAGGACGAGCGCTGGGTCAACGCCCTGCGCCAGGACGTGCTGGACGTCGACGTGCCGATCGGTGCGACGGTGGCTCGTCGTCAGTTGCGCCTGCGCGACATCCTGCACATGCAGCCGGGGGATGTGATTCCGGTCGACATGCCGGAAGAAATGATCATGCGCGCCAATGGCGTGCCGGCCTTCAAGGTCAAGATGGGCTCGCACAAGGGCAACCTGGCGTTGCAAGTGATCGAGCCGATCGAGCGCCGTTGACCGGCGCTCGTACCCATTCGCGATTAACCGAATTCTGAATTTTTGCTCGCCGAGGACACTGACAATATGAACACGCAGGACGATCAGGCACTGGCCGATGAATGGGCTGCGGCCCTGGAAGAAACCGGCGATGCCGGGCAAGCTGACATCGACGCTTTGCTGGCGGCCGATTCCGGCAATTCCGCGTCCAGCCGCCTGCCAATGGAAGAGTTCGGCAGCGTGCCGAAAAACAACGATCCGGTGAGTCTCGAAGGTCCGAACCTGGACGTGATCCTCGATATCCCGGTGTCGATTTCCATGGAAGTGGGCAGCACCGACATCAACATCCGCAACCTGCTGCAACTGAACCAGGGTTCGGTGATCGAGCTTGATCGCCTGGCCGGCGAGCCGCTGGACGTGCTGGTCAATGGCACGCTCATCGCCCACGGCGAAGTGGTGGTGGTCAACGAAAAGTTCGGCATCCGCCTGACGGACGTGATCAGCCCAAGCGAACGCATCAAGAAGCTGCGCTGAGTGAAAAGGGTTCTCGGATTTGTGTTGGCGATGCCGTTCAGCGTACTGGCGGCCGAGCCTGTCGCAACGGCTTCAACGGCTGCTGCGCCGGCGGTGAGCAGCGGTGTGGCGGGCCAGTTGACGCAGTTGGTGTTCGGCTTGCTACTGGTGCTGGGGCTGATCTTCTTCCTCGCCTGGTTGCTGCGTCGGGTCCAGCAGGCCGGTCCGGCCGGCAAGGGGCAGGTGATCGGGATTGTCGGCTCCCGCGCGCTGGGGCCACGCGATCGCCTGATGCTGGTGCAGGTCGGCAACGAGCAGATCCTGTTGGGCCTGAGCCCCGGCAACATCACTGCGCTGCACGTCCTCAAGGAGCCGGTGCAAGTGCCGGGTACCGAGAAGCCGACGCCGGAGTTTGCCCAGCGCCTGTTGGAGATGCTGGGTAAAGATCAGAAGGATAAGAAGTAATGGGTGCGCTGCGCATCGTCTTGACGCTGACCCTGATGCTGGCCGCGCCGCTGGCTTTCGCCGCCGACCCGCTGTCGATCCCGGCAATCACCCTGGGCACCAATGCGCAGGGTGCGCAGGAATACTCGGTCAGCCTGCAAATCCTGCTGATCATGACCGCGCTGAGTTTTATCCCGGCGTTTGTCATGCTGATGACCAGTTTCACCCGGATCATCATTGTCTTTTCGATCCTGCGCCAGGCCCTGGGCCTGCAGCAGACACCGTCGAACCAGATCCTCACCGGCATGGCGCTGTTCCTGACCCTGTTCATCATGGCGCCGGTGTTCGACCGGGTGAACCAGGACGCCCTGCAGCCGTATCTGGCGGAAAAACTGACGGCACAGGATGCGGTCGCCAAGGCTCAGGTGCCGATCAAGAACTTCATGCTCGCCCAGACTCGCACCAGCGATCTGGAGTTGTTCATGCGCCTGTCCAAGCGCACTGATATCGCGACGCCGGATCAGGCGCCGTTGACTATCCTGGTGCCGGCCTTCGTGACCTCCGAGCTGAAAACGGCGTTCCAGATCGGCTTCATGATCTTCATTCCGTTCCTGATCATCGACCTGGTCGTGGCCAGTGTGTTGATGGCCATGGGTATGATGATGCTCTCGCCGCTGATCATTTCCCTGCCGTTCAAGATCATGTTGTTCGTGCTGGTGGATGGCTGGGCGCTGATCATCGGCACGCTGGCCAGCAGCTTCGGCGGTGTTTCGCCATGACCCCGGAAGTTGCGGTCGATATCTTCCGCGAGGCGCTGTGGCTGACCACCATGATGGTGGCGGTGCTGGTGATTCCGAGTCTGCTGGTCGGCCTGCTGGTGGCGATGTTCCAGGCCGCCACCCAGATCAACGAACAGACCCTGAGCTTCCTGCCGCGCCTGCTGGTGATGCTGGTGACCCTGATCGTGGCCGGTCCGTGGCTGGTGCAGACCTTCATGGAGTACATCCTGCAGTTGTACGGCAGTATTCCTCAGGTCATCGGCTAAACCATGTCACTGCTAGCGTTGACCGATACCCAGATCAGCACCTGGGTGGCGACGTTCATGTTGCCGCTGTTTCGCGTCGGCGCCTTGCTGATGGTCATGCCGGTGTTTGGCACGACCCTGCTGCCCCGGCGCATCCGCCTGTATTTCGCGTTGGCCATTACCGTGGTCATCGTGCCGGGGCTGCCGCCGATGCCGCCGGTCAATCCCCTGGATTTGAGTGGGTTGTTGCTGATTGCCGAGCAGATTCTCATCGGTGCGGTGATGGGGTTTTCCTTGCAGCTGTTCTTCCAGGCCTTTGTGGTGGCCGGGCAAATCGTCGCCATCCAGATGGGCATGGGCTTCGCCTCCATGGTCGATCCGACCAACGGTGTATCGACGGCGGTGATCGGGCAATTTTTCACCATGCTGGTGACGCTGCTGTTCCTGTCCATGAACGGTCATCTGGTGGTGTTCGAGATCCTCACCGAGAGCTTCACCACGCTGCCGGTGGGGGGAGGCCTGATGGTCAATCACTACTGGGAACTGGCCGGTAAGCTCGGCTGGGTGCTAGGTTCGGCGTTGTTGCTGGTACTGCCGGCGATCACCGCGCTGCTGGTGGTCAACATCGCCTTTGGTGTCATGACCCGTGCAGCGCCGCAATTGAACATTTTCTCCATCGGCTTCCCGCTGACCCTGGTGCTTGGGTTGTTCATCGTCTGGGTCGGATTGGCGGACATTCTCAACCAGTATCAACCGCTGGCCACCGAGGCCTTGCAGTTGTTACGCGAAATGGCACGGGCGAGCTGAGCCATGGCCGAGAGCGAAAGCGGTCAGGACAAAACAGAAGATCCCACGGAGAAGCGCAAGCGGGACTCCCGTGAAAAGGGTGAGATCGCGCGTTCCAAGGAGCTCAACACCCTGGCGATCATGCTGGTCGGCGCCGCGGCGCTGCTGATTTTTGGCGGCGCCATGGCGCAGGACATGATGGAGCTGATGCGCATCAACTTCTCGCTGCCGCGGGAAGTGATCCTGGATCAGCGCTCCATGTCCACCTACCTGATGCGCTCGGGGCAAATTGCCCTGTGGTCGATCCAGCCTGTGATGATTGCGCTGGTGCTGGCCGCCATCATCGGCCCGATTTCCCTGGGCGGCTGGCTGTTCGCGGCGGGTTCCATGGCGCCCAAGTTCAGTCGCTTGAACCCCGGTCCCGGCCTCAAACGCATGTTCTCCACCAAGTCGCTGGTCGAACTGCTCAAGGCCCTGGCCAAGTTCATCATCATCCTGTTCGTGGCGCTGGCGGTATTGTCGTCGGACATCGATGACCTGCTGCGCATCGCCCATGAGCCCCTGGACATGGCGATCATTCACAGCCTGCAAGTGGTCGGCTGGAGCACGTTGTGGATGGCGTGCGGGCTGATCCTGATCGCGGCGGTGGATGTGCCGGTTCAGCTCTGGGAAAGCCACAAGAAACTGCTCATGACCAAGCAGGAAGTGCGTGACGAACATAAGGATCAGGAGGGGCGGCCGGAGGTCAAGCAGCGGATCCGGCAGCTGCAACGCGAGATGTCCCAACGCCGGATGATGGCCGCCATTCCCGAGGCGGACGTGGTCATCACCAACCCGACCCACTACGCCGTAGCGCTCAAGTACGATCCGGACAAGGGCGGGGCACCGATGTTGATCGCCAAGGGGAGCGACTTCCTGGCCCTGAAGATCCGTGAAATCGCTGTGGCCAACGAAGTGCTGCTGCTTGAGTCGCCGGCACTGGCGCGTTCGATCTATTACTCCACCGAACTTGATCAGGAAGTCCCTGGCGGGCTCTACCTTGCCGTCGCCCAGGTGCTCGCTTACGTCTACCAGATCCGCCAGCACCGCGCCGGCAAGGGTAAGCGCCCGGATCCGCTCAAGGACGACCTGCCGATTCCGCCCGATCTACGCCGCGACGCCTGAGTTTGTAGCAGCTGCCGAGCCCGCGAGGCTGCGTTCGAGGACGCAGTCCTCGTCGGGAACTGACGACTGCTGCGCAGCCGAACGCAGCC
>NZ_AKJG01000121.1 GCF_000282455.1 Pseudomonas sp. GM74
CGACGGCTTCGCCGCCGAACGCAGCCTCGCAGGCTCGGCAGCTGCTACACGCGAAGGTCGCAGGGAGAAGGTTTTGTGGAAATGAACAATAATCCTCAACACCGCTTGTGCAGCGGCCCGGCGTTATTGTTCATGGCGGCTGGCAGCATGTGGGCATTGGAACTGGAGAATTCCCATGAAAATCGTGATCGCCCCCGACTCGTTCAAGGACAGCCTCAGCGCTCAAGGCGTGGCCGATGCCATTGCATTGGGATTGGCGCAGGTCTGGCCCGATGCGCAACTGATCAAATGCCCGATGGCCGACGGCGGGGAAGGGACTGTCGAGTCGATCCTGGCCGCGTGCGAAGGCCAGCAGCGCCGCACCCTGGTTCGCGGGCCGCTGGGGGCCACGGTGGAAGCCGCCTGGGGCTGGTTGCCCCAGAGCCACACCGCGATCATCGAAATGGCCGAGGCCAGCGGTTTGCAATTGGTGCCGACGGCGCAGCGGGATGCGTGCATCAGCAGCACCTTCGGCACCGGGCAATTGATCCGCGCCGCGCTGGAGGCCGGTGCACAACGGGTGATCTTGGCGATTGGCGGCAGTGCGACCAATGACGGCGGTGCCGGTGCCATGCAGGCCCTGGGCGTGAAATTGCTCGACGCCCAGGGGCAAACGCTGTCACCCGGCGGTCTCGCCCTGGCGCAGTTGGCCCGCGTCGACCTGAGCGACATCGATCCGCGTCTGGCCCGGATACGCTTCGACATCGCCGCCGATGTCAACAACCCGCTGTGCGGCCCCCACGGCGCCTCGGCGATCTTCGGCCCGCAAAAAGGCGCCTCGCCCGCGCAGGTCGAGCAACTGGACCGCGCCCTGGGGCACTTTGCCGACCATTGCGCGCAAGCCTTGAACCACGACGTGCGCGACGAGCCGGGCAGTGGCGCGGCGGGCGGCCTGGGGTTTGCCGCCAAAGCGTTCCTCGGTGCGCAATTCAAGGCCGGTGTTGAAGTGGTAGCCGAACTCGTGGGCCTGGCCGACGCCGTTGCAGGCGCCGACCTGGTGATCACCGGTGAAGGGCGTTTCGATGCGCAAACCCTGCGCGGCAAGACGCCCTTTGGTGTGGCGCGGGTCGCCCGGGAACACGGGGTGCCGGTCATCGTCATTGCCGGTACGTTGGGCGAGGGCTATCAGGCACTGTACGAGCATGGCATCGACGCTGCGTTTGCCCTGGCGAGCGGGCCGATGACCCTGGAGCAGGCCTGTGCCGAGGCACCGCGCTTGCTGCGTGAGCGGGCGACCGATATCGCTCGCGTCTGGCGGATGGCTGTCCGCTGTGGCTGAGGGCTAGCGAGCCCCCACGTTGGTTCGACAGCATTTACGAAACCCTGTGGGAGCAAGCTTGCTCGCGATAGCTACGAGGCAAACGCCAAACACCTCAAGCCTGCCATGCTTGAGCGTTCACCAAATTGGCCGGCCGTTCACCCGCCAGCGCCGCCAACAGGTTGTCCACCGCGCATCTGGCCATGGCCTCCCGTGTTTCATGGGTGGCCGAGCCGATGTGCGGTGTCGCCACCACGTTGTTCAACTGCAACAACGGCGAGTCCTGATCCAACGGTTCGCGTTCGAATACATCCAGCCCCGCCGCGCGAATCCGGTTTGCGCGCAAGGCTTGGATCAGCGCGGTTTCGTCCACTACCTTGCCCCGTGAAATATTGATGAAGATGGTCTCGGGACGCATCAGGGCGAACTGTTCTGCGCCGATCAGCCCTTCGGTTTGCGCGGTCAGCGGTAACGTCAGGCAAACGAAATCAGCCTGCTGCAACAGCTCCGGCAGGCTTCGATAGTGCGCATTGAAACGCTGTTCCACCGCAGGTTTCGGTGACTGGCTGTGATAAATCACCGGCATGCCAAACCCGAAATGCCCGCGCTGGGCGAGGGCTTCGCCAATGCGGCCCATGCCAATGATGCCCAGGGTTTTGCCGTGCACATCGCTGCCGAAATGAGCGGGGCCAATGTTGCGGGTCCACTTGCCTTCGCGAATCATGTTTGCCAATTCCACAACGCGCCGGGCCGTTGTCAGAATCAGCGCGAAACCAGTGTCGGCGGTGGTTTCTGTCAATACATCCGGCGTGTTGCTGAGCAGGATGCGCCGCTCGGTCAGGTAGTCGATGTCGTAGTTATCGACACCCACCGAGACGCTGGCAATGGCTTGAAGGTCGGGTGCCAGATCGAGCAGTTCGGCATCCAGTTTCAGGCTGGCACCCAGCAAGCCATGGGCGTGGGGCAGGGCATCGCGCAGTTTGGCCAGGCCCTCGGCACCAAGGTTTTCGATCAGCGTCACTTCGGTCTGCTCGTGCAGGCGAGCCATCAGCAGCGGCGAGAGTTTCTTGTACAGGACGACCTGCTTTTTCATCGTTGAGATCTCAAGTTCAATTCAGGAATGTGCCGTGGCGGTGCGCGTTACCGTGGCCGTGGGCCGCTCCCGATCGCTGGCGCCGGGCTTGAGGAAAATCGTCAGTACCACCGAGAACATCAGCGCGCCGCTCATCAACAGGTACGAGGCGCCGGGCGAGCCGGTGGAGCTGTTCAGGTACCCGACCAGGTAGGAGCCGCCAAAGGAACCGAGGGCGCCCATGCTGTTGATCAGCGCCATGGCGCCGCCGGCGACGTTGGCCGGGAGGATCTCCGGAATGATCGCGAAGAACGGTCCATAGGGCGCGTACATGCAGGCGCCGGCAACCACCAGCAGGGTGTAGGACCACCAGAAGTGTTCGGCACCCAGAGCGTAGGAACCATAGAAGGCAATCGAGGCGATCAGCAGCGGCGGCCAGACGAAACGCTTACGTTTTTGCAGTTTGTCCGACCCCCAGGACACCAGCAGCATGCCGATCACCGCTGCCAGGTACGGCATCGCCGACAGCCAGCCGGCCTGGACCATGTCCATCTGCGCACCGGCCTTGAGGATCGACGGCAGCCACAACACGAAGCCGTACACGCCGATGCTCCAGCAGAAAAACTGCAGGGCCAGGATGATCACTTTGGGTGAGCGGAACGCTTCGGCGTAGTTCTTCACGGCCTTGATGCCGACCTGTTCGGCGGCCAGTGCGTTTTCCAGGTCCTGTTTTTCCTGATCGTTGAGCCACTTGGCTTGTGACGGACGATCATCGGCCAGGCGCCACCAGATGAATGCCCACAGCACCGCTGGTAAACCTTCGATGATGAACATCCAGCGCCAGCTGTAGTGCTGCACCAGATAGCCCGAGACCACCGACATCCACAACATGGTCACCGGGTTGCCGAGGATCAGGAAGGTGTTGGCCCGCGAGCGTTCGGCGCGGGTGAACCAGTGGCACAGGTAGATCAGCATCGCCGGCATCACTGCCGCTTCGACCACGCCGAGCATGAAGCGGATAACGATCAGCCAGTAGGCATTGGAGACAATCCCGGTCAACGTCGCCAGGCTGCCCCAGAGGATCAGGCTGACGAAAATCAGCTTCTTCACACTGTGTTTCTGCGCGTAGATCGCACCGGGTACCTGGAAGAAAAAATAGCCGAGGAAGAACAGTGCGCCGAGCATCGACGACAGGCCTGGTGTGATCATCAGGTCTGCCGCCATGCCGGACGCGGCGGCGAACCCATAGTTGGCGCGATCCAGATACGCCAGGCTGTAGGTGATGAACACGATGGGCATGATGTACCACCAGCGGCGGGTGGCGAGCGTTGCGGTTTTCATGGTGGTGCTCCTGAGCTTGTTGTTTTTGTCGCAGCAGGTAACGGTGTTTAGATCTTCAGTGACTGTGCTGGCCTCATCGCGGGCAAGCCCGCTCCCACAGGATCGAGTCCAGACGCAAAACCTGTGGGAGCGGGCTTGCTCGCGAAGACGGCCGCAAATTCGACATCCATTTCGGATCGTGTAGGCAACCCCTCCATATCCCCCCGGCTCTGCACCGCACGGCTGCCAATCCAGTTGGCACGTTTGACGGCCTCGACAACGCTGTGGTTTTCCAGCAGCGCGCTGATCATGCCGACGGCAAAACCATCGCCGGCGCCCACCGTATCGACCACCGTGGCCACCGGCACGCCAGCCACGAAACCTTGATCAAGCTGTGTGCGGTAGAAAGCCCCGTGGGGCCCAAGCTTGATCGCCACGGCTTCGACGCCCTGGTCGAGGTAGAAGGCGGCGATGTCGGCCGGGTCTTCGAAACCGCTCAGCAAGCGACCTTCGCTCAACCCCGGCAGCACCCAATGGGCGAGGGCGGCGAGGCGGTTGATCTCGGTGATCATTTGTCGTTCGCTGGCCCACAGGCTCGGGCGCAGGTTCGGGTCAAAGGACACACTGCGCCCGGCCTCGCGCATGCGGGTCATCAATTCGAACGACATCTGCCGCGCCGACTCCGACAGCGCCGGGGGAATGCCGGTGGCGTGCAGGTGTCGGGCCTTGAGCAATTGGGGCACGATCGAGTGCGGTGACAGGTGACTGGCCGCCGAACCACGACGGAAGTATTCGACGGCGGGATCGCTACCGTCATCGGTGCGGGACTTGAGTTGAAAACCGGTCGGGTGGGCGGTGTCGATGTCGACGTGGCGGCAATCCAGGCCTTCTTTTTCCAGGGTGTCGACCACGAACCGGCCCAACGAATCGGCACCGACACGGCTCAGCCATGCCACGTTGAAGCCCAGTCGGGAAAGGCCAATGGCGACGTTGCTGTCAGCCCCGGCGATGCGTTTGTGGAAAGCGCCGATGCTGGCCAGATCACCCGCCTGTTCGGCGACGAACATTGCCATGGTCTCGCCGAAGGACAGAATATCGATCTCAGACATGAACACTCTCCAGCTGCGACTGGCCGAGGTGGGCGAGGACGGCAACGTGTTCAGTGGTCAGTTGCACCAGGTCTTCACCTTGCAGCGGATATTCCGCGGCCCGCATTACGCCTTGGGCCATGTGCCGCAGCAGGTGCTCCCACTGTTGAAGGTCACTGATGGCGGGCGGGATAGCGACCAGTTTGCCGTCGGCTCGGCGCGCAACCGCCTTGCAGTGCACATAACCGACGTGACGACCGAGCAACCGCGCGGCGCTGGCGGCGGACTGGTCCTGCCAGTGCCAATTGCCGATATCGAAGGTCATTTTGATCGGCAACCGGTGCTGCTCGACGTCCGCGAAAAAACGCTGGAAGGGTTCAATGCGACCGCCGTGCAGGGTCTGGTCGTTTTCCACCAGCAACTGCACGGCGCTTTCGCCCAGCACTCGGGCGAGGGCTGGCAGATCGCTGTTGTCGGTGAAATAGCCCAATGACACCTTCAGCCATTTGGCGCCGAACGCCCGGGCGCGTTGCAGGGCCGTGATCAGTTCAGGATTGGGTCTGGATTGCCCGGCCAGCCAGAGCTCCATGGGCGACGAATACACGCTCTCCAGGCCCTCTGCTTGAGTGGCATCGGCCAGTTGAGCGGGGTCCTCCATGGTCAGCAGTTCTTCGCGCCACTCAATGCGCGTGGCACCGGCGGCGGCGAGAATCTCGATGAAGCTGCCCTGGCCGCGTTGACGCACGAGGTCGGCGCCATAGCTGGAGAGGCTGATGGAAACGGCTGGTTTGTTCATTGTTTTTGTACCTCTGAAACCGGTTTCATTTTTGTTCAAAAAAAATGGCTGTGAGTGTGTGCTGTTCTTCAGGGCCCCATCGCGGGCAAGCCCGCTCCCACAATGGACTGTGTTCGCAAACAAATGTGGGAGCGGGCTTGCTCGCGATGGGGCCACTCCAGTTACCTGAAAGCTCCAAGTGTCGACCCCCGCACAACCAAACGCGGCGAAAAATCCAGCGTCCGCACCGCCCCGTCATCCCCGCGCAGCCGCTTGAGCAGACACTCAAACGCACTGGCGCCCATCTCGGTGGTCGGCTGCGCGAGGGCGGTAATGCCGCTGCCCACCAACGGGTACCAATCCAGGTCATCGAGGGCGATCAAGCCCACGTCATCGAACAGGTTGCACTTGAGTTCACGCAACGCATGGGTGCTGGCTAGCGCGGCAATTCCGTTCGCGCAAAACAGCGCTTTCGGGCCGGGAGCAGGCGTGTCGAGGAAGGCTTTCAATTGTGCGGTCAGTTCGCTGCCGGTTTCGATGTGCGTGCCGCGAAGTGCCGGGCGTTGCTCGATTTGCGCCTTGAAGCTGGCGACCCGCTCGATCCGCGAACTGGTGCCATCAAGCGGCTCGGTCACCAGCAACACATCGCGGTAACCGCGTTCTTCAAGGTGGTTGAGGCCCATGTCGATGGCCTGTGGGTTGTTCAGCCCGACCATATCGCTTTCAAGGTGCTGCACCTTGCGATCCATCAGCACCAAGGGCATTTCCCGGTGCAGTTCGTGCAACTCGTCCCGGTGATGACCGAGGGTGTTCACGATCAAGCCTTCGATGTTGTACGAGCGCAGCAGGGCCAGGTGCTGGCGCTCTTGCTCATCGTCGCGGTCGGTGTTGCACACCACCAGGCTATAGCCGTGTTGACGGCAGGCGGTTTCCACCCCGTGCATCACGGCAATTGAATAAGGGTTACGGATATCTGCCACCAGCATGCCGATCAGGCGAGTGCGTCCGCGTTTCAGGCCTCGGGCCATCTGGTTCGGGCGATAGCCGAGTTCGGCGATTGCCTGTTCGATGCGTTGGGCAATGGCATCGGAGAGCAGGGCACGATCATCACCAATGAACCGCGAAACGCTGGCCTTGGAGACCTTGGCGTGTTCGGCCACGTCGAGCATGGTCACGCGGCTGCGCTGGGCGGCGGAGAAGTCATTCACGGTCTGAAACCTTCTTATTGGATTTATGCGGTCGCGTGCATCGTGGGATAACACTGAAACCGGTTTCAGGAAACACCAAAAGCCATTTCGCCGTCAAGCTCCGGATGGCTGATTGTCGAACAATGAGCGACAAGTGGCGCTCAGGCCAACACGCTTAACCACGCAGAACCCAGCAACAGCAGGCCCATGCAGCGATTGAAGCGTTGCATGGCACGGGGTGAGCGCAACCAGCGGCTTGAACCGGCACCGAGCTGCCCGGCGTGCTGCACCGAGGGTGATGCCTAGAACGTTTGTGCAGTCATCAGCCGAACAGGCCGGCGGCGATGTTGATCGAGAACCCGAGAATCGCGGTATTGAACAGAAAGCCGATCAACGACTGCGCCAGCACGATCTTGCGCATGTCCCGGGTGGCCACGCCGACATCCGAGGTTTGCACCGCCACGCCGATGGTGAACGAGAAGTACAGGAAGTCCCAGTAGTTGGGCGTCGTCAGCCCTTCGGCAAAACGCAGCGCCGGCTCCTTGCCGTCCCAGATGTAATACAGGCGGGCATAATGCAGGCTGAAGATGACCCCGATCAGCAGCCATGAACCGATCACGGTCAGGGCGGTGAAGCCGTAATGTAAAAGCTTGCGCGTGGTTTCCAGATCCTTGCTGCCGGCCAGTTCGAAGGTGATGGTCGCCAGGCTGGCCAGTGCCGCAATGCACACCAGCGCCAGCACCAGCCCGGCGTTTTCGTCTTCGATTTCGGCGATGCGTTTCACGTCAGGCGCTTTCGAACGCACAGTGAGCCAGAGCATCAGCAGCAGGTAGATCCAGACGCCGGCATTCCAGCCGAAGAGGATTTTGCTGATCGGCGATTCGGCCGGAACCAGAATGCCCACCGCGATGCCGAGCAGGATGGCGGCGGACAGGCGAGGGTGGGTGCGTGCGAGGAAGATCATGGAGGCTCGATGGGGTTGGGGCTATGCAAACACCTTAGCCCAGGTGGGCACAATCTTGAAATCACTGAGATCCCTGCGGGAGCGGGTTTGCTCGCGAAGAGGCCATCACATTCAACATCCCTGTTGACTGACACGCCGCCTTCGCGAGCAAGCCCGCTCCCACAGGGACCGGTGTTTTGTCAGGTGCTTTTATGGCGTTTGCGCACCAGCTTCATCACCACCACAAAAAACACCGGCACGAACACCACGGCCAGGGTCGCCGTGATCATTCCGCCGATCACCCCGGTGCCGATGGCCTGCTGGCTCGCCGAACTGGCGCCGGTCGCGATCGCCAGCGGCACCACGCCCAGGATGAACGCCAGGGAGGTCATGACAATCGGCCGCAACCGAAGGCGTGCCGCTTGCAGGGTGGCGTCGATCAGGTCGTGGCCTTCGTCGTACAGGCTCTTGGCGAACTCGATGATCAGGATCGCGTTCTTCGCCGACAGGCCGATGATGGTGATCAGCCCGACCTTGAAGAACACATCGTTGGGCATTGCGCGCAAGGTCACGGCCAGCACCGCGCCGAGCACACCCAGCGGCACCACCAGCAGCACCGAGGTCGGGATCGACCAGCTCTCGTACAACGCCGCCAGGCACAGGAACACGATCAACAGCGACAACCCCAGCAGGATCGGTGCCTGGCTGCCGGACAACCGCTCCTGCAACGACAACCCGGTCCATTCCTGGCCCAGGCCCGCCGGGCCTTGCGCCACCAGGCGCTCGATCTCGGCCATGGCCTCGCCGGTGCTGTGGCCCGGGGTCGGTTCGCCGGAAATGCTGATCGCCGGGTAGCCGTTGTAGCGGGTCAACTGCGCCGGGCCCTGGGTCCATTTGGCCTGCACGAAGGCCGACAAGGGCACCATTTTTCCGTGGGTGTTGCGCACGTGGATCTTCAGCAGGTCTTCCACCTGGCTGCGCTGATCGCCCTCTGCCTGCACCACCACGCGTTGCATCCGCCCCTGGTTGGGGAAGTCGTTGATGTAGGCCGAACCCACGGCCGTGGACAGCACGTTGCCGACGTCGGCAAAGGACACCCCCAGTGCGTTGGCCTGCTTGCGGTCGACCACCAGTTGCACCTGCGGCGCTTCGGCCAGGGCGCTTTCGCGCACGTTCATCAGGATCGGGCTTTTTTCCGCCGCCGCGAGTAGCCCGGTGCGGGCCTCCATCAACCTCTCATGACCGAGACCACCGCGATCCTGCAGGCGGAACTCGAATCCGCTGGACGTACCCAGGCCATCCACGGGTGGCGGCAGCACGGCAAAGGTCACCGCATCCTTGATCTGGCTGAGGGCGACGTTGGCCCGGTCGGCAATCGAAGCCGCCGAGTCGTCGCTGCTGCGCTCGGACCAGTCTTTGAGTGTGCTGAAGGCGAGCGCTGCGTTCTGGCCACTGCCGGAGAAGCTGAAACCCAGGATCACTACACTGTCCCGAATACCCGGCTCGGTTGCGTTGTGCGCTTCAACCTGCTCAGCCACCTGCACGGTGCGGTTCTTGCTTGCACCCGGCGGCAACTGGATGTCGGTGATGGTGTAGCCCTGGTCTTCCACCGGCAGGAACGAGGAGGGCAGGCGACTGAAGGCCAAGCCCAGACCGATCAGCAACACGCCGTAGATCAGCAGGTAGCGCCCTGTGCGTTTCAACGCGTAGGCTACCCAACCCTGATAGCGCTCGGTCAGTTGTTCGAAGCGGCGGTTGAACCAGCCGAAGAACCCGGTCTTTTCATGGTGCTCGCCTTTGGCAATCGGCTTGAGCAACGTCGCGCACAGGGCCGGGGTCAAGGTCAGGGCGAGGAAGGCCGAAAACAGGATCGAGGTGGCCATCGACAGCGAGAACTGCTGGTAAATCACCCCGACCGAGCCCTGCATGAACGCCATCGGAATGAACACCGCGACCAGCACCAGGGTGATGCCGATGATGGCCCCGGTGATCTGCCCCATGGCCTTGCGCGTGGCTTCCTTGGGCGACAGGCCCTCGGTGGCCATGATCCGCTCGACGTTTTCCACCACCACGATGGCGTCGTCCACCAGAATGCCGATGGCCAGCACCATGCCGAACATCGTCAGCACGTTGATCGAAAACCCCAGCGCCAGCATCGTCGCAAAGGTGCCCATCAATGCCACCGGCACCACCAGGGTCGGAATCAGCGTGTAGCGGATGTTCTGCAGGAACAGGAACATCACCGCGAACACCAGCAGCATCGCCTCAAAGAGGGTGTAGACCACCTTGGTGATCGAGACCTTGACGAAAGGCGAGGTGTCGTAGGGGATCGAGTACTCGACGTTCTCCGGGAAATAGCGCTTGAGTTCGTCCATCTTTGCCCGCACCAGGGTCGCGGTGTTCAGGGCGTTGGCGCCGGGCGACAATTGCACGGCGACGGCGGTGGACGGCTTGCCGTTCAGGCGCGTGGAAAACTGGTATTCCTGGCTGCCGATCTCGACCCGCGCCACATCGCGGATGCGCACGGTCGAGCCATCCGGATTGGCCTTGAGGACAATGTCGGCAAACTCTTCGGGGGTCGAGAGCTGGCCCTTGACCAGAATGGTCGCGGTGATTTCCTGGGTGGTGCGGGTCGGCAGATCGCCGATGCTGCCCGCCGACACCTGGGCGTTTTGCGCGACGATGGCGGTGTTGACGTCCGCCGGGGTCAGGTTGAAGGCGAGCAGTTTCTGCGGGTCGATCCAGATCCGCATCGCCCGTTCGGCGCCGTACAGCTGCGCCTTGCCGACGCCGTCCAGACGCTTGACCTCGTTCATCACGTTGCGCGCCAGGTAATCGCTGAGCGCCACGTCATCGAGCTTGCCGTCGCTGGACGTCAGGGTGATCAGCAGCAGGAAGCCGGAGGAGACTTTCTCCACCTGCAAACCTTGCTGGATGACCGCTTGCGGCAGCCGTGACTCCACGGCTTTCAGGCGGTTCTGCACATCCACCTGGGCCAGTTCCGGGTTGGTGCCCGGCTGGAAAGTGGCCTTGATGGTGGCGCTGCCCAGGCTGCTCTGGGATTCGAAATACAACAGGTGATCGGCGCCGTTGAGCTCTTCCTCGATAAGGCTGACCACGCTCTCGTCCACGGTCTGCGCCGAAGCGCCCGGGTACACGGCGTAGATTTCGATTTGTGGCGGCGCAACATCCGGGTATTGCGCCACCGGCAGTTGCGGAATGGCCAACGCACCGGCCAGCAGGATGAACAGGGCCACCACCCAGGCGAACACCGGGCGGTCGATAAAGAACTGCGGCATAAAAAAGCGTCCTGCTTACTGGCCAGTCGCCTGGGCAAGGGGAAGAGGGGTGTCGTCGATCTGCACTTTCTCGCCGGGCCGGGCGTGCTGCAGGCCCTCGATGACGATGCGGTCGCCTGCCTTCAGGCCGCCGGTGACGATCCAGCGATCGTTCTGCACGGCGCCCAGTTCGACCGGTTGCTGCCCGACCCGCTGTTCGGCGTCGAGCAGCAGCACCTGGGCGATGCCGGCGCTGTCGCGCTGGATGGCCCGTTGCGGCACGCTGATACCCTGCTGGTTGACCGCTTGTTCCAGGCGTACGCGTACGAAACTGCCGGGCAGCAAGTCGAGGTCGGGGTTGGGGAACTCACTGCGCAGGATGATCTGGCCGGTGCCCGGATCGACGGTGATGTCGCTGAACAGCATCTTGCCCGGCAGCGGGTAGAGGCTGCCGTCATCCTGGATCAGCGTGGCCTTGGCCTGGTCCTGGCCGACCTGCTGCAGCTGACCGGAACGGAAGGCACGGCGCAGTTCGTTGAGCTCGCGGGTGGACTGGGTCAGGTCGGCATGAATCGGGTTCAGTTGCTGAATCAGCGCCAGCGCCGTGGTTTCGTTCTGCCCCACCAGCGCGCCTTCGGTGACCAGTGCGCGACCGATACGCCCGGAAATCGGCGCGGTAACGGTGGCGTAACCGAGGTTCAACCGGGCGCGCTCCACCGCGGCCTTGTTGCCGGCGACGTCGGCGGCGGTCTGCCGTGCGTTGGCCCGGGCGTTGTCGTAGTCCTGGCCGCTGATGGCCTTGTCGTCGATCAAGCGGGCGTAGCGCTGTTCCTGCAATCTGGCCTGGAACGCGTTGGCTTCGGCCTTGCGCAATGCCGCTTCGGCGCTGTCCAGGTCTGCCTTGAACGGCGCCGGGTCGATGCGGAACAACACATCGCCCTGTTTCACGTCGCTGCCTTCACGGAAGGTGCGCTGCAAGACCACGCCCGCCACGCGGGCACGGACTTCGGCCATGCGCGGTGCGGCAATCCGCCCGCTCAATTCGCTGCTGATGGTCAGTGGCCGCGCTTCGATGGTTTCGATGCGAACCGTGGCCAGCGGCGCCTGTTCCTCGGCGTTCGAGGCCTTGTCGCACGCAGCCAGTGTCAACGCCAGTGCAATCAGACTGAGCCTGGCAAGCAGATTCTTCGACATGTAATACCCCAATAAAAACTCCCAGCATCCTACTGGGCGCAGGCGAGGATAGCGGTGAAGCTTTGTTGGTGCTGTGTGAAATTGTGTAAGGGTTTTACTCAGAGACGAGTGAGGGCGTATATCCTTCAGTCCTTGAATTTTATTGCGCCTGAGAGATCGCTTTCGCGGGCAAGCCCGCTCCCACAGTGGTTGGTGGTGTTCATATTATTTGTGTTCACCTCAAATCCCTGTGGGAGCGGGCTTGCCCGCGAAGAGGCCGGATCAGGCGCCACAGCTCTTTCTGGAAACACCCCATGCCCAACATCCTCCTGGTCGAAGACGACACCGCTCTCGCCGAACTGATTGCCAGCTACCTGGAACGCAACGGTTATTCCGTCAGCGTGATCGGTCGCGGCGACCATGTGCGCGAACGTGCGCGGCTCAATCCGCCGGACCTGGTGATCCTCGACCTGATGCTGCCCGGCCTTGACGGTTTGCAGGTCTGTCGCCTGCTGCGCGCCGATTCGGCGACCTTGCCGATCCTGATGCTCACCGCCCGCGACGACAGCCATGACCAGGTCCTGGGCCTGGAAATGGGGGCCGACGACTACGTCACCAAACCCTGCGAGCCGCGGGTGCTGCTGGCCCGGGTGCGGACCTTGCTGCGCCGCAGCAGCCTCAGCGAGCCACAGACCGCCAACGACCGCATTCTGATGGGCAACCTGTGCATCGACTTGTCCGAGCGCACCGTGACCTGGCGCGAGCAATTGGTGGAGCTGTCCAGCGGCGAGTACAACCTGCTGGTGGTGCTGGCCCGGCATGCCGGCGAAGTGTTGAGCCGCGACCAGATCCTGCAACGCCTGCGCGGCATCGAATTCAACGGCACCGACCGCTCGGTGGACGTGGCGATTTCCAAGCTGCGACGCAAGTTCGACGACCACGCCGGCGAGGCGCGCAAGATCAAGACCGTGTGGGGCAAGGGTTACCTGTTCAGTCGTTCCGAGTGGGAATGCTGAGTCGATGTTCAGAATCCTCTTTCGTTTGTACCTGGTGACCATCGTCTCGTTCAGCGCCGCGATTTACCTGGTGCCGGATCTGGTGGTCAAGGTGTTCCACGAGCGCTTCGTCACCTACAACCTGGATTATTCCCGTGGGCTGCAAACGCTGATCGTCAAACAGTTCCACGGGGTCCCGGCCGAACAGTGGCCGACCCTGGCCGCTGAAATGGACAAGGACTTCTCTCCTCTGCACATCGTGCTCAGCAGCCATGACGACAGCAGCCTGACGCCGGATGAACAGAAGCGCTTGCAACGCGGTGAGAATGTGGTGCGCGTGGGCGACTGGGGTTGGCGCACGCTGGCCGTCGCGCCGCTGAATGAGCGCACCGTGGTGCAAATGGTCGTGCCACCGGATCCGCTGGACGTCAACCTGTTGTACTGGAGCATCAACGTTCTGATCGGTGCGACCATGCTCGCCTGCCTGTTGCTGTGGCTGCGTCCGCACTGGCGTGACCTGGAGCGTCTCAAGGGGGCCGCCGAACGCTTTGGCAAGGGCCACCTGGGCGAGCGCACGCAAATCTCCCCGAGCTCCAACATCGGCAGCCTGGCCAATGTTTTCGACACCATGGCCGGTGACATCGAGAACCTGCTCAACCAGCAGCGGGACTTGCTCAATGCGGTGTCCCACGAATTGCGCACGCCGCTGACGCGCCTGGATTTCGGCCTGGCGCTGGCCCTGTCCGACGACTTGCCGGCGGCCAGCCGCGAGCGCCTGCAGAGCCTGGTGGCGCACATTCGGGAACTCGATGAATTGGTGCTGGAGCTGCTGTCCTACAGCCGCCTGCAAAACCCGGCGCGGCTGCCGGAGCAGGTCGAGGTGTCGCTGGATGAGTTCATCGACAGCATTCTCGGCAGCGTCGACGAAGAACAGGAATCCCCGGAAATCGTCATCGACGTGCTGCTGCATGGCCAGTTCGAACGCTTCAGCCTGGACCCGCGCCTGACCGCCCGCGCCTTGCAGAACCTGCTGCGCAACGCCATGCGCTACTGCGAGAAGCGTATCCAGATCGGTGTGCAGGTCTATGCCAGTGGCTGTGAAATCTGGGTCGACGATGACGGCATCGGCATTCCGGATGACGAGCGCGAGCGGATCTTCGAACCCTTCTACCGTCTCGACCGCAGTCGAGACCGCGCCACGGGTGGCTTCGGGCTGGGACTGGCGATCAGCCGCCGGGCGTTGGAAGCCCAGGGCGGTACGCTGACGGTGGAAGCCTCGCCGCTGGGCGGGGCGCGGTTTCGGTTGTGGTTGCCGGCGTTGGTTTGAATCTGCGGTTATCTCTCACGTACTTCAGCGCTTCGATGACCCCGTGCCTGGCAACTCAAATCTGTAGCAGCTGTCGAGCCTGCGAGGCGGCGTTCGGCTGCGAAGCAGTCGTAGAGCCAGGTCAACCGGCTGCGAGGACTGCGTCCTCGAACGCAGCCTCGCAGGCTCGGCA
>NZ_AKJG01000122.1 GCF_000282455.1 Pseudomonas sp. GM74
AGGGGCAGAGCGCTTTGGTTACTTTCGCGCTCTTCGAAAGTGACCCGCCGTAAGGGCGGAAACATAAGTGGCCGTTACCGCAGCAACGGATATGTACACCCACAAAACAATCATCGCCTGACACATAGCCATCGCGAGCAAGCTCGCTCCCACAGGTAACCGCATCCGCAGCAACGGATATGTACGCCTTCAGAAATTAACCGAAGACCCCTGCAGATCCCCCCGATGATTATTTTTTGTCGGCCATCGCTTGCGTGTCGCGCCCGATAGTTGGGCACCGTGTCCAGGCTGAGCAAACCTGACCGGAGCCCAATAATGATAAAAAAATGCTCGGCCACAGCCGGAGTCCGCCAACGACTTCACCGGCTTGGCCACACCCGCCCGCAACCCCTTGCGCTGGCGATTCTTGCCGTACTGACGGGGCCGACCTACGCCACCACTTTCGACATCAACGAAGACTGGAGCCTGTCGACCAAGACCAGCCTGAGCCTGGGCACCAGCTGGTCGACGCAAAACCCCGACAAAAGCCTGATGACCCGCGCCAATGCCTTGCAAGCCCAGGGCGTGAACGCCAATGGCACCAGCGTCAGCGCCGACGACAACCGGCTGAACTTCGAGAAGGGCGACCCCATCTCGCAACTTTTCAAGGGTCTCACCGATGTCAGTCTCGATGGCCAGGGCCAGGGCGCGTTTATCCGCTTCAAGTACTGGTACGACCATGCCTACGAAACCGGCAATGGCCGCTTCAAGGATTTCGACGATTCGGGCTGGGACGACCTGTCCAGGTTCAAGGGCTTCGAAGTGCTCGATGCCTACGTCTGGAAAGACTTCCAGGTGGCCGAGCATCCGCTGAGCGTGAAGGTCGGTAACCAGGTGCTGTCCTGGGGCGAAGCGCTGTTGATCCAGAACGGCATCAACGTGATCAACCCGCTGGACATCTCGGCGTTCAACCGTCCCGGCGTGGAAATCAAGGAAGGCCAGCTGCCGGTGGAGATGGTCTCTTTCAGCTTCGGCTTGACCGACAGCACCAACCTCGAAGGTTTCTACCAGTACAACTGGCGCCCCAGCGTACTTGACGGTTGCGGCACTTTTTTCGCCAGCAGCGATGTGATCCAGCCGGGCTGCGGGCCACTGTACCTGAGTCAGGTACAGACCGATCAACAGATGCAGGACGCGGGTTTGTTCGCCACGTCCCGGGGCAACGAATCGCCGTCCGACAACGGCCAGTTCGGCTTCGCCTTGCGCCAGATGATCCCGGCGCTCAACGATGCGGAAGCGGCGATCTACTACGTCAACTATCACTCGCGGTTGCCGTATTTCACCATTAACGCCAGGAACACCGCCTTGCCCGGCACCTTCCCCGGTGGCATCCAGGGGCCGAGCTATGCGGCGGCCTTCCCGGAAAACATTCACCTGTACGGCATCAGCCTCAATGGCGTCGAGCCTGTCACCGGGATTTCCCTGGCCGGTGAATTGAGCTACCGGCCGAACATGCCGATCGCGATCAACGCGCCCGACGTCAACGTCGCGGTGATTTCAGGGCCAGGGGGCAGTTCCTGGGTGCAGTTGCCGCCCGGTTTAAGCACCACCAATGGCAGCCAGTTCGATGCGTGGGAGCGCAAAGGCGTCTGGCAACTGACCGGTTCGGCCACCCAGGCCATCGACAACGTGCTGGGCGCCACGCGTCTGAGCCTGTTCGGTGAAGCCGGGGTGGTACACATCGATGATCTGGGGGATGAGCGCCTGGGCCGTAACGCCGCATTCGGTCGCAGCGCCCCGCGCAACGGCACGCCGTGCAACACGGTAGCTTCAGGCGTGACCAACCAATACTGCACCGACAAGGGCTTTGCCACCGATTGGTCGTGGGGTTATCGCCTGCGCGCCAGCCTCGAATACAGCGATGTGTTGCCGGGTATCAACCTGATTCCCGCCCTCAACTGGCGGCATGACGTCTCGGGCTATTCCTACGATCCGCAAGGGCCGTTCCAGGAAGGCCAGCAAGCGCTGGGCGTGAGCCTGACCGGCGTCTACATGAACGATTACAGCGTGGAACTGGCCTACAACGCGTTCTTCGGTTCCAACGACTACAGCACCCTCGACGATCGCGATTTCGTATCCGTCAGCTTCAAGGCAGACTTCTAAGGAGAACCGTTATGCGTATGCAATTGTGTGTGCTGGCCCTGGCCTGCACCGTCGGCCTGGCCCAGGCCAAAGGCACCGATTCGGCGGCACTGGGCAAGACCCTGACCCCCATGGGCTCGGAAATGGCAGCCAATGCCGACAGCAGTATTCCGGCCTGGACCGGTGGCCTGGCGAGCAACGCCGGCACCGTCGACAGCAAGGGCGGCTACAGCGATCCCTATGCCGCCGAGAAACCGTTGTTCACGGTCACGGCCAAGAACGTGGCGCAGTACGAGAAGTTTCTCAGCCCCGGGCAAATCGCATTGTTCAAGCGGTTTCCCGATACCTACAAGATGAACATCTACCCGAGTCATCGCAGCGCCAACCTGCCCAAGGAGGTACTGGCGGCCAGTCGTGAGAACATCGCCAAGACCAGCATGGCCGACGGCGGCAACGGCTTGCACGACTATGCCAGGGGCATTCCGTTTCCGTTGCCCACCGAAGGCCTGGAGGTGATGTGGAACCACATGACCCGTTATCGCGGCGGCAGCTACGAGCGCATCAGCAGCGCCGCGCTGGTGCGTGAAAACGGCGCCACCAGCTACGTGCGCAATCAGTCGTTGATCAACTTCGCCGACACAGTGGGTGGGCTGGAACCTGACTCGAACATCCTGTTCATGTTCAAGAGCCGGGTGCTGGAACCGGCGCGTCTGTCCGGCGAGGCGGTGCTGGTGCACGAGCCGATCGACCAGGTCGCCGAGCCGCGTTCGGCCTGGCAATACCTGCCGGGCCAGCGTCGCGTGCGTCGTGCGCCGATGATCGCCTACGACAACAGCGCCCGTTACAGCAACGGCCTGATCACCGCCGACAACATCGACGGCTACAACGGCGCGCCGGATCGTTTCGACTGGAAACTGGTGGGCAAGCAGGAGCTGTTCATCCCTTACAACAGCTACAAGATCGGCAGTCGCGACCTCAAGTACGACGCCGTGATCAAACCCAACCACGTCAACCAGGACCTGGCCCGCTACGAGAAGCATCGTGTGTGGGTGGTCGAAGCGACCCTCAAGCCCGGTGCCCGGCACATCTACGCCAAGCGCCGTTTCTATGTGGACGAAGACAGCTGGCAGATCGCGCAGTCGGACCAGTACGACAGCCGCGGTGAACTGTGGCGCAGCGGTGAACTGCACGCGATCCAGCAGTACGACCACGGCTTCACCTACAACGTGCTGGAAACCTCCTATGACCTGATCTCCGGACGCTACTACGCCGGCGGCCTGGCCAACGAAGAGACCGAGCCGATGCGCGTGGGCTTCGCCGCCAAGACCGACGACTACACCCCGTCGGACCTGCGGCGCTGGGCCAAGTAACCCGTATTGCATTTCCACCACAAGTCCCTGTGGGAGCGGGCTTGCCCGCGATAGCGGTGTGTCAGACAACATCAATGTTGGATGTACCGACCTCTTCGCGGGCAAGCCCGCTCCCACAGGGGGGGCGGTGAATCGTTGATTCCACAAAGGAGATCTACCGTGCGCTACTGGATATCCGCTCTTGCCCTGGGCACAAGCCTGGGCACCGTTCACGCAGCATCCCTCGATCAACCCAAGGCGAAAGCCCTGGCACAGGAGGCCTACGTGTTCGCCTACGCCACCGTCGAACACGACAAGGTGCTCAGCGCCATCGCCGCCAAACTGCCGTTCAACCGCCTCTACAGCGAACCGCGCCTGCTCGGCCCGCAGGACAACAAAGTGGTGTCGCCCAACAACGACACCTTCTATTCCCGCGCCTTGCTCGATCTGCGCGGCGAACCTGTGGTGCTGGACGTACCGGCCGTGCAAGGCCGCTACTACAGCTTTCAACTGGTGGACATGCGCACCGACAACCTCGACTACATCGGCACCCGCGCCACGGGGGAGCAGGCGGGGCGCTACCTGATTGTCGGGCCGGACTGGAAGGGACCAGTGCCATCGGGACTCAGCGCGGTGATTCGCTCGCCGAGCCGGCTGGTCTTCCTGTTGGGACGGACCGAGGTCAAGGGCGAAGCGGATCAGAAAGACGCCGCGCAGGTGCTGAAGGGCTACGCCTTGCAACCGCTGTCCAAAGTCACTGGCAGCGCGGCCCCTGAACCCTTGGCTCCGTTGCAACTGCCAGCGTACACGGACACCAGACAAGGGCCGGCGCAGGCGCTGTTCAACACCTTCAACGCGCTGGCACCCTTGCATCAATGGACCGCCAGCGAGCAACAGAAACTGGCCCGTTTCGCCGCCATCGGCGTGAAGCCGGGGAGTGTATTCCAGGCCCCTGAAGACTTGAGCGAAGCCGTTGCCCAAGGCGCCGAAGCAGGTCGCGAGCAGGTACGCGCAGCCTCTAGCCAACTGTCGGTGGAACAACAGGGCTGGTTGCCGTCGCCGTCCAACGTGGGCAAATACGGCGACGATGACCTGACCCGTGCCGCGGTCGCCTGGCGTTACATCTACGCCAACGATGCGGTGGAGGCGCTGTATCCGATGGCGTTGCACGATGCCCAGGGGCAGATGCTCAGCGGCCAACACGCCTATCGCCTGCATTTTCCCGCCGGGCAATTGCCGCCGGTGAATGCGTTCTGGTCGCTGACCCTGTATGACGGCAAAACCCAGTTGCTCGTGGCCAACCCGATCCAGCGTTACGCATTGGGCGATCGTAGCCCTGGTCTACAATACGATGCCGACGGCGGCTTGACCCTGATCCTGCAAGCCGATGCGCCCAAGGCTGCGCCACCGGGCAACTGGCTGCCGACGCCGCAAGGTCCGTTCAACCTGCTGTTGCGCCTGTACCTGCCCAAGGGAAGGGCATTGGACGGGAGTTATCAGTTGCCGACGATAACGAGGGTCGAATCATGAACCTGATTTTCAGTCGCCGCCGGGTGCTGGGCGGCATGGGGGTATTGGGGGGCAGCCTGGTGTTGCCACGCTGGTTGCTGGCCGCTGATTCCGATGACCTGCGGCAGATTGCCAAAGAGGCGTGGGTTTACGCCTACCCCATGCTCATGCATTACCAGACCATGGAAAAACAGGCGCTCAACCCGGCCGCGCCAGAGTACGTCGGCGGCTTCAACCGCTTTCGTCATTACAGCGAGTTGTTCACCCCGAATAACCGCGACATTGTCACGCCGAACAATGACACGCCGTACTCCTGGGCCTGGCTTGACCTGCGCAGCGAACCCCAGGTGTTGAGCGTGCCGGCGGTCGATGACGAGCGCTATTACGTGCTTCAACTGGTCGACCAGTACACCCACAACTTTGCCTATGTCGGCGTGCTCAGCACCGGTCGCGATGCGGGGAATTACCTGATAGTCGGGCCCGACTGGCAAGGCCCGACACCGGACGGCGTCAAGGCCGTGCTGCGCAGTGAAACCGAAATCGTCATGGTGCTGGGGCGCACCGGCTTGAAAAACAGCGACGATCTGTCGGCCGTACGAGCCTTGCAGCAGCAATACGGTTTGCGCTCGTTGCATGAATACACCGGCAGTACGCCGCCCGTGGCTGCGCCGGCCATTGACTGGCGACCCTGGGACAGCAAGACCGGGTTGGGGCTGGAGTTTATCCCGGCGCTGAACCAGATCCTCAGCCTGTGCCCCACGCAACCGTCCGAACAAGGCTTGCGCGCGCGCTTTGCCCGTATCGGCATCGTGCCCGGTCAGGGTTTCGACCCGGCGACGTTGCCGCCAGCAACGCGCCAGGCACTGCTTGACGGGATTCAGGACGCCCAGGTGCAACTGCAAACCGCGGTGAGCCAGGTACACACCACCCTCGGTCTGTTCGGCACGCGCGAAGCGCTGAACGGCAATTACCTCAACCGCGCTATCGCGGCGAATGTCGGCATCTACGGCAACAGCGTGGAAGAGGCCTTCTACACCGGTACTCGCCTGGATAACCAGGGGCAACCCTTGCAGGGCGGGCGAAGCTATCGCCTGCGTTTCGCCCCGGGTCAATGGCCGCCGGCCAGCGAGTTCTGGTCGCTGACGTTGTATGACTTGCCGGACCGGCAACTGGTGGCCAACCCGATCAATCGTTACTGTCTGAGCAGCCGGGATCAGTTGCAAAAAGATGCGGACGGCGGGTTGACGTTGATCCTGCAGAACACAGCTCCGCCCGAGCAGAGCAACTGGCTGCCAACGCCGGCAAGCGGGGCGTTCACCCTGGTCCTGCGCCTGTATGGACCCGGGCAGCAGGTGGTCAATCAACGCTGGCAAATGCCGGTGGTTGAAGTGGTGTCGGCCTGAGCCGCGCTCCTGCATTGGATTTGTGTCTTCACACATGTTGTAGGCAACCTGGATCCCTGTGGGAGCGGGCTTGCCCGCGAAAGCGGTATGTCAGGCGGCGTGGATTTTTACGGGTGTACATATCCGTTTCTTCGGTAACGGCGGCTTATGGT
>NZ_AKJG01000123.1 GCF_000282455.1 Pseudomonas sp. GM74
AATACGGCAACCTCGACCGCGCACTGGTCGGCATTCTTGACCTGATCGGTGTCTGGTGGCTGATCAAACGCACGCGCCTGAACACCCAGGCCCAGGAGCTCGAAGGATGATTCTGACTCGTGAAACCCTGTGGTTGCTGGTCGGCTTTGCCGGGCAGGTTGCCTTTACCGGGCGGTTTGTCTTGCAGTGGCTGTACAGCGAGTACAAAAAACGCAGCGTGATCCCGACCAACTTCTGGTACCTGAGCATCGTCGGCAGCACCTTGTTGCTCGCCTATGCCATTTACCGCCAGGACCCGGTGTTCATCGTCGGGCAGGCCTTTGGCTCCCTCGTCTATTTTCGCAACCTGCAATTGATCGCCAAAAGCAGAAGCGTAAAGGAATAAGCAATGCGTAGATCGTTGTCGCCCAGGGTCGAGTGCCTGGGCCTGATGCTGCTTGCCCTGTTGCTGATCGGCGCGGGAATGGGCCTGCGTCAGGCGCAGAATGTGGACGAAGAGCGTTTTCTCGGCGTCGCGCTGGAGATGCTGCAGAACGGTTCCTGGCTGATCCCGCACCGGGCCGCCGAGATCTACGGCGACAAGCCGCCGATTTTCATGTGGACGGTGGCGTTCTTCACCTGGCTGACCGGCAAGCCCAACATCGCCCTTTATATCCCGGGACTGTTTTCGGCAGTGACGGTCACGGCGATGGTCCATGACCTGGGCCGTCGACTGTGGACCCAGCGTACCGGGCGCAACGCCGCGCTCTTGTACCTGGCGACGTACCAGACCTACAGCATTTTGCGCACCGGTCAGATCGACAGTTTGTTGATTCTGTTCACCTCCCTGGGCCTGTACGGCCTGGCGCGACACCTGCTGCTGGGACCTGCGTGGCGCTGGTTCTACGCTGGCTGTGCGGCCATGGGCATTGGCGTGATCACCAAAGGCGTGGGTTTTCTGCCGGCGTTGTTGCTGATTCCTTATGCCTATGCAGTACGCAAAGGCTGGCCCGGCGTGGTGGCGATGCCCGGCGAGGCGCGCAAGTGGTTGCTCGGGTTTGCACTGATGCTCGCGGCGATTGCGATCTGGCTGCTGCCCCTGGCCTTGTCCATCATCTTCAAAGGCAGCGCCGACGAAGTGGCCTATGCGCGGGAGATCCTCCTGCACCAGACCGCCGGCCGCTATGCCGCCGCGTGGCATCACCGCGAACCGTTCTGGTACTTCTTTACCAACGTGATTCCGCAGTACTGGCTGCCGTTGGTGCTGGTACTGCCATGGCTGGTGCCGGCCTGGCGCCGGCAGTTGCAAAAGCGCGATGGCCGGGTCCTGGTCTTGCTCGGTTGGGTGGTGCTGGTGGTGCTGTTTTTTTGCATCAGCACGGGCAAGCGCAAGTTGTACATTTACCCGGCGCTGCCCGGGCTGGTGCTGGTCGCCGCGCCGTTGATCCCGTGGCTGCTCAAGCGCTGGTTCAAAAAGCACCCGCGTTTGCGTCGGGTGTTCCCGGCACTGGCGGCGACCTGGTTCGCGTTGTGGTTCGCCCGTGGTTTCATCGAACCGCTCAAGGACGGCACCAACGTTGATCAGGTGCTCATGACCCAGGCCGCGACCATGACCCAGGGCGCCGATCTGGTGCTGGTCAACTGGGAGGAGGGGCATTGGTTGTTTGCCCGGCAGCCGATCGTGCATTTCGGCATGGACAATTCGACCATCGAAAAGGCCGCGCTCTATCTGCGCGAACACCCCAAGACCTACGCTTTGGTGCCCGATGACGTACTGAACCAGTGCTTCAAACCCGAAGCGGCCCGTGAACTGGGAGAAAACGCCCGGGCGAACTGGTTGATCGTGGGCGCGGATGCCGACAACGGCAAATGCCTGCCGCCAGAAGCCGGCAAAGCCTATCGGTTCAGCTGGAACGACCCGCACATGCCAATGGTGCCGGCGCAGGCAGCCAATCCCTGAGGACAAAAAAGGGGCCGCTTGAACTAATAGGCGAACCCCAGACGCTACGCCTTCCTTGTAGCAGCTGCCGAAGGCTGCGTCCGGCTGCGCAGCAGTCGTAAAATCAGAGTTCGCGGTACGTCAGAGAGATCGTGCAAG
>NZ_AKJG01000124.1 GCF_000282455.1 Pseudomonas sp. GM74
GCCCGCTCCCACAGGGATCTCATATGCACTGAAGATCCAATGTGGGAGCGGGCTTGCTCCGGGCGGCGTTCCGACGAAAGCGGTTAAGCAGTCACAACAGAACCTTCAGGCTCAACCGCCACCAACCCTTCCTTCATCCGCTTGGCATCGCGCACGAAACACCGCGAAGCCAGGAACAGAAACACCACGGTGAACAACAGCGCCACCGGAATCAGGTACATCGCGTCATGCAGGCCGACCGCTTTGAACGCCTCAGTCATCTGCTGCGCGCCCGCCGCGAGCATCGCCGTATAGGCAAAGTGATCCGACAAGGCCCCGACCACCACCGGCCCCAAACCGCCGCCCAACAGATACAGCCCGGCAAAGAACAGCGCCATGGCCGTTGCCCGCAACCGCGGCTCGACCACATCCTGAATCGCCGTGTACACGCAGGTGTAGAAGTTGTAGGCGAACAACCAACCCAGGCTAAACACCGCAACAAACACACCGATCTCGATTCGCCCGGAATGCAGCGCCCACGCAGTGCAAACCGTCGAAATCACCAAGCTGAATGCCGCAAACAACAGCCGCCCGTTGGCGACCCGTTGGTGAATCTTGTCCGCGACCCAGCCACCGAGTGTCAGGCCGACCAAACCGGTCACACCGACAATAATCCCGGTGGCAACCGCAGCTTCCTGCAACGGCATAAGGAAGTAGCGTTGCAGCATCGGCACCAGAAAGGAGTTGCAGGCATAGGTGGCGAAGTTGAAACACAGGCCGGCCATCACCAGCCACAGGAAGGTTGGCACGGCCAGTACCCGACGGATCGGCCGATCGATCTTTTCCTGGGAAACCTGAACGCTCTCGGCGGCGCCGCGCTTCGGTTCCTTGATGAAAAACATGAAGATCGCCAGCAACAGCCCGGGCACCGCCGCGATAAAGAACGGTGCGCGCCAGCTATCGAAGGCCTTGACCATCGCACCGATGGTGAAGAACGCCAGCAACAGCCCCAATGGCAGCCCCAGCATGAAGATCCCCATGGCCCGCGCCCGGCGGTGAGCCGGAAACAAGTCGCCGATCAGCGAATTGGCGGCTGGCGCGTAACTGGCTTCGCCAATGCCGATGCCCATGCGCACGATCAGGAAGCTCCAGAAACTGCCCACCATGCCGTTAACGGCCGTCAACCCGCTCCACACCGCCAGCCCCCAGCCCATCAGCTTGCTGCGCGAGCCGGTATCGGCCATGCGCCCCAGCGGCAAGCCGGCAATGGCGTAGACGATGGTGAATGCCGTCCCGATGATCCCCAGCTGGAAATCACTGAGGTGCCATTCCATGCGAATGGGCTCGATGATGATGGCCGGGATGGTACGGTCGAAAAAATTGAACAGGTTGGCCAGGAACAACAGGAACAGAATGCGCCAGGCATTGGCCGCTTGGGTCGAGTTCTGCATGGGTCCGTCTCTTTTATTGTTTTTGGGGCGTCACTGCCCCCGGACTTTGCAATCTAGACAGGCCGGCCGCACCTGTCTTTCATTATTCGCCAGGCTGATACCTGCCCATGGCGCACATGCCTGTGGGAGCGTTCGCCGGATGGGTATCCAGCAGCCCGTCCGGCCGATGAAAAATAACTTTGAGCCCCCCTTCCCAAGCCGTTGGCGAAGCCTAGAATAGCCGCCTTGTTTCCCCCCTGTGTCTCCACTCCTCCTTAGATAATCGCCCATGTCCGAAGCCAGTCCGTGTCTGAATTGCGGTGCCTGCTGTTCTCATTTTCGCGTGTCATTTTTCTGGGGTGAATGCGCCTCGTCCGGGGGGACCGTACCCGATGAGCTTGTCGAGCAGATCAGCCCCAGTCGGGTCGCGATGCTCGGCACCGGCTGCAAACCCGTGCGCTGCACCAGCCTGGTCGGAGACGTGGGCAGTACGGTGCAATGCTCGATCTACGAAAAACGCTCCAGCACCTGTCGGGAGTTTGACGCTTCCTGGGTCGATGGCCTGGCCAATCCCGATTGCGACGCGGCCCGTGCCGCTTTCGGCTTGCCAGCCCTGCAACCCGCGTTCGAGATGCCTCAGAAGCAAATCGCCTGAGCATTAGTACTAATCGCTATCAGGCTAATGTCAAAATGTTTGGAAGCAATGTGCCACCATGGCTTGCGCTCCCTCCACGCCCTCTATACTCCAAGACATTCGCCGGCGCTCATTGCACCGGCCTGAGGGATAACGATGGGGCATGCTATGGAGTGGCTTGGTTTGCATTTCATTACCGAGCTACCAGAGAGCGGGCAGGTCATACTCAATTGCACACATGACCCTTTTCTGGTGCTGCTGGCTTATCTGGTCGCCTGTGTCGGCTGTTTCGCGACACTGGACATGGCCGAACGAGTCGCTCACGCTGAAAGGTCCGCGTCCAAGACGCTCTGGCGCTGGGTGGGCAGCGGATGCCTGGCCGGCGGTATCTGGGCCATGCACTTCGTCGGGATGCTGGCCTTCCAGGCGCCTGTCGACCTTCACTACCAATTGCCTGTCACACTGTTCTCGCTGACCATCGCGCTGCTCGCCGCGTGGCTGGCAATGCATACCCTCAGCCTCCCTGATTTGAGTTTGCAGCGGTGTATCGAGGCATCGATCGGGATCGGCCTGGGTATCGCGACCATGCATTACGTGGGCATGACGGCCATGCACTCCAATGCCACGGTCTATTACCATCCGGGCCTGTTCGCCCTTTCCATCGCGCTCGCGATCGGGGCCGCGCTGGCAGCCTTGTTGCTGGCATGGTATCTGCGCGACGGCACCGGCATGCTGCATCAACTTTTCAAATGTTGCGCCAGCCTGCTGCTCGGGGCGGGCATCCTCAGCATGCACCTCACGGCCATGGCCGCCTTCAACCTGGTGCTGCCCAGCGACAGCCTGCCGACGCAATCCGGCGAAAACAGCCACATGCAACTGGCACTGACCGTGACCGTCATGGCCTTGCTGATCATCGGCAGCAGCATCAGCGCGGCACTGGCGGACAAGAAGCTGCAACATAAGGACCACGACCTGCAACGGGTCAACTCCCTGCTCAGCCAACTGGACCAGGCGCGCATGTCACTGCAACAGGTGGCGCACTACGACCCGCTGACCAACCTGATCAACCGCCGCGGGTTCAACCAGATCTTCGCCGAAAAACTCATGGAGAAAACCAACGAAGGCGGGATGCTGGCGGTCATGTTCCTCGACATCGACCATTTCAAGCGGATCAACGACAGCCTTGGTCACGATGCCGGTGACGAACTGCTCAAAGTGCTTGCCGGGCACATCAAGAGCTCGATTCGCAGTCACGAGGATGTGGTCGCACGCTTCGGTGGTGACGAGTTCTGCCTGCTCATCAACCTGCATGATCGTGAGGAGGCGCGGCATATGGCCCAACGCATCATGCTGAAAATGAAGGAGCCCATCGAGCTGGCCGGAAGGCGCATGGTCATGACCACCAGCATCGGCATCAGCCTGTTTCCGGAAGACGGCAAGACGTGTGAGGAACTGCTGAAGAACGCCGACCTGGCGCTGTATCAGTCCAAGGGCAGCGGCCGCAACGGGCTGAACTTTTTCAGCGCCAACCTGAAAGCCCGCGCCATACTGGAGCTGCAGCTGGAAGAAGAATTGCGCCACGCCCTGCGTGAAGATACCGGACTGATGCTCTATTACCAGCCGATCTATGACCTCAAGACCGGTCAGGTCAGCAAGCTCGAAGCCTTGATTCGCTGGCAGCACCCGGTCCATGGCTTACTCGTACCGGATCGTTTTATCGCCATCGCCGAGGCCAACGGCCTGATCGCCGAACTGGACAACTGGGTGCTGCGCAAGGCCTGCGAGGACTTGGGAGAGTTGTCGCGCCAGGGCTGTGAAGAGCTGAAAATCGCCGTAAACTGCTCGCCCCTGAACCTGGCGCGCGAAGAACTGGCCGATGAAATCGAGTACGCATTGCGGGCCTCTGGTGTGCAGCCCCACCGTCTGGAACTGGAGGTCACCGAAAACGCCTTGATGGGCAATATCGCCAACACCCTGGTGTTGCTGCGACAGATTCGCGCCCTCGGTGTGTCGCTGTCGATCGATGACTTCGGCACCGGCTATTCATCCCTGGCCTACCTCAAGCGCTTGCCGCTCAACACACTGAAAATCGACCGTTCGTTCATCCAGGACATTCCCAAGGCGACCCAGGACATGGAAATTGTGCAGGCGATTATCGTCATGGCCCATACCCTGCACCTGCAAGTGGTCACCGAAGGGGTGGAAACCTTCGAGCAATACCAATTCCTGGAAAACCACGGCTGTGACTTCGTCCAGGGCTATCTGCTGAGCCGACCGGTACCACTGGCCGAGCTGCATCCGGTGCTGAACGAAATCAACCAGCGCAAGCACGCCTATACCGTCACGACGCTGAGCCTGGCTCACGGTACATCTGCACTAATGTAGACGGGTCTTTCTCAAGGAAACCCTGACTCCCATGCAGGCGCATCAACTGCGCGGCCAGACCGCTGATCGGTGTCGCCGAGCCTTGCTCGCGGGAAAACTTCACCGCTGCATCCAGATCCTTGAGCAACGTGCGCACGTGCCACTTGACCGGTTCGAAACGGTTTTCAGCCATCTGCGGGGCAAGGAACTGCAAGGGCTTCGAATCGGCAAAGCCGCCGGCCAGCGCTTCGGCGATCAGGCTGGCATCAACCCCGGAACGTTCCGCCAGCGCGACCACTTCGGCAATCACCAATGCATTGCAGGCGACGATCATCTGATTGCACGCCTTGGTCACCTGCCCTGCCCCGACGCCGCCCATGTGCGTCACACGTTGCCCCAGGTTCAACAGCACAGGCCGGACCCGCTCCAGATCCTGTACTTCACCGCCGACCATGATTGCCAGGCTTCCAGCCTCGGCACCGACCACGCCACCGGACACCGGCGTGTCGAGCCAGCCCATGCCGGTTTTAGCGGCGAGATCCGCGGCCATTTCCCGCGTAGCGTTGGGCTCCAGGCTGGAGAAATCCACCAGCAACTGGCCTTTTTTTGCTCCCTCCACAATGCCTGCCGGACCAAACACGACCTCGCGTACGACTGACGTATCTGCCAGGCACAGCATCACCACGTCAGCGTGCTGGCACAGTTCGGACGGGCTGGCGACCTGGCGTGCGCCGGCCTCCACCAGCGGCTTGCACTTCTGCGGATTGCGATTCCATACCGCCAGCGGATAACCCGCGGCCAGCAGGCGCCGGCACATCGGCAACCCCATCAGGCCGATCCCGGCAAACCCCAGCGAAGGTAGCGTTGACATCATTTTGCCTCTTCTTGATTAAAGATCACCGAATATTGGCCGATTCATCATGACTTAGGAAAGGATTCACCCCCGAGCGATACTCAGGCTAAAGACCAAGGCATGGTCCAAGTACGCGCTGAAAAAAGACGCGATTGTATTCCGTGACGGTTCGACGACAGTGAGTCGGCCAACCAATCAGCCCAGGTAGATGGCGAACAATGACTTCTAAAAACAACCCGGCCACTGCGGTAACCGATCTGACGTTGAGCCCCGCGGCCAACAGCCCGTCATCACCGAAGCCATTGATTCAATCGCGCCCGTTGGCGACCCAGCAATATCTTTACTTCACCGAAACCAACACCGACCGCATCCTCGACAACCTCGACGGCCTGCGCGACATGGTGTTCCCGCGCGCACCGCACCTGGAAGGCGACAGCGAACAGCACAGCGATCAGGAATTCCCGTCGGTGTGCCTGATCGGCCTGGGCCGCTGCGGCTCGAACATTGCGCTGGACGTGGCGGAGCTGGTGTACAACGCCCGCAAGTTCTACCTCAACGAATTCAACAACGAAGATCGCCTGTCGCCGGACAAGCGCTTTGCCGAAAAGGGCTACAGCCCGGCCCAGTGGATCCGCAACAACCTGCGCCTGGGCCAGAACAAAAACACCAAGCCGGTGTTTCTGGTCGAGCCGCTGGTGATGCTTGGCGACCTGGACAAGGACATCGCCGGCCGCATCCGCTTCTCGCGCAAGGGCGAAAAAAGCGGCTTCCTGCGCGACTATAGCAAGATGAAGATCATGGACCTGTCGGAAGTCCACGCCGGTGGCGCCGGTAACGCGCCGATCCTCGGGCAGTACCTGGCCAAGATCATCCTGAACAAGGATACCCAGCGTTTCTCCAGCCCTGACTGGAAGATGATTCATTCGTACCTGATCGACAGCTGCGGCATCAAGGCCAACCAGTCGCGCCTGTATTTCTCGATCTTCAGTGCTGGCGGCGGTACCGGCTCGGGCATGGCCTCGGAGTTTGGCCTGGCCCAGCAGCACTCGTACATGAACAAGACGTTCGACACCAAGCCGATGGACGAGCATGACAGCAAGAGCGGCCACTCCTTCGTCTTCGAACCGATCTTCACCAGCGGCATCTGTGTGCTGCCGAACATTTCCGACCACCGCAGTGAAATGTCCGAGGCGCTGCACATCAACGCCGGCCGCCTGCTGTGCAAATACCTGTCGGAAGAGTGGGACTTTTCCTACAACTTCGCCAACGAAGACAGCAGCGAAGCCAGCGTGATGGGCCGCATCCGCCCCTGGAACGCGATGATGCTGATCTCCAACGACATCATGCGTTACGCCGAAGAGAACGATGACGGCAACATCCAGAACATTGATGTCAACGCCATGGAAAAGCACGCCAACCAGTACATCTCGCAGCAGATATTCAACATTCTGACGGCTCAGGCGGTTACGACTGACTACGACCAGAACTATTTCCGTCGCGCCGGCATCGACATCGGCGAAACCATCCGCCTGGACGCCAACGACCTGTTCATGAGCCTGGCCGGCCCGGTGGCCATTGCCTACGCCGAGTCCGTGGTGCCGGAAACCCCGCCGCCGAGCAGCGACAAATTCAAGGTGTTCGAGAAAGAGCCGCAGCGTCTGAACATCGACGATCTGTTCTTCCGTTCGATCGACCTGCCGCACTTCAACAAAGTCACCCAGGCCATCGAAGGCATCAGCCTGTTGCCGATCGAGTCCAAGCGCTATCGCGCGTCGCTGGAGCAGTACAAGAACTCGGGTTACGACGCGGCGGCCCTGCATGACCTGCACTTCTTCAAGAACTGCTCGTCGGTGGTGTCGATCGTTTCCTTGCCCAAGGACTACAAGCTGTCCTACATGGATTTGAACCGGTTGAAGACTCACCTCAACAGCCTGTTCCCCAACACCACGCTCAAGCGCTACGCGCTGGTGATCGGTGCTTCGGCCAACCTGTCGCTGACCACCCTGATCGCCAAGAGCCCGTGCCTGTCGGACGATTTCCTGACGCTGATCGTGGCCTTCATCAAGCGCTGCTTCGCGAAAAACCCGTACCGCTTCGACGAGACCCTGGACAACTCGATCCTGGACTTCATCATCAACGAACAGTTCGATGAAGACCGCATCGACGAGTTGCTCAACGAATTCGAGAACCCGGCGAAGATCCTCGACACCAACTGGTATGCGATCAAGCCGATGTACGAGAAGAAGTACCGCGAACTGATCAATGACAAGGAAAAATTTGTCTCGATCAACGACATCCGCCTGTCCCGGGATTGCGTGAAGAAATCGATCAAGTACCTGCGCGAGATCTACCGTCACCGCATTGGCAAGACCAAGGTTATTTCGTTGAACAACCATACAGGCAAGACCGCTCACTAAGCGTCGTCCCCATTCGCGAGCAAGCCCGCTCCCACATTCGACTGCATTCCTTCTGGAAGAACACGGTTAAATGTGGGAGCGGGCTTGCTCCGGGCGGCGATCCGACGAAGGCAGCCTTGAATTCACCGAAATTCAACATCCAGAAACAATTGAGCAGACGTTCAGTCGCCCTCCCAACTGTTCCCGTTACGTTTACGTCACCGTGAGGCTGTGGCCTTTCTCCACGGCAACATGCCATCACGCTACTCGGCTACACACTTTTCCCCGGCAAAGGCACGCACCAATAAGGTGCAATCCTTTAAGCCTGCGCTCTTTCCTGGATCAGAATCCACGGCGAAACAACCACGGCCCACAGTTGCGGATCACGCTCGAAAAGATCCAGCGCCCGCGTTTCAGACAGCTTGCCGAGCTTGTCAGCGGCCAGCCAGGCAGCCACTTTCTCCCCTTCATCCTGGGCCACGGCCTCGGCGGCGGCGATCAGATCCAGGCCAGGATCGACCCACAATAGGGCACCCTTGGCGAAGAACGGCTCCAGCTCTTTCCAGGTAATAGATGCAGTTTCACCAAGCAGTTTGGCATAGAGGGTGCTAGGTTCTTGATTCATGGGACTGTCCGGAAAAGAAATCGACGTAGATGATAACGTCGGTGGTCTGGCAGAAAAACCCGGATGCAATTGAGTGACGGAAATGAAAAGCGCAGGAAAGCCAGGGAATGCTTTGAATCCGGCTATAAGCCCCTCAACACCCCGCCGCAATTCTGTCTTTTACTTTCAATAAAGCGACACTTGCAGGTTTTGTCCCCCGGCGCCGCCTTCCCAGGCTGACAATCGGCGCTCTACACTGTACCGGTACAGTTGCCGAGGGACTTTTCCGGGGAATGTCGCAGATATCTGACCCGGTTCTGCTGCTTTCGGCGCCAGGACTATAAAAACTACAACAGTAAGAGTGGAGCACTATGACTAAGGCTACTAAGCAGATTTCCAAACTGTTTGCCGCTATGGTTCTGGCCGGGGTTGCCAGCCATTCGTTCGCAGCTGACACCATCAAGATCGGCATCGCCGGCCCTAAGACCGGCCCTGTAGCCCAATACGGCGACATGCAGTTCAGTGGCGCGAAAATGGCCATCGAGCAAATCAACGCCAAGGGCGGCGTAGACGGCAAGAAACTCGAAGCCGTTGAATACGATGACGCCTGTGATCCGAAACAAGCTGTGGCAGTCGCGAACAAAGTCGTCAACGACGGCGTCAAGTTCGTGGTCGGTCACCTGTGCTCCAGCTCCACTCAACCGGCTTCGGACATCTACGAAGACGAAGGCGTGATCATGATCACCCCGGCTGCCACCAGCCCGGACATCACCGCCCGTGGTTACAAAATGGTGTTCCGCACCATCGGTCTGGACAGCGCCCAGGGCCCTGCCGCCGGTAACTACATTGCCGATTTCGTAAAACCGAAGATCGTTGCTGTTCTGCACGACAAACAGCAATACGGTGAAGGCATCGCCACCGCCGTGAAGAAAACCCTGGAAGGCAAAGGCGTGAAAGTCGCCGTATTCGAAGGCGTCAACGCTGGCGACAAAGACTTCTCGTCCATGATCTCCAAGCTCAAGCAAGCCAACGTCGACTTCGTCTACTACGGCGGCTACCACCCGGAGCTGGGCCTGATCCTGCGTCAATCCCAGGAAAAAGGCCTGAAAGCCAAGTTCATGGGTCCGGAAGGCGTGGGTAACGACTCCATTTCGCAGATTGCCAAGGACGCTTCCGAAGGCCTGCTGGTGACCCTGCCGAAATCCTTCGACCAGGATCCGGCCAACGTCGCCCTGGCTGATGCGTTCAAAGCCAAGAAAGAAGATCCGAGCGGTCCGTTCGTGTTCCCGGCCTACTCGGCTGTGACCGTGATCGCCGACGGCATCAAGGCTGCCAAGTCCGAAGACTCCGCCAAGGTGGCTGAAGCCATCCACGCCGGCACCTTCAAGACACCTACCGGCGACCTGAGCTTCGACGAAAAAGGCGACCTGAAAGACTTCAAATTCGTGGTTTACGAGTGGCACTTCGGCAAACCAAAAACTGAAGCCAAGCCTCAGTAAGGCATTGCCTGACTGACTGCCAACAAAGCCCACGGCGTGCCGTGGGCTTTGTTTTACGAACGTATCTGGGCCGCGCTGGCGTGATCCGCCAGTCTCCCCACCTGAAAATCTCAAAACCGTCATCAGCGGTTCGCTGGCAAACCCCGGATTCGAAGTGGATGCAGATCCACGGGGCCCGGGCGGGAAAATGACTCCACCAGTGAAATGCGTATCAGGTTTTTAGGAGCGCTGTAATGCCTGACATCTATCACTTCTTCCAACAGCTGGTTAATGGCCTGACCATTGGCAGCACGTATGCCCTGATCGCCATCGGCTATACGATGGTCTACGGCATCATTGGAATGATCAACTTCGCCCACGGCGAGGTGTACATGATTGGCTCCTACGTGGCGTTCATCGCCATCGCCGGGCTGGCCATGCTGGGACTCGACAGCGTTCCGCTGTTGATGACCGCCGCTTTTCTCGCCACCATCGTTGTAACCAGTGCCTACGGCTACAGCATCGAACGGATCGCCTACCGCCCCTTGCGCGGCAGCAACCGTCTGATCCCGCTGATCTCCGCCATCGGCATGTCGATCTTCCTGCAGAACACCGTTCTGCTGGCGCAAGACTCCAAGGACAAATCCATTCCCAACCTGATTCCGGGCAACTTTGCCTTTGGGCCAGGTGGCGCACATGAAGTGCTGATTTCCTACATGCAAATCGTGGTGTTCGTGGTGACCCTGGTCGCCATGCTCGGCCTGACCCTGTTCATCTCTCGCTCTCGCCTGGGTCGCGCCTGCCGCGCCTGCGCCGAAGACATCAAGATGGCCAACCTGCTGGGTATCAACACCAACAACATCATCGCCCTGACCTTCGTCATCGGTGCTGCACTGGCGGCCATCGCCGCCGTGCTCCTGAGCATGCAGTACGGTGTGATCAACCCGAACGCCGGTTTCCTCGTCGGCCTCAAGGCCTTCACCGCAGCGGTACTGGGCGGTATCGGCAGCATCCCCGGCGCCATGCTCGGCGGGATCGTGCTTGGGGTAGCGGAAGCCTTTGGTGCCGACATCTTCGGCGACCAGTACAAGGACGTCGTGGCTTTCGGTCTATTGGTTCTGGTGCTGTTGTTCCGGCCAACCGGCCTGCTGGGCCGTCCGGAGGTTGAGAAGGTATGACTAGAAATCTTAAACAGGCGCTGTTCAGCGCTTTGCTGGTGTGGGCCGTGGCCTATCCGGTACTCGGTCTGAAGCTGACCATCGTCGGCATCAACCTCGAAGTTCATGGCACCAGCGACGCCACCCTGATCACCATCGCGGTGTGCTCGGTGCTGATGTTCCTGCGTGTGCTGTTCGACCAGCAGATCAGCTCGGCCTGGCGCTCTTCGCCGAGCATGCCGCTGATCCCGGCCAAGGCCAGCAACTTCCTGACCCTGCCGACCACTCAACGCTGGATCATCATCGCGTTGATCGCCGGTGCCCTGGTCTGGCCGTTCTTCGGTTCTCGCGGTGCGGTGGATATCGCCACGCTGGTGCTGATCTACGTGATGCTCGGCCTCGGTCTGAACATCGTGGTTGGCCTGGCCGGTCTGCTCGACCTCGGTTACGTCGGTTTCTATGCCGTTGGCGCCTACAGTTATGCGCTGCTGTCGCATTACTATGGCCTGAGCTTCTGGATCTGCCTGCCGATTGCCGGCCTGATGGCAGCCACGTTCGGCTTCCTGCTCGGTTTCCCGGTACTGCGCTTGCGCGGTGACTACCTGGCCATCGTGACCCTGGGCTTCGGTGAAATCATCCGACTGTTCCTGCGTAACCTGACCGACATCACCGGTGGCCCGAATGGCATCAGCAACATCGAGAAACCGTCGTTCTTCGGCCTGACCTTTGAACGTAAAGCGGCTGAAGGCCTGCAGACGTTCCACGAGTACTTCGGCCTGGAATACAACTCGATCAACAAGGTGATCTTCCTCTACCTGGTTGCGTTGTTCCTCGCGCTGTTCGCCCTGTTCGTCATCAACCGCTTGCTGCGCATGCCTCTGGGCCGTGCCTGGGAAGCCCTGCGTGAAGACGAAATCGCTTGCCGTGCACTGGGTCTGAACCCGACGATCATCAAGCTGTCGGCCTTCACCCTCGGTGCCTGCTTCGCCGGTTTCGCCGGCAGCTTCTTCGCTGCGCGTCAGGGCCTGGTGACACCGGAGTCCTTCACCTTCATCGAGTCGGCGACCATCCTCGCCATCGTGGTGCTGGGCGGCATGGGCTCGCAACTGGGTGTCGTACTCGCCGCCACGGTGATGATCCTGCTGCCGGAAATGATGCGTGAGTTCAGTGAGTACCGCATGTTGATGTTCGGTGCCTTGATGGTACTGATGATGATCTGGCGCCCTCAGGGTCTGCTGCCCATGCAACGTCCTCACATGGAGCTGCGCAAATGAGCCGCGAGATCCTGAAAGTAGAAAACCTGAGCATGCGCTTCGGCGGCTTGCTGGCGGTCAACGGCGTAGCCTTGAGCGTGAAAGAGAAACAAGTGGTTGCGCTGATCGGCCCCAACGGTGCCGGCAAGACCACCGTGTTCAACTGCCTGACCGGCTTCTACAAGCCGAGCGGCGGCAGCATCCTGCTCGACGGCGAGGCCATCGAAGGTTTGCCCGGCCACAAAATCGCCCTCAAGGGCGTGGTGCGCACCTTCCAGAACGTGCGGCTGTTCAAGGACATGACGGCGGTCGAGAACCTCTTGATTGCCCAGCACCGTCACCTGAACACCAACTTCCTGTCCGGTCTGTTCAAGACGCCGTCGTTCCGCAAAAGCGAGCGCGAGGCCATGGAATTCGCCGAGTACTGGCTGGACAAGGTCAACCTCAAGGCGTTTGCCAACCGTCCAGCCGGCACCCTGGCCTACGGTCAGCAACGTCGCCTGGAAATCGCCCGCTGCATGATGACCCGCCCGCGGATCCTCATGCTCGACGAACCGGCCGCGGGCCTGAACCCGAAGGAAACCGAGGACCTCAAGGCGCTGATCAGCATGCTGCGTGAAGAGCACAACGTCACCGTGCTGCTGATCGAACACGACATGAAACTGGTCATGAGCATTTCCGACCACATCGTCGTGATCAACCAGGGCACGCCTCTGGCCAATGGCACGCCGGAACAGATCCGCGACAATCCTGAAGTGATCAAAGCCTACCTGGGGGAAGCGTAAATGCTGCAGTTCGAAAACGTTTCCACCTTCTACGGCAAGATCCAGGCCCTGCACAGCGTCAACGTCGAAGTCCGCCAGGGCGAGATCGTGACCTTGATCGGTGCCAACGGTGCCGGCAAGTCCACGCTGCTGATGACGCTTTGCGGTTCGCCGCGGGCCCATAGCGGCAGCATCCGCTACATGGGTGAGGAGCTGGTCGGCCAGGAATCCTCGCAGATCATGCGCAAGAGCATTGCCGTGGTGCCGGAAGGTCGTCGAGTGTTTTCCCGCCTGACCGTGGAAGAAAACCTGTCCATGGGCGGTTTTTTCACCGCCAAGGGCGACTATCAGGAACAGATGGACAAGGTCCTCGGACTTTTCCCACGCCTGAAAGAACGCTTCGCCCAGCGTGGCGGCACCATGTCCGGCGGCGAACAGCAAATGCTCGCCATCGGCCGTGCGCTGATGAGCAAACCCAAGCTGTTGCTGCTCGATGAGCCTTCCCTGGGCCTGGCACCGATCATCATCCAGCAGATCTTCGACATCATCGAACAACTGCGCAAGGACGGTGTGACGGTGTTCCTGGTCGAACAGAACGCCAACCAGGCGCTGAAAATCGCTGACCGTGCCTACGTTCTGGAGAACGGCCGGGTGGTGATGACCGGTACCGGTGAAGCACTGTTGACCGACCCGAAAGTGCGTGAAGCGTACCTCGGCGGTTGAGCCATTGCGGTAAACAAAAGACGGCCTTCGCGGGCCGTTTTTTTATGCCCGCCACAATCTCGGGTGATGACGAAAATCCCTGTGGGAGCGAGCTTGCTCGCGATAGCGGTGGGTCAGGCAACATCTCTTTTGAATGTGCCGCCGCTATCGCGAGCAAGCTCGCTCCCACAGTGTGCTGTGTGATGATTTAGAGTCGATCCAGAGCTTCCCCGCTGCGCTTGAACCACCCGATCAGATAATCCGCCAGTACCTGCGTGCGCTTGGGCAACCCACCCTGATACGGATGAACCAGGTACATCGGCATGCTGCGGGTTTGATAATCGCGCAGCAGCCATCGCAAACGCCCGTCAGCCAGTTCTGTTGGCAAGCAGTAGGACGGCAAACGCGCAATACCGGCGCCGACCAGCGCGGCTTTCTTCAACAGGTTGTAATGGTTGCTGGCGAACGGCCCCGACACCCGCACCCGCAATAACTCGTGCTGCTGGTGATAAAGCCATTCTTCCCGGCCGCTGTAATGGCTGTTGAGCAGGCAGCGATGCTCGGCCAGCGCCTGGGGGGTTTGCGGTTCACCGTATTGCTCAAGGTAAGCCGGGCTGGCACAGGTGAGCTCTTGCCACGCCAGCAGTGGACGCGCCACCAGTCGCTGGTCAATGGCCACGTCAGAGCGAATCGCCAGGTCGAAGCCGTCGCGGGACAGATCGCGGTAGCTGTTGTTGAGCTCCAGCTCGATCTGCACCTGAGGGTATTTGGCGGAGAACTCCAGCAACAGACCATCGAAGAAGGTTTCACCGAGCGACACCGGCACCGTCATCCGCACCGGACCAGCCATGTCGTCCTTCAAACGCGCCAGGGCCTGACGCGCCCGCTCGACTTGCACCACCAGCGCCTGTGCCTGCGGCAACAACGCAGCACCGGCCGCGGTCAGGCTCAAACGGCGAGTGGTACGTTGCAACAGCACCACGGAAAACTGCGCTTCCAGTTGGCTGATGCGCTTGGACAGCTGGCCTTTGCTGCAACCGAGCTGCTGCGCCGCCAGGGTAAAACTCCCCGCTTCGATCAACACCGCGAACGCGGCGAGGTCATCCATCTCGCTCATGGATTGTTTCCATTTGAAAACCAAAGGTTGCCTATTAGTGCGCTTATCTACGGAAAAAACCACCCTAAACTGATACCTCGTTCAACCCACAACGAGGATCAGCCTCCATGAAAATTCTTTTGATCGGCGCAGGCGGCACCATCGGTTCGGCCGTCGACAAGGAACTGTCGCAACGCCACGAAATCATCCGCATCGGTCGCACCAGCGGCGACTTTCAGGTGGACATCAGTGACAGCGCCTCGATTCGCAAACTGTTCGAGCAGACAGGCAAATTCGATGCACTGGTGTGTGCCGCCGGCAACGTGACCTTCGCACCGCTCAACGAGATGACCGAAGAGAGCTTTGCCCTGGGCCTGAGAGACAAGCTCATGGGCCAGGTCAATCTGCTGCTGATCGGCCGCGAGTTCGCCAATGACGGTGCGTCGTTCACCTTCACCACCGGCGTACTCAGCCACGACCCGATTCGCAGTGGCGCCTCGGCTGCGCTGGTCAACGGTGCACTGGACAGCTTCGTTCGCGCCGCCGCCATCGAGCTGCCGCGTGGCCTGCGGGTGAACTCGATCAGCCCGAACGTCCTGGTCGAAGCCATGGGTAAATATGCGCCGTACTTCCGTGGCTTCAAGCCGGTTCCTGCGGTAGATGTGGCCTTGGCCTACGCCAAAAGCGTGGAAGGCCTGCAAACGGGTCAGACCTTTCACGTCGGCTAAGTCGGTTCAAGCTCAATCAACCAACGTGGGCAATAGGTCTTTGGCGATGGCTTTCGGGATGAACACCCTGAACTGCGAGCCCAAGACCGAATGCACTGTCGCCGTAGTGATCTTCCAGCCATTGATCGAAAGCGTCAATTTCTGCCCTATCAACTCACGGGAAATGCGCTGCATACGCTCAGTTGCTTCAGGACTGAGCGTGACAGCCATTTCAAGCGCCGAATGGGGTCTGTCGTTGTCCTTCAAAAGCAACTCCAATCGAGTGAAGTCAGTTGCCGAAGACAAATTGATCTCGCCAGCCTGACTGCCCGTGGCCCCCATCATCACCATTAAAAACAACCAGATCCTCCACTTCATCTCCGCCCCCTGCAAAAAAGCGGCAGCTTACCTTTGTCATCCTGACACTCGGCATCAGAATAATTCACAAGTTGTTGCCGGAAATCGCCCTCTACTGCGCCAGAGACCCACTCCAGCCTTGTGATGAACGGTCAGCCTGAGTAACGTGGCGGCACTTGTCAGGAGACCCCAAGATGCGTGTTGCCCGTTCCTTAGTCCTCGTTGCCCTGCTTCCGCTGTTCGCCGCCTGCCAGTTGTTCGACGGTGAACGGCAGAGCGCCTCCCATGTCGGCCAGACACGCATGCAAGGCCAGTTGACCGCGGCGGACGGCAAACTGCTGTTCCAGCCGTGCAGCCAGACCAACCGCTACGTGGTCAACGACACGGGCGGCACCAGCGTCCTGCAGCAGGCCGCAAACCTGGCGGACAAGCAGGGCAAGCTGTTTGCCGACGTGCGCGGGCGGGTTGTGACCGGCAGCGGTGGTGACGGCCAGCTCGATCTGGAGCAGTTGTACCGCGTCGAGCGCTCGAGCAACGCGTGCGACGATCCGAACTTCAAGCTGCTGATCCTGCGCGCCGCCGGCCACACCCCGGAGTGGAGCGTGAAAGTCAGCGGCAAAGGCATGGTCCTCGACCGGGCCGGCCAGCCGCCGTTGGCCGTGCCTTACGTCGAAGAGCAGTTGGGCGATGGCCGTTTCAACCTCAGCACCGAAGCCAACAACCAGCACATCGAACTGTGGGTTGCACCGCAACGCTGCGTCGACAGCAGCACCGGCAGCATCCAGCACATGAGCGCTGAACTACGCATCGACGGTCAGGTGCAACGCGGTTGCGGTTATTTCGGCGGATCGCGCGACGACTGATCGTTTAAGCCTCACGGGCCTGCGCCTTTGGGGCTTATAATCGCGGGCTTCAAACGCCCTGGCGCAGTTGTGCGCCCCGCGAACCGGATCCCGCCATGTTACGAATCACCGAACTCAAGTTGCCGATCGACCATCCCGAAGAAGACCTGCGCCCTGCCATCGTGCAGCGCTTAGGGCTAGCCAGCGATGACCTGCTCGATTTCACCTTGTTCAAGCGCAGCTACGATGCGCGTAAAAAGTCCTCCGAACTGTGCTTCATCTACACCATCGACCTTGAAGTTCGCGACGAGGCGGCGGTACTGCACAAGTTTGCCGATGACCGTAACGTCAGCGTGGCGCCGGATGTCAGCTACAAAGCGGTCGGCCAGGCACCGGCCGACCTGAGCACGCGGCCGATCGTCGTCGGCTTCGGTCCGTGCGGGATTTTCGCCGGGCTGCTGCTGGCGCAAATGGGCTTCAAGCCGATCATCCTCGAACGCGGCACCGAAGTACGCCAGCGCACCAAGGACACCTGGGGCCTGTGGCGCAAAAGCGTACTCAACCCGGAATCCAACGTGCAGTTCGGCGAAGGCGGCGCGGGGACATTCTCCGACGGCAAGCTCTACAGCCAGATCAAGGATCCGAAGTTCCTCGGTCGCAAGGTCCTGCACGAGTTCGTCAAGGCTGGCGCACCGGAAGAAATCCTCTACGTCAGCAAGCCGCACATCGGTACGTTCCGCCTGACCGGCGTGGTGGAAAACATGCGTGAGCAGATTCGCGCCCTGGGCGGCGAAGTGCGCTTCCAGCAGCGTGTCACCGACGTGCTGATCGAAGACGGCCAACTGGTCGGCGTCGAGCTCAATGGCGGCGAACAGATCCATTCGAAGCATGTGATCCTGGCCCTCGGCCACAGTGCCCGCGACACCTTCCGCATGCTCCACGGCCGTGGTGTGTACATGGAGGCCAAGCCGTTCTCGGTGGGTTTCCGCATCGAGCACCCGCAGTCGCTGATCGACCGTGCACGCCTGGGCAAATACGCCGGCCACCCGAAACTGGGCGCCGCCGACTACAAACTGGTGCACCACGCCAAGAACGGCCGTTCGGTCTACAGCTTCTGCATGTGCCCGGGCGGCACCGTGGTGGCGGCGACGTCCGAACCGAACCGCGTGGTCACCAACGGCATGAGCCAGTACTCGCGCAACGAGCGCAACGCCAACTCCGGTATCGTCGTCGGCATCACCCCGGAAGTCGATTATCCAGGCGGCCCGCTGGCCGGTATCGAGCTGCAGGAACGCCTGGAATCCCACGCATTCGTGCTGGGCGGTAGCAACTACGAAGCGCCGGCACAATTGGTCGGCGATTTTATCGCGGGCAAACCGTCCACCGAACTGGGCAGCGTCGAGCCGTCCTACAAGCCGGGCGTTGCCCTGGGTGATCTGGCACTGGCGTTGCCGGCATTCGCCATCGAAGCCATTCGCGAAGCCCTGCCGGCATTCGAGAAGCAGATTCGTGGTTACTCGCTACACGACGCGGTGTTGACCGGGATCGAGACCCGTACCTCCTCGCCGCTGCGTATTACCCGCAACGAGTCGTTGCAGAGCCTGAACGTGAAAGGCTTGTTCCCAGCCGGCGAAGGCGCCGGTTATGCGGGCGGGATTCTGTCGGCGGGTGTTGATGGCATTCGCATTGCAGAAGCAGTGGCCCGGGACATCCTCGGCCTCGATGCCTGAGACACTCTAATGTGGGAGCGGGCTTGCTCGCGAAGACGGTTTCACATCCAACATATGTGTTGGCTGATTGACCGCTTTCGCGAGCAAGCCCGCTCCCACATTTGATCTTCGCCGTCTCAGATATTGGCGCGCAAAACCGAGTCCGGCAGCGGCTCCCCTCTCTCCACCGTCGCGGCCACCGCAGCCATCAAGCCACTCAACTCATACCCCTGAGCCTTGAGCCACTGCGGATCGTAATAGGTCGTGGCGTATCGCTCGCCGCTGTCACACAGAATCGCCACCATCGACCCCGTCTCCCCTGCCGCCTTCATGTGCTGGGCGGCCATCAGCGCGCCGATCAGGTTGGTCCCGCTCGACCCGCCCACATGGCGTCCCAGACGCTCCGCCAGGTAGTGCATGGCCGCCAGTGACAGGGCATCCGGCACCTTGACCATGGCGTCAATCACCTTGGGCAGAAACGACGCCTCCACGCGCGGCCGGCCGATGCCTTCGATACGCGAGCCGTGGTCCAGTCGCAGGCTGGCATCGCCGGTCTGGTAGTAATCGAAAAACACCGAACGCTCGGCATCGGCACACAGCACGCGGGTGCCATGCTGGCGATAACGCACGTACCGACCCAGGGTGGCGGTGGTGCCGCCAGTGCCTGGGCTGGAAATCAGCCAGCTCGGTTCGGGATGCTGCTCGAAACGCATCTGCTGAAAGATCGACTCGGCGATGTTGTTGTTCGCTCGCCAGTCAGTGGCGCGCTCGGCGTAGGTGAACTGGTCGATGAAGTGCCCGTCGTGTTCACGAGCCAGGCGCTCGGACTCGGCGTAGATCTGGGTCGGATCGTCCACCAGATGACTTTGGCCACCGTAGAAGGCGATCTGCGCAATCTTCTCCTTGGACGTGGTCGCCGGCATCACCGCAATGAACGGCAAGCCCAGCATGCGTGCGAAGTACGCCTCGGAAATCGCCGTCGAACCGCTGGAAGCCTCAATGACCGGCGCACCGGGCTTGAGCCAGCCGTTACACAGCGCATAAAGGAACAGCGAGCGAGCCAGGCGGTGCTTGAGACTGCCCGTGGGGTGGCTGGACTCATCCTTGAAGTACAACTCGATTCCCGGAAAACCCGGCAGCGGCAATGGGATCAAGTGGGTGTCGGCACTGCGCTGGAAATCGGCTTCGATGATCCGGATCGCTTCGCGCGACCACTGTCGGTTGTCGCTCATGATGGTTTTCTCGTTGTATCGGGCAGGAGTCGGCCTTTTGACAAGGCTCATCCAGCAAGCTTAGGAAAAAACCTGCATCCAGCACAGGTACAGCTGAGATCCAATACGCCAGGCAACTGCTAGGCTCAGGTCGGTGCCGGCGGATGACTCTGTAACGGTATATAACAAAAAAGAATATAACTTTTGTTTTAACAACTAACAGTACTTGTTAGGGTGTAACACCTTTTGAATCCACAGATGGAGAGCGACCTTGCCTCTGCGTAGCACTTTCACGCGTTTCTTTCAGTTGGAAGCTGCCAGCGGTCTGTTACTGATCGCCGCTGCCGTTCTGGCTCTGATTATCAACAACTCGCCGCTGTCGTGGCTATACAACGGCCTGCTGGACACCCCCGTGGTGGCCCAGATCGGCGCGCTGAAAATCGCCAAGCCTTTGCTGCTGTGGATCAACGACGGCCTGATGGCGCTGTTCTTCCTGCTGATCGGCCTGGAAGTAAAGCGTGAAGTCCTCGATGGCCAGTTGTCCAAACCATCGCAAATCGTCCTGCCCGGTGCCGCTGCCATTGGGGGCATGGTGGTGCCGGCGCTGATCTACTGGTACCTCAATCGCGACACGCCACCGGCTCTCAACGGCTGGGCAATCCCGACCGCCACCGACATTGCCTTCGCCCTTGGCGTGCTGGCGCTACTGGGCAAACGGGTTCCGGTATCGCTGAAACTGTTCCTGATGACCCTGGCGATCATCGACGACCTCGGCGCGATCATCATCATTGCGATCTTCTATTCCGGCGCGTTGTCGACCCTGTCCCTGGCGCTGGCCACGGCCTGTATTGCGGCGCTGATCGGGATGAACCGGCTTGGCGTGGTCAAGCTCGGACCGTACATGATCATCGGCTTGATCCTCTGGGTCTGCGTGCTCAAGAGCGGTGTCCATGCCACCCTGGCCGGCGTGACCCTGGCTTTCTGCATTCCGCTGCGCACGAAAAATGCCGAACCATCGCCATTGCTGACCCTGGAACACGCCCTGCACCCGTGGGTCGCCTACGGCATCCTGCCGCTGTTCGCCTTTGCCAATGCCGGCCTGTCCCTGAGCGGTGTCACCGTCGAAAGTTTCACTCACCATGTCCCCATGGGCATCGCCATCGGGCTACTGCTGGGCAAGACCGTCGGAGTATTCGGTCTGACCTGGCTGGCCGTGAAAACCGGTATCGCCGCCCTGCCCCAAGGCGCCAACTGGGGCCAGATACTGGGCGTGGCGATTCTCTGCGGCATTGGTTTCACGATGAGTCTGTTTGTCGGCTCGCTGGCTTTCGAGCCAGGCGTGAGTGATTTCGCCGGGATGGATCGCATGGGGATCTTGACCGGTTCGATTCTGGCGGCGCTGATCGGTTATGTGGTGACGGCGATGGCCAGCCGCAAGAACACTGCGCTGGCCTCCTGATAACCCGCGATAACGCCTGGCGCCAATCAAGACTCGCCTGAGCTGAAAAACAAAAAACCCGATCAGCCACCTGATCGGGTTTTTTGTTTATCCGGTGTTTGCGCTTAGTGCGAAACGCGGCTGGTGCCATTCACACTTGCGATGCGCACACGCTCGCCAACACGGAACACTTCGTTCGGCTGAACTTCCTGAACGTAGGCGCGCATGCTGCCATCGTCTTCGCGCACGGTGATTTCCACGCCCTGGGTGCGGGTCAGGCCTTCTTCAGCGGCTGAACCGAGCAGGCCGCCGGCCACGGCACCGATGACCGCAGCAACGACGCTGCCTTTGCCGCCACCAATGGAGCTGCCGCCAACGCCACCGACCACTGCGCCAGCAGCGCCGCCGATCGGGGTTTTGGTGCCTTCGATTTTCACTGGACGCAATGCTTCGATGGTACCCATGCGAACGGTCTGCACTCGACGCGCCTCGTCACGGGAATAGGAGTCACCGGTCAGGCTCGATTGGCAACCAGTGAGCAACATCGCCATCGTGGAAAAGGAAGCAACCAGTAGAACAGACTTACGCATAGCATCAACTCCAAAGAAACAGATGTTCATTAAACTCCGCCGCTTGACGCCTGTCACGACACAGCCCGGGTAAAATTGGTTTGATTCAGGCTCCGTTAAGGCGCCCCCACGAACTCACACAGTAGCGGCAAATTCGGAAAACTGCCCACTGGCCAAGGATTTCAATGGACTACTTTATCATCGTCGTCACGACTGTTGCCGGTTTGTACTTCCATTGGTGGCTGTACGTGCGGATCAAACGCTGGATGGACCGCGACCTGGCGCTAGCGCTGGCGGGCAAGGACGAGCAGAAAAAAGCCTTCATGCTCGAACAACTGGCGAGTGCCCGGGCGCAGAAAATCAAGCGTCGAGACCTGCCGAAGTGGCTGGAGGCCGCTGCGACAGGCTATCCCGATCGGTAGACTGCTCAGGGTGCCAGACGTTCAAGAGTCCAGTCGGCGCCCTGCTGGCGGTAATTGAGGCGGTCGTGCAGGCGGCTTGGGCGGCCTTGCCAGAATTCGATGCGCTCAGGCAGCAGGCGATAACCGCCCCAGTGTTCCGGGCAATGGGGCTGGGTGTCGCTGAAACGTTGCTCGGTGTCCTTGAGCAGCGCTTCGAGTTCGCCACGACCGTTGATCACGCGGCTCTGGGGCGATGCCCAGGCCCCCAGGCGACTGCCCAGTGGACGGACCTGATAATAGGCGTCGGACTCCTCAGGCGTTACCTTCACCACCCGCCCTTCGATGCGCACCTGGCGCTCCAGCGCCGGCCAGAAAAACGTCATGGCCGCGAACGGATTCGCGGCCAGATGCTGGCCCTTGGCGCTTTCGTAGTTGGTGAAAAAGGTGAAGCCCTGCTCGTCCAGGCCCTTGAGCAACAGAATGCGACAGTGCGGTCGACCGTCCTGGTCGACGGTGGCCAGGGTCATGGCGTTGGCTTCCACCGGCGCCTGTTCGGTTTTCACCGCGTCGGCGAACCACTGGTGGAACAGCGCGAACGGCTCGGCCGGGGCTTGTGCCTCGGTCAGGCCATCACGGGTGTAGTCACGACGCATATCAGCCAGGCCCTGGGTCATGGCGCATTCCTTTTGGTTAACGAATCACTGCTTTGCAGTATCGGTGGCAGCGACTTTCTTGTCAGCCGTCGAGGCTTTGGCTGGCGTGGTCTTTTTTGCCGGCGTTGCGGTTTTCGCAGGTGCTTTCTTGGCCGACGCTTTTTTCGCCGGGGCTTTTTTCGTCGCTGGAACAGCAGCCTTTTTAGTCGCTGGGGCCGGTGTCACAGGCTTGGCGACCGGCTTGGCGTCCGCGGCAGCGACCATGGTCACCGGTGCCGGAGCCGGCATGTTGTACTTGCCAAGCAGCGCGACCATGGTGTTTTGCGGGGTCACCAGCAGTTCCACACGACGGTTCAACGCACGCCCTTGCACGCTGTCGTTGGCAGCACGCGGTGCATCACCGCCCAGGCCGCGCAGCATCAAGCGATCACGCTGCAGACCACTGAGACGGAAAATCGCCGCAACGGACTGGGCACGCTCCTGGCTCAGCTTGACGTTGGCAGCCGCGGCGCCGGAGGTATCGCTGTGGCCGAGGATCAACACAGCGGTCTTTGGATCGGCTTCAAGGATCTTGGCTACGCGGGTGAACGGACCGAGCGTGACCGGCAGCAGCATGGCCGGACGATCAGGGTTGAACGAGCCTTCGACCGGCGCGGTCACCACCAGCACGTTTTCGCGGCGCTCGAGTTGCAGGTTGCTGCCCTTGACCGCCTCGCGCAGACGCGGTTCGTAGTCGTCAAGCCAGGCCTGGGTGACTTTCGGGTCGGGCATCGGCACGGCCTTGGCAGTGCTCTGCTCGCTACCGCCGAATGGCCACCACCACTTGCTGCCGCTATCGGTTTCGGCCTTGGCCACCGCAACCGGTTTGACCTCGGGCTTCACCTCCGGCTTGGCCACGGGCTTGCCGGCACTGTCGTCGGAACCGAACGGCCAGTACCAGTGGCTGCCGCTTTCAGTCTTGGCGACAGGTGCCGTCGCGTCTTTCTGTGGAGTCTGTGCACAACCGGTAATAGCGAAGCACAGGGCCAAGGCGAGGGTTTTATTGGATGACATTGGATATCCACAAAAATGAAGTCAAAAAATCAGGCCACATTGGCCTAATGCCAGTCAGTCAAGCAATTTCAGCCGCGACACCTTTGTAGCAGCTGCCGAGCCCGCGAGGCTGCGT
>NZ_AKJG01000125.1 GCF_000282455.1 Pseudomonas sp. GM74
CCATGCAGCCGAACGCAGCCTCGGCAGCTGCTACGGATCGCATTACCGATCAGGCTCTCCAGGTGCCCCTTTATTGAGCAAATGTCCTGATCAGAAGTATTTGAGCCATCCGATATCGCGACGGCGTGCCTTCAATGCCGCGAACCAGCGCACGGGTAAATACAGGGATAAAGCCAGGAGTACCGCCGTCAGCCACACAGCCCAAATGCTGTCGAAACCGAAAAAAACTCCCTGGTTCAATCCGAACAACGCCACGCTGACCAGATACAGCGCCTTGAGTACGTAAAGGTGGAGCAAGTAGAAGAACATCGGCGCCGCGCCAAAGACTGCCAATGCATTGACCCACTTGCGTTGTCGGGCCCGTTCCAGGGCACGAAGCAGTAACAGGCCCATACCCAGCGTCAGCGAAAGGAACAGCAGGGAAGGTGGGTATTTTGTAATGTTGAAGAAGCTCATGAGGGTTTGCGTGAGGCCTTCATGGGCGACCCAATGCGCCTCGCCATAACCATTGACTGCTCGCAGTGCGACAAATCCGATCAATGTCCCGGCCCCTGCAAGCAGCAGAGTACGTTGACGCTGCGCGGCCAAAACCTGGCCGGCAAACCAGGGGCCGATGCTGTACCCAAGGGCGATCAAACCGATCCACGGCAGTACAGGATACGAGGTGCGCAGACTCAGGCCGTCGGAGAAATCGATCCAGCCACGATCATGCAGAATCGCCCAGGGTATGTGCATGGGCGAGCCTGTTGCGAAGTGCACATTATCCAGCAGGTTGTGCCCGGCCACGATCACCAGGCCCAGGCAGCACAGCATGGGCCTGGGTAACCAGACCAGTCCGGCCAGGGCAATCATGCAGATGCCGATGGCCCAGATCACTTGCATGTAAATGACCGTTGGCGGCAACTGAAAAGTCCAGGCGAAATTTACCAGGGTGAACTCCAGCAGTACCAGGAACAGACCGCGCTTGAACAAAAAGGCTGACACATCGCCCTTACCCTGATGCTTTTGGCCATACAGGTAAGCGGAAAGTCCGGTGAGCAGTATGAAAACCGGCGCACACAAATGGGCTAGTGTGCGGCTGAAAAATAGCGCCGGCTCAGTGGATTCGATGTCCATCGGGTCTGCTACCTGACGGTGCAAAAAGAACGTTTCGCGCACGTGATCCAATAGCATAAAGAGGATTACCAATCCCCTCAGGGCGTCAATGGACAGCAGGCGTTGGTTCAAGCTTGTGATGGGGGGGAGGTGATTAGACGTTGTCATCGAATGCCGCAAGCAGGGAGTGGATGGCTCTGCCAGTGGCGACTGACAGTGTATGTTAGTATAAGTTATAACATAACATTAAAGCCATGCTTCATGGGCATTCACATGGGTTGGCTGATTTCGGTGTCATCGGCACTTGGAGGTGGGGGGGGGCATATTGCCTTCAACGCCGACGAGGAGGGCGAAAGCGAGGCGCCCGTATCTCGTCGACGTTTTTAACCTGCGGGGCGTCGCGCTAGCGACGATAGTAGCGGCGATCGTCCTCGTAGCGGTACCGCATGGCCCGATCCTGGTGACGCTCCCAATAACGATGGCGTTCTGCTTCGCGGCGGGCTTGCTCTCGGCGCCAGTTATCTCTACGCCAGTCATCACGGCGCCAATCGTCTCTACGAGAGTGCCAACGGCCGTCATGCCAGTATCGGTCGTCATGGGCAAGCAACGGCCCTGGCTGCTTGTCGGCCATACTGGCCAAGGTCGGCCAAGGGTTGACGGCAGCCTGGACCGGAACCTGAACGACCGCGACTTCAGGTGCCAAAACAGGGGTTGAGGTCTTCATCTGTGTGGCTGATGCCGAGCCCACTGCCGCGAACGCGAACAGGCCGAAGAGCACCATCCGTGGGTCATGGAATTTCATGAGCGAAGACAACCTCTGATTGATTTCTGGACGTGTGGCCATCCGGCTTCGGGGGAGCCTGCGGGTTCGCGCCTGGCGAGTGGATGTGCCTATCCACATAGACCGATAAACAGGAAAAAGTTCTAGGGGGCGTTGCTTAAATAGCTAACGAGGTCAGTGTGCGGTCCATTTGAGGTTTGCGGCTCGACGTCCGCTTCTGGCAATCGGAAGCTGCCGACCATCAAGAGTCGCTACCGACCTGGAGCAGTCGGCGAACAGAATAATGGCAAATTAGTAGCTATGCTTGGTCTGTTGTCGAAACTGATCAAGCAGTCCGGCAGGCTGCGCGGAAATGACCCGCAACGTGCCCTATGTCACCCGACTATTGTGCGTGAAGCATCCAGTTCAGGGGCGCAAATCCGCAACGACACTCGGGAAGACATGGAGCAAACCCTGCACCTGCAGGCGCAGGGTTTGGACTGGATCTGTCGGGATCACTCAGGATCGAATCGACTTTCGCTACGGTGCGGCTGGGCACTGCGAAAACGGGGATATGCTCACCCCAGACATGCTGGCCAAGGTCTGCACGCTCGCCAGAGACGCAAAACGAGGCTGAGGAAATTGAAAGGAACAGAGCATCTGGCAAAAGTGATTGCCGACGTTCAGTTCTACAATGGAGAGCGAGGAGCCTCGTTACCTGAAACGATGATGTCAAACACAGCAAATGAATATGATTCCGTTTTATCGCCGAAATGTTAAGAGACTGCTTCCGAGAGTAAAAAATTTCACCATGAAATTAGCATCGCCAAATGCATTGCTTAGTGTCGAATAGTTGGTTGGCGTGACACGCAAGACGTATAGCTTTGGTAGCGATTGCTTGTCTCGGGAGCTTCGCTCACGAAAACCAGCGTGAATCCAGAGCAGAGAAAAAATTTGGTCAATGCTACGTGCGGTGTGTTCTCAGGTTCAGGTGTCGGCACAAAAGGTTAATTGGTTTCCGAATACCGCTTCTTTTGGTCATTTTAGAAGGATTATGTTTGGAGATTGTGAAATGGATTTTTTCAGGAATAAAAGCGCGGCAAAGCAAGCCATACCCACCTGTTCAGATAAGCCGCGCTCGACCAAATGGCACCGCATGTACTTTTTTCTTGCGGGATTCGACGTGCTGGTTGTTGTGCTGAGCGTGCTATTGAATCACCTGATCGTCGATACCTATCACCGCTCCATCAAGGCAAACCAGTCGTGGGTCCAACAGCTGTCGAGCTATTCAACGCTGGGCAGCCTGGCTTCCACAGTCAATGCGCCGGGCAATAATGTGTTCGATACACATGATGTTGAAGCCGAATCGCGGAACATGGATGAAGCCTTGCGCGCCTTCAACGAGCATTTGGCAATGGCCAAAAAACAGTTGGAAGTACGGATCGCCAATGAGGCTGAACACAGTGCAGATATACAAGCCTTTACCCTTGCATTGAAGGATGAGGTGGGTGCAGTTGATGCCGCGATGGTCGAAATGGTGAACGAGGCCTTGCTGATCTTTTCCTACTTCAGGGAGGGGCAGTCGGATAATGCCGGCAAACGCATGGCAACGATGGACAGGAAGTTTGCCCTGTTGCTCGCCTCACTCAGTACCGTGCGGGATCGCGTTGGCCTGATTCAAAGCAAGCTCCTGGAGGAGGAGCTTGAGTCGGTCGAAGAACTGCGCCGGGTCGAATACGCGATCATGGTGTTCGTGCTACTGATGGTCAGTGCGGCCATGATCTACGGAGGCAAGATCAGGCGCGAAATGGAGTCGCAAGCAGCTGAAAGGGAGGGTTATCTGGCAGTGCTGCGCGAAAGCGAGAAGCAGGCCCGCCAGCAAGCATCGCTGCTGGACAAGGCCCAGGACGCCATTGTCGTTCACGGGATGGATAACCGCATCCTGTACTGGAACAAAAGTGCCGAGCGTCTCTACGGTCTGTCAAAGGAAGAGGCACTCGGCAAATCGGCACAGGAGTTGATCTACCAGGGTAGCGCCGCTTTCAATGCGGCCACTAACAGCCTGATAGAAACGGGTGACTGGGCGGACGAAGTTACACTTCGACGCCGGGATGGCTGCACCATCACGCTCGAAAGTCATCGAACCCTGGTGCGAGACGATGATGGCCAGCCGCAATCCGTTCTGTCGATCAATACTGACATCACCCACCGTAAGACCGCTGAGCAAGAGGTCCAGCGTTTGGCCTTCTACGATCAGTTGACCGGGCTGGCCAACAGGCGGCTCATGTTGGACCGGTTACAGCATCTGCTGGCGGGCAGCTCCCGTACCCTGCATACGAGCGGGATAATTCTCATTGACCTGGATAACTTCAAGGCACTGAACGACACGCTGGGGCATGACAGAGGCGACATGTTGCTGCAGCAAGTTGCTCTGCGCCTTTGCGGCTGCATACGCGAGAGCGACACCGTGGCTCGCCTGGGCGGAGACGAATTCGTCGTCCTGCTCGATGGCCTTAATGAGAATCCTCCAGAAGCAGCTATCCAGGCCAAGGCTATTGGCGAAAAGATTCTCAAATCTCTGAACATTTCCTACCAGTTGGATGGATATGAGCACCACAGCACCCCCAGCCTCGGCATTGCGCTGTTCCAGGGGCAGCTGAGCACAGCGGACGATATTATGAAGCGCGCTGACCTGGCGATGTATCGCGCCAAGGCGGCGGGCCGCAATACCATGCGCTTCTTCGATCCGGAAATGCAGGCGGTTGCCACGGCACGCGCCAGACTGGAAGTAGACTTGCGCCAAGGCTTGCAGGACAACGAATTCTTTCTTTATTACCAGCCGCAGGTGAATAGTGAGGGCCGTATCATTGGCGCAGAGGCACTGATGAGATGGCAGAATCCTGAGCGCGGAATCGTGTTTCCAGGCGAGTTCATTCCATTGGCAGAGGAAACGGGGTTGATTCTGCCGTTAGGCCGTTGGGCGCTGCTGGCAGCCTGCACTCAGCTGGTTGCCTGGGCAAAGCATTCGGAAACCGCCCGACTGGGTATGGCTGTGAATGTCAGCGCCCGCCAGTTTCACCATCCGGACTTCGTCGAGGAGGTACTGCAAGTACTGAGATACACGGGGGCCGATCCGAAGAAATTGAAACTGGAACTGACCGAAGGCCTGCTGATAGAGGATATGGAAGGTACTGTCGCCAAAATGATCGAGTTGAAAGAGATCGGCATAGGCCTTTCGCTGGATGATTTCGGAACCGGCTACTCGTCATTGTCATACCTGAAGAGCCTTCCACTGGATCAACTCAAGATCGACCAGTCCTTCATCAGAGATGTGCTGGTTGATCCCAACGACGCCGCCATCGCCTGCGCGATTGTGAGCCTGAGCCAGATATTGGGGCTTTCGGTGATTGCAGAAGGTGTGGAGACAGAAGCTCAGCGCACCTTTCTGGTCAAGCATGGCTGCCATATCTACCAGGGCTTCCTGTTTTCCCCGCCACTGCCAGCCGAACAATTTGAGGAGTATGTTCACGAAAGATTAATGGCGAGCACTGATTTCCCACGGACCAAGACTAAATCGCCATAACTTCGCAGGTGCCTGGGAACGTCCGCTTTCGGCTGTGGATTCAACCCAATGCGGATGATGAGAGGTTGACTCAAATGTGGCTCGCACCCGCAACTGCCGGAGGTAGCCTCGAACAGCCAGGTGTTTGGTCCCGGAATGAAGTGGTGCCTCCCACGGTGGCCCAATGCAGGAGAAGGGTGGGGTAGATCGGTCGTGTTGCCGCAGCCCTCAGTCGCCTGTGGAAAGCCCATGCTTGTGTGCGTAGGCGTATAGATCTACGCGGTTCGTCAGGCCCAACTTGCTATAGATCGATGTCAAATGGTTGCGCAGCGTGTGCTCGCTGATGTGCAGTTTCTCGGCCACCAGCTTGCCAGGGGCTGAGGGGTCGCTGGCCAGCGATGCAATGGTTTGCTGTTCGCGGCGCGTCAGCTTGGCGATTTTGTGTTGCTCCGGGTCAATATCGCGCTCGACTTTCTTTCGCGCCAGTTCAAGGAAGATACGGCTGGTCGCATTTCGGTCGATCCAGAGTTCGCCTTCATGCACTTTTTCTATGGCCTTGAGCAATGTTGAGGCGGATGCCGACTCCCGCTTATCCACCACGCCACGTGCGCCCGCCAGCACCGCACTGTCATGCAGTGCCAAGTCACTCGACCCTGTCACTACCAGAATCTTGGCCTTGGTCCGGCTGTGCAGCTCGGCCAGCGACTCGATACAGTCGTCGCTGTCCAGGTCCAATACCACCACATCTGGTGTGTATTGGTGCAGCGAAAGCAGGTATTGCGCCACCGACGCCGTCGATCCCGCCAGCTTCAACCTCGGTTGAGCGCTTTCCACCAGACGCTCAAGGCCCCAGGCCATGAGCGGTAGAGCGACTAACAGGACTTGAATTGGCATGCGGCTCGCTGCCTCTTTAGGCGGGTTGTGTTAGCTGATCATGATAGCAATCGTTGCAGCCCCTGGCTTTTTTCTATAGCGCTTCAGGCACACCCTCCCATGACATTTGTCCCGTAAAACACTGTTTTTCCGGGTGATTGACTCCCAGAAAAAAGGGATAGCGCGCTCATGTAAATAACAGAGGCCGTTTTTAGACTGCAGCCATGAAAGACACACACCGAATTGAGCCCCGTGAACAAGTCACCCTGTCGCTGCAACTGATCGGCGGGGGTAGCGGTGTCGTCCGTGACATCAGCGCCTCCGGTTTGTATTTCGAAACCGATAGCGAGCAGCAGGTGGGTAGCTTGATTGACTTCGAGATCGAACTCGACACTCCCGGCGGCCCCATGAAGTTCAAGGCGCAAGGACAAATCGTGCGCATTGAACCGCAGGGCGGCAGGGCCGGGGTGGGCGTGAAGCTACTGGCCAGCCGGCTGGTACCGGTGGAGTGATGTGTTCGTGGGTGGGGGAAGAATCGGATTGTGGCTGTTAGCGGCCCACAGCGGTTTTTTCTCAGGGTGACATTCTAGGGAGAAAGACATGGCTAGCACTACAACTACCAGCGGCGGGACCGTTACCTCGTTTTCCAACACGCCGCAGGCGAAGGATGACGTCTTCACCACCACTGATAATCTGTTGGGGGTCGTGTTTTGGGACGTCATGTCCAATGACCTCGGCGGTAACGCGAAGACACTCTGGTCACTCGACAACGCGGACAGTTTTTCTACTGCCACCAAGACTTATGCTCCGGCCGACCTCCTGACCCAGGATACGGCGAGGGCTGAGGCGACGAGTTCTGACACCAGTTTGAATGGTGCAAAGATCTGGATCACCTCGGACGGCAAGGTCGGCTACGACGCCGCCACTTTCACCACTGCTTTCAAGGCACAGCTCCAGGCGCTTTCTGCTGGCGAGTTCCTGACGGACAGCTTTACCTATGCGATGCGCCTCGGCAACGGAACGCTCAGTTGGGCCACCGCGACAGTGCAGTTTTCGGGCGCGAATGATGGTGTGACGGTCAGCCTCGGCGCGCAGACCGGCACGGTGACCGAAGATGCCGCCACCACTGCGAGTACGACCGACTCGCTGACGGCCAGCGGCACGATTGCCTTCAACGACATCGACCTGAGTGACACGCACATTGCGACGTTCGCGCCGGCGGGGGGCAACACTACTTATCTTGGTACATTCGTGCTCTCGCCGGTAAGCGAAGCCGCGAATGCGGCCGACGGTTCGGTGCAATGGACGTACAACCTGAGCAATGCGGCGGCGCAGTACCTGGCCCAGGGACAGACAGTAACCGAAATTTACCTGGTCACCATCAGCGATGGCCAGGGGGCGTCGGTAACGCAGAATGTGACCATCACGATCACCGGCACCAATGACGGGCCAACAGTGACGGCGGCAGAAATCGAAAGCGGTGCGGTGACCGAAGACGGCACCACAATGGCCAGCGGCAGTTTCGCCTTCGGTGACGTGGACCTGGCCGATGACGCCCATGTGGCCAGCGTGAGTGCGCCATCCGGTGCACTGGGTACGCTGGTGGCCAATGTCAGCGACGAGAGCACCGGCGACGCGGCGGGCAGCGTGGGCTGGACCTATACGCTGAACAACAGCGCGGCGCAGTACCTGGCCGAGGGCCAGACCAAGACCGAAGTGTTCACTGTGACGCTGACCGATGACTTCGGGGCGACAGTGACCAAGGCCGTGACGATCACCATTACCGGCAGCAACGACGCGCCCGTGCTCAGTTTCGCGACGGGCAACGAGGCCGGCGCGGTGCAGGAAGACACTACGCTCAGCGTGAATGGCCAGTTCAGCTCGGCCGACATCGATCACGATGCCACGGCGACCTGGACCATCAATGGCGCAGCAA
>NZ_AKJG01000126.1 GCF_000282455.1 Pseudomonas sp. GM74
CGGCGGCCGCCGATCAATTGGGGCTGTCCAAGCAGTTTGTCAGCCGCCGCTTGATGCAACTCGAAGAGCGTCTGGGTGTGCGCTTGCTCAATCGCTCGACCCGGCGACTGGACGTCACGCCGCTGGGGCAGAGCTATTACGAATCAGCCTTGCGCCTGCTCAGCGAAGTCGAGCAAGTGGAGCAGGGCATCGCCGGCCAGACCACCGAGCCACGGGGGACCATTCGGGTGAGTGCGCCGCTGTCGTTCGCACTGGCGCATCTGGGGGGCCTGTTGCCGGTGTTTTTGCAGCGCTATCGCGACGTGTCGGTGGAGATGGATTTGAGCGATCGTCCCGTGGATTTGCTCGGTGAGGGCTACGACCTGGCGCTACGCATCGGCACACTGGAAGACTCGACACTGATCGCCCGACGCATTGCCTCCATTGAACGGGTGTACTGCGCAAGCCCGGCGTACCTGAGCGAACGCGGCACACCGCTCAAGCCTGAAGACTTGCACGGTCACGACTGCTTGCCGTACGGCCACGGTCGACAGGTGCAATGGCGGTTTGCGGGGCAGGGCAAGCCGCTGACTGTCAACGTCACCGGGCGGATGCGGGTCAACAACGGCGAGGTGCTCAAGGACGCGGCGATCGCCGGGCTGGGGGTCACGTATTTGCCGACGTTCATTGTCGGCTCGGCACTCAAGGATGGACGGCTGGTGGAAGTGCTGGAGGATTTTTGCCCCGGACCGCTGACGCTGTCGGCGGTGTATCCACAGCATCGTCAGAGTTCGCGGCCGGTACAGGCGCTGGTCGGGTTCTTGCGCGAGGAACTGGATCAGTCTGAGGGTGGGTTGTAAGGAGATGGTCCACACAAAACCCTGTGGGATCGCCGCACCGCCGCTCCCACAGGGTTTTGTGTTGTATGGGAATCAGTGTAAATCAGCTCCTTTTGTCATCCCCGGGTTCGGCATGAACGCCACGGTCATCACCGGGCTCGCCATTGGCATGAACGCCACGGTCATCGCCGGGCTCACCATTGGCATGGACGCCATGGTCATCCCCGGGTTCATCATGGGTGCCGCTGCGTCCTGAGGACGAGGTGGATCCGGAGTGGCTCGAACCGCTGTTGGCACTGCCATGGCCACTGTTGCTGCCATGGTCGCCGCTGTGGCCGCTGCCGCTGTTGCCGCCACTGCCGCTTCCACCGTGACTACCGCCACCGCCACCGCTGCCGCCTCCACTGCCGCCGCTGCCTCCACCGCTGCCACCACCACCACCGTGACTGCCTCCGCCGCCACCACCACTACCGCCACCACCGCCACCACTACCCCCATCCTTGGCCTGAGCACTGGAAACTCCGGACAGGCTGTCCGGAATCAACACGGTAGACGCCGACAGAACCGCGCCAATAGCTACTGCCAGTAAAAGCTTATTGATGAGCATGTCGTTCTCCGTCTTTTGATTCAGATTGGAACGTTGATGAGTATTGCAATGTGCTGCTTTTTTTCCCCATGGGAACTCGATGAACAGTTCAGCGAACCGATTTATTCGGCTGGAACATTGAAAAAGCGACGTACAGCCGGGCCCTGTTTCAGAGGGTCAGTGAATGCTCGAGGCCAACTCGAAAATCGGGATGTACATCAGGATCACGATCACCCCGATCAACAGGCCGATGAAGGTCATGAGCAAGGGTTCGAACAGCCGCACGAACCATTCGATCCAGCGGCTGATTTCTTCGTCGTAGAAGTCGGCGCTGCGCTCCATCATCTGCCCGAGGTTGCCGGACTGTTCGCCAGCGCGCAGCAGGCGCAGGGAAACGGGGGTCACCAAGTGATTGAGTTCCAGCGCGGCAGAGAGTGATTGCCCCTCGCGCACCCGGTCGCAGGCCTGGTCCAGGCGCGTGCGGGAGGCGACGCTGAGCAGGCCGCGGACCATGCCCATGGCGGTGACCAGGGGGATGCCGCCTTGCAGCAGAATCCCCAGCGAGCGGTAGAAGCGCGCTAATTCATACATGAAAATGCGCTGGTGCACCGCGGGGAGCTTTTCGATCAGGCGGTCCAGCCCCCGACGAAAGGCCGGCTGGCGCTGGAGCAGGGTGAGGGCGACGATGATGGCCAGCAAGCCACCGAAGAACTCGCCCTGGTGGGCGTGCAGGAACATGCCGCTGCTCATCAGGATCTGCGACATCCATGGCAGGTTCGACCCCAGCCCTTCAAATACCAGGCTGAAGCGCGGTACGACATACCCCATCAAAAACAAAACCACGCCACCGCCCACCACCAGCAGCAGCAAGGGGTAGATCGACGCGCTGATGATCTTCTGGCGAACCTCGTCCATGCGCTGGCGATAGCTGACATAGCGGCCCAGGGCATCGCCCACGGCGCCGGTCTTCTCGCTGGACTGCACCAGCGCTACGTACAGCGGCGGGAACACCGCCGCCAGCTGCCCCAAGGCCTGGGAAAACGATTTGCCCTCGTACAGCAGGCGGACCAGTTCGTTCAAGGTTTTGCGGGCCTGTGGCGCGTTTTCCTTTTCCGCCAGGCTTTCCAGCGCATCGATCAACGGCAGGCCGGCGTTGAGCAAGGTGGTCAGCTCCTGGCTGAACAACACCAGGTTGAACGTCTCGCGCTTGTGCAGGCGCAACGCGCGCCAATGACGTTCGGCGTGCAGGCTGACCACCCGCAGGCCCTGGTCTTCGGCGATGCGCCTGGCTTCGCTGTGCCCCGGTGCCTCGACGGTCATCGAGACCACACCGGCCTTGCCAACGGCCTTGAGATGAAAGCGCATGGTCGCCATTCCCGTCAGTTCCAGTTGGTGACTTCGGCGTTCTCGCCTTCGCCACCGGGCTGCCCGTCCTTGCCCATGGACAACAGGTCGTACTCGCTGTTTTCACCGGGATAGCGATAGGTGTAGTTGTGGCCCCAGGGGTCTTGCGGGAGTTTTTTCTGCAGGTACGGGCCGGTCCAGCGCGGTTCGTCGGCAGGGGCGGTGACCAGCGCCTGCAGGCCCTGTTCGGTCGATGGGTAATGGCCGACCTCCAGGCGGTAAAGGTCCAGGGCTTTGCTCAAGCCTTCTATTTGCGCCTTGGCCACTTTCACTTCGGAACGACCGAGTTGGGCGAAATACTTCGGCGCCACGATGCCGGCCAGCAACCCCAGTACCACCAGCACCACCAACAGTTCGAGCAAGGTGAACCCGCTTTGGATTCGCCGGGCATAACACAGTCGCTGATTCATGATGACCTCATAACAGTCGGCAGCAGAGTTGCCATGTAGTTGCTGATTAACAGCATGCAATTGCCATGCTCACGATTGCTGACCTTTGTGCACCCCCCGTTCTACGGGCTTTCTCGCTTGCGGCACAGTGCTTGCGTATGGCTGGTGCACGACTGGCCATTGGGGCAATACCCCCAATTTTCGGGGCCGGGAAGGGGAGGTATAACAATGAAAACACTCACCACCGGATTGCTGGGTCTTCTTGTGTTGGCCGGTGCCGCACAGGCCGATGTGTTTGTTTCCGTGGACGCCAATGGCAGCTACGTCCTGTCCAATGTCCACCGCCCCGGACGCCACTATGAACGGGTGATTCGTGAGCCCGATGCGGCGGTGGTCAGCCTCGATCAGCAACCGCAGATGATCGCCGCGCAACCCTATGCCGAGCTGGTGGCGGCGGCGGCCACGGCCAACGAACTGCCGGCGGCGCTGATTCATGCAGTGATCAAGACCGAATCGCGCTACAACGCCCGCGCCACCTCACCCAAGGGCGCTCGCGGACTGATGCAACTGATGCCCGCCACCGCCCGCGAAATGGGTGTGACCAATGTCTACGACCCCAAGGCCAACATCCAGGGCGGCGCCCGCTATCTCAAGCGCCTGATGACGATGTTCGACAACGATATCCGCCTCGCCGTGGCGGCCTATAACGCCGGCCCGCAAGCGGTGCTCAGCCGGGGCAACGAGGTCCCGCCGTTCGCCGAAACCCAGCGTTATGTGCCCAGCGTGCTGAACCAGTATCGGCGTTTGCAGGGGCTGCCCGCGGATTCGCCGCTGTGATCGAAAGCCCGGGGAATTTTCCCCAATAGTGGGGAATGGTGGCCCCGGAGAAAAAGTGGGGGGACTGGGTGGGGAATATCCCCCCGATCTATCCAGTCGTGACTATAACAAGCTGATTAATAACGTATTTTTTTGTGGCATGCGGATTGCTCCGGTCGATTTGTCGAGAAGTGGCGATATACCACCAAGAGGAAACAGACATGGACCGATTCGCGTATCGCGGCCTGCTGACGTTCTGCCTGTTGGCCTTCGGTATCGACCAGGCGCTGGCTCACTCGATGGACGAGCACACCGGGCACGACATGACGGCCAGCACCGCCAGCCCGGAGACCGCCCGGATCAGGTTTGCCGACGTGGCCCTGCTGGACCAGAACGGCAAGGTCGTCAGCCTGGAAAAAGACCTGGTGGGCAACAAGATCGTGGTCATGGGTTTCATCTACACCAACTGCACCACGGTCTGTCCGGTGGTGTCTTCGATCATGGGCCGGGTGCAAAAACAGTTGGGCGCGCGGGTCGGCACCGAGGTGCAACTGGTGTCGATCAGCATCGACCCGCAGCGTGATGATCCCCAACGCCTGAACGACTACGCCCGCACCTTCCAGAACGGGCCGGGCTGGAGCTGGCTGACCGGTTCACCGCAGTCGGTCGATGCCACCCTCAAGGGCCTGGGCGCCTACAGCGGTGGCTTCGAGAACCACTCGCCGCTGATTCTGGTGGGGGACGGCAACAACCGTATCTGGACCCGCTACTACGGTCTCACCGACCCGACGGAGCTGGCCCGGGCCGTCGAGAGGCTCAGGGGTGAACGCAACGCCCACGCCAAGCACACCGCCATCGCCATGGAGCATCAGCCATGAGCGCCTTCGACAGGAAAACCTGCTTCCCCGACACACCCTTGCACGACCAGAACCGCAGCACCTCTATCTCCCTTACCAGTGATCCGCTGCGCAACACTGCGGCGGTACTCAAGGCTTGCACCTTGAAACAGGGCATCGATGGGCCCCACTGGTTTTTTCTTACCGACGACAAGGTGCAAAAGGACCTTGTATGGGGTCGCATCGACCAGATCGTGCCGCCCCCCGCGCAACACTCCACCCGGTTGATCGTCAGTGACGTGGCGAGCAAGTGCTGGAGCAAAATCCGTCCCGCCGCCCCGGCCGCCGCCATTGCCCAGCGCTTGCAGTTGCTGACAATGCCCGTGGCCGGCCGCTGAGCCACGGCCATGAATACTGCCCTCGTCCTTGGCCTGCTGCTCTTCGGCGGCATCGCGCTCACGGCCCAGGCACTGCCGCTGAGCCTCAGTGAAAGTGCCGGTAAACGGCTGTACCACGAAGGTGTGTCGGCCAGCGGCGATCCGGTCATGGTCCGGGTCGGCGCAGCGGGCATGCTGCTGCCGGCCACCCGCCTGCCGTGCGCCAGTTGTCATGGCGAAGATGGCCTCGGACGCCCGGAAGGCGAGGTGCAACCGCCGGACCTGCGCTGGTCGCGACTGGCCAGCAGCCAGGGCCAGCAGCACATCAACGGCCGCAGTTATCCGGCCTACAGCGAAAGCACTTTGGCGCGGGCGGTGCAGGAAGGGCGCGACCCGGGCAACAATCGGCTCGATCCGACGATGCCACGGTTCGTGCTGTCGATGACCGATCAGCGCAACCTCACGGCGTACCTCAAGCACCTGGCCGAAGACCGCGTTCCGGGCCTGGCCCCCGACAGTCTGCACCTGGGCACGTTGTTGCCCGGTTCCGGGCCCTTGGGCGAGGAGGGCATCACGGTGGCGGCGGTGCTCAACGGCTGCGTGGCGCGCATCAACGAGGCCGGCGGAATTCATGGCCGGCAGTTGCGCCTGACCATCCTTGACCCCGGCGTCGACCGCGTCAGTGCCGAAAAGGCGCTGGACCGCTTGATCGATGAAGAGCAGGTGTTTGCCCTGATCGCACCGCTGGCACCGGCATTGGACGTGAGCTTCGCCGTGCGTCTGGAACGGGCCGGCATTCCCCTGATCGGGCCGCTGTCCTTGCAGGGCACGCCCCACGCCAGCCCGCAGATATTCGAACCGCTGCCGGGCCTTCGAGAGCAATTGATCGCCCTGGCCGACTACGCCAGTGCCAGCCTGCGGGTGCTTCAGGGGCCGACGCTGATCGCCTACCCGGACGAACCCGGCCAACGACTGGCGGCGCAGGAACTCGGCAAGTACTTGCAGGGGCACGCCTGGCAAAAGGTGCGCCTGCAAGCCTATGACCCGGCCGGGGATGATTTTCCCCTGGGGTCGCGCTCGGTGTTCTACCTGGGCAGCAGCAGCGGCTTCAGTCGACTGGCCGAGCGCTTGCAAACGGCGGGGCAGGTGCCTTACCTGTTCGCCGCCTCGAACCAGGTGGCGGGCAATCTGATGCAGGTGCCCAGCGGATTTTCCCGGCGGGTGTTCCTGGCCTTTCCGTTCGTGCCCAGCGACTGGACCCTGGCCGGGCGTCTGGCCTTGACCCAGTTGCGCGAACATCAGGGTCTCGGCGGCCAGCACGCGGTGCTGCAAGTGGGCGCGTTCAGTTCGATGATGCTGCTCAGCGAAGGCATGAAGCAGGCCGGGCGCGATGCCAGTCGCGAGAAGCTGGTCAGTGCCCTGGAAGGCCTGCATGACTTCGATACCGGGCTGACGCCGCTGATGAGCTTTGGTCCGGGCCGGCGCCTGGGCTTGAGCGGTGCCCATATCGTCACGGTGGATCTGCCGGATCAGCGTTTCTACCTGGTCGCGCCCTATAAACCCATTGCTGCCAAGCCCTGACCGGAGGCCGATCATGAAGCTCGATTGCGCCCGGTATATCCTGATCAAGGTCGCGACCGGTGCGGACACTTCCACAGGCGAAACCGTGGGGCTACGCTTAACCGCAATGAGGGCATCGGTGCCATTGCGCTCGCGCAATAGAGTCGAGCGGATTTACGATCAATAGGGGGTTTCCCCAACAGTGGGGGGAAAAACTCAATGCCAATCCAGTCGCTTTCCCCGTTTTTGGGGGATGGAATTGCGGTACGAAATGGCATTGTTTTTAAATTCAAGGACATGAAGACCTAAAATTACCGGCACCCAGCCTGGCATGAAGTGTGCGTTAGTCCTGTCAGGGCGCGCACTCCGTCAGGTTCAATACCCGGATCTGCGGTTTCAAGGAGTCCACCTTGTTAAACAAAGTACTGGTTGTTGATGACGAACAGTTGCTGGCGGAAAACCTCCAGGGTTACCTGCAGGCGCAAGCACTGGAAGTCCGGATTGCCCACGACGGCGCGCAAGGAATCGCTGAAGCTGACGATTTCGCGCCCGATGTGATGGTGTTCGATTACCGCTTGCCCGATATGGAAGGCTTTCAGCTGCTCGATGTCGTCCGCCAGAACAGGAAGTGTCATTTCGTGCTGATCACAGGGCATCCAACCGCAGAGGTTTGCGAGCGGGCCCGGCAACTGGGCGTCAGCCATATCCTGTTCAAACCGTTTCCATTGGCGGAACTGGCCCGTGCGGTGCTTGATCTTCTAGGGGTAAAGCGCGATCCCAAAGCTGGGATGAGCACGTCCGAAGGCTTCGTCGAACGACGCCAGAGCAAGACCGAGAGTTTCCCGCTGCAGTTGTACGACGGTAGCTGGGTGCTGGCAGATCGCCGAAAAAGTACATCGGCCTCCATGGCGCCAGACGACGAACAATTGCTCACCGGGGAGTAGTGGCGCGACAAGACGTTCCGGCCTCCGCCGAAATGGCTCGCCGCGTCGACAGGGCCCAAAGCCCCGGGCGTTGGAGAGCAAGCCATGGACCGTCTATCCCTTGCCGTAGAACCGGCGCAACCGGAATGTGCACCGACTCGTTTCAGCAGTGAACAACTGGCCCAGGCCCGAGCCCTGGCCACCAGTTCCGGCGAGCGGATGCTGGACGCCCTGGGGGGGCTGTGCGAACTGGCTCCCATGCCTTTCATTCAATGCCTCGGCGTAACCCTGCACTACCCGGTGCTCGACACCGACAGCCTGTTCAATTCCACCCCGGTATTCGACCGGGTGACCCTGGCCCAATGCCTCAAGCGCGAATTCATCCTGCTGCGTCATAACGATGCGGTCATCGGTGTGTTTGCCGACCCCTTCGACAGTGCACGCCTGGCCTGGATCGATGAATGTCTGCAAGGCGCACCGCTGTACCTGGTGCATGCCGATGACCTGAAGGCCTACCTGGCGCGTCACGAAGAAAGCTTCCATGCGGTGGAGTCGCTCAACGCCCAGAGCGACGCCGGCGCCGAAATCGATAACCTGCAAAGCCTGTCCCTGACCAGCATCAGCGAAGACTCCAGCGTCGTGGTCAAACTGGTCAACTCGACCCTGTACGACGCGCTGAAAATGCACGCCAGCGACATCCACCTCGGCACCACCGGCAGCGGCCTGGTGATCAAGTACCGGATCGACGGTGTGCTCAACAACATCAGCAAGATCCAGGGCAGCGAGTTCGCCGAGCAAGTGATTTCCCGGGTGAAGGTCATGGCCGAACTGGACATCGGCGAAAAACGCGTGCCGCAGGATGGCCGTTTCAAGATCGGCATCAGTGGCCGGCAGATCGACTTCCGGGTGTCGATCATGCCGAGTATCTTCGGAGAAGACGCGGTGCTGCGGGTTCTCGACAAACAGGACCTGGCGGACAAGGTTTGCGGCGTGCAGCTGCAGGCCCTGGGCTTTGAAGAGGAAACCCTGCGCCAGTTGCGCCGGCTGGCCGCCGAACCCTATGGCATGGTGCTGGTGACCGGGCCGACCGGTAGCGGCAAGACCACCACCCTGTACGCCATGATCACCGAGATCAACCACGGCGTGGACAAGATCATCACCATTGAAGACCCGGTGGAGTATCAATTGCCGGGCGTACTGCAAATCCCCGTCAACGAGAAGAAAGGCCTGACGTTCGCCCGGGGCCTGCGTTCGATCCTGCGCCATGACCCGGACAAGATCATGGTCGGTGAAATCCGCGACCCGGACACCGCACAGATCGCCGTGCAATCGGCGCTCACCGGCCACCTGGTGTTCACCACCATCCACGCCAACAACGTGTTCGACGTGATCGGCCGATTCACCCAGATGGAAATCGATCCCTACAGCCTGGTCTCGGCACTCAATGCCGTGCTGGCCCAGCGTTTGATCCGACTGGTCTGTACCAGTTGCAGCAGCCCTTACAGCCCGACGCAAGAAGAGCTGGAGGTCTCGGGGCTGGATCCGCAAAAGGTCGCTCACTACCAGTTCGTCCACGGCAAGGGCTGCGGGCATTGCCGTGGCACCGGTTATCGCGGGCGTAGCGCGATTGCCGAACTGCTGCACCTGGACGACGAATTGCGGCAAATGATCGTCGAGCGCCAACCCATTTCGAAAATCAAGGCGCACGCCTGCAAACGTGGCTTGCGCCTGTTGCGCGAGTCGGCGCTGGAGATGGTGGAACAGGGCCGGACGACGCTCGAGGAGATCAATCGTGTCACTTTTATCTCGTGAGCAATTTGTCGCCGTGCTCGGCGCCAGCGGTGTTGGCCTGGGGCAGCGGCAAGGCGCTGCAACCCAATGGCTGGGCAGCGTCGGCTACATCGACGAAGGCTTCCAGGCCTGGACGGTGGCCCTCGATACCCTCGACCGTTTGCTGGCCGAACACAGCGTTGCCAGGGCGGAACTGACCGTGGTGATCTCCGGGCACTTCAGCCGCTATTGCCTGGTGCCCTGGAGTGAGCAGATCGACAGCCCGGCCGAATTGCAGGGCTTCGCCCAACTGTGCTTCGAAGACCTCTACGGTGTCCCGACGCAGCCCTGGAGCCTGGTGCTCTCGGCCGAACCCGCCGGTTACGACCGCATCGCCACCGCGCTGCCACAGGACTTGCTCGAACGCCTGCGCGCTCTGGTTAGCGCTCGCGGTTTGCGCCTGCGTTCGGTGCAGCCGTACCTGATGACGGCGTTCAACCATTTCGATAAGAGCTTTGAGGCCGGGGACTTCCTGTTCGTGGTCGCCGAACCGGTACGCAGTGTGTTGCTGTTGGCCCGGGAAGGGCGCTGGGCCTCGGTGCGTTCGGTGGGCAGCAGCGACAGTGATGCCGCGCTGACCGCGCTGATCGGTCGTGAACACCAGTTGCAGGCTTGCACCAGCGAACGACCGTTGAATGTCTACCTGCATGCACCGGCGCGTATCGATTCGCCACCCGACGTGCCCGGTGTGCATCTGCGCACCCTCGAAGAAGACCGGACGGCCGTACGCGATTGCCTGTACGTCATGTCTCGGGCGGTGGCCTGACATGCGCCCCCTGATGCTCGACTTTCAGCCGCGCCGCCGTGCAGGCCCTCTGGGCTGGAGCCTGCTGGCCGGTGGCGTGGTGCTGACACTGACTTGCCTGCTGGTGCAACAGCACTTGAGCAACGAGGCCGAACAACAGCAAGGCCACCTGCAAACCACGCAGCGGGTGCTCACCGGCGATACCGGCAGCAAGCTCAGCCTGACCCCGGCGCAAATCCGCGAGCAGGCGCAGAACCTGGCGGAAATGCGCAAGGTCTCCCAGCAGTTGCGCCGCCCCTGGGAGCGCCTGTTCGCCACCCTCGAAGCCATGCCGCGGGACAACATTGCCCTGCTGACCCTGACCCCGGACGCACGCAAGGGCCAGCTGCGGATCAGCGCCGAGGCGCTGGACCTGGAAGCCATGCTCGATTTCCACCGCCGCCTCGAAGCCAGCGACGAGCTGTCCGACGTGTCGCTGCTGAGCCACGAAATTGTCGCCAACGTGCCGGAGCATCCGGTGCAGTTCAACCTGTCGGCTACCTGGGAGATCGGCGATGCAACTCCATAAATTGATTGTCCACGAATACCTGCAAGGCCTGGGCGTTCCGGGGCTGGCAGGGGCGGCCATGCTGGTGCTGGCGCTGGGCTATGGCCTGGTGGGGTTGCTTCCGGACTGGGAATCGCTGCAAAGCCTCAGCCAGCAGACTCGCGAAGCCACCGAGTATCTGGCCAAGGTCGAAGACGGCAGCGTGGCCGCGCCGGTGGTGCCGCAGCGCCAGCTCGACGATTTTCGCAGCAAGTTGCCATCCCAGCCCCAGGCCACCGTGGCCATCGACAAGATCTACGCCCTGGCCGCCCAGGAACGCATCACCTTGTCCCGGGGTGAATACTCCCTGGGCGTGGACCCCAAGACGCACCTGGCCCGTTATCAGATTCTGCTGCCGGTACGTGGCAGCTATCCGCAACTGCGGCGTTTCCTGCACGCCTTGCTCGGCCAGTTGCCGGCGGTGGTGCTGGAGGATGTGGAGCTTCAGCGCAAGACTATCGCCGATACTGAGCTGACCGGGCGGATCCGCATGACCCTTTACCTGTCGAGGTCATGATGAATACCAAACGCGTGGTGGGTTGGGTGGCGTTCCTGGGTGTTGCGGCAGCGCTCGCCTGGCTCCCCGAATACTTCAAGCAGACTGACGATAGCGACCTTGCGGTGACCACCCTGGCAACGTCAGCCAAGGGCAAGACCCCTGGCGCATCGACGGCTGCATCGAGCACCGCTGCGCTGGCGCCGATCAAGGACCTGAGCCCGGCAGGCGACCTGTTCGCCGCCCGCAGCTGGATAGCGGCGCCGGCCCCCGGCACCGTCACTGAACAACCGGTAGTCGTTACGCCGGTGGTGCAAGTCCCCACTGCACCACCGTTGCCCTTCCAGTTCGTCGGCAGGCTGCATGACCGTTCCGATCTGCAGGTGTTTTTGCAGGATGGCGAAAAAATATACGTCGTGCGCAAAGGGGATGTCATCGACGAAACCTGGCGGATCGAGCGGATTTCCGACAAGGAACTGAGCCTGGTCTACCTGCCTCTGCGTTTGGCGCAGACCTTGTCTGTGGGGAGTACGGAATGAACAAATCCCGTTTGCTGATGAGCCTTTTTCTGTGCGCAGGGCTGGCCGCATGCAGTTCGGCGCAGGTCGCCAGGGATGAAGCTTCGGCCCTGATCGAATCGGGCCAGTACGAAGCCGGTCTGGCGCGCATCGAAGAGGGATTGCGGGAAAACCCTCGCGATACCGAATTGCACATGGCTCTCAACAGCGGACGGGCCCTTGCCGTGACGTCGTTGCTCTCCCAGGCCGACATGGACCGGGCCCAGCGTAATTTCGCCGGGGCCCGCATGACTTACAGCCGGGTCTTGAACATCGAACCGAACAACCGTCGTGCCCAGGATTCCCTGCGCCAGCTCGACTACCTGCGCAGCATGGATGAGAAACTCGAACTGGCCCGTGGCGACCTGCGTCGCGGTGACATCTACGGTGCCGACCGCCAGGTCAAACAGATTCTCGAACTGGATCCGAAGAACGACGGCGCCCTGGAACTGCAAGACAGCATCCGCCTGGTGCAGAGCCGCAACGTGGTGCAGTACCCGCAACTGCGTACGCGCCTTGACCGGCCGGTAACCCTGGAATTTCGCGACGCCAACCTCAAGACCATTTTCGAAGTGCTGTCCCAGGTCGCCGGCCTGAACTTCATCTTCGACAAGGACCTGCGTCCGGACATGAAAGCCACGATCTTCGTACGTGACGTGCGTATCGAAGACGCCGTGGAACTGCTGCTGCAACAGAACCAGCTGCATCAGAAAGTGGTGAATGAAAACACCGTGCTGATCTACCCGGACTCGCCGCAGAAGATCAAGGATTACCAGGAGCTGGTGATGCGCACCTTCTACCTGACCAGCATCGATGCCAACACGGCGCTGAACATGATCAAGACCATGCTCAAGACCCGCGACGTGTTTGTCGATGAGCGCCTCAACACCCTGACCATGCGCGATACCGGTGACGCGGTGCGCATGGCG
>NZ_AKJG01000127.1 GCF_000282455.1 Pseudomonas sp. GM74
CTGTAAACGATGTCTCCGGTTTAAAACGTAAAGGATGTCTCCGGTTTCTACCGGACCAAGCCCGCTCCCACAGGGTGTGCGCTGAACCTGTGGGAGCGGGCTTGCTCGCGAAGGGCGCGACGCAGATTTCAGATCTTATTGGCGGGAAGCCGCATCGCCACGCTTGCCCGACACCTTGCGGCAATGCACCAGCGCGTCACGGATCATGAAGTTCACCAGGGTCGGCGAGACGCCGAGTTCCTTGGCGATGTCTTTTTGCGGTACGCCGTGCAGGCGATACATCTCGAAGGCGTAGCGGGTGCGGCTCGGCAACTCGGTCAACGCATCGGCAATGTGCTCCAGTGTCGAGAAGTTGATGTGCGACGTTTCCGGTGACGCACCCTGGATCACCACATTCAGCCCTTCCTCTTCAGGACCGGAATACTTCTGCTCCAGCGCCTGCTTGCGGTAGTGGTCGATCGCCAGGTTGCGCACGATCTGGAACAGGTAGCTGAGCTGAGCCTTGATCGAACTGGTGATGGGCGGGGCCGATTGCAGCCGGAAGAATGCGTCCTGCACAACATCTTCGGCACGTGAGCGGCAACCGGTAATTCGGGCTGCGATCTTCACCAGAATCAGTCGATTGTCGACGAATGCCTGAAGTAGCGGTGTATCGCACCTGCTTGTGGATACTGGTTCCATCATGGAAATCACCCTGCTGCCAAAAGGTTAGTGGGACGGCGAAAAACCGGGGGGCGTCCTACACATCGAGCGACAAATTAGGCTTAATGATAATGATTGTCAAATGAGAAAGAGAATTGATGCGCGACAGAAGTGCAGAGTGCGAACTGCGACACGTTGACGCCCCTTCAGCCCGCCTGGTGTTGCAACCCGGCGACTAATTATTTCAAGACGTCATCCGTTCTCATTGGTGAATTGCACAGCGCAACCCTCATCACCCCGTAGGAGCGAGCTCGCTCCGGGCGGCGTTCCGACGATGGTCGTCAACGATGACGATGGGCGCCTGACACCCCGCGGTGCTCTCCGGATTTTCGCGAGCAAGCTCGCTCCTACAGCCGAATTCAGGCAGGAAACCTCATGACCGACGCGTTCGAACTCCCCAGCACAATGGTCCAAGCCCTTCAGCGCCGCGCGGCCCTGACGCCGGATCGGGTGGCCCTGCGCTTTCTCGCCGAGACCCCGGAACAGGCCGTAGTGCTCAGCTATCGCGAACTGGACCTGCGGGCGCGGACGATTGCCGGCGCGTTGCAGGCCCGGGCGGATGTTGGCGACCGCGCGGTGTTGTTGTTCCCCAGCGGCCCGGATTACGTCGCGGCGTTCTTCGGTTGCCTGTACGCCGGGGTGATCGCGGTGCCAGCCTATCCGCCGGAGTCGACACGCCGTCATCACCAGGAACGCCTGCTGTCGATCATCAGCGATGCCCAGCCGCGCTTGCTGCTGACCAGCGCCGGGCTGCGCGATGGATTGCAGCAGATCGAAGGGGCGCCGCCACTGGTGTGTGTCGATACCCTCGACGGTGCACTGGCCGAGCGCTGGGTTGCGGTGGACTTGCAGGACGATCACATCGCCTTCCTGCAATACACCTCCGGTTCCACCGCGCTACCCAAAGGCGTGCAAGTCAGCCATGGCAATCTGGTGGCCAACGAATTGCTGATTCGCCACGGTTTCGGCATTGACCTGAACCCCGACGACGTCATCGTCAGCTGGCTGCCGCTGTACCACGACATGGGCCTGATCGGCGGCCTGCTGCAGCCGATTTTCAGCGGCGTGCCTTGCGTGTTGATGTCCCCGGCGTACTTCCTCGGCCGGCCGTTGCGCTGGCTGGAGGCGATCAGTGAATACGGCGGCACCATCAGTGGCGGGCCGGATTTTGCCTTTCGCTTGTGCAGCGAGCGGGTCAGCGAGTCGGCCCTGGAACGGCTCGACCTGAGTGGCTGGCGCGTAGCGTATTCCGGCTCTGAACCGATTCGCCTCGACACCCTGGAACGCTTCGCCGGGAAGTTCGCGACCTGCGGCTTCAGCGCGGACAGTTTCATGGCCTCCTATGGACTGGCCGAAGCCACCTTGTTCGTGGCCGGCACCGCGCGCGGTAAAGGCATCGGCAACCTGCGGGTGGACGATCAGGCCCTGGCGCAGAACCGTGTCGAAGAGGGCGAGGGTAGCCCGGTCATGAGCTGCGGTATCAGCCAACCGGGTCACGCCGTGCTGATCATCGATCCGGTCTCGCTCACCGAGCACACCGACAACGTTGTCGGCGAAGTCTGGGCCAGCGGGCCGAGCATCTCCTCGGGCTACTGGCGAAACCCCGAGGCGTCCGCCGAGACCTTCGTCCGGCACGCCGGTCAGACCTGGTTGCGCACCGGGGACCTGGGTTTCCTGCGCAACGGCGAACTGTTCATCACCGGGCGCCTGAAGGACATGCTGATCGTGCGCGGGCACAACCTGTACCCGCAGGACATCGAGCAGACCGTCGAGCGCGAAGTGGAAGTGGTGCGCAAAGGCCGGGTTGCCGCCTTCGCCGTCACGGTTGATGGACAGGAAGGCATCGGCATCGCTGCCGAAATCAGCCGCAGCGTGCAGAAAATCCTGCCGCCGGAATCCTTGATCAAAGCCATTCGACAAGCCGTCGCCGAGGCGTATCAGCAAGCGCCGGACGTGGTAGTGCTGCTCAATCCGGGCGCGCTGCCCAAGACCTCCAGTGGCAAACTGCAACGCTCGGCGTGTCGCAATCGCCTGGCGGACGGTAGCCTCGACAGCTACGCGATGTTCCCGTCGGCCGCCACCGAAAGTGCAGGCCAGATCGAATCGGGCTCCGAGCTGCAAAGCCTGATCGGCCGGATCTGGTGTGAACAGTTGCAAGTGGCACAGGTGGGTGCCGACGACCATTTCTTCCTGCTCGGCGGTAACTCCATTGCGGCGACGCAGGTAGTGGCGCGTCTGCGTGAAGAGCTCGGTCTGGAGTTGAACCTGCGCCTGCTGTTCGAAGCCCCGACCCTCGGCGCTTTTGCCGATGTCGTGAGCCGACTGCAACAGGACGGTGGCATGGCCCAGGGCGTGATCACTGCGCTGTCGCGCCAGCAACCGATGCCGCAATCCCTGGCACAAAACCGCCTGTGGATCACCTGGCAACTCGACCCGTACAGCAGCGCTTACAACATTCCCGGCGGCTTGAGCCTGCGCGGCGAGCTGGATGAGGACGCCTTGCACGCCAGTTTCCAGCAGTTGATCGAACGCCACGAATCCCTGCGCACGCGATTTTTCGAACGTGACGGCGTGGCGCTGCAACAGGTCGTTGCGGCGGCCGGGTTCAACCTGCAACTGATCGACATCAGCGACCTGCCAGCCACCGAGCGAGAGGCCCGGGCACAACAGATCCGCGAGGACGAAGCGCGGACCCGGTTCGATCTGGAGAAAGGCCCGTTGATGTGGGTGACGCTGGTGCGCCTCGACGACGAAGACCATCAGTTGTTGGTGACGATGCACCACATCATCGCTGACGGCTGGTCGTTGAATGTGTTGATCGACGAGTTCTCGCGCCTGTATGCGGCCGCCTCCCAGGGCCAGCAAGCGCAGCTGGCGCCATTGCCGATGCAGTACGCCGATTACGGCAACTGGCAGCGGCAATGGCTGGCGCAAGGGGAGGGCGAGCGTCAACTGGCTTATTGGAAAGACCGCTTGGGTGATGAGCATCCAACCCTGAGCCTGGCCACCGACCATCCACGCGCTGCCCAACAACTGCACAGCGCCGCTCGCCACACCGTGCGTCTGGGCGCGGCCCTGAGCAATGCGATTCGTCAGACCGCCCAGGCCCATGAATCGACCACCTTCATGCTGTTGCTGGCGGCGTTCCAGACCTTGTTGCATCGCTACAGCGGCCAGCGTGATATCCGCATCGGCGTGCCCAATGCCAACCGTCCGCGCCTGGAAACCCAAGGCCTGATCGGTTTTTTCATCAATACCCAGGTGCTGCGTGCCGAGGTGGACTCACGCCTGACATTCGTTGAGCTGCTGGCGCAGACCCGTCAGGCGGCGCTGGGTGCGCAAGGGCATCAGGACCTGCCGTTCGAGCAACTGCTGGAAGCCTTCCCCCAGGCCCGCGAGCAGGGCCTGTTCCAGGTCATGTTCAACCATCAGCAACGGGACCTCAGCGCCTTGAAACGCCTGCCGGGGTTGTTGGCCGAAGAGCTGCCGTGGCATAGCCGCGAAGCCAAGTTCGATATGCAGTTGCACAGCGAAGAAGACCGCAACGGTCGCCTGACCTTGTCCTTCGACTACGCCAGCGAATTGTTCGACGCCGCGACCATCGAGCGTCTGGCCGAGCATTTCAGCAACCTGCTGCGGGCTGTCTGCGAGCGCCCGGACACCACCATCGGTGACCTGCCACTGTTGACCGCCGCCGAACACCTTCAGCAATCAGACTGGGCCACCGCACCCTGCGCGGCGGCCAGCCAATGGCTACCGCAATGGCTCAGCGAGCAGGCACGCCAGACCCCGCAGCGCACCGCGCTGATGTGGGACGGCGGCCAGATGGACTTCGCCGAGCTGCACACCCGGGCGAACCGTCTGGCGCATTACCTGCGCGACAAAGGTGTCGGCCCGGACGTCTGCGTGGCCATCGCCTGCGAGCGTTCGCCGCAACTGCTGATCGGCCTGCTGGCGATCATCAAGGCCGGTGGCGCCTACGTGCCGCTGGATGCGGATTACCCCGCCGAGCGCCTGGCCTACATGCTCAGCGACAGCGGTGTTCAATTGCTGCTGACACAAACCCGATTGCTTGAGCGCCTGCCAGCGACTGATGGCGTCAGCGTGATCGCGATGGATGCCCTGCATCTGGAGAGCTGGCCGAGCCATGCGCCAGGGCTCCATCTGCACGGCGACAACCTCGCCTATGTGATTTACACCTCCGGTTCCACCGGCCAACCCAAAGGCGTCGGCAACACCCACGCGGCGCTGGCCGAGCGCCTGCAATGGATGCAGGACACTTATCGCCTGAACGAAACCGACGTGCTGATGCAAAAGGCGCCGATCAGTTTCGACGTGTCGGTGTGGGAGTGCTTCTGGCCGCTGATCACTGGCGCACGTTTGCTGATCGCCGGTCCCGGCGAACACCGCGATCCACATCGTATCGCGCAGCTGGTGCAAGCGTACGGCGTGACCACGTTGCACTTCGTGCCGCCGCTGCTTTCGCTGTTCATCGAAGAGCCGCTGAGCGCTGAATGCACCAGCCTGCGTCGGGTGTTCTCCGGGGGCGAAGCCTTGCCGGCGGAGCTGCGCAACCGGGTGCTGACGCAACTGCCGGCGGTGCAACTGCACAACCGCTACGGCCCGACCGAAACCGCGATCAACGTCACCCACTGGCAGTGCTCCAGCGCCGACGGCGAGCGCTCGCCGATTGGCCGGCCGCTGGGCAATGTGATCTGCCGTGTGCTCGATAGCGATCTCAATCCGGTCCCGGTCGGCGTGCCGGGTGAGTTGTGCATCAGCGGCGTTGGCCTGGCCCGTGGTTACCTCGGTCGCCCGGCGTTGACCGCCGAACGCTTCGTGGTCGATCCGTTGGGCGAGTCGGGCGCACGCTTGTATCGCACCGGCGACCGGGCGCGCTGGACGGTGGACGGCGTGATCGAATACCTCGGCCGTCTCGATCAGCAGGTCAAGTTGCGCGGGTTCCGGGTCGAGCCGGAAGAAATCCAGGCGAGGCTGCTCGCCCAGGACGGCGTTGCGCAAGCCGTGGTGCTGGTGCGCGACATCGTGGCCGGGGCGCAGTTGATCGGTTACTACACCGCAACGGACCATGCCGGGGACGAAGCCGAGCAATCTGCGCGCCTGAAAAGCGCATTGGCCGCCGAACTGCCCGAATACATGGTCCCGGCGCAACTGATGCGTCTGGAGCAAATGCCCCTCGGCCCGAGCGGCAAACTCGACCGGCGCGCCTTGCCGGATCCGCAGTGGCAGGTGCGCGAGCACGTTGAACCCGTGACAGAACTGGAGCAATGCATCGCCGGCATCTGGCGCGAAGTGCTGGGCCTGGCGCAAGTCGGTTTGCGCGATGATTTCTTTGCCCTCGGCGGCCATTCGTTGCTGGCCACGCAAATCATCTCCCGTGCCCGCCAGGCCTGCGACGTCGAGTTGCCGCTGCGGGCGCTGTTCGAACACAGCGAACTCGGTGCCTTTGCCGAACAGGTTCGCCTGATCAAGGCCAGCGGCAGCACCAATAAACAGCCGCCGATTGAGAAAGTCGACCGCAGCCAGCCGGTGCCGCTGTCCTATTCCCAGCAGCGCATGTGGTTCCTCTGGCAGATGGAGCCCGACAGCCCGGCCTACAACGTCGGTGGCATGGCGCGGCTGCGCGGCGTGCTCGACGTGGCGCGTTTCGAGGCGGCGCTGCAAGCCCTGATCCTGCGTCACGAAACCCTGCGCACCACGTTCCCGAGCATCGACGGCGTCGCCCGCCAACAGGTGCACACGCAAACCGGCGTGCGCATGGCGTGGAAGGATTTCACCGCGCTGGATGCCGAAGTCCGCGAGTGGCAGGTCCAGCAATTGGCTGACGACGAAGCGCACCAGCCGTTCGATCTGGAAGCCGGGCCGCTGTTGCGCGCCTGCCTGGTCAAGACCGCCGAACAGGAACACTACTTCGTTCTGACCCTGCACCACATTGTCACCGAAGGCTGGGCGATGGACATTTTTGCCCGGGAACTGAGCGCGCTGTACGAAGCGTTCGTCGATGATCGTGAATCACCGCTGGCGCCATTGCCGGTGCAGTATCTGGATTACAGCGTGTGGCAGCGTCAGTGGCTGGAGTCCGGTGAGCGTCAGCGCCAGCTCGATTACTGGACGACGCAACTGGGCCGCGAGCACCCGTTGCTGGAGTTGCCGGCCGACCGTCCGCGTCCGCCGGTGCAAAGCCATCAGGGTGAGTTGTACCGGTTCGACCTGAGCGACGACCTCGCGGCACGGGTCCGTGCCTTCAACGCACAACACGGCCTGACCCTGTTCATGACCATGACCGCCGCCCTGGCGACACTGCTGTACCGCTACAGCGGCCAGACCGATTTGCGCATCGGCGCCCCGGTAGCCAACCGCATTCGTCCGGAAAGCGAAGGGCTGATCGGTGCGTTCCTCAACACCCAAGTGCTGCGCTGCCGGCTCGACGGGCAGATGTCTGTCGGCGAGCTGTTCAAGCAGGTGCGCCACACGGTGATCGAAGGCCAGTCCCATCAGGACCTGCCGTTCGATCATCTGGTGGAAGCCCTGCAACCACCCCGTAGCGCGGCCTGCAACCCGTTGTTCCAGGTGATGTGCAACGTGCAGCGCTGGGAGTTCCAGCAAAGCCGAACCCTGGCCGGCATGACGGTCGAGTACCTGGCCAACGATGCCCGCGCGACCAAGTTCGACCTCAACCTGGAAGTCACTGACCTCGACCATCGCCTGGGTTGCTGCCTGACCTACAGCACCGATCTGTTCGACGAGCCGCGCATTGCACGCCTGGCCGGGCATTGGCGCAACCTGCTGGAGGCGCTGATTGCCGATCCGCAACAGCGCTTGAGCGAGTTGCCGCTGCTGGCGAGTGGCGAACAACAGCATCTGCTCGACAGCCTCGGCGTCGAGCCCGGCGAGCATCGACTGGATCAATGCATTCATCATTTGTTCGCCGAGCAAGCCTTGATTCGCCGAGACGCTCCGGCCCTGACCTTCGCCGGGCAGACTTTGAGCTACGCCGAACTCGACAGCCGCGCCAATCGCCTGGCCTGGATGCTGAGCGAGCGTGGTGTCGGGCCGCAGGTTCGCGTGGGCCTGGCACTGGAGCGCTCGCTGGAGATGGTCGTCGGCCTGCTGGCGATCCTCAAGGCCGGCGGTGCCTATGTACCGCTGGATCCGGAGTACCCGCTGGACCGCTTGCATTACATGATCGAAGACAGCGGCATCGGTCTGCTGCTCAGCGATGCGACGATGTTCAAGGCCCTGGGCGAGTTGCCGGCAAGCGTCGGTCGCTGGTGTCTTGAAGAGGACACCGCTGCACTGGCCGGCTATCCGGCCACCGAGTTGCCATTGATCAGCCTGCCGCAACATCAGGCCTACCTGATTTACACCTCGGGTTCCACTGGCAAGCCGAAAGGCGTGGTGGTATCCCATGGCGAAATCGCCATGCACTGCCGCGCCGTGATCGAGCGCTTTGGCATGCGCCCGGACGATTGCGAACTGCACTTCTATTCGATCAACTTCGACGCCGCCACCGAGCGTTTGCTGGTGCCGTTGCTCAGCGGTGCGCAAGTGGTGCTGCGGGCTCAAGGGCAGTGGGACGCGGAAGAAATCTGTAGCCTGATCCGCCGTCATCACATCAGCGTCCTCGGTTTCACGCCGAGCTACGGCAGCCAGTTGGCGCAATGGCTGGCAACGCAAAATGAAACCCTGCCGGTGCGCATGATCATCACCGGCGGCGAAGCGCTGACCGGTGAGCACCTGGTGCGCATTCGCGCAGCCTTCAAACCGAGCCAGTTCTTCAACGCCTACGGCCCGACCGAAACCGTGGTCATGCCGCTGGCCAGTCTTGCCCCTGAAGTACTGGAAGAGGGGGCCGGCAGCGTACCGATCGGCAGCGTGATCGGCGACCGCGCGGCCTACATTCTCGACGCCGACCTGGCGTTGGTGCCGCAAGGCGCGACGGGTGAGTTGTATGTCGGTGGCGCGGGTCTGGCCCAGGGTTATCACCAGCGTCCGGGCATGACTGCGGAGCGCTTTGTGGCCGATCCGTTTGTCGCCAACGGTGGACGCATCTACCGTACTGGCGACCTGGTGCGCCAGCGCGCCGACGGCCTGGTGGAATACCTCGGTCGCATCGACCATCAAGTGAAGATTCGCGGCTTCCGTATCGAACTCGGTGAAATCGAAACCCGTCTGCTGGAGCACGAATCGATCCGTGAGGCGGTGGTGCTGGCGCTCGATGCACCGAGTGGCAAGCAATTGGTCGGCTATCTGGTGACTGACGTCGCAGAGTTTGGCGAAGCGCAGCAGGCTGAACTGCGTGAAGCGCTCAAATCGCATCTGAAATCGCAACTGCCAGACTACATGGTGCCCACGCACCTGATCCTGCTGGCCAGCATGCCTCTGACCGCCAACGGCAAGCTCGACCGCCGTGCTCTGCCGGCACCGGACCCTGAGCTGAACCGTCAGCAGTACGTGGCGCCGAGCAACGAGCTTGAAGTCACGCTGGCGCAGATCTGGTGCGAAGTGCTCAACGTCGGACAGGTTGGCCTCAATGACAACTTCTTCGAACTGGGCGGCGACTCGATCCTGTCGATCCAGGTGGTCAGCCGGGCACGGCAGCAGGGCATCCACTTCAGCCCTCGCGACCTGTTCCAGCACCAGACCGTGCAGACCCTCGCCAGCGTGGCCACCCGCAGCGAGCAGGTCAGCGCCGAGCAAGGCTTGCTCATGGGTGAGTCGCGCCTGACGCCAATCCAGCACTGGTTCTTCGACACCGACATCCCGCAACGCCAGCACTGGAACCAGGCATTGTTGCTGCAGCCGACCGCCGCCCTTGAACCCCATCGTCTGGAGCAAGCGCTGCTGGCGCTGATCGAACAGCACGACGCCTTGCGCCTGCGTTTCAGCAAGGTCGCCGGCCAATGGCAGGCCACACACCAGGCGATTTCCGAGGCGCCGGTGTTGTGGCAGGTGCGCGTTTCGTCCATGGACAAATGCGCGGCCTTGTTCGCCGATGCCCAGCGCAGCCTCGATCTTGACGAAGGGCCGTTGCTGCGCGTGTTGCTGGTCGATGGTCCCGACGGTCAGCAACGGCTGTTCATCGCGATTCACCATTTGGTGGTCGATGGCGTTTCATGGCGCGTGCTGCTGGACGATCTGCAAACCGTGTATCGCCAACTGGACGCGCAGCAGTCGGTGAAACTGCCGGCGAAAACCAGCGCCTTCAAGGACTGGGCCGCACGCTTGCAGGCCTACGCCGGCAGCGAGTCCCTGCGTGAAGAACTGGGCTGGTGGCAGGCGCAACTGGCCGGGGCCACTGCCGACTTGCCCTGCGATCACCCCGAGGGCGGGGGGCAGAACCGGCATGGGCAAACCGTCAGCGTGCGCCTCGACAGCGAGCGTACCCGGCAGTTGCTGCAACAGGCACCGAGTGCCTATCGCACCCAGGTCAACGACTTGCTGCTGACCGCTTTGGCCCGCGTGCTGTGCCGCTGGAGCGGTCAGCCATCGGCGCTTATTCAACTGGAAGGCCACGGCCGCGAAGCGCTCTTCGACGAGATCGACCTGACCCGCACCGTCGGCTGGTTCACCAGCGCCTATCCCCTGCGCCTGACCCCGTCGAACGTTGAAGAAGCCGCCGGGCAGGGCGCGTCGATCAAGGCAATCAAGGAGCAATTGCGTGCCGTACCGCACAAAGGCCTGGGCTATGGCGTGCTGTGCTACCTCGCCGATGACCAGAGTCGCCACAGCATGGCGCAGTTGCCGGTGGCGCCGATCACCTTCAACTACCTCGGTCAGTTCGACCAGAGCTTCGGGGCGGACGCGCTGTTCCATCCACTGGATGAAGCCATCGGCGCGGCCCATGATGGCAATGCCCCGCTGCCCAACGAGCTGAGCGTCGACGGTCAGGTGTATGGCGGTGAACTGGTACTGCGCTGGACTTTCAGCGCCGAACGCTTCGATCCGCAAACCATCGACGAGTTAGCGGACGCTTACCTCGGCGAACTGCAAAGCCTTATCGAACATTGCCTGCGCGACGACGCCGGTGGCCTGACGCCGTCGGACTTCCCGCTGGCGAATCTCAACCAGACGCAACTGGATACGCTGCCGGTCCCGGCCGCTGTCATCGAAGACGTCTACCCGCTGACCCCGATGCAGGAAGGCATGCTGCTGCACACCTTGCTGGAGCCGGGCACCGGCCTGTATTACATGCAGGACCGCTACCGTATCAACAGCGAACTCGACCCGCAGCGTTTCGCCCAGGCCTGGCAAGCGGTGATCGCCCGCCACGAAGCGTTGCGCGCGTCGTTCTGCTGGAACGTGGGCGAAGACATGCTGCAAGTGATCCACAAACCGGGCAGCACGCCGATCGAGTACCTCGACTGGAGCGATCTCGCCGAAGCCGAGCAAGAGCCGAAGCTGCAAACCTTGCTCAAGACCGAACGCGAGGCCGGGTTCGATCTGCTCAACCAGGCGCCGTTCCACTTGCGTCTGATCCGGGTCGGTGCGGCGCGCTACTGGTTCATGATGAGCAACCACCACATCCTCATCGATGCCTGGTGCCGTTCGCTGCTGATGAACGATTTCTTCGAGATCTACAGCGCCCTCGACGAAGGCCGGGAAGCGCAGCTGGAGGTGCCGCCACGTTATCGCGACTACATCGGCTGGCTGCAGCATCAAAGCCTGACCGAAGCACGGCAGTGGTGGAAAACCAACCTGCAGGGTTTCGAACGGACCACGCCGATCCCGAGCGACCGGCCATTGCTGCGCGAACATGCCGGCGACAGCGGCGGCATGATTGTCGGCGACCGCTACACAAGGCTCGATGCCCGGGACGGCGCGCAATTGCGCGAACTGGCCCAGGCCCATCAGCTGACCATCAATACCTTCGCCCAGGCGGCATGGGCACTGGTGCTGCGGCGCTTGAGCGGTGATCGCGACGTGCTGTTCGGCGTCACCGTGGCCGGGCGTCCGGTGGACATGCCGCAGATGCAGCGCACCGTCGGCCTGTTCATCAACAGCATCGCGCTGCGGGTGAAAATGCCCGAGGACGGCCAGCGTTGCAGCGTGCGCCAGTGGCTCAGCGGTCTGCTCGAGCACAACATGCAACTGCGTGAATACGAATACCTGCCGCTGGTGAACATCCAGGAGCAAAGCGAACTGCCCAAAGGCCAGCCGCTGTTCGACAGTCTGTTCGTGTTCGAAAACGCCCCGGTGGAAGTCTCGGTGCTGGACCGTGCACAGAGCCTCAACGCGACCTCGGATTCGGGCCGAACCCATACCAACTTCCCGCTCACGGCCGTGTGCTATCCGGGTGATGACCTGGGCTTGCACCTGTCCTACGACCAGCGCTACTTCGATGAGGCCACGGTCGAGCGTATGCTTGGTGAGTTCAAGCGTCTGCTGCTGGCGTTGGTGGAAGGTTTCCATGGCGACATGGCCGACCTGCCATTGTTGGGGGCCGAGGAGCAGGATTTCCTCATCCATGGCTGCAACCAGAGCGAACAGGATTACCCGCTGGAGCAGAGCTACGTTGCATTGTTTGAAACCCGGGTCGCCCGACATCCACAGCGGATTGCCGCCAGTTGTCTGGACCGGCAGTACAGCTATCTGGAGCTGAACCAGCGCAGTAACCGCCTCGGTCATGGGTTGATCGCCGCCGGTGTCGGGCGAGATCAACCGGTAGCCTTGCTGGCCGAACGCAGCCTCGATTTGCTGGGAATGATCATCGGCAGCTTCAAGGCGGGTGCTGGTTACCTGCCGCTGGACCCAGGGTTGCCGAGTCAGCGTCTGAGCCGGATCATTGATCTGAGCCGCACGCCATTGCTGGTGTGCACGCAAGCCTGCCGTGAGCAGGCGCAGGCCTTGCTCGAGGAGTTCGGCTGCGCCAACCGGCCACGGCTGCTGGTCTGGGAGGAAGTTCAGGCCCTTGCGCTGTCGGTGGACAATCCTGGCGTCTACAGCGGCCCGGACAACCTCGCCTACGTGATCTACACCTCCGGCTCCACCGGTTTGCCCAAAGGCGTGATGGTCGAACAGCGCGGCATGCTCAACAACCAGTTGAGCAAGGTGCCGTACCTGAATCTGAGCGACGCCGACGTGATCGCCCAAACCGCGTCGCAAAGCTTCGATATTTCGGTCTGGCAGTTCCTCGCCGCGCCGTTGTTCGGCGCCCGGGTGGACATCGTGCCGAACGCCATCGCCCACGATCCCCAAGGCTTGCTGGCCCATGTGGAAAGCCAGGGCATTACCGTGCTGGAAAGCGTGCCGTCGCTGATCCAGGGCATGCTCGCCCAGGAGCGCATGAGCCTTGACGGCCTGCGCTGGATGTTGCCAACCGGTGAGGCGATGCCGCCGGAACTGGCGCATCAATGGTTGCTGCGCTATCCGCAGATCGGCCTGGTGAATGCCTATGGCCCGGCGGAGTGCTCGGATGACGTGGCGTTCTTCCGCGTCGATATGGCTTCGACTCGCGCCAGCTACCTGCCGATTGGCACGCCGACCGACAACAACCGGTTGTACCTGCTCGACGGAGCGCTGGAACTGGTGCCGCTGGGCGCGGTGGGTGAACTGTGCGTGGCGGGGACCGGGGTCGGTCGCGGCTATGTCGGCGATCCACTGCGCACCGCCCCGGTGTTTGTGCCGAACCCGTTCGGCGCACCGGGTGAGCGCCTGTATCGCACCGGCGACCTGGCCCGCCGTCGCAGCGATGGCGTGTTGGAGTACGTGGGGCGCATCGACCATCAGGTGAAGATTCGCGGTTACCGTATCGAGCTGGGTGAAATCGAGGCTCGCCTGCATGAACAACCGGAAGTCCGCGATGCGGCGGTGGGTGTGCAGGAAGGGGCGAACGGCAAGCATCTGGTTGGCTATCTGGTCGCGGTGGATGTTGCGCTCGATTCGTCTGAACGCCTGGAACGCATCAAGCAACGCCTGCGTGCCGAACTGCCAGAGTACATGGTGCCGCTGCACTGGCTATGGCTCGACAAGCTGCCGCTCAACGCCAATGGCAAACTGGACCGCAAGGCCCTGCCGGCGCTGGAGATCGGCCAAATGCAGAGCCAGGATTACCAGGCGCCGCGCAATGACCTGGAGCAGACCCTGGCAGACATCTGGGCCGAGGTGTTGAAGGTCGAGAAGGTGGGTGTTCGCGACAACTTCTTCGAACTGGGCGGGCATTCGCTGCTGGCCACGCAGATCGCGTCACGGGTGCAGAAAACCCTGCAACGGGACGTGCCATTGCGGGCGATGTTCGAGTGCAGCACGGTGGAGGAGTTGGCGGCGTACATCGACGGGTTGGCGGCCAACGAAATCACCGAGGAGAAGGCGGATCGCCTGAATGACCTGATGGCGGAGCTGGAGGGGTTTTAATCTCCAGCGGCTTTACCGGCCTCATCGGGGGCAAGTCGAATCGTCGCACCGCCGCTCCCACAGGTTCGCAGGTGTATGTATGAACACCTGAATCCCTGTGGGAGCGGCGGTGCGACGATTCGACTTGCCCGGGTAGAAACCGGAGACATCCTTTACGTTTTAAACCGGAGACATCGTTTACAGGTATGAAATACGGTCAGGAGGTGCCTG
>NZ_AKJG01000128.1 GCF_000282455.1 Pseudomonas sp. GM74
CAGCTGCTACAGATCGCATTAGCGCTTAACTGACTGGTATTAGGGGCTTGCGGTCGGATCGACTGATCCACGACACTGTCCAACCTGCATGAAGCAATTATTTCGTTGTGGAGGCTGCCGTCATGGCCCACGAACTGTATACCCGCACCAATCAGAAGATCTATTTCGCCGGCTTGTCGCTCGAAGCACTGGCCCGCACTGAAGAAGGGCGGGCAATGAATTCGCTGGCGCTGATCCAGGCCGGACGCGAATCCGCGCTGTTTCACCTGTACGGCGCGCTGCTGGGCTTGTGTCACGAAATCGCCGGTTTCTATCGCTTGCCACAGGCCAATGCGCCCCGTGCAGAGTTGTTGCTGACTCGCGAGGTGCTGGACACCATCGCCATTCCGGAAATGGCAGAGCTGGTCGAGCTGGCCAATAACCCGGAGACCTGGCTGGCCAGGTTGTTGGCTGCCCACGCTGCGTTGTTTCAGCCGCCGCGCGCGCCCCGCAAGCCGAAAGGGGACGTGACCCAGCCACTGATCCAGGCTGTCAATCTGGATGAAGAGGAGGCACCGCAAGAGCTGAGTCGGGAGGAGTTGGAGAGCTGGCGTCAGAACCTGAAAGCATTGGCGATCCGCTTTCGCGAAGGCCTGAACGAGTGCTGACAGAAACAGATTCGGGATGGCATCTGGTCAAGATCCCGAGCGAAGCCTGGCCGATGCCTATATAATCCCCGCCTTTCGTGGAGAACAGTCCTTTATGCCAACGTCCTTTCTAGAAATTGTCGAGTTACCAGACGGCCGTATCGAGCTGCGCAGGGCCGAGGACGAGGGTTCTCTGGTTACTTTGGATTTCTCCGAGGACGCCAAGGCATTCCTGCAGGGGCAGCACGTGGAAGTCGCCAAGGCGATGTTGAGCGTGGGTGTTCAGATGGCCGGTCGCCTGGTTGAAGGCGAATTCGACAAGGAAGAGGGGACGCGGGTACTTCATTGAGCCCCGTCTGTCGCTTTTCTTGATGTCGTTACTCATCGGCTTCTCTGTCCCTGGAGAAGCCTTGCGCGGTGAAGCGCGCGTCTTGCCTGTCCGTTAACCCAGTCGAATATTCAGGCTCTGAGCGTCCCCGGTGCGGGCGGCGCTGATCAGTTGTTGCCGCGATTGTGGGCTCAACGGGTTGATCCAGCTGACCACCGTGTGGCTGCGACCCAGGCGCAGGGCTTCGCAGGTCAATTGCTGGGCGCTCTGGGTGCCTCGCGGTTGCAGCAGCAGAATGCGCTCGCGGTTGAGACCGGCATCTCGCAGCCAGGCTTGAGTCAGGCTGGCTGGCGGCGCGATCAGTGTCAGCCAGCGTGCGTCCTGGTCCTGGCTCAATTCCCTGAGGATCGGCGCCAGGAGACTCAGGCAGTTCCCGGCTGCACCACGCAGTGACAGCTCGCTGAAAGCGTCAGGTTCGGCGCTCCAGGGGGACTCGACTACGTCTTTCAGGATCGGCGCCAATGGCTGTGCCATGAACGCTTCGAACAACGGCAGTTGGGTTTGCTGTGGTGATGTCTGTGGGAACTGCATGGTGCCTCCTTTAGCGGCGAATGACGCCGACACTCAAGCCTTCGATCACCAGTTCCTGGTCTTGAAGGTTCACTTCAATAGGGGCGAACTCGGGGTTCTCGGCGATCAGCCAGACTTTGCTGCCGTCACGCTTGAAACGCTTGACGGTCACTTCGTCGCCGATTCGCGCAACCACGATCTGGCCGTTACGGGCTTCGCGGGTGGTGTGGACCGCCAGCAGGTCGCCGTCGAAAATCCCGATATCCTTCATGCTCATCCCGTGGACGCGCAGCAGGTAGTCGGCGCGCGGATGGAAGAAGGCGGGATTGATGTTGCAGGACTCTTCAATGTGTTGCTGCGCAAGAATCGGGGCGCCGGCTGCGACCCGGCCAATGATCGGCAGGGTGGAATCGTCGGCCTTGGCTTCGAAACCGGGGATGCGAATGCCGCGGGAGGCGCCAGGCGTCATCTCGATTGCACCTTTGCGGGCCAGTGCCTTGAGGTGTTCTTCCGCCGCATTGGGTGACTTGAACCCCAGTTCCTGAGCGATTTCCGCACGGGTGGGCGGATACCCGTTGTCTTCCAGGCAGCGCTTGATGAAGGCCAGAATCTCTGCTTGTCGTGGCGTCAGCTTTAGCATATCGATCGCTCTGTTTTTTTATACAGTGACTGGGATTATATACAGTAAGGCAGTCTTGGCAATGCTCCATTTTTCAGTCGCCGCCGGACGGTCAAACAGTCAGTGGATTGAAGCTTTGCCGTTGTGTGGTTAAATGTCTGACCGACCATTCCCGAAACGAACTGCCAGACTTGACAATGCACAGGCTGAAACGTATGTTTCAAACAAGTGTTTGTCAGGCGGAGTAGCCATGGCCCAGTCGGAAACCGTTGAACGCATTCTTGATGCAGCCGAGCAGTTGTTCGCGGAAAAAGGTTTCGCCGAAACCTCGTTGCGTCTGATCACCAGCAAGGCGGGTGTCAACCTGGCGGCGGTGAACTATCACTTCGGTTCGAAGAAGGCGTTGATCCAGGCGGTTTTCTCGCGGTTCCTCGGGCCGTTTTGCATCAGCCTCGATAAAGAGCTGGAGCGGCGTCAGGCCAAGCCTGAAATCAAGCCGACACTCGAAGAGTTGCTGGAAATCCTCGTCGAGCAGGCACTGGTGGTGCAGCCGCGCAGCGGCAACGACCTGTCTATCTTCATGCGTTTGCTGGGGCTGGCATTCAGTCAGAGCCAGGGGCACTTGCGTCGTTATCTGGAAGACATGTACGGCAAGGTGTTCCGTCGCTACATGATGCTGGTCAACGAAGCGGCGCCACGTATTCCACCCATCGAGCTGTTCTGGCGCGTGCACTTCATGCTGGGTGCGGCGGCCTTCAGCATGTCCGGCATCAAGGCCTTGCGCGCGATTGCCGAAACCGACTTCGGCGTGAACACCTCGATCGAGCAGGTCATGCGCCTGATGGTGCCGTTCCTGGCTGCCGGCATGCGCGCCGAATCCGGAGTTACCGATACGGCGATGGCCACGGCCCAGTTGCGTCCGCGTAGCAAATCGACACCGGTTGCCGCCAAGGTTTAACCGCGCACGGGTGGGCGCGGCAGCTGACATCCGCTAAGCTAGCCGCCCATGCCGACTCTCGTTCTGAACCCGTTTCCCATTGATATCGCCGACCTGCCGCGCAGAGCGTCTGGCGGCGAACTCGTGTGGGCCGGGTTTTCTGTTATCAAGGAATTTTTATGACTGCTGGCTTGCAAGGCTCGTTGATGGTGGACGTCGCCGGTACCTGGCTGACGGCTGAAGATCGCCAATTGTTGCGCCAGCCCGAAGTGGGTGGCCTGATCATCTTTGCCCGCAACATCGAGCATCCCCGTCAGGTGCGTGAATTGAGTGCGGCCATCCGTGCCATCCGCCCCGATCTGCTGCTGGCGGTGGATCAAGAGGGTGGTCGTGTGCAGCGCCTGCGCCAGGGTTTCGTGCGTTTGCCCGCCATGCGCGCCATTGCCGACAACCCGAACGCCGAATACCTGGCCGAGCAGTGCGGCTGGATCATGGCCACCGAAGTGTTGGCCGTTGGCCTGGACCTGAGCTTCGCCCCGGTGCTCGACCTCGATTATCAGCGCAGCGCGGTTGTCGGCACCCGTTCGTTCGAAGGTGATCCCGAGCGCGCGGCTTTGCTCGCGGGTGCTTTCATCCGCGGCATGAACAGCGCAGGCATGGCGGCCACCGGCAAGCATTTTCCTGGTCATGGCTGGGCCGAGGCGGATTCCCACGTCGCGATTCCCAGCGACGAACGCAGCCTCGACGAGATCCGCGCCAATGACCTGGTGCCGTTTGCCAAATTGAGCAAGCAACTGGCCGCGGTCATGCCGGCCCACGTTATATATCCACAAGTCGATTCCCAGCCGGCCGGCTTCTCCCGCCGCTGGTTGCAGGACATCCTGCGCGGCGAGTTGCAGTTCGATGGCGTGATCTTCAGTGACGACCTGTCCATGGCGGGCGCCCACGTGGTCGGCGATGCCGCCAGTCGTATCGAGGCTGCGCTGACGGCCGGTTGCGACATGGGCCTGGTGTGCAACGATCGGGCTGCCGCCGAGCTGGCCCTGAGTGCTGCGCAACGCCTGAAGGTCAAGCCTTCCGGGCGCATTGCGCGGATGCGCGGCCAGTCGTTCGCCAATACCGAATACCGTCAGGACCCGCGCTGGCTGGCCGCTGTCGGCGCGCTCAAAGAAGCTCAATTGATTGATTAAGGACTGTTCGTTATGACGGTTTACGCGATTATCGGTGGCACTGGCCTGACTCAACTCGAAGGCCTGAGCATTCGCCAGTCACTGGCAGTGGACACGCCTTATGGCGCACCTTCGGCCGAGGTTCAGATCGGCGAGTATGCCGGCAAGGAAGTACTGTTCCTCGCGCGTCACGGTCATCCCCATCGTTTTCCGCCGCATCAGGTCAACTACCGCGCCAACCTCTGGGCGTTGAAGCAGGCTGGCGCCGAAGCCATTCTCGCAGTCAACGCCGTGGGCGGCATCCATGCGGCCATGGGCACCGGGCATTTCTGTGTGCCGCATCAGTTGATCGACTACACCAGCGGTCGTGAGCACACCTACTTTGCCGATGACCTGGAACACGTCACCCATATCGACTTCAGCTACCCCTACAGCGAACCGTTGCGCCAGCAACTGATTGCGGCATTGGCGGCGGAAGGTGTGGGCTACAGCAGTCATGGCGTGTATGCCTGCACTCAAGGGCCGCGTCTGGAGACGGTGGCTGAAATCGCCCGGCTGGAGCGCGATGGCTGCGACATCGTCGGCATGACCGGTATGCCGGAAGCCGCCCTGGCCCGCGAGCTGGAACTGGATTACGCCTGCCTGGCGCTGGTGGTGAATCCGGCGGCGGGCAAGTCGACGGCGGTGATTACCATGGCCGAGATCGAGCAGGCGTTGCATGACGGTATGGGCAAGGTGAAGTCGACGCTGGCGCGGGTGCTCAAGGGCTGAGTCAGCCTTGGCACCGAGTTGCTCCCTTCGCGGGCAAGCCCGCTCCCACAGGTTTGGTGGCGTTCGTAGAGTTTGTGTTCGACGCGGTCATTGTGGGAGCGGGCTTGCCCGCGAAGAGGCCGGTTCAAACACCGCAAATCTCAGCGCTTTCCGAGATTTTCCGGCAACGGCGCAAACAGCGCCTCGATATCATCGCTCTGCAGTTTCCAGTCCCCGGCCTTGCGCCCATCCAGCACGCCGGCCGCGAGGTCGGATTTTTCCTTTTGCAGGTGCTGAATCTTTTCTTCCACCGTGCCGCGCGCAATCAGTTTGTAAACGAATACCGGCTTCTCCTGGCCAATGCGATACGCGCGGTCGGTCGCCTGGTTTTCCGTCGCCGGGTTCCACCACGGGTCGTAATGAATCACCGTGTCCGCTTCGGTCAGGTTCAGGCCAACACCACCGGCCTTCAGGCTGATCAGAAATATCTGACGCTTGCCGCTCTGGAATTCCTTCACCGGTGTGCGGCGGTCGCGGGTCTGGCCGGTCAGCAGGGCGTAGGCCACGCCGCGTTTGTTCAGTTCGTCTTCGATCAGTGACAGCATCGAGGTGAACTGCGAGAACAGCAGGATCCGCCGACCTTCCTCGAACAATTCCTCGAGCATTTCCATCAGGCTGTCGAGCTTGCCCGATGTGCTGCCACGGCTTGGCAGGGTCGCCTCGTTGACCAGGCGCAAGTCACAGCACACCTGACGTAGCTTGAGCAGGGCTTCAAGAATGATGATCTGGCTGCGGGCCACGCCTTTGCGGGTGATCTCGTCGCGGACTTTCTTGTCCATGGCCAGGCGCATGGTTTCGTACACATCGCGCTGGGCCTCGTTGAGTTCGACCCAGTGGATGATCTCGGTTTTCGGCGGCAACTCGGTGGCCACCTGTTCCTTGGTGCGGCGCAGCAGGAAAGGTTTGATCCGGCCGTTGAGGTGCTGGAGCCTGACCTCGCTGGTGCGTTTTTCAATCGGCACGCGGTAATCGCGGTTGAAGCTTTTGACGTCGCCCAGCCAGCCGGGCAAGAGGAAGTGAAACAGCGACCAGAGTTCACCGAGATGGTTTTCCAGCGGTGTGCCGCTCAGGCACAGGCGCTGCCGGGCATTGAGCTCGCGGGCAGCCTGGGCGGCCTTGCTGGTCGGGTTCTTGATGTATTGCGCTTCATCCAGCACCAGTATGTGCAAGGGCTGCGCCGCCAGGCGTTCGACATCCTTGGGCAGCAGCGCATAGGTGGTCAGGATCAGATCGTAGTCAGTCAGCCTGTCGAAGTGCTTTTTGCGGCCGGCGCCGTACAGCGCCAGTACCTTGAGTTGCGGCGTAAAGTGCGCCGCTTCGTCGAGCCAGTTGGGGATCAGGCTGGTTGGCATCACCACCATGCACGGCCGATCGAGACGGCCGGCGTTTTTCTCGCTCAGAACGTGGGCCAGTGTCTGCAGGGTTTTGCCCAGGCCCATGTCGTCCGCGAGAATGCCACCCACTTCCAGCTGCCGCAGCGATTGCATCCAGCTCAAGCCCTCAAGCTGATACGGACGCAGCGTCGCATTCAGGCCGTCCGGGGCGGCGGCCGTGTGGTCCTTGATGTCGCGCAGGCGCTGGGCAAAGGTGCGGATCTGTTCGCCACCCTCCCAGAGCAGTGGCATGTCTTCCAGCGGGTTCAGGCGCGTGGCATCGGCCTTGCTCAGGCGCAGCGTGGTGTCGCCGGGCTCCTGCAGGTAGAACTCGCCGAGGGTGGCCAGCACCGGCTTCAAGCGGCCGAAGGGTAGGGCGACCTGCAGCGGGCCGTGCTCGGAGTTCGGGCGATGGGGGATGTTGACCAGGATCAGCTCGTCATCGCGGCGTCGGGCGAGGCGTTCCGGGTTGAGGATTTCGGTGTGGGAGCGCATCAGGTTGAGCAGGATCGGCAACAGGCTCAGGCGTTCGCCGTTGACGATGATCCCCAGTTCCAGGTCGAACCAGTCACGCTCCGGAGCCTGTTCGACCGTGGCGTACCAGTCGTCTACCGCCGTCAGGTCGAACCCGAAGTCCTCGTCGATCTGCAATTCCCAACCCTGGGTGCGCAACTTCGGCAGTTCATTGAGGGTAAAGGTCAGCCAGGCGCTGTCATTGACCATCTCGAACAGCTCGCCGGCGCTTTCCGGCAAGGCCTTGCTTTGCCGGGTGGCGACTTTGAAGCCGAGGATTCGCAACTGTTCCCGGTAGGACTGTTCCACGTCCGGGTGGCGCTTTATCCGCAGCGTCTGGGTTTCCTGGCGAATCAGGATGTCGGTGTTCTTCTGCCCGGAAACGTATTCGTCCAGATAGCTGAAGGACAGTGCTGCACGATGCTGGATGTAACGCTGCATTCGACCGTTGCGCGGTTCGAAGGCGCTGAACTCGATACTGGCCAGCCACAGGCGCGGGACAGGTTGCACATTGTCCACCAGCACTTGCGGCGGGGCTTTCGGGCTGCGGTTCTCCAGGACTGCCTGGAGTTTTTCCAGGAGTTCGGCGTCTTTGGCGGCAGCGGGGTAGTCGAGGGTTTCCTGTACTTGCAGGAGCACCGCTGCGCAATGTTTGCAGTTGTTGTGGACCGGGCAGGAGCAGGTGGCGTCGACCATCAGCAGCGTGCCTTTGGCTGACTCGCGCAGGCGAATGGTCTGACGGTAAACGTTACCGCCCGAGCCTTCGCACGCGGCGACGATGGTTGCGTCGCCGGCCTCGACGATCCTGACACGATTCTCCAGCGCGTAACGGCGACCACGCTCCAGGCTCTGTTCCTTGAATCGGCTGACCCAGGATGGTGCCAGGGGTTTGCTCAGGGTCGCGGACATAGGGAATCAGTCCGGAATTTCTTCGGGAGCTGCTCGGGGTGCGGGGGCGGTCAGCGAAGTGATCTTGATCAGCAGGCCGAGGTGGCCGTTGTCGAGGAAGTTCAACTGGCCGTTCTTGGTGTGGCTTTCCTGTTTCAAGCGCTCGCTGGCTGTCACCATGCCATTGGCATCGATCTGATTGACCCAGAAATCGGCGTCGACGTCGGTAAAGCGTCCCAGTTTCATGCTCAGCGTGCCCTCGATCGGGAACTGACCATATTGTTCCTTGCCGTCGCTGATCGCCACTTTGCTGGCGTTTTCGCCGAGAGTCTGTTGCCAGGCCTTGTGCAGCAACACCGTGTAGTCGGCGCTGCTGGTGAGTTTTTCCACCTCGCCATTGAGGCTTGGCGTACGCAGGCTGTCGGGGCTGACGGGTTGGGCGCCAGCGGCCCAGTCTTCCGGCGCGGCGCGGCTGACAACCGCCGGCACGGCGTTTTGCCGGACCAGAATCATTTCGACCTGATACAGGTCATCGGCAGATGCCGTGGGTGCGACCAGCGTTGGCATCAACAGGGTCAGCAGGGTCAGTGAGCGAAACAGGCGCATGCGGCGTCCTTCAAGCAGTTTTCGGAACGAGGCGCTCGAACAGCGCCTCTACAGTATTAAAGCGCTCTTCCGGGCGCTCCATCGGAACCATGAACTTGAACATCGTGGCGCCTTCGAATTTGTAGCGTTTTGGCTGGCTCTGGATCAGTTTGATCAGGGTCAGCGGGTCGACCGGCGTCTGCGCAGCGAACTCGACGCGACCGCCTTGCGGGCCGCCATCGACTTTCTTGATGCCCAGCTGCTCGGCCTGCAGCTTCAATGCAGTGATGCGGATCAGGTTCTTGGTCGGCTCCGGCAACAGGCCGAAACGGTCGATCATTTCCACCTGCAAATCCTTGAGGCCGTCCTCATCGGTGGCCGAGGCAATGCGCTTGTAGAGAATCAGGCGGGCGTGGACATCCGGCAGGTAGTCTTCCGGAATCAACGCCGGTACCCGCAAGTTGACTTCCGGACCGCCGCCGAGCGGTTGATCGAGGTTCGGCTGCTCGCCCTTGCGGATCGATTTGACCGCGCGCTCGAGCATTTCCATGTACAGCGTGAAGCCGACGGCCTGGATCTGCCCGCTCTGGCCGTCGCCGAGCAGTTCGCCGGCGCCACGGATTTCCAGGTCGTTGGTGGCGAGCACGAAGCCCGCGCCGAGGTCCTGGGTGTTGGCAATCGCTTCCAGGCGCTTTTCCGCGTCCGGGGTGATTTGCTGGCGTGGCGGCGTCAGCAGGTAGGCGTACGCCTGGTGGTGGCTGCGTCCGACCCGGCCGCGCAACTGGTGCAACTGTGCCAGGCCGAACTTGTCGGCTCGCTCGATGATGATGGTGTTGGCGCTCGGTACGTCGATGCCGGTCTCGATGATGGTCGAGGCAATCAGCACGTTGAAGCGCTTGTGGTAGAAGTCGCTCATCACCTGTTCGAGTTCACGTTCGCGCATCTGCCCATGGCCGATGCCGATCCGTGCTTCCGGCACCAGTTCGGCGAGGTCGGCGGCGCATTTCTCGATGGTCTTCACGTCGTTGTGCAGGTAATAGACCTGGCCGCCACGCAGCAGCTCACGCAGCAAGGCCTCTTTGACCGTGCTCTTGTTCTGCTCCATGACGAATGTGCGCACCGACAGGCGGCGGGCCGGCGGCGTGGCGATGATCGACAGGTCACGCATGCCCGACACCGCCATGTTCAGCGTGCGCGGAATCGGCGTGGCGGTCAGGGTCAGGATGTCGACTTCACTGCGCAGGGCCTTGAGCTGTTCTTTCTGGCGCACGCCGAAACGGTGTTCCTCGTCGATGATCACCAGGCCGAGGTTTTTGATCTTCACGTCGTCCTGCAGCAGCTTGTGCGTGCCGATGACGATGTCGATCTTGCCTTCGGCCAGATCGGCGACGGCGGCATTCACTTCCTTGGCCGACTTGAAGCGGCTCATTACTTCCACGGTCACCGGCCAGTCGGCGAAGCGGTCGCGGAAGCTGTTGTAGTGCTGCTGGGCGAGCAGGGTGGTCGGCACCAGGATCGCCACCTGGCGACCGCCATGCACGGCAATGAACGCCGCGCGCATTGCCACTTCGGTCTTGCCGAAGCCGACGTCGCCGCACACCAGGCGATCCATTGGCTTGGGCGCGAGCATGTCTTCGCGCACCGCCTCGATGGTGGTTTGCTGGTCCGGGGTTTCTTCGAACGGGAAGCCGGCGCTGAAGGTGGCGTAGTCGCCTTTCGGATCGGCAAAGGCATAACCTTCGCGGGCAGCACGACGGGCATAGATGTCGAGCAACTCGGCGGCCACGTCGCGCACCTGTTCGGCGGCTTTGCGCTTGGCTTTCTGCCAGGTCTCGGAACCGAGGCGGTGCAGCGGGGCCAGGGCATCGTCGCTGCCGGTGTAGCGGGCGATCAGGTGCAGGTTGGCCACCGGCACGTAAAGCTTGGCGCCTTCGGCATATTCCAGGGCAAGGAATTCGGCGGTCTGGTTGTCGATCTCCAGAGTGGCCAGGCCCAGGTAGCGACCGACACCGTGGTCGATGTGCACCACCGGCGCACCTTCGCGCAGCTCGGTGAGGTTCTTGATGACGGCATCGTTGTTGGCATCGGCGCGCTTTTCGCGGCGACGGCGCTGCATCACGCGCTGGCCGAACAGCGGGCTTTCGGCAACCAGGGCCAGGGCTGGATCGTCCAGCACCAGGCCTTCATCCAGCGGCGCGATGGTGATCGCCAGGCGGTCTTTGCCGGCGACAAAGTCCGGCCAGCTGTCGACGGTTTTCGGTCGCAGCTTCAGGCGTTCCAGCAGCTCCAGCAGCACTTCGCGACGGCCTGCGGATTCGGCGGTAAACAGCACGCGGCCGGGAAACTCGTCGAGGAAACCGGCCAACGCCGCCAACGGCTGGGTGGCCTTGGCTTCGATGGCCAGGTTCGGCAACTCGCGAGCCGGGAAGCGCTCGCGACCGCCACCGCTTTCCACATCCTGTTGACTGGCTACTACGCGCGGCCAGTTCTTCAGGCGTGCGAAGCAGTCTTCCACCGGCAGGAACAGTTCGGCGGGCGGCAATAAAGGACGGGACGGGTCGACGCGGCGTTCTTCATAGCGATTGCGCACGTCGTTCCAGAAATTTTCCGCAGCCTGCTCGATGCCCGGCAGGGAAAACACTTGCGTGTCCTGGGGCAGGTAGTCGAACAGTGTCGAGGTTTCTTCGAAGAACAGCGGCAGGTAGTACTCGATGCCGGCCGGGGTAATCCCGCTGCTCAAATCCTGGAAAATCGGGCAACGGCGGAAGTCGACGTCAAAACGCTCACGGAAGCGCGCCTTGAAACGGGTGACCGCTTCTTTCTGTAGCGGGAACTCCTTGGCCGGCAACAGCTTGACCGAGTCGACTTTGTCGATCGAACGCTGGTTCTCCGGGTCGAAGGTGCGCAGGGTTTCGATTTCGTCGTCGAACAGATCGATGCGATACGGCAGCTTGCTGCCCATCGGGAACAGATCGATCAGCGAACCGCGAACGGTGAACTCGCCGTGTTCATACACCGTATCGACATAGCGATAACCGGTGGCTTCAAGCCGGGTGCGCATTTGCTCGACGTCGAGCTTCTGGCCGATATCCAGCACCAGGCTGCTGCCGAGCAGGAATTTGGTCGGCGCGAGGCGATGCAGGGCGGTCGTGATCGGCACCACCAGCACGCCATGGCTCAATTCCGGCAGCCGATAAAGGCTGGCGATGCGCTGGGAAATGATGTCCTGGTGCGGCGAGAACAGGTCGTAGGGCAGGGTTTCCCAGTCGGGAAAGTGCAATACGGGCAAATCCGGGGCGAAGAAACCCAGCTCCTGTTCCAGCCGTTCGGCACTTTGGCTGTCGGCGGTCAGCAGCAGGGTAAAGCGCTTGGCAGCGCTGGCGGCCTCGGCAATGGCCAGGCTCAGGGCGGCACCGGGCAGGTTGCCCCAGTGCTGTTTACCTGCCGCGGCAGGGAGAAGCGGTAGACGCAGAACGGGCACGGAAGGTTGAGCTCCAAGCGTTGCGACAAAGTCGGCAATTGTAGCGGTCAACGATGCCGCCTGTCAGTTGCTGACTGCGCCTAAAGCACGGGTTTGGTGAAATGTAGTGGTAAAGACAAAATTCGGCGGTTTTTTGCCAGGAATTACTGAATATGTAGTGGCAAAAACAACGAGTGTTACGGAGGGTTACGGATAACCAGGCGTGACCTCCAAAAAATTGACTGCGCTGAAAGCCCCGGTTTTATTGGGTTTGCGCGGGGCGTAATTTTTTTGAACGACGAATTGTTACGTAAAGCACGACGGGCGCGCATTGCTACCGCTGTCACTCGGCGGCATAATGTAGCCCCTTTTTTCTGCCCCTACATGTGGAAGGTTCCCGTGACTCAGAAGCCCGACCAGTGTCTTGGTGAATGGATCGACCGTGAAGCACTCGCAGAAGCGATGATTCCGCTTATCGGTCAGCTCTACCGCAATAACAACGTGGTGAGTTCGATCTATGGCCGCAGCCTGATCAATCGTTCAGTCATTGCGATTCTCAAAGCTCACCGCTTTGCTCGTCACCGTCAGTCCGACGAAAGCGAGCTGTCCGTCCACGAAACATTCCCGCTGATCAAGGCGATGAGCGAACTCAAGCTCGGCGCCGCTTCGGTGGACCTGGGCAAGCTGGCGGCCAAATTCAAGGCCGAAGGCAATGGCCGTACTGCCGAGCAGTTCGTCCGTGAAGAACTGGCCGACGTGGTTGGCCAGCAAAACGCATCCGCCCGCAAAGGCACCGACGTAGTCCTCTACGGCTTCGGTCGTATCGGCCGTCTGCTGGCGCGTATCCTGATCGAGAAAACCGGTGGTGGCGACGGCCTGCGCCTGCGTGCCATCGTTGTCCGCAAGGGCGCCGAGAACGACCTGGTCAAGCGCGCCAGCCTGCTGCGTCGTGACTCGGTTCATGGTCCGTTCGATGGCACCATCACCATCGATGAAGCCAACAACACCATCACCGCCAACGGCAACCTGATCCAGGTTATCTACGCCAAGAGCCCGGCCGAAGTCGACTACACCCAGTACGGCATCGAAAACGCTCTGATCGTCGACAACACCGGTGTATGGCGTGACGCCGACGGCCTGGGCCAGCACCTGGCCTGCCCGGGCGCTGCCCGCGTGATCCTCACCGCACCTGGCAAGGGCGCGCTGAAGAACATCGTGCATGGCATCAACCATGGCGACATCACCCCTGACGACAAGATCATCTCGGCGGCTTCCTGCACCACCAACGCCATCGTGCCGGTGCTCAAGGCAGTCAACGACAAGTACGGCATCGTCAACGGCCACGTCGAAACCGTTCACTCGTTCACCAACGACCAGAACCTGATCGACAACTTCCACAAGGGCAGCCGTCGTGGCCGTGCCGCGCCGCTGAACATGGTTATCACCGAGACCGGTGCCGCCACCGCAGCCGCCAAGGCGCTGCCAGTGCTCAAGGGCAAGCTGACCGGCAACGCGATTCGCGTTCCTACGCCGAACGTGTCGATGGCCATCCTGAACCTGAACCTGGAAAAGGCCACCACTCGCGAAGAGATCAACGAGTACCTGCGCCAGATGGCCATGCACTCGGACCTGCACAAGCAGATCGACTACGTGAGCTCCCAGGAAGTGGTTTCCACCGACTTCGTTGGCTCGCGCCACGCAGGCGTAGTGGACGCTGAAGCGACCATCACCCAGGATAACCGCGTTGTTCTGTACGTCTGGTACGACAACGAGTTCGGTTACAGCTGCCAGGTGGTTCGCGTGATGGAAGACATGGCCGGTGTAAACCCGCCAGCATTCCCGCGCTAAGCCTTTAGCTGCACATGAAACGCCCCGGCCCTGGTCGGGGCGTTTTTGTTTGTGCGTTTCTGTAGGAGCGAGCTTGCTCGCGAAAAAACCACAGGCGGCGCGGTTAATGCCAGTCAGTTAAGCGGTAATGCGATCTGTAGCAGCTGCCGAGCCCGCGAGGCTGCGTTCGGCTGCGAAGCAGTCGTAAAATCAGTCATTGCGGTACGTCAG
>NZ_AKJG01000129.1 GCF_000282455.1 Pseudomonas sp. GM74
CGCTGGATCAGCGCCGGAATGTAGCGATGCATGTGGTCGAAGTACGGCAGGCGCAAGAACGCCGCGCGCTCGATCAGCTTCAGGCCGCAACCGGTGTCCGGGGTGGCGTCCTTGAGCAGGCGGCGGCGCAGGTTGTTGGCGAACCGCGAGGCGTAGCGTTTGCTCGCGGTGTCACGGCGATTGACCCGGTGCCCGGCCACCAGCTGCACATCGACTTTTCCCGGTTCGCCGCGCACCAGCGCGAGCATGCCGGGGATGTCCGCCGGGTCGTTCTGGCCGTCGCCATCGAGGGTCGCCAGCCACATACCGCGGGCCTCACGGGCCGCGTGGTACAGCGAGGTGCTCTGCCCCAGCGACCGCTCGTGATGCAGGATGCGCAGGGTGTTCAAGCCGTTTTGGCGAGTCTGCCGCAGTTCCTGCAGGGTCGAATCGGTGCTGCCGTCGTCGACCACGATGATTTCGTAAGCCTCATCGGCCAGTGCCACGCGGATTTCCTCAAGCAGTGGCTTGAGGTTGTTCGCTTCGTTCTTAGCGGGAATCAGTACGGATACAAAAATCTCTTGGCTCATGGAGTCACTCTCGCCTTTATTGGATTTCTTTTATCAGTGGCGAATCAAGGTGTCGTACACCGGCCGACTCGATGCAGAACTGAGCTATATCAGGGCGATGACGCCAGCAGTGCTCCGTCCCGTGGACGCACTCGCGCGACCCCGCATACGGTGCCCGGCCATTTGTAAAAATGACGTCAATATTTCATACACTTTTTGTCATCATTCCCCTGATGACACAACGAATTCGGTTGCCATTGGCGCCTGCCCATCTAAAGTGCACCCACGCGAGTGAAAAACATGAATCGGGTAAGGACGCAGAACCATGAGCACTGAGCAAGAGACGACTTTCGATGAGCCACGACTCAACAGTACGGAAATCCGCATTCTGGGCTCGTTGATCGAGAAGCAGGCCACCAGCCCGGAAACCTATCCCCTGACCCTCAATGCCCTGGTGATTGCCTGCAACCAGAAAACCAGCCGCGAGCCGGTGATGAACCTGACACCGGGCCAGGTCGGCCAGAGCCTGCGCGCCCTCGAAGGACGCGGCTTCACCAGACTGGTGATGGGCAGCCGCGCCGACCGCTGGGAGCACAAGGTCGACAAGGCCCTGGAACTGGTGCCGGCGCAGGTCATCCTGAGCGGGCTGATGTTTCTGCGCGGCCCGCAGACCGTCAATGAACTGCTGACCCGCAGCGGGCGCATGCATGAGTTCGAAGATGCCGAACAGGTGGTGCATCAACTCGAACGCCTGATTGCCCGGGGCCTGGCCGTACTGATTCCGCGCCAGGCCGGCCAGCGCGAAGACCGTTACACCCACGCCCTGGGCGACCCGGCGGATATCGAAGCGATCATGGCAGCACGGCAAAACCCGGCCGAACGGGGCAGCAGCGGGGTTTCGGTTGAACGCATTGAAGAACTGGAAGCGCGGATTGCAGCGCTGGAAGAAAGGCTGGCTCGGCTCGAATAATCAGGCTACAGAGATCCCAATGTGGGAGCGGGCTTGCTCGCGAATGCGATCTGTCAGTCACATCAATGCTGAGTCGACCATCGCCTTCGCGAGCAAGCCCGCTCCCACAGGGGGTTCGCGGTGTTTGCGCCTATTCGCCGTCCCAGTAATCCACCCCGTCCGCTTGCCGGGCCACTGCAACAAAACCCGAAGCATTACCCTCGGCATCCACCTTGAAGTCATCCATCACGGCGTATTTGCCGGAATCCGGGTACTCACAGATTTCCGGCGATTGCTGGGTGCTGACGGCCAGGTACCGCAACTCACCGTTACTGGTATTGATGATCTGATGCGCCTTTTCAGGCCCACCCGGTGGACAGGCGATCACATCACCGGCGCGGATCGGAAAACGTTCGGTCCCCAGGCGGACCTCCCCCTCCCCGGCCACGACGTAGAACATTTCCTCATTGACCCGATGACTGTGAAACGGGCTGCCGCGCATGCCTGGCTCCAGCACATACAGGCGATAACCCAGCTTTTGCGCCCCCAGTTGCTGACCGACACGGGCCAGGCGCTGTTGATAGCGACCGGCGGTTTCACCGCTCGGCGCAAACGCTTCGGGCAGCGGTTCAAGTTCGACTGAATTCAGGTTGAGAATGGGGGGATGCATGGACACCTCCTAGCTGCGGGCAAACGCCACGGCCTTCTGGAATTGCTCATCCGTTGGCCGCACGCCGGTATAGAGCACGAATTGCTCCAGCGCCTGGATCGCGATCACTTCCAGCCCGGTGATGACCCGCTTGCCTTCGGCACGAGCACGCACGATCAGCGGGGTTTCCGAGGGAATCGCCACCACATCGAAGACAGTGTCCGCTTTTTCGATCACCTCAGGCTCAAAGGCCAGTTGCTCGGCCTCCGGTCCCCCCGTCATGCCGATCGGGGTGACGTTGACCAGCATTTGCGGGCGACGATTCCCCAACTCGGCCTGCCACTCATACCCCAACGACTGCGCCAGCGCCTGCCCGGCACGCTCGTTGCGGGCCACGATCAGGCCGTTTTCATAGCCGCCATCACGCAAGGCGCTCGCCACGGCCTTGGCCATGCCGCCGCTGCCGCGCAAGGCAAAGGTCGAGTCCTTGGGCACCTGGTGTTTTTCCAGCAACTGGGCAACGGCGATGTAGTCAGTGTTGTAGGCCTTGAGATGACCGTCGGTGTTGACGATGGTGTTGATCGATTGAATGGCTGCTGCAGACGCGTCGAGTTCATCCACCAGGGCAATGCAGGCTTCCTTGAACGGCATCGACACGCCACAGCCACGAATCCGCAGGGCGCGAATGCCGGCAACGGAACCCGGCAGGTCCTGGCTGGCAAAGGCCTTGTAGTAGAAATTCAGGCCCAGCTGTTCATACAGATGATTGTGAAAACGCAGACCAAAGTTCCCGGGGCGTCCTGAAAGGGACATGCACAGCTGGGTGTCTTTGTTGGGGTTCATCTGCATGGGGAAGCTCCTTCAAATGCACTTTTCGGATGGACGGGATTAGCCCTCCATCGGGTTCTGATCGATCATGTAAGTGTGTTAACGCGGCCTTACATGGGTCGGTAGGAAAGTCGGTACAGACCTTACACAAAATTTACCTCGCGGCCGTGCTGTTTTTCAGAAAAACGCTGTCTTAGAAGTATCCCCGCGACAATCCTTGGGTCTATTGCAGACACAAGCGCCGGGGCGAAGAACCGAGGAACTATCATGATCCGTAAAGTCCCCACAGTAGCCTTGCTGATCGGCGCCCTCGCTATCGCAGGACAGGCGCAAGCCCATGGTGGTGGTAATGACGCGGCGGTATTCGGAGCGATCGTCGGTACTGCCATCGTCGGCTCGGCTCTGATCAACGCCAACCGCCCGGTTTATGTCGCACCGCAACCGGTCTACTACCAGCCCGCGCCGGTTTATTACGCACCACCGCCTCCGGTTTACTACCAGCCGGCCCCGGTCTACGTGCAACAACCGATCTACTACCGCCCGGCCCCGGTTTACTACGGCCCACCCCGTGGTTACTACGGCCCGGCCCGTGGTTACTACGGCCCGGCCCGTGGTTATTACGGCCCGCCACGGGGCTACTACGGCCGAGGTCACTGGTAACGAACTCATCCAGCCCCGCTGAAACAGCGGGGCTTTTTTATGCCCGATTGTCGGTGCAGGTCTGGATAAATCTCGCCAAGGTCGCTATCGGGACAGTGCCCGTGGCAGAAACGGGCAAGATGGACTCGAGCCGATTTCTGCCGCGTGGCAAAAAACGGTCATATTTTTGTCATGACAGTTCCTCAAGCTCGGGGCTGTCCGTCTAAAACAGATTGATAACAACAAGGACGACCACATGCCAACGCAAAACCCGCACCGCATCGTCGGTCTGTGCACCTCCAGCAAGGTGTACAACGCACTGACCGAACTCAAGCACCTGGAAGGTCATCGCAGCGCCAAGTTTCTCTCGCTGTTGACGCAAAGCCTGGTGCGCAAGGGCCTGCTCAACGAGCAGGAAGTGGTTCATATGCTCGATCAGGTGGTCAGCTGACCTGCCAACGGTCGTTTACCCCCTCTGGCATCAATGACCACTATCGAAAGCGTTGATTACTCCTCAAGGCACCCGGACCTTAAAGTAGCTCCACAGATTGATGGAGGTACTTGTCATGTCCAAGGTTCAGATCATGTCCGTTATCGGCAGCGCCGTCCCCGCACAGCTCAGGGAACTGGGCATGCTCGCCTGCTGGTACCTGGTGCAGGACGGGGTGCAGATCAGCGGCCCGCTCACGTCGCTACCCGCCGCCCAGGAACTGTCGCAACGCATCGGCACTGGCCAGTCCGGCAGGCTCAGCGCCTAAGGCAGCTGCACCCGCGGTTTGGTTTCAACGAAAATGGCCCAGCTCGACATGAACAGGGCCGCGATCAACGGGCCGATGACAAAGCCGTTCAGTCCGAAAATCGCCAGGCCGCCGAGGGTCGAGATCAGGATCATGTAGTCCGGCATTTTGGTGTCCTTGCCCACCAGTAACGGCCGGAGCAGGTTGTCCACCAGCCCGATCACGAAGACCCCGAACAATCCCAGCACCACGCCCTGCCAGATCGCCCCGGTGAGCAGGAAGAACACCGCCACCGGCACCCAGACGATTCCCGCCCCCACCGCCGGCAGCAGCGACAGAAACGCCATCAACACCGCCCAGAGCAATACGCTGGGAATGTCCAGAAACCAGAAGACCAGACCGCCCAGCGCGCCTTGCGTGATCGCCACCAGCAGGTTGCCCTTCACCGTGGCCCGCACCACACGATTGAACTTGAGCTGCAAACGGCGTTTCTGCTGTTCCTGCAATGGCACCGCCAGGCGCACCTTGCGCGCCAGTTCCGCACCGTCGCGCAGGAAGAAAAACAGCAGGTACAGCATGATGAAAAAGCTGACGATGAACTCGAACGTGCCCTGGCCGAAACTGAAGACCTGAGTGGCGAAGAACTCGTTGCCGGTCATCGCGCTCTTGATGATTTTCTCCCTCAGCCCATTGAGCTCCCCGATGCCGAAGCGGTCGAGCAAATGCTGGAAATATGACGGCAGGCTGTGCTTGAACTGCGCCACATACCCGGCGATGTCCAGTTCGCCGCTTTCGATGTTCTTGTAGAGCGCGGTTCCCTCCTGGACCAGGAAGACGCCGAGGACTATCACAGGCAGGATCGCACTCAACAGGCAGATGCTCAATGTGAGCAGCGACGTGAGGTTGCGCTCCCAGCCGAACTTCAGTTGCAGTCGCCGTTGCAGGGGAGCAAAGAGGATCCCGAGGATCACCGCCCAGAACACGGCGCCGTAGAACGGCAGCAGAATCCAGACGAAGGCGATGCTCACCAGGGCCAGCAGGACGGTCAGCGATCTGTCTTTCAGGGTTTCGTCGTTCATGTAGGATCCATGCCAGTCTGCCCGGACGCAAAGGTACGTCCTGATGCTTAGGTCGCCACGGCCAGCGCGAGTGCCCTCCGTTCGTGAACAAAGCATAGATCCAGATCAACAAACCCTCGGGCCAAGTCGTTTACCCTGCGCGGCTTTTGCGATCGACCCGCCATGAACCTGATTGCTCCCGAACTGCTTGCCCCCGCCGGCACCCTGAAAAACATGCGTTACGCCTTCGCCTACGGCGCCGATGCGGTGTACGCCGGCCAGCCGCGCTACAGCCTGCGGGTGCGCAACAACGAATTCGACCACGCCAACCTGGCCCTCGGCATTCGCGAGGCACAGGCCCGGGGCAAGCGCTTTTACGTGGTGGTGAACATCGCGCCGCACAACGCCAAGCTCAAGACCTTCCTCAAGGACCTTGAACCGGTGATCGCCATGGCCCCGGATGCACTGATCATGTCCGACCCCGGCCTGATCATGCTGGTGCGCCGGCACTACCCGCAGATGCCGATTCACCTTTCGGTGCAGGCCAATACGGTGAACTGGGCGAGCGTCGAGTTCTGGCAGCAGCAAGGCTTGAGCCGGATCATCCTGTCCCGGGAGCTATCCCTGGAAGAAATCGCCGAGATCCGCGAGCAAGTGCCGGCCATGGAACTGGAGGTGTTCGTGCACGGCGCGTTGTGCATGGCCTATTCCGGGCGCTGCCTGCTGTCGGGCTACATGAACAAGCGCGACGCCAATCAGGGCAGTTGCACCAATGCCTGTCGCTGGAAATATTCAGCGCAACCGGCCACGGAAAACCAGCTCGGCGAGATCGTGCAACAGTATCAACCGGAACCCACCCTGGGCATCGGCGCGCCTACCGAACAGGTGTTCCTGTTGCAGGAAGCCAATCGTCCCGGCGAACAGATGCCGGCCTTCGAAGACGAACACGGCACCTACATCATGAACGCCAAGGACCTGCGCGCCGTGCAGCACGTCGAACGCCTGACGCACATGGGCATGCACTCGCTGAAAATCGAAGGCCGGACCAAATCCCATTTTTACTGCGCGCGCACCACCCAGGTTTATCGCCGGGCCATCGACGACGCGGTAGCGGGCCGGGCCTTCGACCGTGACCTGATGACCGACCTGGAGTCCCTCGCCCAGCGCGGCTACACCGAAGGTTTTCTGCGCCGGCATGTGCATGACGAATACCAGAACTACCAGAACGGCAGCTCGGTGTCGGAGCGCCAGCAGTTTGTCGGTGAGTTGACCGGCCAGCGCCGCGATCGCCTGGCCGAGGTCAAGGTGAAGAACCGCTTCGGCCTGGGCGATCACATGGAGCTGATGACGCCCAAGGGCAACTTCCACTTCGATCTGCATCAATTGCAAAACGCCAAGGGTGAAGCGATCGAAGTTGCACCGGGGGATGGGCATACGGTGTATTTGCCGATACCGGATGCAGTGGATCTGGAGTTTGGTTTGCTGATGCGGGACGTAGGTGTGAACTGACCTTCAAATACACACAAAACCCTGTGGGAGCGAGCTTGCTCGCGATAGCGGTGTATCAGTCAATATTGTTAGCGACTGACACTCCGTCATCGCGAGCAAGCTCGCTCCCACAGGCTCTCCCACAGGTACTGCGTCAGGCAAATTCCTCGCGCAACATCGCCACGAACGCCTCACGCGCCGGGTGCACCCCGGCGTTTTCGTGCCAGTAAAACAGGTTGTCGACGGCGGTCAGTTCGGGGAACTCAAACCCCGCGCACCCCGCGCCTTTGGCGTATTGATCGAACACGCCTTTGGGCACCAGCGCCACGCCGGCACCGGCGCTGACGCAACCGACAATCGCGCCATAACTGGCCAGGCTGACAATCGGCAGCGCCTGCCCCTGTCGCAACAGCCAATGCTCCAGCGCCGCCCGATACGGACAGCCCTGGGGCCACATGAACACGGTCTGGTCCTGCAAATCACTGACGTCCCGCAGCGGCCCCAGGGAGGTCGAGGCGATCAGCAGCAGCTCTTCGCGGTACATCGGCGTGCGCTTGAGGTGCGAACGCTCGACATCCACCGCGACGATGGCGCCGTCGAGTTTGTGATTGAGCGTGTCATCGAGCAACTGGCCCCAGGAGCCGGTGGTCAGCTCCAGTGCTACCTGCGGGAAACGCTTGTGGAATTTCGCCAGCAGACGCGGCAAACGCCCGGTGGCCGACGACTCGATGGCCCCGATGCGCAAGGGGCCGGAGGGCTCGGCCGAAGGGTCGACCGCGCGCTTGGCCTCGGCGGTGAGGGCGAGAATTTTAGAGGCGTAGGCCAGGAACGTTTGCCCCGACGGGCTGATGCGCAGCCCTCGGCCTTCGCGCAGAAACAGCGCGACACCCAGTTCGGCCTCCAGGGCCTTGATCCGTGCCGTGATGTTCGACGGCACGCAATGCAACAGCTCGGCTGCGCGGGCGATGCTGCCGACGTCGGCGACGGTCTTGAACATGCGAATCTGTGCCAGCTCCATACATCACCCACAGTGAACGGTTAGCGCAGTATAAGTCAGTTGTGGCGAACGATCCGCTTTCTGATACTCGGTGCATCCACCCACAGGTGCACGACCATGACGCCGCTCACACCCTCCCCCGTTTCACCCTGGAAAATCATCCTGGCCATGACGTTTGTCGTGGCTTGCTGGGGCTACTCCCCGACCGGCATCCATATCGGCTTGCTGGCCTATGACCCGGTGCACCTGGCGCTCCTGCGTTTCTTGCTGGCTTCCGTGTTCATGGCCGTGGTCGCGATGTTCAAGGGCATTCGCCTGCCGAGCCTGCGCGATCTGCCACTGATGTTCGGCCTGGGTTTCTTTGCCGTGAGCCTGCACCACGTGGCGATCAACTTCGGGCAGCAAGGCGTCAGCGCTGGCGCTTCGAGCGTCCTGGCCCAGACCACGCCGCTGTTCAGCACGCTGATCGCGCGCTTCGTGTTCAAGGATCAGGTGAGCCTGTGGCGCTGGGGGTGTGTGCTGCTCGGATTGTTTGGCGTGGTGATTGTGGTGGCGGGCGATCATGGCCTGGGCAGCATTGACGCCCACGGCTTGCTGATCCTGCTGGCGGCGGTGTCCTGGAGCCTCTACTTTGCCCTGCAAAAGCACCACACCGGGCGTTACGACGGGTTGACGCTAGTGTGTTACACGGTGTGGTCCGGGACGGTGCTGCTGTTGATTTTTCTGCCCGGCCTTGTGGATCAAGTCGCCCTGGCGCCGATGCGCGTGCAGTTTGCGGTGATTGCCCTGGGAATATTCCCCAGCGCCCTGGCGTACCTGGCCTGGGCCTATGTGCTGGCGCATGTCGATTTGAGCCGGGCGACGATGACGCTGTATTTGACGCCGCCCACGGCGATGGTCATTGCGTCCTATACGCTTGGCGAGCGACCGACGTTGATGATCGTGGTCGGCGGGCTGGTGGTGTTGGCGAGTGTGCTGGCGTTGAATCTGGAGCGGCGGGCTGTGGTTGTTCAGGCTGCCCGGGCCTGATCCATGTTTTTTGCTGTCTTGACTGGCGCCTTCGCGGGCAAGCCCGCTCCCACAGGTTTTGAGTCGTGCTCAAATGCTGTGGCAAAAATGAAACCCTGTGGGAGCGGGCTTGCTCGCGAAGAACGATGACTCGGTGTCACTGACTATCAGCTGGGCGAAAACCGGTCACGACTGTTGCTCAGGTGCAGCCACATCGCCGCCCGCGCCGCGTCCGGGTCCTGGCGCCTGATGGCATTGAGAATCGCCTCATGCTCGAGGTTGGCCAGCTCGCCGAGCTTGCTCAAGTCCACCGCGCCACGCTCGGCGGCATTGACCCGGGTGCGCGGGATCATGGCACTGCCCAGGTGCTGCATGATCTCGGTGAAGCACAGGTTGCCGGTGGCTTCGGCGATCAGCAGGTGAAAACGCCGGTCCGCTTCGACACAGCTGTCGTTGTTGGCCAGCAGGCTTTGATAGTCGTCCAGCGCTTCACGCATCCGCGCCAGTTGCAGATCGGTGCGGCGCGTTGCCGCCAGCGCCGCCGCCTGGGTTTCCAGGCCCATGCGCAACTCCAGAATGCTGCGCACCCCCAGTGCGGTATCGACATTGAGCTGTAACCCCTGCTCCGGTGCGCGCTCGATCACGAACGTGCCGATGCCATGCCGGGTTTCCACCAGCCCCGAGGCCTGCAACTTCGAGATCGCCTCACGCACCACCGTGCGACTGACCCCGTGTTCCTGAACGATGGTGTTTTCCGACGGCAGCTTGTCGCCGGGCAACATCTGGCCGAGCAGGATGCGCTGGGTCAGTTTCTCCACCAGGTCATGGGCCAGGTTGTGGCTGCGCTTGCGGGTGGGTGCTTCGAGGTCTTCTTGCATGAAGGTGTCCGGAAATCAGGGCTATCGAATCGTAGCACTGCGCCGGACGGGAATCCTGAAAAATCTCGCTCAACTTGTATGACAACACTCAACAATCAGCCATATTGATTCGCTTTAAAGGCCACCCGACACCACCAACAGAATAAAAAACCTCTAATACCGCGCCATTTCATTGGACAAATGCGGTTGCAAGATCAAAAAATGTAGTTGTATGATGTCTATCAACAACGCAGCACCCAGCCTTACCCCGCATAAAAATAACGAGTGGGAGAAAACGCAGTGAATACATCCATCTCCGGGATGCACGACGACGCCAATTCAGCGCTGAAGTCCGCCATCGCCAAAGTCAAACGTCACGTCTTGCCGCTGTTCGTCATCATGTTCATCGTCAATTACATAGATCGCGTGAACATCGGCTTCGTCCGCGCCCACATGGAACATGACCTGGGCATTGGCGCTGCCGCCTATGGCCTCGGTGCCGGGCTGTTCTTCATCGGTTATGCGCTGTTCGAAGTGCCCTCCAACATCCTCCTGCAAAAAGTCGGCGCGCGGATCTGGCTGACACGGATCATGCTGACCTGGGGCCTGGTCGCCGCAGGCATGGCATTCATCCAGAACGAAACCCACTTCTACATCCTTCGATTTCTGCTGGGCGTGGCCGAAGCCGGTTTCTTTCCCGGGGTGATCTACTACTTCACCCGCTGGTTGCCTGGAGTGGAGCGCGGCAAGGCGATTGCCATTTTCCTCAGTGGCTCGGCGATTGCCTCGCTGATCTCCGGTCCACTGTCCGGTTTGCTGCTGCAAATCAGTGGATTCGGGATGCATGGCTGGCAATGGATGTACTTCATCGAAGGCATGTTCTCGGTGGGTCTGTGTGTTTTTGTCTGGTTCTGGCTCGATTCCAAACCCCACGACGCCAAATGGCTGAGCCGCGAGGAGCAGGACGCGCTGGTCAAGGCCATCGACGACGAACAACTGGCCCGCGAAGCCGCCACACCGATCAAACCGTCGCTGGGCAAATTGCTCAAGGACCGCCAGATCATCCTGTTCTGCCTGATCTACTTCTTCATCCAGCTGACCATCTATGCCGCGACCTTCTGGCTGCCGAGCATCATCAAGAAGATGGGCGACCTCAGCGACTTCCAGGTCGGAATGTTCAACTCGATTCCGTGGCTGCTGTCGATTGTCGGCATGTACGCCTTCGCTTCCCTGTCGGCCAAATGGAAACACCAGCAAGCCTGGGTCGCCACTGCCCTGTTGATCGCCGCGGCCGGGATGTTCATGTCCACCACCGGCGGGCCGGTGTTCGCCTTTGTCGCCATCTGCTTTGCAGCACTGGGCTTCAAATCGGCCTCGTCGCTGTTCTGGCCAATTCCCCAGGCCTACCTGGATGCGCGCATCGCTGCGGGTGTCATCGCGCTGATCAACTCGGTGGGCAACCTCGGCGGCTTCGTTGCGCCGACCACATTCGGCCTGCTGGAAGAACGCACCGGCTCCATTCAGGGCGGGCTGTACGGCCTGGCCGCGACCTCGATCATCGCCGCCATCATCGTGTTTGCCGCCCGCAACAAACCCAAATCCGCGCCTGCCGTCGAATCGGCCAAAGCTGCGCCACGTCACGCCTGAAAGGATAAAAAAATGACTGCACAAGACACCGCAAAAGCCCCGGTCATCACCAGCATGCAAGTGGTTCCGGTTGCCGGTCATGATGGCATGCTGCTCAACCTGAGCGGCGCCCACGGCCCGTTTTTCACCCGCAACATCGTGATCCTAAAGGACAACGCCGGTCGCACAGGCGTCGGCGAAGTGCCGGGGGGCGAGCGCATTCGCCAGACCCTCGAGGACGCACGCAGCCTGGTGGTTGGTAGCCCGATCGGCACTTGGCAGAAAATACTCAATCAAGTGCGCCAGACCTTCGCCGACCGCGACGCCGGTGGTCGCGGTTTGCAGACCTTCGACCTGCGCATCACCATTCACGCCGTCACCGGCCTGGAAGCCGCATTGCTCGACTTGCTCGGCCAGCACCTGGACGTGCCGGTGGCCGCCCTGCTCGGCGAAGGCCAGCAGCGCGATGAAGTGAAGATGCTCGGTTATCTGTTTTATGTCGGTGATCGCAACGAAACCGACCTCGCCTACCGCAGCGAACCGGACGCCGACAACGACTGGTTCCGCGTGCGACACGAGAAAGCCATGACCGCCGATTCGGTGGTGCGCCTGGCCGAGGCGGCCCACGCGCGTTATGGCTTCAAGGACTTCAAGCTCAAGGGCGGCGTGCTCAGCGGCGACGCCGAAATCGAAGCGGTCACGGCCCTGGCCGAACGTTTCCCCGATGCGCGCATCACCCTCGACCCGAATGGCGCCTGGTCACTGAAAGAAGCCATCCGCCTGTGCCGCGATCAGCACCACGTGCTGGCCTATGCCGAAGACCCGTGCGGGGCGCAAAACGGTTACTCGGGACGCGAAGTCATGGCCGAGTTCCGTCGCGCCACGGGCCTGAAGACCGCGACCAACATGATCGCCACCGACTGGCGGGAGATGGGCCACGCGATCCAGTTGCAGTCGGTCGACATTCCCCTGGCCGACCCGCACTTCTGGACCATGCAGGGCTCGGTGCGCGTGGCGCAGATGTGCCACGAATGGGGCCTGACCTGGGGTTCGCACTCCAACAACCACTTCGACATCTCCTTGGCGATGTTCACCCATGTCGCGGCAGCCGCGCCGGGCGAGATCACCGCCATCGACACCCACTGGATCTGGCAGGACGGCCAGCGCCTGACCAAGGCCCCACTGCAAATCGTCGAAGGCTGCGTGCAGGTACCGCAGAAACCGGGGCTAGGGGTGGAGCTGGACATGGATCAGGTCGCCAAAGCTCACGAACTGTACAAAGGCATGGGCCTGGGGGCTCGGGATGACAGCGTGGCGATGCAGTTTTTGATTCCGGGCTGGAAGTTCGATAACAAGCGTCCGTGCCTGGTGCGTTGAATCGGCAAGTGCGTTGAATCAACGGTTGCGCGTGGCCGCCTGTTGGCCGCCTATTTTAAAAAGCGCTCGGAGCATGGCGCTTCACGCCCTAAAATGACGCGCAACTGAATCAACGACGGATGAAACCAACATGGACAGGCTGAAAACCATCGCCGCTTGCATGGCGATATTCGCCGCGGGCCAGTGCGTGGCACAGGATCAAATCGAGGCAGTGGTGAACGCCGCTGTACAACCGGTGATGCAAGCCGAGGGTATCCATGGGATGGCCGTGGCAGTCACCGTCAACGGCCAGGCGCATTACTTCAACTATGGTGTCGCCTCGAAAGAAACCGGAACCCCCGTCACCCAAGACACCCTGTTCGAGATCGGCTCCGTCAGCAAAACCTTCACCGCCACCCTCGCCGCCTACGCCCAGGCCACCGGCAAATTGTCACTGTCGGACAAGGCCAGCCAGATCCTGCCGGCCTTGCGCGGCAGCCCATTCGACCACATCAGCGTGCTGCAACTGGGCACCTACAGCGCCGGCGGCCTGCCGCTGCAATTCCCCGCTGAATATGATTCGGCCGACAAGATGCTCGGCTACTACAAACAATGGAAACCGCTCTACGCCCCCGGCAGCCACCGACTGTATTCGAACCCCAGCCTCGGCCTGTTCGGCTACCTCGCCGCCCAAAGCATGGGCCAGCCATTTGACGAGCTGATGGAGAAAACCCTGTTGCCGAAACTGGGCCTCAAGCACACCTATGTGCATGTGCCGCAGGACCAGATGGCGCTGTACGCCCAGGGCTACAACAAGGACGACAAACCGGTACGGGTCACTCCGGGGGCACTGGATTCCGAGGCGTACGGGGTGAAGACCAGCGCCTCTGACTTGCTGGCCTACGTCGGCGTAAACATGAAGCCGGCACCCCTGGAAAAGCCGTTGCAGCAAGCCATCGCCTTGACTCATAGCGCCTACTACACCGTTGGCGACATGACCCAGGGCCTGGGCTGGGAGATGTATCGCTACCCGATCACACTGGATCGCTTGCTGGACGGCAACTCCACGCCAATGGCCATGCAAGCCCATGAAGTCCGGTGGCTGAACCCGCCTCAAGCGCAGCCAGAGAACGTGCTGATCAACAAGACAGGTTCAACCGGTGGTTTTGGGGCTTATGTGGCGTACGTGCCATCGAAGGACATCGGCATTGTGATGCTGGCCAACAAGAATTATCCCAATGCGGAGCGGGTCAGGATTGCTCATCGGATTTTGAGCGCAATGACTCAATAAGCCTTGTCGCCTATTCCATGGATAAGGGCGACCTCTAGAGGTTAATGATCTGTAGCAGCTGCCGAGCCCGCGAGGCTGCGTTCGGCTG
>NZ_AKJG01000131.1 GCF_000282455.1 Pseudomonas sp. GM74
CGCGTCAGCTGGACTCACGACTGCTTCGCAGCCGAACGCAGCCTCGCGGGCTCGGCAGCTGCTACAGACCGCATTAGCGCTTAACTGATCGGCATTAGTTCGATTGGATTTGGGCAACAAAAAACCCAGCATGGGCCGGGTCGTGGGAGAGGGTTGAAGTCAATCATGCAGCCAGACGCTCGGAAACGTCGTCACCGATCGATCATGCTGCCCGAATCAGGCCTGTCCTCGCACCGTAAATCCGTGACGGATCATCTGAACCGAGGCAGAGGCCGGTCGACAGGCTGGAGAGACGACAGCGTGTGCCGGATCAGCGGCGTGTCCTTTTCGATGTCGTTCAGGCGATCACGAATTCTGAGGGCGGTGGGGTGTCCGCCTTGATGATCGACCCAGTCGGCTATTTCCTTGCAGGCCGCGGCCAAGCGAGCCTGACGGGAATCCAGCAAGGTGAGCAGGGTGGTGATGGACTCTTTTTCGGACATGGGAGACACCTCCGTTCAAGAAACCTGTGTGTGGCAGCAAAAAGCCCGCCTGGAGCGAGCTTTCTGCCGAATGGGTTATCGATCCTTCAACTCTTTCAGTATAGACCCGTTAAAAAAATGGCGATGGGCCGTCATCCTTGTCGGGCTGTCACTTGTGATTTAGCGTTCAACTGACGGCAAACACGCACGGCGTCCTCTTCAACCTCGTAGCCATCACCGATAAAGCCTTGGGTGCGGGTATCGGCGATGCGGTACCAGACCGCGGCATCCGGTGGCAGGTGGTCAACTTCACCCTCACGGCGGCCATGGATGATGATCTTGTTGCAACGCTTCACGACGAAAATGTCTTCCATGGCGTCTCCGCAGCGGATTCGTGTTCAGTTCAACTATAGAAGTCATTGCTGATCGTGCAAAAAATAGACAGGTCAATTCGTCGGTTCAGGCGCTGGCCTCTGCCCGGCGCAGTCGTGCCTTCGGATTTACGCCAGCACCGCAACCGCTTTTATTTGCGCCCAGAGTGGCTGGCCGGGATGGACGTTCAATTGATCACGGGAATAACGCGTGATCCGCGCAAGCAGTGGAGTGCCGGCGGCGTCCAGGCGAATCAGCACGTGGGCGGCGTTATCGGCGTTCATTTCACTGACCACGGTGACCGGCAGGCGATTGAGAATGCTGCTGTGCCCGGCATTGTCCAGACTCAGGCTCACATCCCGCGCCTGGACCTTGCAGCGCAGTGCCTGGCCCACGTCCATCGGCGTATGCGGCACGCGAATGTCCAGGCTGGTGTCGGGCAATTGCAGGCTGAGCAATTGATAGTCGGCGTCATAGGCGCTGACGCGACCTTCGATCACCACACCGGCGTCATCCCCCATTGCCAGCGGCAAATCGAGGCGTGCCAGGGTCTGGCCGATCGGGCCGCTGGCCAGTGCCTTGCCGTTGCTGAGCAACACGATATGGTCGGCCAGCCGCGCGACTTCATCCTGGGAGTGGCTGACGTACAGCACCGGGATGTCGAGTTCGTCGTGCAGGCGCTGCAAGTAGGGCAGGATTTCACCCTTGCGCTGGGCATCCAGCGCCGCCAGGGGTTCGTCCATCAACAGCAGTTTCGGGCTGGTGAGCAAGGCGCGGGCGATGCCGACGCGCTGACGCTCTCCGCCTGAAAGGTGTTGCGGGTGCCGGTCCAGCAAATGGCTGATGCCCAGCAACTCGGTGGCGTGGGCCATGTCGACCCGACGCTGTGGCCTGGGGATGCGCTTGAGTCCAAACTCCAGGTTGGCCAGCACCGACAGATGGGGAAACAGGCTGGCTTCCTGGAACACGTAGCCGAGCGCGCGTTTGTGCGGCGCGACGAAGATCCTGTTGTCGCTGTCTTGCCAGACTTCATCATTGACCTGGATAAAGCCTTGATCGGCCCGTTCCAGGCCGGCGATGCAGCGCAGGCAAGTGGTCTTTCCCGAGCCGGAGTGGCCGTAAAGCGCCGTGACGCCACGGCCCGGCAGTTGCAGGTCGACGTTCAGGGCGAAGCCTGAATATCGCAGTTTCAGACGCATTTGAATCATCGATCAGCTCCAGCCCGCTTTGGTTTTACGGCTGGAATACAGCGCCAGCAGGACGACAAACGAGAACACCAGCATCGCCCCGGCCAGCCAATGGGCCTGGGCATATTCCATGGCTTCGACGTGATCGTAGATCTGTACCGAGACCACACGGGTCTTCTCGGGAATGTTGCCGCCGATCATCAGCACCACGCCGAATTCGCCGACGGTGTGGGCGAAACCGAGAATGGCCGCGGTAATGAAACCCGGGCGGGCCAGGGGCAGCGTCACGCTGAAAAAGGTGTCCCAGGGATTGGCCCGCAAGGTCGCGGCCACTTCGAGCGGGCGCGTGCCGATGGCGGAAAAAGCGTTTTGCAGCGGCTGGACCACAAACGGCATCGAATACAACACCGAACCGATGACCAGCCCCGCAAAGCTGAAAGTGAGGGTGCCGAGGCCGAGTGACTGGGTGAGCTGTCCAAGGAACCCGTGAGGGCCGAGGGCCAGCAACAGATAAAAACCAATCACCGTCGGTGGCAGCACCAGGGGCAGGGCGACAATCGCCCCGACCGGGCCGCGCAACCAGGAACGGGTGCGCGACAGCCATAACGCAATCGGAGTGCCGACAATCAGCAGGATGGCGGTCGTCAGGGACGCCAGTTTCAGGGTCAGCCAGATGGCGGAAAAATCGGCACTCGATAGCGACATTTAGATTTCGTAACCGTAGGACTTGATGACAGCTGCCGCTTTCGGCCCCTTGAGGTAGTCAACCAGTGCCTTGGCGGCCGGGTTGTCCTTGCCCTTGTTGAGAATCACAGCGTCTTGCTTGATCGGGTCGTGCAGGCTGGCGGGGACGATCCAGGCCGAACCGCTGGTGATCTTGCCGTCCTTGTAGATCTGCGACAGGGCGACAAAACCCAGCTCGGCGTTGCCGGTGGAGACGAACTGGTAGGCCTGGGTGATGTTCTGGCCTTCAACGATCTTGTCCTTGACCTTGTCGGTCAGACCTTCCCTGGCCAGTACCTGGGTAGCCGCCAGGCCATAAGGCGCGGCTTTCGGGTTGGCGATGGACAGGTGCTGGTAGGCGTTCTTTTTCAGTACATCGCCCTTGGCATCGACGTAGCCTTCCTTGGCCGACCACAGCGCCAGGGTGCCGACGGCGTAGGTGAAGCGTGAACCCTTGACGGAGTCGCCTTCGGCCTCAAGTTTTTTCGGGGTGCTGTCGTCTGCCGAGAGGAACACTTCGAACGGCGCGCCGTTTTTGATCTGGGTGTAGAACTGCCCGGTGGCACCAAAGGAGGTGACCAGTTTATGCCCGGTGTCTTTTTCGAAGTCAGCGGCGATGGCCTGGATGGGTGCGGTGAAGTTGGCGGCGACAGCGACCTGGACTTCGTCCGCCTGGGCTGAGCCGAGGGCGAACACGGCGAGAAGGCTCGCCAGGCAGGTCGGGGCAAAACGTGAGGCACGAATGGTCATGAAACGGCTCCGTTAAAGGCAATTGCGGCAGGGGCAAATCGTTATGTACATAAATATATAGCGAATTGCCTTTGAACGGAATGTGTTGCGCAGAATTGTATACACTTTTAACGATACTGATGCTCAGGAGCGACCTGACAGTCTCGCTAATCCTTCTTCAGCCAGTTTTCGAGTCAGTGCTTCGGTGGTCAATTCAACGCCGAGAGTAAATGCCTGGCCGGCCCAGAGGTTGCTGAAGTCCGCTTCACCTTTGGCCCGCAACGGCATCAACGCGCCACCGGCCAGGGGGAAGGCCGGGGCTTTGGCGCTCATGGGCCCCAGTTCACGCATCACCCGGTTAAGGATGCCCCGGGCCGGGCGACCGGTGAACACGTTGGTAACCGCCGTCTCGCTTTCCTTGGCGGTGCGCAACGCTTTGTGATGGGACGGGCTGACCTTGGCTTCCGGGGTGAACAGGTACGCCGTGCCCACCTGCACCGCCGAAGCGCCCAGCATGAAGGCGGCGGCGACGCCTCGTGCATCAGCGATGCCGCCAGCGGCAATCACCGGCACTTTCACAGCATCGACGACTTGTGGCACCAGGGCGAAAGTCCCCACCTGGCTGCTCAGGTCATCGCTGAGAAACATCCCGCGATGGCCTCCGGCCTCAAAACCCATGGCAATGATTGCATCGCAGCCATGCTGCTCCAGCCACACCGCTTCTGCGACGGTGGTGGCCGAGGACAGTACCTTCGCACCGGTGGCCTTGACCCGGTCGAGCAGGGATTTTTCCGGCAGGCCAAAGTGAAAACTCACCACTTCAGGGCGAAATTCTTCGATCACCTGGCAGGCCGCATCATCGAACGGCGCCCGGTTGGACACGGGGGTTGGCGCATCGAAATCGGCGCCGAGTTCCTGGTAGTAGGGTTGCAGCAGGTTTTTCCAGTCCTGCGCGCGTTGCTCATCCGGAGCAGGAGGCTGATGACAGAAGAAGTTGACGTTGATCGGGCGCCGGGTGTGTTGGCGGATCGTTTTCAGCTCTTCGCGCAGTTGATCCGTGCTGAGCATCGCCGCTGGCATCGAGCCGAGGCCGCCGGCATTGCAGGCTGCAATCACCATGGACGAGTTTGTGGCACCGGCCATCGGCCCCTGAATGATCGGCAGTTCGATCCCGAGCAGGTCAAGAATGCGGGTATCTGGCCATGGGTTCATGTGCTGTGTTCTCCGACGTTGAAGCAGGGCAGGGACGGTAGAACAGGATTTGTAACGCAACGATTGGCGCAAGGCCAGTCGTCATTTCAGTTCGCCAGGCTTTCTTCGGCGCCCGACGGGCTGGCTGATTGGCTTAAAGTCGGGTACGGCAATCCGTTGCCATGTGTTATTTCAATGGCTCCACCACCAGACTGATTCCATTGAGAGGCCGTAATGTTCAAAGGCATTTTGATCGACAAAGACGACAGCGGTTACCGGGCCACACTGCAGGAGATCCAGGACGATCAGTTACCCGAGGGTAATGTCACGGTGCGTGTTGCCTACAGCACGCTGAATTTCAAGGATGGCCTGGCAATTACCGGCAGCAGTCCGGTGGTGCGTAAATTCCCGATGGTGCCGGGCATCGACCTGGCCGGTGTCGTCGAAGCCAGCGGGCATCCGGACTACAAGGTCGGTGACCTGGTCCTGCTCAATGGCTGGGGCGTAGGGGAAGGGCATTGGGGTGGATTGGCGCAGAAGGCACGCCTGAACGGTGACTGGCTGATTCCGCTGCCCAAGGCGTTTACCGCGGCCCAGGCGATGGCCATCGGTACGGCGGGCTACACGGCCATGCTGTGCATCCGGGCGCTGGAGCACAACCGTGTGACGCCAGGGCAGGGCGAAGTTCTGGTGACTGGCGCCAACGGCGGCGTCGGCAGTTTCGCCATCGCCTTGCTGAGCAGGCTCGGTTACCGGGTGGTCGCGTCCACCGGACGGACCTCTGAGCACGACTACCTGAAGCAACTGGGCGCCAGCGAAATCATCGATCGCGCCACCTTGTCCGAGCCGGGCAAGCCGTTGGCCAAGGAGCGCTGGGCGGCCGTCATCGACTCGGTCGGCAGCCACACCCTGGCCAACGCGTGCGCCAGTACCAAGGCCAATGGCACCGTCGCGGCCTGCGGTCTGGCCCAAGGCATGGACTTTCCGGCATCCGTTGCACCGTTTATCTTGCGCGGCGTGACCCTGGCCGGCATCAACAGCGTGACCCAGCCCAAAGCCAAGCGCGTGGAAGCCTGGAATCGCCTGGCCCGGGATCTGGACTTCAACCTGTTGCCGCTGATCAGTCACGAAATCGGCTTGAGCGATGCCATCGAAGCCGCACCACGCTTGCTGGCCGGGCAGTTGCGTGGGCGCGTGGTGGTGGATGTCAATCGCTGATCACTGCGACTCACGCTCCAGCAACTGGCGTTTGCGCTCGACCCCCCAGCGATAGCCCGACAGATTGCCATCGCTGCGCACCACGCGATGGCAAGGGATCGCCACGGCCAGGCTGTTCGCACCACAGGCCTGGGCCACGGCGCGAACGGCTTTTGGCTGACCGATGCGCTGGGCGACATCGGCGTAGCTGGCAGTGCTGCCCACGGGAATCTCCCGCAGCGCTTGCCAGACACGCTCCTGAAACGCCGTACCGCGTACGTCCAGGGGCAAATCGAGGCCAATGGCCGGCGCCTCGATAAAGCCGATCACCCTGGCAATCAATTGCTCGAACTCATGATCGGCACCTATCAGGTTGGCGCGGCGGAATTTGTCCTGCAGATCACAGACCAGTTGATGCGGATCATCGCCCAAAAGGATCGCGCACACCCCGCGTTCACTCTGCGCCACCAGGATCGCGCCCAGCGAACACTGGCCGACGGCAAAACGAATGTCATTGTTTTGACCGGCCGCGCGGTAGTCCCCGGGTTTCATCCCCAGCAGTTGGTCTGCCGCTTCATAAAACCGGCTGTTGGAGTTGAAACCGGCGTCATACAGCGCATCGGTCACCGAACCGCCGTCCGCCAGTCGCTCGCGTACCTTGCGTGAGCGATGGGCGTCGGCGTAGCCCTTGGGCGTCAGGCCGGTGACGGCTTTGAACACGCGATGGAAGTGGAAGCTGCTCAAGCCCGCCGCCTCGGCCAATTCGCCCAGCGCAGGCAGCGTTTCGGCGCTTTCGATCTGGCGACACGCGGCGGCCACGGTGGCGGCATGTTGCGCGGCGAGTTCGCTCTGATCCTTCGCCGCGCGCTTGCTCGGACGATAACCCGCTGCCCGGGCCTGTTCGGCGCTATCGAAGAATTCGACATTCTGTGGTTTGGGCAAGCGCGCCAGGCTGCTGGGGTTGCAGTAGATGCCCGTTGTCTTCACGGCATAGACAAACTGCCCGTCAGCCTTGGGGTCACGTGCGACCACGGCGGCCCAGCGCGGATCGTTTTCGATGGTGATCTTGGTCGATTGGGTTGTCATGGCGTCAAGTCCATTGAGGGGTTGCCTGCACATTAACCATGGGGCAATTGCCACACACTCCGGCGCTTGCGGTCAAATTCGATGTCTTTATCCGGCGGTACGGAAAGTGAAGTTGATGCGTTGCTCGCCCAGCTTCGGATGATGGCCATCCTTGATCGGCAGCACACCGTGATAACGCAGGCGATCCACGCCACCCCAGACCACGATGTCACCATGGAGCAGGGGAACGCGCTGACTTTTGTCGCTGCGTACAAAACCACCGAACAGAAACATCGCCGGCAAACCCAGGGATACCGAAACGATGGGGGCTGCGTAGGAATGTTCGTCCTTGTCCTGATGCAATGACATTTTCGCCCCGGGGACATAGCGGTTGATCAGGCAGGAGTCTGGCGCAAAATCGGCGAAACCCGCTGCCAGTGCCGCCGCTTGTGCCAGTTGGAAAAACACCTCGGGCATCATTGGCCAGGGCTGGCCGGTTTGTGGATCGTCATGGGTGTACCGATAACCGCTGCGGTCCGTGGTCCAGCCGAATGTGCCACAACTGCTCAGGGCAACCGACATGGTGAAACCGCCGGGTGTGACCATCTGCCGAAACGGCGCGGCCGCCAGCACTTCGTCCAGGGCAGGCAGCAAACGCTCGAGCCAAGGCAGGGCGAAGCCCCTGAGTACGTAGGACTGTTCGCCGATCTGCTCGCGCCTGGGCTGTTGCTCGGGCTCCGCATCGGCAAACAGATCGAAAGTCAGCGGATTCATGGGCTCATGACGCATCGTGAAAGATGATTCCAAGGGTATGCCGTTTGCCGCTGTGCAGGCGACTCACGCCGTGGCGCAAGGTCACGCGGTAGTAACCGCGAGTCCCTTTGACCGGCCGCTGATTGACCGCAAAAATCACCCCGTCACCTTGCTTCAGGCCGATGACCATGGGGCGTGACTGCATTCGCGGGCGCTGTTCGGTCAGGACAAATTCGCCGCCGGTGAAGTCTTGATCCGGGTCCGACAGCAGAATCGCCACTTGCAGCGGGAAAACGTGTTCACCGTATAGATCCTGATGCAAACAGTTGTAGTCCTGCGGACCATATAGCAGCAACAAGGGGGTCGGACGGTTCTGACCAGCGGCATGGCAACGTTCGAGGAAGGCTGGATGGTTTTCCGGAAAACGCTCCGGCAAGCCCAACTGTTCCTGCCAGCGATTGGCGATGGGCACCAGTCGCGGGTAAAGCGCGTTACGCAAGCGGGCCACAAGTTCCGGCAGCGGGTAGCTGAAATACTTGTACTCGCCTCGGCCGAACCCATGGCGAGCCATCATCACGTGGGCGCGAAACAGCTCGTTTCGAGGGTACAAGGCGCTGACCTGCTCGCAAGCCTTGTGGCTCAGCAGTGACGGGATGACGGCGTAACCGTCCTGATCAAGTTGCTGCTCCAGCCGGGGCCAGTCCAGCCTGTCCAGATATTGCTCGCTCATTGCCGGGCCTCTTGTTGTTGAGGTGGCCAGTCTGCAAGGCAAAAATAAAGCTGGCACTCCGCTGCTTGCGGTCGAACTGCGAGCGGGAGGCGACGTCCATTGTCGCTCCGGATCGTGTTACAGCGCTTTGCTGACGCTGATTTCGCTGATGACGTCGTCCTGTCCATGAATGGCATCCAGCGCCGCCCTGGCTTCTTCCGGGGTGCCGTTTTCAAGCTGGGCAAACTCGAAGCGGCGCTCGCCGTTGAGTTTGTATTTGATGACGTACTTGGTCGTTTGGGCCACGGTTGTATCTGCCTGTCTTGTGTTTCGGGTTCGCTGATCAGCTGAGTTTCGTGCTGGAGCGGCGAATGATTTTGATCGAGTGCGTCAGGGTGGGTTTGCGCGTCACGCTGATGGCGCGGCGGTTGACGGTGTCGATCGTGATGTTCCAGAAGCCGGTGCTCGGGGCCGTGATGCGGGCCGGAAACGTGTCGAATGCACCGCCGTGATAGGTGTGACGGCCGCCATTCTTGAAGCTGCGGAAGTTAGCGTCGTTCATCAAGCGGATGTTGCACATTTGGGAGCATTGAATGACGACAATGTCGTCTTCATTGAGGTGCTCGCGCTGATGGATAAATTTCATGGGGCGCCTCCAGAAGGGCTTTTTCTACAAAATCAAAACGATAGCATGGGCGATTGGCGCAGTTTATCAGCCCGAACGCCTTATTATCCGGCCGCTTCGACAATTAAAAACGCTTATTTCACATTTGATGAGCGATAAAGCAGTTTGTCTCGGAGAAAAATTGCAGTTGCGCTGTCCGAGCTTCTTTATCGGAGGTTTGGTATGAAGTGGGGTTTGTGGTTGTTGCCGATGGCATTGACGATTAGTGGTTGCGCGAACGTCTCGCAGATCAACGAGTCCTTGCCGACGATGAACGTGATTTCCGGCAAGAAGCCCCATGAATACGCGCAATGCCTGAGCGAAAAGCTGGCCGATAGCCGTGGCGCCTTGCAGATCCAGCCGCACAAGGATGGCTTGCGCGTGATCGTGCCGCTCAAGTTCTCCTCCGGTCCGTCTGCCGTGTTTGACATTGAAGAACGCTCCGGCGGCAGCAGCATCAAGCTGCACGAGAGCATGTCCAATGTCCCGGTGCGGCCAAAGGACGTACAGAATGCTGCCAACGAGTGCATTTCCGGCTGATAGACTATCGACCATCAGCACCGATGCCGCCCAAGCCCTGCTTTGGCGGCATCGTTATTTCTGGAGTCGAACATGAAGCGAGAGCAGGTCCGGGAGCGCCATGCAGAGGGTTTGATCTCTGCCACCCACGTGATTCAGAACCCGGCGGAGCTGGGAGAATGGATCGTTTTTTTCAAGAAAAGCGCCGGGCGCAGCTATTTCCTGGTGGATGACAATGATGAAGTCGAGTCCTTCAGCCGGCTTGATGATCTGATCGATACCGTGCGCGGGCTTGGAATCAAATTCGCCGAAATCCATATGTAGGGCGCGGCGCCTTACTTGCAGATCACCACGACGTTGCGGCTCTTGAAGTTGCCGACATCGGCGCCGAGGGTCTTTTCGCTCTCCTGGAGCGAGGGGGTGCCATCGGTTCCGACAATCTTGTAGCCGGTGCCCGCGCAGGACGCATCGGCCTTTTCGTAGCACGCCGCCCAGGAATTGGCTTCCCCGGAGCAGTCAATCGACAGACCTTGCTCTCCGTTAGCCAGGTAGGTTGGTTCCGACGTTGCGCAGCCGCTCAGGGCCAATACCGTTAGCAAAGGCAAAACTCTATTCATGGCTTGATCATCGTCAGGGGAGGGGGCTAAGGCTGAGACAGCGTCCCAGGTAAAAGGTTATAGCGAAAGGCCACTTCTTTTTCGGTATACATGAAAAAGCCCTGCGCTAAGGCAGGGCTTTTCCCGTCGGGCGTCGATCAGCTCTTGTCCTTGCCGCGTCGCTTGGGTTCCGGGTGTTCAAGCTCCAGCACCGAGGCCACTTCGATTGCCAGGGCTTCGGAGGGGAAAGGCCCGGCGATATTTTCACCGGCGACACTGGCCACCCACCATTGGCCGTCCTTCTCTTGATTGATCAGGAATCCGTTGACGCTTTTTACTGCCGACATCTACTTGCCTCGTTGTCTGGTTCAATCGCGCCATGATACCGCCAAACGCACTCAAGGGGTGTCGATGGGCGTATGGTGGTTGGTTTCGGGCGGTAGAAAACCGTGCATTTGCGCAAGTCTCTGCTATGCATAAGAGGCTGCGCAGCGACCTGCGCATCGCAGCAGGGAACTATCGGCAAGAATATTTCTCTATGTTGGCATCGGTTAGCCAGCGCGGGGCATTGTAAGGTGCACGCCGCCTGATTAGACTGCGCCGAAACTCGTACACACAGCCCTTTCAAGGACTTATATGATCAAGAAATGCTTGTTCCCAGCAGCCGGTTACGGTACTCGCTTCCTGCCAGCGACTAAAGCCATGCCCAAAGAAATGCTGCCGGTGGTGAACAAGCCACTGATCCAGTACGGCGTCGAAGAAGCACTGGATGCCGGCTTGACCGAAATCTCCATCGTCACCGGTCGCGGCAAGCGCGCCCTGGAAGACCACTTCGACATCAGCTACGAGCTGGAAAACCAGATCAAGGGCACCGACAAGGAGAAATACCTGGTCGGCATCCGCAAGCTGCTCGACGAGTGCTCGTTCTCCTACACCCGCCAGACCGAAATGAAAGGCCTGGGCCACGCAATCCTCACCGGCCGCCCACTGATCGGTGACGAACCGTTCGCCGTGGTACTGGCGGACGACCTGTGCGTCAACCTCGAAGGCGACGGCGTACTGACCCAGATGGTCAAACTGTACAAGCAGTTCCGCTGCTCGATCGTGGCCATCCAGGAAGTCGATCCGGCAGAGACCAACAAATACGGCGTAATCGCCGGCGAGATGATCCGCGACGACATCTACCGCGTACACAGCATGGTTGAAAAACCAAAGCCGGAAGACGCACCGTCGAACCTGGCCATCATCGGCCGCTACATCCTGACCCCGGACATCTTCGACCTGATCGAACAGACCGAGCCAGGCAAGGGCGGTGAAATCCAGATCACCGACGCCCTGATGAAGCAGGCCCAGAACGGCTGCGTCATGGCGTACAAGTTCAAGGGCAAGCGTTTCGACTGCGGCGGCGCCGAAGGCTACATCGAAGCGACCAACTTCTGCTTCGAGAACTTCTACAAGACGGGCAAGGCTTACTGATTGCTTTCGATCTGACTGTATTGAAAAGCCACCTTCGGGTGGCTTTTTCATTTTCAGGCCCCATATCGACTGCAACGCTTGCCCGGCAAATGTCTGCAGGTATGCTGGTCACCTGCCGAGGAGATTGAAAATGGCCTACGATTTTGACCTTTATGTGATTGGTGCCGGTTCCGGCGGTGTGCGGGCTGCGCGGTTTGCCGCCGGGTTCGGTGCGAAAGTGGCCGTGGCCGAGAGCCGCTATCTGGGCGGGACCTGTGTGAACGTCGGCTGCGTGCCGAAAAAATTGCTGGTCTACGGTGCGCACTTCGCCGAAGACTTCGAACAGGCTTCCGGTTTTGGCTGGAGCCTGGATGAGGCGCAGTTCGACTGGCCGACTTTGATCGCCAACAAGGACCGCGAGATCAATCGCCTCAATGGCATTTATCGCAACTTGCTGGTCAACAGCGGCGTGACCTTGCATGAAGGTCACGCGAAGATCGTCGACCCGCATCAGGTCGAGATCAATGGCGAGCGTTTTACCGCCAAAAACATCCTGATCGCTACCGGTGGCTGGCCGCAGATTCCGGAGATTCCGGGGCACGAGCATGCCATCAGTTCCAACCAGGCGTTCTTCCTCAAAGAGCTGCCCAAGCGGGTGCTGGTGGTGGGCGGTGGCTACATTGCGGTCGAGTTCGCCGGGATCTTCCACGGCTTGGGTGCCAAGACCACGTTGCTGTATCGCGGCGAACTGTTCCTGCGCGGCTTCGACGGTTCCGTGCGCAAGCATTTGCAGGAAGAATTGACCAAGCGCGGCATGGACCTGCAATTCAATGCGGATATCGAGCGCATCGACAAGCAGGCCGATGGCAGCCTGAAAGTCACGCTCAAGGACGGTCGCCAACTGGAGGCCGATTGCGTGTTCTACGCCACGGGTCGTCGTCCGATGCTGGACAATCTGGGGCTGGAAAACACCGGGGTCAAACTCGACAGGAAAGGCTTTGTCGAGGTCGACGAGCTGTTTCAAACCGCCGAGCCGTCGATCCTGGCGCTGGGCGATGTAATCGGGCGTGTTCAGTTGACACCGGTGGCCCTGGCTGAAGGCATGTCGGTTGCACGGCGCCTGTTCAAACCAGAGCAGTATCGTCCGGTGGATTACAAGATGATCCCGACGGCGGTGTTCAGCCTGCCGAACATCGGCACCGTCGGTTTGACCGAGGAAGAGGCTCGCGAAGCCGGCCACGAGGTGCAGATCTACGAAAGCCGCTTCCGGCCGATGAAGCTGACCCTGACCGAATGCCAGGAGCGCACGCTGATGAAGCTGGTGGTGGACGCCAGGACCGACAAGGTCCTGGGTTGCCACATGGTCGGCCCGGACGCCGGTGAAATCGTCCAGGGCCTGGCGATCGCCTTGAAGGCCGGGGCCACCAAGCGCGACTTCGACGAAACCATCGGGGTGCACCCGACGGCCGCCGAAGAGTTCGTCACCATGCGTACGCCGGTCGCCGGCTAGTCGTCCTTCGTTGCGTCTGCCGCTGCCGCGAGGTTGGCGGCCAGACGCACGCGTTCTTCCAGATCCGCCCGGGTCTTGGCCAGATCCATTTCCAGTGACCTGTTGAGCTGCGACTGCTCGTCGACGTTCTGTTTGAGTGCCTGGCTTTCCAGCAGGGCGACGCGCAGGCGTTCCTGGAGGAGGGTGCGCTCGCCGTCGACGCGGGTGGCCTGTTCCAGTAACTGATCCTGGCGGGTATTGCTTTGCTTGAGCTGTTCTTGCAGCAGGCTCAGCTCGCGCAACGTGCCGCGGTTTTCAGTCAGCAAGCGTTCGTTGTCGCGGTGCAACTGGGTGATTTCATCCTGGCGTACCAGCGCGCTTTGTTGTGCCTGGCGCAGTTCCATCTGTAGCTGTTGCACCTGTCCTTCGTGGCGACTCATTTCCTGTTCGCGCTGTTCCTTGACCGCATTGCGGTAGTGCTCGAGCGCATCGCGAGTGTGCAGGTGTTTTTCTTCAAGGGAGCGGATCTGCTCGTCCTTGTCTTTCAAGCGCAATTCGAAATCGGCCAGCGCCTGGTTCAGCCCGGCGTTGCGGGTCTGCTCCGTTTGCAGCAGGGCGCGGGTTTCTTGCAGGGTCTCGGATTCCTGGGTCAGCGCCAGGCTTTGGAATTCGTATTGCTGGTGCAGTTCGCTGTTGGACTCTTGCGCTTCGCCGAGTTGGTTTTCCAGCGCCTTGCGTTGTTCTTCGTACTGCGCGCGCGCCTGGTCGATGGGCTCCTGCGCCTGCTCCTTGAGTCTTTGTGCGAGCCGCGCCACCAGCGCCATCAGTTCGTCGTCGATCGGTTCCGACGGCGCTTCGGCAGGTTCGACCCTGTCATCGAGCTCCTTGAGGTATCGATGAATCGTGGTTTTCGAGCCGGTATTGCCCATCTCGATGCGTACGGCATCGATGCTGGGGTTTTCGCCGCGGGCGAGGATCGCCAACCGAGCGGCTTGAACCACCGCTTTATTTACACCGCCGCGTGCCATGAGATCTCCCGGGTTTTGATGATGTGGTACGTACCACGTAAATACACATTGTACCATTCAATCAATAAAGTTAAATGTTGAATGTAACTGACACGGGATATACTGGTATTACCCCGTGTGATACCCCCAGTACCGGTGTTTGACCCGTCAAAGCGGTATGAATTCAAGAGTTGACTCCCATGACCGAGCTGGATCGTTACCTGCAAGCCGCGACGCGCGACAACACCCGTCGCAGCTATCGGGCAGCCATCGAACACTTCGAAGTGACGTGGGGCGGTTTTCTGCCGGCCACCGGCGACAGTGTGGCGCGCTACCTGGTGGCCCATGCCGGGGTGTTGTCGATCAATACGCTGAAACTGCGCTTGTCGGCATTGGCGCAGTGGCACAACAGCCAGGGTTTTGCCGATCCCACCAAGGCGCCGGTGGTGCGCAAGGTGTTCAAGGGCATTCGCGCGCTGCACCCGGCCCAGGAGAAACAAGCCGAACCTTTGCAGCTTCAGCATCTGGAGCAGGTGGTCAGTTGCCTGGAGCAAGAAGTGCAGACCGCCAGGGCCAAAGGCGACCGACCGGGGTTACTGCGGGCCAGGCGCGATATGGCCTTGATCCTGCTGGGCTTCTGGCGCGGCTTTCGCAGTGATGAGTTGTGCCGGCTTCAGGTGGAGCACGTGCAGGCCAGTGCCGGTTCCGGCATCAGTCTTTATCTGCCGCGCAGCAAGAGTGATCGCGACAACCTCGGCAAGACGTATCAGACACCGGCCTTGCAACGCTTGTGTCCGGTGCAGGCTTACATCGACTGGATTACCGAGGCGGCACTGGTGCGGGGGCCGGTGTTCCGTGGCATTGACCGCTGGGGGCATGTGGGCGAGGAGGGATTGCACGCCAACAGCGTGATTCCGTTATTGCGCCAGGCGTTGGCGCGAGCAGGTATCGCCGGCGAGCTTTACACCAGTCACTCCTTGCGTCGCGGTTTTGCCACCTGGGCACATCAAAGTGGCTGGGATCTGAAGTCGCTGATGAGCTATGTAGGCTGGAAGGACATGAAGTCGGCCATGCGTTACATCGAAGCCAGTCCGTTCCTCGGCATGACTCACATCGCCCTGGATCCACGCGCTTTGTAGTAGCTGGCGGAGCCTGCGTCCGGCCGCGCAGCGGTCGTCAACCCGGCGTGCATGGCCTGCCTGACACACCGCGAGTTCTGATTTCACCACCGCTGCGCGGCCGAACG
>NZ_AKJG01000132.1 GCF_000282455.1 Pseudomonas sp. GM74
ACGCAGCCTCGCGGGCTCGGCAGCTGCTACAAAGGGTGTCGCGGCTGAAATTGCTTAACTGACGGGCATTACCCCCCCGGGTCTGCTTACTTGCGGCACAATTGCGGCCATCGTTCCTTTCCATTCATAGAGTGATTGCTGGTGCAGGCAACCCGTTTAACCCTGATTTGCCACGCGCGAACCGTCGCACAGAAATTGGCGCGCTTTCCTCTGGACGAACCTCTGGAGATGGATTGGCAAGCGCTCAGGCTTTCCCGTTGCAACCAGTTCAAGGGCGCTCCGCGTCTTGTCTGTGGCCCGGAGTTGCGCACCCGGCAAACCGCTGAATTGTTCGGCAGCACGCCGGAGATTGTCGACGCACTGAGGGACTGCGACTTCGGGCGTTGGGGCGGTGTTCGCATCGGTGAACTTCAAAAGACTGAAGCTGAGAAACTCCAGTATTGGTTGGTAGACCCGGCTTCGGCACCCCACGGTGGCGAGTCGGTGCTGCAACTGGAGGAGCGGATGAGCGTGTGGCTGACCTCGTTGCAGTCGACGCCGGGGCACATCGTTGCCATTACCCATCCCTTTGTCATCCGCGCCGCGCTGACGCACGTTTTGCAAGGGGCGTCGTCCAGCCTGATCGACGTCGACCCCTTGGCGGCTGTCGAGTTGAGGTTCCATGGCTGCTGGCGGCTGCGCTTGCCGGGCACCGACCCCGAGGACCTGCCGTGATGAAAAAACTCCTGGTCATCGGGATCGGTGCCGGCAATCCCGACTACATCACCATGCAAGCGGTGAAGGCGCTGAACCGGGTCGATGTTTTTTTCCTCATGGACAAGGGCCAGAGCAAAGACAAGCTCATCGATCTGCGCCGCGAGATTTGCGAACGCTACATCACCGGCCACGATTACCGTTTTGTCGAAGCCACCAGCCCTGAGCGCGAGCGCGGTGAGGTGGACTACAAGACCAGTGTCGACGACTTGAACCTGGCCAGACAACAGACCTTCGAACGGCTGATCAACGAGGAACTTTCTGACAGCCAGTGCGGTGGTTTTCTGGTGTGGGGCGACCCAGCGTTGTACGACAGCACGATCCGTATCCTTCAGGCGATCCAGGCCTCTGGCGCCTGTGGGTTCGAGTTCGAGGTGATCCCCGGCATCACCAGCGTCCAGGCGTTGACGGCCCGACACAAGGTGCCGCTCAACCAGATTGGCCACTCCGTTGAAATCACCACCGGCCGACGCCTGGCGGCAGGGCAGGTGAGCGATGTCGACAGCCTGGTGGTGATGCTTGATGCCCAGGATGCTTACCGGCAGGTGGTGGATCGGGACACCGAGATTTACTGGGGGGCCTATCTGGGGACGCCGGATGAAATCCTGATCAGCGGCAAGCTCAAGGATGTGGCGGATGAGATCGAACGGGTGCGCAAGGCTGCAAGGCTGGCCAATGGCTGGATCATGGATACCTATCTGTTGCGCAAGCCTTGATCAGTCGGCGATCCGACTTGCCCGCGAAGGGGCCCTCGAGAACACCTCAGGAAACAGCACTGCCTCCACGCCCAAACCGCTCCCGATACACCGAAGGCGGCACGCCAACCACGGTTCGAAAGGCTACCCGGAAGCTTTCCACCGAACGATAACCACAACGCTCGGCAATCTGCTCGGTGTTCTGGTCACTGCTTTCCAGCAGTTCGCGGGCGCGGCCCAGGCGCTCGTGCTGCAACCAGGTTTTCGGTGACTGGCCGCTGGCTTCGGTGAAACGGCGCAGGAAGGTGCGTTCGCTCATGGCGGCTTCGCTGGCCAGGTCGCGCACTTCCAGTGGTTCATGCAAACGCTCACGTGCCCAATGCATGACGCGGGAAAGATCGCTGCGCGGTGTAGGACTGACCGGCGTCGGAATGAATTGCGCCTGGCCACCGCTGCGTTGCGGCGACATGACCAGGCGCCTGGCCACGGAATTGGCCACCTGGGTGCCGAAATCCCGTGCCACCAGGTGCAGGCAGGCATCGATGCCTGCCGCGCTGCCAGCGGAGGTGATCAATTGGCCGGAATCGACATACAGCACGTCCGGGTCCACGAGGATGCCGGGAAAGCGCTCGGCCAGTTCCGAGGTATAGCGCCAGTGCGTGGTCGCACCGTGGCCGTCGAGCAACCCGGTGGCGGCGAGGACGAAAACACCGGAGCAGATCGACAGCAACCGCGCCCCCCGGGCATGGGCCTGGCGCAGGGCGGCGATCAGCTCGGCGGGTACCGCGGCGCTGCGGTCGCGCCAGCCGGGAATGATGATGGTGCGGGCATCGGCGAGCAATTCCATGCCGCCATCGGCCAGTACCTGGATGCCGCCCATGGCGCGCATCGGGCCTTGATCGACTGCGACGATACGATGCTCGTACCACGGAAAATCGAATTCAGGCCGTGGCAGGCCGAAGATCTCCACGGCAATGCCGAACTCGAAGGTGCAAAGGCCGTCGTAGGCCAGAATCGAAACCATTCCTGGGGTGGGGTGCATTTGGCGGAAAGTTCCCGGTGAGTGTCCTGTGCGCCACTGTAGCCGCAAGTGGCTGGCGGATAAAGTCTTCCCACACCCACCGCTTATTTGGAGTACTGCCCATGACCAGCCTGGTTCGCGAAATTCCCGCCGCCCCCTCGGCCATCGCCCTGATGCATTTCAGCAACCGTCTGACCTTCGAAACCGATTGTTCAGATGTCTACGGCAGCCAGCAGGCTGGCGAAGTCGATTTCATTTTGGTGGATGTTCGTGGCCCGCTGGCGTTCGAGCGCGGGCATGTACCAGGGGCGATCAACATACCCGGACGCTTGCTGACCGCCGAAGGCTTAGCGGGTTTTGCGAAGAACAGCCTGTTTGTGGTGTATTGCGCCGGGCCTCACTGCAACGGCGCCAACAAGGCGGCGGTGAAACTGGCGGCCCTGGGTTATCCGGTCAAGGAGATGATCGGCGGCGTGACCGGATGGCTGGATGAAGGGTTTGAGTTGAGTGTCGGGGTGCCGCGGACGGTGAATGCTGTGATCGGTTGTGAATGCTGATACCCAAACACCATTGATCATTGTGGCGAGGGAGCTTGCTCCCGCTGGGTCGCGTAGCGACCCCAAAAACTGCGTCTGCTGCGCAGCCGAGCGGGAGCAAGCTCCCTCGCCACAGGAATGCGCTTTGATCTACATCAGCGACAGGCAGAGGACGCCCACCACTCATCCAGTGTCGCCTGCAACCACGCCAACACCTCGGCGTAGGCTGCATCGTCCTGCGGCCCCCGTGGCAACGGCGACTCATCGCCAAAATGCGCATTGAGCATGGCCACCGACTCGGCGTTCCACTCCGGATGAAACTGCAATCCAAGCCGCGTCGGTCCGGCGCGGTACATCTGCTGCGCACAGTGCTCGCTGCTGGCCAACAGCTGCGCGGCAGGCGGCAGGTCGATGGCGTCTTCGTGCCACTCCAGCACCTTCAGTGTTTGCCCATCGATAAAGGTCACGGTGGTCCATCCGGTTTCGCTCCGGTCCATCCGCCGTACATTCCCGCCCAGGCTCAGCGCCAGCAACTGTGCCCCCAGGCATATCGCGAACACAGCCGCGTCCTGATCCAGAGTGCCTTTGAGCCATTGCCGTTCGGCTTCCAGCCAGGCCGGGCCGGCATCGGATTCATAAGGCCCGCCCAACAGGATCACGGGATCGGCGCTGACGGGCGGCAATTGGCCAAGGTCGGCGCGAAACACCTTCAGCGTCAGCCCTCGGGATTCGGTCCAGATGGCGATGGTGCCCGGACCTTCGGCGGGGTGGTGCTGGATCAGGTTCAACGTGGGCATCACGCTACTCTCGATGGGACGCAAGGGCGCTCAATGTGCCGTAAAACACCGGGCATCGCCAGTCGTCCCGTTCTGTCGGATGACGCCTGAAAACCTGTAGGTCCGGTCTGAAAACGCGATATGTCTGACAGACTTTGCACCGTCATGGCGCGTTCACCTCGACGTCTCCCTCCGGGTGCCACTTTTCTGTAAATAATTGTCGCCTCGGCATAATTTGCCCTCCTGTAGCCGCTCTAGACTGCCGGCCACTTCGGTTCCCGCTCACGAAGCGATGACCGAACGCTGCCAATCGAAGCTGCCAATAAAAGCCTCCGCACACAGGAGTTATAAATGAAGAAGCTAGTAATGTTCGGTGCCCTGGCACTGTCGATGTTGTCCCTGACCGCCGTGGCCGCCGACGCCAAGCCGATCCGCATCGGTATCGAAGCCGGCTACCCGCCATTCTCGATGAAAACCCCTGACGGCAAACTCACCGGTTTCGACGTGGATATCGGCGACGCGCTGTGCGAGCAGATGAAAGTCAAGTGCACCTGGGTCGAGCAAGAGTTCGACGGCCTGATCCCTGCGCTGAAGGTCAAGAAAATCGACGCCATCCTGTCGTCCATGACCATCACTGACGACCGCAAGAAGAACGTCGATTTCACCATCAAGTACTACCACACACCGGCACGCTTCGTGATGAAGGAAGGCAGCGACGTCAAGGACCCGCTGACCGAACTCAAGGGCAAGAAAGTCGGTGTCCTGCGCGCCAGTACCCACGACCGCTTCGCCACTGAAGTGCTGCAACCGGCGGGCATTGTCCTGGTGCGCTACGGCTCCCAGCAGGAAGCCAACCTGGACATGGTGTCCGGTCGCATTGACGCGCTGCTGGCCGACTCGGTCAATCTGGACGACGGTTTCCTGAAAACCGACGCCGGTAAAGGTTTTGCCTTCGTCGGCCCTGAGTACAACGATCCGAAATACTTCGGTGGCGGCGCAGGCATTGCCGTGCGCAAGGGTGATAAGGAACTGGCGGACAAGTTCAACACCGCGATCACCGAAATCCGCGCCAACGGCAAGTACAAGCAAGTGCAGGACAAATACTTCAAGTTTGACGTTTACGGCGAGTAATCCAGCCGTTTGAAAAAGTGGCAACCGTTGGCGCGGTTGCCATTTTTTTTGTGCAATCATTTTCAGCACTGAGATACCTGTGGGAGCGGGCTTGCTCGCGAAGGCGTCGTGTCAGGCAACATGGATGTTGAATGTACCGGCGCCTTCGCGAGCAAGCCCGCTCCCACAGGTGATCTCGCCGTACAGACATCAGGAGTCGCCCACATGCAACGCATCGACCACAAACTTCCCTGGAGCCACCTGGGCACCGAGCGCACCCTCAGCGTGTTTCGCTATGGCGCGGGCACGCGCAAGGTGTACATCCAGGCCAGCCTGCACGCCGACGAATTGCCGGGCATGCGCACGGCCTGGGAGTTGAAGAAGCGCCTGTCCGAACTTGAACAGCAGGGGCAATTGAAGGGTGTGATCGAACTGGTGCCGGTGGCCAATCCCATTGGCCTCGACCAGCACTTGCAAGGCAGCCACATGGGGCGTTTCGAACTCGGCAGCGGCAAGAACTTCAACCGCTCGTTCGTCGAGCTCAGTGCACCGGTGGGCGCGTTGATCGGTGATCGCCTTGGCAGCGATGCCCAGGCCAACATCGCGCTGATTCGCCAGACCATGGGCCAGGTGCTCAACGGCTTGCCGGCAGCACCATCGCAGCTGGAAGCCATGCACCGCCTGTTGTTGCGCCATGCCTGCGATGCAGACATCACCCTAGATCTGCATTGCGATTTCGACGCGGCCATCCACATTTACGCCTTGCCGCAGCACTGGCCGCAATGGCAATCCCTGGCGGCGCGCTTGAAGGCTGGCGTGGCGTTGTTGTGTGAAGATTCCGGCGGCAGCTCGTTCGATGAATCCTGTTCTTCGCCATGGTTGCGCCTGGCCAGGGCGTTCCCGGCGGCGGCGATTCCACCGGCCAACCTGGCGACCACCCTGGAGCTGGGCAGCATGGGCGACACCCGGGTCGACCAGGCCCAGGCCAATTGCGAGGCCATTCTCGGGTTCCTCGCCGAACAGGGTTTCATCGCCGGCACCTGGCCGGCGGCACCGGCCGAATGCTGTGAGGGCATGCCGTTCGAAGGCACCCAGTACCTGTTCGCCCCGCATCACGGCGTGGTCAGCTTCCTGCGTGAGGCCGGGGAGTGGGTGGAGAAGGGCGATGCGTTGTTCGAGGTGGTCGACCCGTTGAACGACAAGGTCACCACCGTGCGGGCCGGCACCAGCGGCGTGCTGTTCGCCATCGACCGTGGGCGCTACACCCAGCCGGGCACATGGCAGGCGAAAGTCGCCGGGCGCGAGCCGATTCGGGCGGGCAAGTTGATCAACGACTGAGCCGGAATTTTCATTGCCCGCCCGGGCCTCTTCGCGGGCAAGCCCGCTCCCACAGGTTTTGTGAACGCCACAGATCCAGTGTGGGAGCGGGCTTGCTCCGGGCGGCGTTCCGACGATGG
>NZ_AKJG01000133.1 GCF_000282455.1 Pseudomonas sp. GM74
CCGTTAGCCGCGGCGGCCGCCGTGAAGCTGCCGGAGTCCATGACCTGGCAAAAAATACGCATATCTTCGAAGGGGTTCATTGTCACCTCCCGGTTGACAGTCAAACACTTTATAGCTGCTTTTTCCCTTCCAGGCATCCTATTAATCTGTGTTCACGGTGTTGCTCAAGCCTGAATCACAGAGCTGGCAGCGACCTCATCCCAAGACTCTCAACGCCATTGGTTAAAAAGGATTTATCCATGAACCTCATCCAGAAAACCCTGACCGCCTCCCTCCTCGCCCTCGCCGTAGGCAACGCTTTTGCCGCAGGCAGTCCGGGTGTCGAACACAACACCCAGGCCTTCCTCGAAGCCCTCGCCGCCGGCGGTGGCAAACCACTTGAACAACTGAGCCCGAAAGACGCCCGTGGGGTACTGACCGGTGCCCAGGCATCCGTGAAGGTTGATCTGACCGGCGTGGAAGTCAGCGACAAGGCAATCAAGGTTGACGGTCAGACGATCAACCTCAAAGTGGTGCGCCCAGCCAAGGTCAAAGGTGAATTGCCGGTGTTCATGTTCTTCCACGGTGGCGGTTGGGTGCTGGGGGATTTCCCTACTCACCAACGCCTGATTCGTGACCTGGTGGTGGGTTCCGGCGCGGTCGCGGTGTACGTCGACTACACGCCGTCGCCGCAAGCGCATTACCCGACCGCGATCAACCAGGCCTATGCCGCGACCCGCTGGGTGGCCGAACACGGCCAGGAAATCGGCGTCGACGGCAAACGCCTGGCGGTGGCCGGCAACAGCGTCGGCGGCAACATGGCGGCGGTCGTGGCCTTGATGGCCAAGGAACAGAAAGCCCCGGTCCTGCGTTTTCAACTGCTGATGTGGCCGGTGACCAACGCACAGTTCGATAGCGCGTCGTACCAGCAATTTGCCGAAGGCCACTTCCTGACGCAAAACATGATGAAGTGGTTCTGGGACAACTACACCACCGACGCCGGTGAACGTGCGCAGATTCATGCCTCGCCGCTCAACGCCAGCACCGAACAGCTCAAAGGCCTGCCGGCCGCCCTGGTGCAGACCGCCGAATTCGACGTGCTGCGTGACGAAGGTGAAGCCTACGCCCGCCACCTCGACGCAGCGGGTGTGCCGGTGACTTCGGTACGCTACAACGGCATGATCCACGACTTCGGTCTGCTCAACCCGCTGAGCCAGATTCCGCAAGTGAAGGCGGCGGTGCGCCAGGCTGCGCTGGAGCTCAAGACTCACTTGAAGTAAGCCCCAACCCTTCACCGCACACTGGTTGTGTGGTGAAGGGCTTTTCTGTGGGACATAATTTCCAGCGGAGCATCCCAATGTCTTTTATCTACGCTCATTTGCTCTCCCTCAGCACCCTGCTACTGATCATCGACGCCCTGCTCTGGCACCTCGCGCCATTCAAGCATCGCGTCAGCCGGGTCGGCGTGCGCCTGGCGCTGTTTATGCTGTTCAGCGCGGTGCTCATCAACGCCGGCGTCAGCCCGTTGCAGGCGCCCTTGTTTGCCGATGATCCCGTGGCGCAGCTGGGGGCCACCGCCCTGGGGATTCTCTGGTGGCTGTACGCCGCGCGGGTGCTCACCGAAGTGATCGGCCTGGCCCTGATGCGGCGCATCGGCCACAGCGGCCGGCTGCTGCAGGATGTCATCGGAGCTCTGGTGTTCCTGATTGCCGTGGTGGCCGCCGCCGGCTACGTACTGGAGCTGCCGGTGAAAGGTTTGCTGGCGACCTCCGGCGTCGTCGCCATCGTGGTGGGCCTGGCATTGCAGAGCACCTTGAGCGACGTGTTCTCCGGCATCGTGCTCAACACCACCAAGCCGTACCAGGTCGATGACCGGGTTTCCATCGACGGCATTGAAGGCAAGGTGCTGGACATCGACTGGCGTGCCACCCACCTGCTGACCAGCGCCGGCAGCACCGCGGTGGTGCCGAACTCGGTGGCGGCCAAGGCAAAGATCGTCAACCTCAGCCGCCCGTTCAATGTGCACGGCGTGTCGATCAGCATTCTGGTGCCCAACCACATCCGCCCGCGCCGGGTACTCGATGCGCTGGACCGCACCCTTCAGGGCAGCAGCAGCCTGCTGCTCGATCCGCCGCCGAGAGCCGTGCTCAAGGAGGCCGGCGAAACCATGTCCGAATACGTGGCCAGCGGCTTCATCGCCGAATTGGGCAAAAAGGGTGAAGTGCGCAATCAACTGTTCGACCTGGCCCATCGGCACCTCGAAGCGGCAGGCATTTCCCGGCAACCCGATGGCGTGATCGAGCCATCGACCCGCGCACGGGCCTTGCTCGACGAAGTGAAAATTTTCCGTTCCCTGAGCGCCGAGGAACGGGATCGTCTGGCCCAGAACATGGTGGCGCAGCAATACGCGGCCGGTGATGTGGTGCTGGATCTGGAAGAAGTGCCGGACAGCCTGTTCGTCATCGCCACCGGCGTGGTCAGCGCCACCGTCCCCGACGGCGGCACGCAGATCGAAGCCGGGCGCATGGGGCCGAGCGAAGTCATGGGCGAACAAAGCATCCTCGCCGACACGCCGTCCCAGGCACGGTTCACCGCCATGACCTCAAGCATCATCTACCGCCTCGACAAATCCCTGACCCGCAGTTGCATGGCGCAACGACGGGAAGTCGATCGGGCGTTGAACAAGCTGCAGGCGGTGCGCCAGCAGAACAGCCGGATGGCGTTGATGGCCAAGCCGGTGGCGGTCAAGAGAGGAGGTTTTTTGAGTTGGTTGCAGAACCGCTGATCAGCAGTTCACACAAAACACTGTGGGAGCGAGCTTGCTCGCGATAGCTTTCTGTCAGTCAACATATGTGTCGACTGATACGCCGCCATCGCGAGCAAGCTCGCTCCCACAGGTGTACGTCTTACTTCGCAGTGAACTTCATGTAACTGTTGATCAGGTTGCGATAGTTCGGCAGGCGTTCCGACAGCAGGTTGGCCAGGCCTTCCATGTCGTTGCGCCAGTCGCCTTGCAGCTCGCAGGCCACGGCGAACCAGTTCAGCAGGTGCGCACCGGCGGCCGACATGCGCGCCCAGGCCGCTTGTTGCACGGTGGTGTTGAAAGTGCCGGAAGCGTCGGTCACCACAAACACTTCAAAGCCTTCGGCAATGGCCGACAGGGTCGGGAACGCCACGCACACGTCGGTCACCACACCGGCGATGATCAGTTGCTTGCGACCGGTGGCCTTGATCGCCTTGACGAAGTCTTCGTTGTCCCAGGCGTTGATCTGGCCCGGGCGGGCAATGAACGGCGCGTCCGGGAACTGCGCCTTGAGCTCCGGCACGATCGGACCGTTCGGACCGCTGTCGAAACTGGTGGTGAGGATGGTCGGCAGTTTGAAGAACTTGGCGATGTCGCCCAGCGCCAGCACGTTGTTCTTGAACTCGTTGGGCGAGAAATCCTGCACCAGCGAGATCAGACCGGTCTGGTGGTCGACCAGCAAGACCACGGCATCGTCTTTGTTCAGGCGTTTGTACGGAACGTTGCTCATTGGAAGCTCCTTGATGGATGGTTATTGCATACCGCGCCGCCCTGTTGGGGCGGCGCTTTTTTGAATTCGTCAGAAGGCAAAACACGAACAGCCAAAGGCGCCCCAGAAACCGGCGAAATCACTGACCGGCGCGTTCGACAGGCGCGCCCGTTCATGGCTGTGGGAATGCACCGCGCACGGCCCGCTGCAATGGTGAACCTGGGCCTGCATCGGCGAGGTCGGGCGCCAGTGGCCCGGCACCTTCACCACCGGCGACCAGTCCGGCAGTACCGGCACGCTGGCCGGCCCGAGCTTCTCGAAGTCACCGGCGCCGTACACCACTTTGCCGCCGACCACGGTCAACACCGATTCGATCCACTTGATCGCCTCTTCATCGACGTTGAAGAAATCCGCGCTGAGGGCCGCGACGTCGGCCAATTGCCCGACCTTGATCTGGCCTTTCTTGCCCTGCTCGGACGAGAACCAGGCGCTGCCGTGGGTGAACAACTCCAACGCAGTCAGGCGTGGAAGGCCTTCGGCGTGCAACTCCATGCCGCCAACGGTGCGGCCGCTGACCATCCAGTACAACGAGGTCCACGGGTTGTAGCTCGACACCCGCGTCGCATCGGTACCGGCGCCCACCGGCACACCTTCGGCCAGCATGCGTTTGATCGGTGGCGTGGCTTCGGCCGCTTTTGCGCCATAACGCTCGACGAAATATTCACCCTGGAATGCCATGCGATCCTGGATCGCAATGCCGCCACCCAGCGCCCTCACCCGCTCGATGTTCTGCGGGGTGATGGTTTCGGCGTGGTCGAAAAACCATGGCAGGCTGTTGAACGGAATGTCGCGGTTGACCTTCTCGAACACGTCGAGCATGCGGCTGATGGATTCGTTGTAGGTAGCGTGCAAACGGAACGGCCAGCGATGCTCGACCAGATGGCGCACCACCGGCTCCAGCTCAGCTTCCATGGTTTGCGGCAGGTCCGGGCGCGGTTCGAGGAAGTCTTCGAAGTCCGCCGCCGAGAACACCAGCATTTCCCCGGCGCCGTTGTGCCGAAGGTAATCGTCACCCTGGTGCAGCTTCACGCTGCCGGTCCAGTTCTTGAAGTCGGTCAACTCTTCCTTGGGCTTCTGGGTGAACAGGTTGTAGGCGATGCGCACCGTCAGTTGCTCGTCCTTCGCCAACTGCTCGATCACCTGGTAATCATCCGGATAGTTCTGGAAACCGCCGCCGGCATCGATGGCGCTGGTCAGGCCCAGGCGATTGAGTTCGCGCATGAACTGGCGGGTCGAGTTGACCTGATACTCCAGCGGCAGCTTCGGCCCCTTGGCCAGGGTCGAATACAGAATCATCGCGTTGGGCCGCGCCACCAGCATGCCGGTCGGCTCGCCATTGGCGTCACGCACGATCTCGCCACCCGGTGGGTTCGGCGTGTCGCGGGTGTAACCGGCTACGCGCAACGCGGCACGGTTGAGCAAGGCGCGGTCGTACAGGTGCAGCACGAACACCGGCGTGTCTGGCGCCGCCTGGTTGAGCTCGGCCAGGGTCGGCATGCGCTTCTCGGCGAACTGGAATTCGTTCCAGCCACCGACCACCCGCACCCACTGCGGCGTCGGCGTACGGTCGGCCTGATCCTTGAGCATGCGCAAGGCATCGGCCAGGGACGGCACACCTTCCCAGCGCAGTTCCAGGTTGTAGTTCAAGCCGCCGCGGATCAGGTGCAAGTGCGAGTCGTTGAGCCCGGGAATCACGCAGCGGCCCTTGAGGTCGATCACTTGGGTGTTCGAGCCACGCAGGGCCATGGCCTCGGCATCACTGCCCACTGCGACAAAACGCCCGTCGCTGATCGCCACGGCGCTGGCGAGCGGTTTTTCGCGGTCGACGGTATGGAATTGACCATTGAACAGAATCAGATCGGCGTTCATCACGGTTCCTCGTGCAATGTTGAGGGAGACAGCCAGGGCGCGAACAGACGCGTCGCCATGGGCATGAAGATGTAAACCACCGAGAGCACGATGGTCAGGGTGATCAGGAACGTGGCCACCACGTAGTTGGAGAGCAAGGCGTTGAGCCGTAGCAGCGGCCCCCAGAGCAGAGGCACCAGCAAGGTGTGCGGCAGGATCACCAGCAACGTCACCACAGCCTGCTTCCAGCGCGGCGGTGGCGTACCGGCTTCGGCCTGGGGCGAGAACCAGAATTCGTTGACCGGATTGACTTCGGTCTGGTCGCCATCGGCCAGCATCGGCGCGGCTTCGTCGACCAGCTCCTGGCGCTGCGGCGAATCGAGCCAGCGCTGCATCGCCTCAGTCGAGCAAAAGCGCAGCACGCAGGTGTAGGTGTCGAGGCCGGCGTTCTTGCCGCGCACCACATCCACGCCCAAATGCCCGACGCTCTGCGCAGCCACCTTGACGATGTTGCGCAGCCAGGCCTCATAAGGCACTTCAAAACCGGCCTTGACCCGGTGTTTGACGATCAAGGTCACCACCTCATCAGGCCCGGGACTTGCCGGTTCACGGCGATTGAGATCAGACATAACGCAAGGCTCCGGCAAAACGGACATTGAGCGCGAGCCGTCCCGGCCCGGCGATAAAAATGCTGGTGAACACAATCAGCAACAACCAGCCGAACTGGCCTTCGAAGAGGGTCCACTGCGGATGCACGATCAACATCGACACCCATAACAAAAACAGAATAGGCAAACACGCCAGACGCACCAGCAACCCGACGACGATCAGCAGCGGGCACACCACCTCGGCAAAAATCGCCAGCAGCAGCGTCAGGTTCGCCCCCAGGTGGAAAGGGTCTTCGATGTTTTGCAACTCGGCACTGTAGTGAAGCAGCTTGGGCAAACCGTGCACCCACAACAGAAACAACCCGCCGCTGACCCGCAGGAACAGCAACCCCCAGTCTTGCGCCCGATCATCGCGTCGCGAAGCGTCCATGGCCCACCCGCACAAATGAAAAACCACCGACGCCCATGCGCCGGGACTGGATTCGATAATGATGGGACGGGGGAAGGAAAAATTGAATGTACGTGCTCTGTTTGCGAGCACGCCGGCGCTCTGCCAATCACACAAAGTCCTGTGGGAGCGGGCTTGCTCGCGAAAGCGGTGGGTCAGGCGATGATTATTTTGTGGGTGTACATATCCGTTGCTGCGGTCACGGCCTCTGGCGGTTCCGCTCTTACAGCGGGT
>NZ_AKJG01000134.1 GCF_000282455.1 Pseudomonas sp. GM74
TGTAGAAACGGATACATCCTTTACAAACGAAACCGGGGACATCCTTTACGTTTTTGTGGGTTTGAAAGGCGGTTTTCACCGCTTTTCAAACGCCCTAAAAGGTAACTGCACAAATACACTTCCCATTCCTCATCTTCCACCTCCATCAACCCCAGTGCCTCACCCACCAGTGATTCACTGACAAATACCATTCCGCCTTTCCACTTCATTGAACCGTTTTGCCGGACTTTTCTGACCAGCATCTGTGGCGGGTAATTCACCTCCGGTACATGCCCGTCGTAGTGCCGGCTGGATGGCACATAAATATCTGCCGGAACCTTCATTGCCAGTGCCTTGTGAGGGCGTTCGTAGTTGTATTCGTGGCGAAATCGTTCAAACGCCAGCTGTTGCTGTACCAGGTTGTGTTCAGGTGTCTGCAGTAGTGCAGCTTTGAGGGTTCGATGCATTCGTTCGTGGCGGCCATTCTGGTCAGGACGTCCGGGCTGGATACGCTCGGGATAGATGCCCAAGCGGATGAACCAGGCCGCCAGACTGGAGATGCGCGACACGCCGGTCGAGGCAAAAGGTGAACCGTTATCCGTACGAATGACATTGGGCAACCCATACTCCCGAAAGGCCCAGTCAAATCCTTCACGCGCCCCTGCCACACTGCTTTGGGCCCGGCAAAGCAACAGGAACCGGCTGACATGATCGGAGATCGTCAAGGGAAAGCAGCGCTGACCTGATTGCAGGGCGAAATCGCCTTTGAAATCCGCCGCCCATGTTTGATTGGGCTCCGTGGCTTCGCGTAACGGAATAGGCCCCGTCGGTGGGCGATTAAGGAAGCGTCGTTTTTGCACCAGACCTGCACGCTTGAGCCATTCACCAGCCGTGCTCAACGCCGGCCAAGACAAGTCCGCATGTGCGTTCCTCAGGTTATGGACCAACTTCTCAGGCCCCCAACTCGGATGCTCACGCTTGTAAGCGATCAGCAACTCAAGGATCTGCTCACTGATTTGATGAGGGCTGTGGTGCGGACGTCTGGACAGCTCTTTGAGCCCGTCGATGCCACGCTCTGCATAGCGTGCCAACCACTTGTCCAAAGTGGGCCGACTGACACCGTAGTGCCGCGCCAGCTCACTTTTGGAATAGGCGCCGGACATCCAGTCGCCTATGAGTTTCACTCTCTGATCCATTGGGGACTCTCGATTCCAGGGCATGGTCAGGCACCTCCTGACCGTATTTCATACCTGTAAACGATGTCTCCGGTTTAAAACGTAAAGGATGTCTCCGGTTTCTACCCG
>NZ_AKJG01000135.1 GCF_000282455.1 Pseudomonas sp. GM74
CTGGCTTGCCAGCGATGGCGGCGGCACGTTCACCATCGCATCGCCGGCAAGCCGGCTCCCACAGGGGTTGTGTGTGTGATGTTGGCTAGTTCGGGTCGAGCAAGCCGCCACTCCAGTGACGCGACACCCGGCTGCCGGTGAATTTCGCCACGCCCATGCCCTGGGCGATCAGTCGGTCGCGATAGCGCGTGACCAGGCGCCCCGCTTGTTCGGCATGCAGGACCACTTCGGAGGACGGATCGCCCGGGGTTCTGAGGATCCGGGCAAAGCGCTGCCCTTCTTCGACGAAATCCCCCAGCTCTTTTTCGAAGATCAGCACGCCGGGTTGCGGGGCGATGATGGTTTCCATGTGGCCCATTTCCACGGCCTCGACAGGCCAGTCTGCAGGCGCCACGGACTCATCGATGACGCCGTAACCGCACAGCCAGTTGTACAGCCCTTCGGCATCCGACTCGGCGAAGCGGTCGTTGACATCGCCCTGCCCGCGCAGCTCCAGGGTCGCGGCCATGCGCCCTGCTGTGACGCCGTCGTGTATCCACGGGGCGATGATGGTTTCTTCGAAGGAACCGTCGCCGCCGTCATCCCAGATGATCGCCACGTCCATCTTCATCGCCGCCGCCAGTTCGCGACCGCGGGGCCAGAAACTGCGGTGTACGTAGAGGTACGGCAGGGCCTCGTCGTCGGTGTGCAGGTCGAGCATCACGTCGGCCGGGGCGGCCAGTTGCACCAGTTGCTTTTGCCATTGCTGGACGCAGGTCGAAGGGCGCGCCATGGCTGCCGACTGGTCGAACGCGCGATTGAAGTTGTGCCCGGTCGCGTCGTGGTAACGCCCGAGAATCCGGCCTTGGCGAAACTGGCCGATGCCCAGTGGATTGGCTTGTGGCACCACGGTCACCTGGCCTTTGAGCCGGCCTTGGGCTTCGGCGATCTGTAGCCGTTGCATCAGCACATGCAGGACCAGCATCCCGGCGATTTCATCGGCATGCACCCCGGCCTGCAGGTGCACGTTCGGCCCGCTGCCATCGCCGGCATAGCGCCAGGCACCGACCCGCACGGCATCGCCGTTGTTGTTGCTGACACTGAACGAAATATCCTGCGGCATTGGTTTTCCCTCCCGTCATGACCGTTGAAAAACGCTGTATCGCAGCTGGCGAGGCTGGTGATTGAACAGGTGTTCAACTAAGCTCGACAGCGTGAAAGCTCATCCAGGGACAGCCTTGTGACAACCGATGCCCCGAAAAACCGTCGCGCCGAACCCGAAGACCGCCGCGAAATGCTGGTGGCGGCCACCCTGCGCTGCCTGGGCCGCGACGGTCACGCCGGGATCTCCGTGCGGCGCATCGCCACCGAAGCCGGGGTGTCCGTGGGTTTGCTCAACCATCACTTCGGCAGCATCGAGGCACTGATCGCCGATACCTACCAGCGGCTCGCGAGCGAATTGACCTGCGCCCTGCTCCAGGAAATCGAACAGGCCGAGACGCCTGCGCAGAAGATCGATGCCTTCCTGGAAGGCTCGTTCTCGCCCAGGGTCATGGACCCGAAACTGCTCGGCGTGTGGGTGGTGTTCTGGAGCCTGATCCGTCACTCCGAACACGTCAGCCAGTCCCACGAAAAAAGCTACCGCGCCTACCTCGATCTGATCCGCCAGTTGCTCGACGGCCTGGCGGCCAGCGAAGGCTTCGTGATTCACGACTCGCGCCTGGCCGCCATCGGCCTATCGGCGATGCTCGACGGTCTCTGGCTCGAGTGGTGCCTGAACCCCGAGACCTTCAGCGCCGCCAACGGACTGCATATCTGCCGTTGCTGGATAAAGGGGCTGCGTCACGGAGCATTCAGCACCGACGACGTCCTGTGACGGGTGCCGGCCGAAGATCATCGCCAGGGTGCCACTGACCGCGATCAACCCGGCGCCGATCATCAGTGACGTGTCCATCAACGTGCCCCAGACCAGGCTCGATAGGGCAAACGCCCAGATCAAGCCGGTGTATTCGAACGGTGCGAGCAAGGTCGCGGTGGCGCGGCGGAAACTGGCGAACAACAGGAACTGGCCGATGCCGCCCACCAGGCCGGCGCCGAGCATGCCCAGCCAGGCCGGTGTCGGCGAGGGTGTGTAAGTCCACGGCAGGGCCACCGCCATGCAAATCACAAACACCACGTTGGTGATCAGCATCTGTTCCAGCACGGAGGTCTGGTCATCCACCTGACGCAGCTGGATGTAGGTGAACGCCCAGCACATCGCCGCCAGCAGGGTCAGGACGATCGGCAACGGATCGGTCATGTGGTCGGGACGACAGGCAATGACCACCCCGACGAACCCGATGATCAGGCTGAACCACTGCCAGCCGCTGGCGCGCTCCTTGAGAATCACTGCCGCCAGCACCGTGACCATGATCGGCGCGGAAAAATACAGGGTAGTCATCTCGGCCAGGGTCAGGTCTCGGGCCGCTGTGTAGTACAGCACCCAGGCCACTATCGACAGCAAGCCGCGCACCACCAGCAGGCGCCGGCTCGGTGAATGCCAGGCCCGCTGGATAACCCGCGAACGCCCCGCCAGCAGCACGGCCACGACCACCACGGCGGCGCGCCAGAACAGAATGGTGACCACCGAATAGTCGGCCACCAGCCACTTGATGACCGCATCCTGCAACGACAGGAACGCATAGCCGAGGGTGCACAGGCCAATGCCCTGCAGCGAGCGGTCGACGTTGGACGAACTCATCAGGCGGACCTGCGCACGGGCGTTCCGCGCCGCTCGGCGAAGGTAAACAGCGCTTCGATCAGGAAGGTCAGGCAGACGTAGACACCGGCCACCAGCAACAGGGGTTCGTACACTTGCAGGGTTTGCGCGCGGACCACGTTGGCGGCGCCGAGCAGGTCGATCACGGCAATGGTCGAGGCCAGTGCCGTGGACTTGAGCAGCATCACGGTCTCCCCCGCGAGGGTCGGCAACAGCAGACGCAGGGCCCGGGGCAAGCGCACCCGCAGCAACGACTGGCGCGCCGTCATGCCAAAGGCCGAGGCCGCTTCCATCTCGCCCTTGGGCACCGCCAGCAGGCCACCGCGAATCACTTCGCCGACATAGGCCCCCATCGACACCACCAGGGCGAACACGATGTACCAGTAACCGTCTCGCAGGTACGGCCAGAGGAAGCTGCCGCGAATCAGCGGGAACTGGGCAAACAGGCTGCCCAGCCCGTAGTAGTAGATGTAGATCTGGATCAGCAACGGCGTGCCGCGCGTGACGCTGGTGTAGAACAGGCTGACCTTGGCGATCACCTTGTTTTTCGAGATCCGCGCCAGCGCCACCAGCACCGCCAGCAGGTAACCGAACACACTGGAGACCAACAGAATGATGAGGGTGGTTTGCAGCCCCCGGCCCAACAGCGCCCCGTATTCAACTATCCACGCTGGAATCATTTCATTCTCTCTGCCGGTTCAGTCAACAAGAGGCATCCAGCGACGAATACGTCGCTCCAACCGTCCCGAAAGATAGTTCGACGCCAGCGTCACCGCGTAGTACAGCGCGGCAGCCGTGAGGTAGAACAACAGATAGTGGCGCGTCGAACCCGCGCCTTGCTTGGCGGTGTACAACAGCTCGTTGGTGCCGACCACGCTGATCAGCGCGCTGTCCTTGATCAGGTTGATCCACAGGTTGGCCATCCCGGCCATGGCGTAAGGCGCCATGATCGGCAGCGTGACCCGGCGGAACAGGCCGAAACCGTTGAGGCCGAACGCCTTGGCCGCTTCGATCTGGCCGAAGGGAATCGCCTGGATCGCCGCGCGGAAAATCTCCGAGGCGTAGGCGCCCTGCACCAGCCCCAGCACGACGATGGCCGCCAGCGGACCGCTGACATTCACCACGCCGTAGCCGAGTTCGGTCATCAGCGAGTTGAGGAGCATGGAGCCGACGTAGTACAGCAACAGAATCAGCAGCAATTCCGGCACCGCGCGGAACAAGGTGGTGTAGCCGCGCATCAGCGCTGCAATCGGTTTCGGCGCGCCCAGCTTGAGGCACGCCACCACCAACCCGATGGCCAGCCCGAGCACAAAGGCCCCGGCGGAAATCTGCAGGGTCATCCAGAGCCCCTTCAACAGCGCACTGCCCCATCCCTGCTCGGTGAAATTGATCAGATCGAACATTGCCGGCATATCAGTCTCCCCTGATCCTGTGGGAGCGAGCTTGCTCGCGATGAGGCCATGCCAGTCAATATCAAGGGTGACTGAACCACCGCTATCGCGAGCAAGCTCGCTCCCACAGGTTTTGCATTTACTTCAGGACCTGTGTTCAGGTCAGAACGCCGGCTTCACGCTGGTGCCGAAGTAGCTCTGGGACAGGTCGTCGTAGTCCTTGCTCGCCAGCAACTCCTGGATGGCCTTGTCGAGTTTCGCCTTGAGCTCGGTGTCGTCCTTGCGCAGGCCGGCGCCTACGCCTTTGCCGAAGATCGGGTCATAGGGCACGGTGCCGAGGTAGGCCAGGTCCTTGGCATCCGGGGTCTTGACGAAGGCGGCCATGGCGGTGCCGTCGGCCATCATCAGGTCGATGCGCCCGGCAATCAGGTCGGCGTTGGCCGAGTCCTGGGTGTCGTAGTACTTAACGTCGGCGATTTTTTCGTAGTAGGTCTTCAGGTAGCTGGCGCTCACGGTCGAGTTCTGCACGCCGATGATCTTGCCCTTGAGGTCATCCGGGTACTTCTTCACCGATGCTTCTTTCGGGCCGACGACGGCAATCGCCGAGTCGTAGTAGGCCTTGCTGAAGGCGATCTGTTTTTCCCGTTCTTCGGTCACCGACATCGAGGAAAAGATCACGTCGATCTTCTTGGCCAGCAGCGATGGAATGATGCCGTCCCACGCCACTTCCTTGATCTCGCAATCGGCTTTCATTTCGCTGCACAGTTTGTGGATCAGGTCGACTTCGAAGCCTTTCCACTCACCATTGGCTTGTTTTTCGGTGTACGGCGGATAGGGTTCCGCTGCCACCGCGAACCTGATCGGTTGCGCTTGGGCGGCACTCATGCCGACCAGCATTACGCAGGCCGCACCGGTCAACCAGTTTGCAAAACGTCGATTTCCCATGTTGTTTTCCCGTCTTTTTATGATGAGTTAGCGAGTCTGATGAGCGTTGACGAATTGCCGGCAACGCTCGCTGCGTGGGTGTACGAACACTTCGTCCGGCGAACCGGTTTCCTCGATCAGCCCTTGATGCAAAAAGGCGACTTTGGAAGAGACATCGCGTGCGAACGCCATCTCATGGGTCACCAGGATCATGGTCCGGCCTTCTTCGGCGAGGGAGCGGATCACCCGCAGCACTTCCCCGACCAGTTCCGGGTCGAGTGCCGAGGTGGGCTCATCGAACAGCATGACCTTGGGCCGCATGGCCAGGGCCCGGGCGATGGCCACCCGTTGTTGCTGTCCCCCGGAGAGAAACGCCGGGTACTCGTTGCGCTTGGCCGCAAGGCCTACGCGTTCGAGCAGGGCTTCGGCCCGTTCGGTGGCCTCCGCACGGCTTTCACGCAGGACCTGGGTCGGCGCTTCGATGAGGTTTTCCAGCACCGTGCGATGGGGCCAGAGGTTGAAGTTCTGGAACACCATGCCCAGGCTGGAACGGATACGCACCAGCTGCTTGGCGTCCGACACCAGCGGTGCGCCGGGACGATTCTGGTTAAGATGAATGCTTTCGCCATCGACCAGGATGCGCCCCTGGTCCGGCACTTCGAGCATGTTGATGCAGCGCAACAAGGTACTTTTGCCCGAGCCGCTGGCACCGATCAGGGAGATCACCTCGCCCTCGCGGGCGGTCAGGGAAACGCCCTTGAGCACTTCGATATTGCCGAAGCGTTTGTGCAGGCCATCGACCTCGATCATGGTCTTGGCGGCGACCGGTTCGACGGTCGCGGTACTGGTCACCGTGCCGATCACCGGCCTGGGCGCTTCACCATTGAGCACCTGGACAAAGCCGCGAATGCGCTGGCAGGCCTGGGCCAGTCGCTCTTCGCTGAGGGTGAACGACAGCCGTACAAACCCTTGGGCCGGCTCACCGAATGCTGCCGCATCCAGCACCGAGACACCGGCTTCGCGCAGCAGGCGCCAGGCGAATTCCAGCGAGGTCAGGCCGGTGCCGCGCACGTCCACCAGCACGAACATGCCGGCATCGGGGTTGAGCACGCTGATGCCCGGGCAATCGGCCAGGCCGGACACCACCAGATCGCGGCGCCGACGGTAAATCTCGCGCATGCCGTGGGTGACGTCATCGTGGGACTGCACGGCCTTGAGCGCCGCTTCCATGACGAAACCGGGCAAGCCGTACAGCATGCTCAGCACCAGGGTTTCGACATGATTGACCAGGGCTTCGCTGGCCACGACCCAGCCGATGCGCCAGCCGGTCATGGCATGGGATTTGGACAGGCTGCCGATCACCACGCAGCGCTCGGCCATGCCCGGCAACGCCGCCAGGCTCAGGTGTTCACGCTCGTAGGCGAGGCTCTCGTAGACCTCGTCCACCACCACCCACAGGTCATGGGCGATGGCGAGTTCGGCGATGGCTTGCAGCTCTTCGCGGCCCAGCACCACGCCGGTGGGGTTGTTCGGGTTGGAGAAGAAAATCGCCCGGGTGCGCGGGGTAATGGCCTTGGCCAACACGGCGGCATCGAGGCGGAAACCCTCGTCCGCCGCGCAAGGCACCCGCACCAGCGTGGCGCCGGACGCCTTGAGCGTCGCTTCGTAAGTAACGTACATCGGATCGAAGGCAATCACTTCGTCGCCGGCACCGAGCAGGCACATCGAGGTGGCGAACAAGGCGTTCTGCGCACCGGCCGTGAGAATGACGTTGGACGCCTGCAGTTCGCGGTCGATCAGTTGGCTGTAGCGGCCGGCGATGGCCTCGCGCAGGGCCTGGCGACCGGCGATTTCGGTGTAGTGGGTATCCCCTTCGCGCAAGGCGTGGATGGCGGCATCGGTAATGAAATCGGGGGTGGGGAAATCCGGGTCGCCGACACTGAGGATGATCACGTCCTCGCCTTTGCGCTGTGCCGCGTTGGCCGCGTAGTGAATATCCCAGGCGGCAACGCCTTGGCCACTGATCCGCTCTACAAAGGGTGAAAACCGCATGCCAGTGCCTCGTTCGAATTGAAGAAACGCAAGCCCGCAACCAGCCGGGGGAAGGTGGCCCTCAACATAGTCCAGACTGAACACTCGTTCAACAGAAAACTCACAAGGCTTCGCGTTCAGCGTAAACAGGTCGTTTTCACGACAGTCGCGCCGTTTTTCAGCACGACGCGATCAAGCGACGTGAAACGATTTTGCTGACCGCGCCAATCGCCAGCGCAATGACGATCAACCCGGCGGCAACGGCGAACGTCAGCCGCATCCCCTGTGCGATGGCCTCAGGCTGTGCCAGCAAAATATCTTGGCTGGCCGAGCCGAATGCGAACACTGCGCCCATTACCGAGGCGCCCGTGATCAGCCCGAGATTGCGCGACAACCCGAGCAACCCGGAAACCACACCACGCTGCTGCGACTCAACATCTGCCATCACAGCGGTATTGTTCGCCGCCTGGAACAGCGCATAGCCGGCCGTGAGGACCACCAGCGGCGCGAGGTAGCCGACTACGCCGACGCTCATCGGCACGACGGGAAGGATGCAAGCGCTGGTCAACATGGCAATCAGCCCGACCGTGCTCGAACGCTGCGCGCCCAATTGGTCGACCAGGCGTCCGGAGGGCACGCCGGCCAATGCCGCCACCAGCGGCCCGGCCGACATCACCAGCCCGACACTCGCCGCGCTCAAACCCAGTGCGCCCGACAGATAGAACGGCCCGACTACAAGGGTGACCATGACCACCGTGGTCACCAGGGTGCTCATGGCGAACCCCGCGCTCAGCAGCGGATTGCGCAACATCGCCAGTTTGACCAGTGGCGACGCGGCGGTCTGCTCGACGAGCACGAACACAATCAGCCCGATCACCGTGGCCAGCATCAACGCCGTATTGAGCGGACCGAAGCTACCGCGCCCAAGGGTCATGGCCAGCGCGTAAGCCAACAGGGTCAGGACCAATACCAGAGCGCCAAGCGTGTCGAAATCGGGTCGAGTGGGCGTCATCTCGTGGCGATCCTGCGGCAAAAAGCGCCAGGCCAGTCCGATCGCCAGGACACCCAGGGGCAGGTTCAGCAGAAAAATCCCCTGCCAGCCCCCCTGGTCAATCAACACGCCGCCAAGCATCGGCCCCAGCGAGGTGCCAATCGCCGACATCGTGCCGAGCACGCCCATCGCGCTGCCCATTTTTTCCTTGGGTACCGCCCCGCTCACCAGTGCCATGGTCAGCGCCATCATGGTCGCCGCACCGACGCCCTGTAAGGCCCGGGCGGCAATCAGCAACCACAGATTGGGCGCCAGGGCGCACAGGAGCGAGGCGACGGTGAACAGCGCAATGCCGATCAGCAGCAATCGCCGCCGCCCCAGGAGGTCACCGAGCCGGCCGACGCTGACGATCAGCGCGGTGATGCTCAGCAAGTAGGCGAGCACCACCCACTGCACGGCCTGGAACGACGCTGAAAACGCCTCGGCCAGTGTCGGTAAACCCACGTTGGCAATGCTCGTGCCCAGGGATGACAGCAGCATGGACAGCGACAGGCTGGCCAGCGCGCCCCGAATCGATATGGACTTCATTTTCTCGCGACTCCGCAAATAGATTGTCTGGAGCGTAAGCCCGCACCTAATATGGCGGAAGACGCAGCATTTGCACTTTATACGTGCATACAACGCCACACATAAAAAATGTGGGAGCGAGCTTGCTCGCGATGGGGCCCTGCCAGTCAACATTGATGTCGACTGAAACTCTGCAATCGCGAGCAAGCTCGCTCCCACAAGGATTCACTCAATGCCAGACCTGAATCTGCTGATCACCCTGAACGTGTTGCTCGAAGAAGGCAGCGTGGCCCGCGCCGCGCAGCGTTTGCGCCTGAGCCCGTCCGCCATGAGCCGGGCGCTGGCGCGGTTGCGCGAAACCACGGGCGATCCGCTGCTGGTGCGGGCTGGGCGCGGACTGGTTCCCACACCCCGGGCGCTGGAGCTGCGTGAACGGGTCGGCGCGCTGGTGCAGGACGCCGAAGCCGTCCTGCGCCCCGCCGAGGCACTGGACCTCGATCAACTGGTGCACACCTTCACCCTGCGCACCAGCGATGGCTTCGTGGAAAATTTCGGACCGCCACTGATCGCCCGCATCCACCAGGAGGCACCCGGTGTCCGCCTGAATTTCGTGCAGAAGCTGAACAAGGACAGCACCTTGCTGCGCGAAGGCGCGGTGGATCTGGAAACCGGTGTGATCGGCGAATCCACCAGCCCGGAGGTGCGGACCCGGATGCTGTTTCGCGACCGGTTCATTGGCGTCGTGCGCAAGGGCCATCCACTGGCTCGAGGCGAGATGACAGCGGTTCGTTATGCCGCCGCCCGGCACATCCTGGTCTCACGCCGGGGCCACGAAAAAGGCGTCATGGACGACGCCTTGAATGAGCTGGGACTGAAGCGCGACATCGCCACCATTGTCGCCGGTTTCTCTTCGGCGATTGCCTTGGCGCGGGCTTCGGACCTGGTCGCCAGCGTACCGCAGCGGCACGTCGGCAACCTGTGCCGGGGGATGCACTGCTTTGCCCTGCCCTTCCCCACGCCAACGATCACGGTTTCGATGCTGTGGCACCCGCGCATGGATGCCGACCCGGCCCATCGCTGGCTGCGCGGTTGTGTGTGGGAGGTGTGCAGTTCGCAATGACCCGGCGGCCCTCGCCTACTCCTTCAGGATAAGCAGCGGCTCGCCTTTGTTCACGATGTAGGTCGCCAGCTCCGAGGCCTTGCCCTGGCCCACGTTCTTCGCCACATGGGCGACGCCTTCGGGGATATACAACGAGTCACCGGCCTTGAGCGTCACCGGTGCCCGCCCTTCCAGTTGATACTCAAAGGTGCCGCTGATCACGTGCGCCACCTCGACACCGGGGTGAGCATGTTTGGGCGACGTCACGCCCTGATCGAAGTCCACGAGCACCTGAAGGACTTCACGGTTGGCGGCGCCCAGGTCTTCGCGTACCAGGTCGGTGCGATGCAGGCCCTGCTGCCAGCTTTTCATCGCCGGGGCCGGCTGAGCTTCCTGGGCTTGAGAGAGGCTCGCAAAGGTGGCGAGCCCTGCGGCGGCCAGGACCAGACCAAGCTTGCCGAGGGTGTGACGGGTGTGGGTACGCAACATTGTCTTTCCTCCAGTTGAACCACGCCGGACCGCGCCGAAAGTGGCGCGATGCCGGTGGTTACATTGGAAGGCCGCCGTGTATCGCCCGGGTGTCGGGAAACGGCGGTTTTGTATGCCCGGGTAACGGCGGGCGTTGCGGATACCTGCGGATACAAACCCGCAACTGCGGGCACGTCGTTGGCCTTATTCCCCCGTCGCCCCGCGATTGCCCTTGAATGCGTCGCGCCGGGCGCTACGTTCGGCGACATAGGCGGCACTCGGTTCACTGATCAGGTCTGCGCGACGCAAGGGCTGCCCGCAATGGGCGCACAGCGGACCGAGCCCGGCGGGTTCGCCGCAACTGCGGTGGGTATAGACCACCGCCAGGCCTTCCTCGGGCGACTTGCACCAGGTTTCGCCCCAGGCCCGCAGCGCCAGGACCACCGAGTAGAACCCGTCGCCTTTTTCCGTGAGGTGATATTCGTAGCGTTTTGGCCGTTCGCTGTAAGCGCGGCGCTCTACGAGCCCGTCGGCCTCCATGCTCTTCAAGCGCGCCGCGACCATTTGCGGCGTACCGCCGGTCTGCGCCTGGATGTCATCAAAGCGGTGGCTGCCCATGAACAACTCACGCAGGACCAGCACCGTCCAGCGGTCGCCCACGACGGCTTCGGCCCGGGAAATCGGACACAGGGTTTCAGAAACGGTTGTTTTCACCGACATGCGGTATTGCCTCTTTCCTAGTTACTATGATTATCATATCAACGTAAATTCCAAGCAACTACACTTCACCATCCACGGATTCTTTTGCGGAGAACCACCATGCCCAGCGCCACCTACCCTCTTGACCGGACGGCCTATCTGCTGGTCGACCCTTACAACGACTTTCTGTCGGATGGCGGAAAGATCTACCCCTTGATCGAGCCCATTGCCAGGCAAGTCGGCCTGCTCGACAACCTGCGCACGCTTGATCGCACCATTCGTGCACTCAACATTCCGGTGGTCATCGTACCGCACCGCCGCTGGGAAAAAGGCGACTACGAAAACTGGGATCACCCGAGTCCCACCCAGTGCAAGGTCATGCATATGCATCACTTCGCACGGGGCGAATGGGGCGGTGAATGGCACCCCGATTTCGCGCCGAAGGACGGCGACATCGTCGTTCAGGAACATTGGGGCTCCAGCGGCTTTGCCAATACCGACCTCGATTTGCGCCTCAAGCAAAAGGGTATCACCCATGTGATCATCGTCGGCCTGCTGGCCAATACCTGCATCGAGGCAACCGCCCGTTACGCGCAGGAACTCGGCTATCACGTCACCCTGGTACGGGATGCGACCGCCGCCTTCAAGCCGGAAATGATGCATTCGGCTCACGAGCTGAACGGCCCGACCTTCGCTCACGCCATCCTGACCACCGATGAACTGGTTGCCGCGCTGGCACAGGCAGGTGCGTGATGCAGTTGACCGGCAAACTGCTGATCGGCGCCAGCGATGTCGCCGCCAGCGAAGGCACACTGAAGGCGCTCAATCCCGCGATCAACCAGCCGATTGAACCGGCTTTCGCACTGGGTAGCGTGGCCGATGTCGACCGGGCGGCGACCCTGGCCGATGAAGCATTCGATGTCTACAGCCATACCCCGCTTGCCGTGCGGGCGGCGTTTCTCGAACGCATTGCCGACAATCTCGATAGCGTTCGCCAAGCGCTGGCCGCACGGGCCGCCCTCGAAACCGGCCTGCCACAAGCGCAGCTGGAAGGCGAGGCAATCAAAGCGGCCACCCAGTTCCGCCAGTTCGCCGATGTGGTGCGCACGGGCCGCTTCCTGCAACTGGCCATTGACCCTGCACAACCGGAGCGCCAGCCGCGCCCGCGCATGGATCATCGCCTGCAAAAAATCGCCATCGGCCCGGTGGCGATCTTCGGCGCGAGCAACTTCCCCATCGCCTACTCGGTGGCCGGCGGCGATACCGCGTCGGCGCTGGCGGCGGGTTCGACCGTCATTCTCAAGGCGCACAACGCGCATCCCGGCGCCTCGGAAATCCAGGCCCGCGCCATCCGCCAAGCGGTGCAAGACAGCGGATTGCCCGAAGGCGTGTTCTCCATGGTGCGTGGCTCCGGCAATGCCATCGGCGAGGCGCTGGTCGATCATCCGCTGATCAAGGCCGTGACCTTCACCGGTTCCGAACAAGGCGGCATGGCGCTGTATCGGCGTGCGCAGTTGCGTCCCGATCCGATTCCGGTCTTCGCCGAAATGACCAGCGTCAACCCGACCTTCATTCTGCCCCGGGCTCTCGCCGAACGCGGCGCGCAGATCGGCGATGGCTTTGTCGAGCGCATGCTGGTCAACGTCGGGCAAGCCTGCCTCAAACCGGCCATTCTGATTGCCGTCGAAGGTGCTGGATTTGCTGCGCTGCGCCACGCCATGAGCAAACGCGTGAGTGACGCACCGGCACGCACGATGCTGACACCCGGCATCCATGGGGCGTACCTGAAGGGACTGTGCGCAATGGAAAACGCCGGCGCCAGCCTCGTCGCCGTTGGCTCGGCATCCACCGCAGAAATCGATGGCCGCTCGGCGCTGTTCGAGGTCGATGGTCAACATTTTCTCGCCGAGACGTTGCTTTCGCAGGAGGTATTCGGCCCGTCCGCTCTGCTGGTGAAGGTCAGGGATGAGGATGAACTGTTGCGAGTCGCACGCTCATTCAAGGGGCAACTCAGCGCGACCCTGCATCTTGAACAGGACGATTTGCCACTGGCCCGTCGCGTGCTGCCAACCCTGGAGCGACGCACCGGGCGCATCGTGGTCAACGCCTTCGCCCATCCGCAGGAGGTGTGTTTCGCCACCGTGCATGGCGGGCCGTTTCCGGCCACCTCGGACAGTCGCTTTACTTCGGTGGGCATGACCGCCATCGAGCGCTTCCTGCGCCCGGTGGCTTACCAGGGGTTTGCGGATGAGCTGCTGCCGGAGGTTTTGCGTGAGGGCAATCCCTTGGGGTTGCCGCGTCTTGTGGACGGTCATTGAACGAAAATGCGTCTGGGGCCACCGTTGACTGTGGGAGCGAGACTGCTCCTGCATTGGTGTTGCGCCAAACACAGTTCTTTTGCCCACTGAAAATCCCTGTGGGAGCGGGCTTGCCCGCGAAAGCGGTAGTTCAGCCACCGATGTTGTTGGCTGTGCCGACGCCTTCGCGAGCAAGCCCGCTCCCACAACGGTCAGTCAGTCGAGTTTCGCAAGTTTGGTTTCGCCGCTGTCCCATCCGCCCCCCAGGGATTTGTAGATCGCCACAATGGCCCGGTACTGATCGGTTTCACCCAGTGCCTGGGCATCCTCTGCGTTCAGCCGCTCACGTTGCGCATCCAGCAACACCAGATAGTCCACCACCCCTTCCTTGTATTGCGTCGCCGCCAGATCGGCCGCTGCGCGACTCGACTCGCTTTGCCTGATCAACGACAGCAAGCGTTGCTGGCGTTTGCCGTAGTCGCTGAAGGCGTTTTCCGATTCTTCCAGTGCGAGCAACACCTGTTGCTCATAGGTCGCCAATGCCCCCTCGGCGTCGGCGTTTGCGCCACGAATGCGCGCCCGCACACTGCCCAGGTCAAACGCGGCCCAGGTGATGCTCGGCCCCAGGCTCCAGGCGCGGGCGGCACTGGAACCGATTTGCGAACCACGCCCCGCCGTGAACCCCAGGAACCCACTCAAGCTCACTCGTGGAAACAGGTCAGCGGTGGCCACGCCGACATCGGCCGTTGACGCCGCCAACCGGCGCTCTGCCGCGAGCACATCCGGGCGCCGGTGCAACAGCTCGCCCGGATCGCCAATCGGCAATGCCTTGGCGATGGCCGGCAAATCCTTTGGACTCAAGTCGATGCTCAGGGTCTCCGGGCGCTCGCCCAGCAGCGTGGCGATGCGGTTCTTGTGGTGCACCTGCTCCGCCTGCAGCTGCGGCACAGTCGCCTCGACGGCCGCCAACCGCGCATCGGCACGCACCACGTCGAGCTCGTTGCCCACGCCAGCGTCACGCAGATTCACCGTCACGGCGCGCGATTCACTTTGGTTCTTGAGGTTGGCCAGGGCGATCTTTTCCCGCAGTTGCGCACCCCGCAGCTGGCCATAAGCGTCCACCAGCTCGGCGATCATGCTCACCCGCAGTTGGTACAGGTCCGCCGCCGTGGCGTCTTCCCGGGCATCGCTGGATTCCAGTTCACGCTGGATGCGCCCGAACAGGTCGATCTCCCAGGCCATGTCCAGCCCCAGATCGTAGCGCTCGGTGTTGACCCGACTCTCGGTCAGGCCCGGCACCTGCGACTTGCCCTGCACGCTGCTGACCCGGCTGGTGACCACCGGCAGATTGTCGTTGCTGACGTCATCGCGGATGGCCCGGGCGGCTTTCCAGCGGGCGAAGGCCACGCGCAGATCGCGGTTGCCATTGAGCGCTTTGCCGACCAGCTGATTCAGCGTGGGGTCGTCGAATTGCTGCCACCACACCGTTTCGAAGCGCGTTTGATCGTAGTGGGCTCCTTGTGCCGAGACGACATGGGCAGGTGCCGTGTTGGGGGTCTTGTAATCCGGCCCGACGGTGCAGGCGGCCAATGCCGTGACCAGGAGGCCGGGAAAGAAGAGCCTGAAAGCGTTCATCCGTGTGCCTCCGAATCAACAACATTGAGTGCATGAACCCGGGCCGCCTTGCGCGCGGCTTTACGTTCGATGTAGCGACGAATCAGGACAAAGAACACCGGTGTCAGCAGCAACCCGAAGAAAGTCACGCCGAGCATGCCGGAGAACACGGCGATGCCCATGGCGCGGCGCATTTCCGAGCCGGCGCCGGTGGATGTCACCAACGGCACCACACCCATGATGAAGGCGAACGAGGTCATCAGGATCGGCCGCAGACGCATGCGGCAGGCGTCCAGTACGGCATCCAGCGGCGACAGGCCCTGGTCCTGCTTGTCCTTGGCGAACTCGACGATCAGGATCGCGTTCTTGCACGCCAGCCCCACCAGCACGATCAGGCCGATCTGGGTGAAGATGTTGTTGTCGCCCCTGGAGATGATCACCCCGGCAATCGCCGACAACAGGGTCATCGGTACGATCAGGATCACCGCCAGCGGCAGGCTCCAGCTTTCATACAGCGCGGCCAGTACCAGGAAGGCCAGCAGGACGCAGAGCGGGAACACCAGCAACGCGGTATTACCGGACAAAATCTGTTGGTAGGTCAGGTCGGTCCACTCGTAGGTCATGCCGTTGGGCAGTTCTTCCTTGAGCAGTTTCTCGATGGCTTTTTGCGCCTGGCCGGAGCTGTAGCCGGGGGCTGCACTGCCGTTGATTTCTGCGGTGACGAAGCCGTTATAGTGCGAGACCCGGTCAGGCCCCGACGTCGGGCCGACCTTGACGAAGGTGGCCAGTGGAATCATCTCTCCACGGTCGTTGCGCACCTTCAACTGACCGATCTGTTCCGGCTCCTGGCGGAACTGTTGCTCAGCCTGGACGTTGACCTGATAGGTACGGCCAAAACGGTTGAAGTCGTTGGCGTACAGCGAACCCAGGTACACCTGCAGCGTGTCGAAAATGTCGTTGATCGCCACACCGTGGGTCTTGGCTTTTTCGCGATCGATCGCGGCTTCGACCTGGGGCACATTCACCGTGTAGCTGGTGAACAGGTTGGCCAGTTCCGGCACGCTGCGGCTCTTGCCGATGATGTTCATGGTCTCTTTGTACAGCTCGTCGTAACCCAGGTTACCGCGGTCTTCGATCTGCAGGCGGAAGCCACCAATGGTGCCCAGGCCTTGAACCGGCGGCGGCGGGAACACCGCGATGTAGGCGTCTTGAATGCCACCGAACTTGGCGTTCAGCGAAGCGGAAATCGCTCCGGCGGACAGGCTCGGACTTTTGCGTTCATCGAAAGCGCTCAAGCCGATGAAGGCAATACCGGCGTTCGGGCTGTTGGTGAAACCGTTGATCGACAGGCCCGGGAAGGCCACGGCGCTGTCGAAGCCCGGTTCGTTCATGGCGATGGTGCTCATGCGCCGGATCACCGACTCGGTGCGATCCAGGCTGGCCGCATCCGGCAGTTGCGCGAAGGTCACCAGGTACTTTTTGTCCTGGGTCGGCACGAACCCCGTCGGCGTGGTGCTGAAGCCCATGTAGGTCAGGGCGATCAGGCCGGCATAGACCAGCAACGCCACGCTGCTGCCACGGATGACCTTGGACACGGTCCCGACATAACCATTGCCGGCCTTCTCGAACAGCCGGTTGAACGGCTTGAACAGCCAGCCACCGAACAGCCGATCCAGAATCCTTGAAAAGCGGTCCTTGGGTGCGCTGTGGGACTTGAGCAAAACCGCCGCCAATGCCGGCGACAAGGTCAGCGAGTTGAACGCAGAGATCACCGTGGAGATCGCGATCGTCAGGGCGAACTGTTTGTAGAACTGCCCCGTCAGGCCGGAAATGAACGCCGCCGGGACGAACACCGCGCACAGCACCAACGCCGTGGCGATGATCGGGCCGGTCACCTCGCCCATGGCTTTTTGGGTCGCTTCGACCGGATCGAGCCCCGTCTCGATATTTCGCTCGACGTTCTCCACCACCACGATCGCATCGTCCACCACGATACCGATGGCCAATACCAGGCCGAACAGCGACAAGGCATTAAGGGAAAAACCGAACAGGTGCATCACGGCAAAGGTACCGATCAACGACACCGGTACGGCGACCAGTGGAATGATCGAAGCGCGCCAGGTTTGCAGGAACAGGATCACCACCAGCACCACGAGGATCAGCGCTTCGAACAGCGTGTGAACCACCGCCTCGATCGAGCTGCGCACGAAGATGGTCGGGTCGTAGACGATCTCGTAGTCCATGCCTTCCGGGAAGCTCTTTTTCAGCTCGGCCATCTTCGCCCGCACCTGATCGGAGACGTCGATGGCATTGGAACCCGGGCGCTGGAAGATCGGCATCGCCACCGCTTCCTGGTTGTTGAGCAAGGCGCGCAAAGCGTACTGGTTGGAGCCGAGTTCAATCCGCGCAATGTCCTTGAGGCGTGTGATTTCGCCGTCCGGACCACTGCGGACGATCACGTTCTCGAACTCTTCTTCGGTGACCAGGCGGCCCTGGGAGTTGATCGACATCTGGAAGCTGGTGGCGTTGGGTGCAGGCGGTGAACCCAGTTGGCCGGCCGCCACTTGGCGGTTCTGTTCACGCACCGCATTGACCACATCGGTGGCGGTCAGGTTGCGTGACGCGGTCTTGTTCGGGTCGAGCCAGATACGCAGCGAGTAGTCGCCGATACCGAACATCTTCACGTCACCGATTCCGTTCAGGCGCGACAGCTCATCCTTGACGTTGAGGATCGCGTAGTTGGACAGGTACAGCATGTCGTAGCGCTTGTCCGGCGAGGTCAGGTGCACCACCATCGTCAGCTCGGGCGACGCCTTGTCCACGGTGATACCGATGCGCGTCACTTCCTCGGGAAGCTTCGGCTCGGTGCGGGTCACGCGGTTCTGCACCTGTACCTGGGCGTTGTCCAGATCGGTGCCCAGAGCGAAGGTCACGGTGAGCGTGAGTCGACCATCCGCCGTCGACTGCGAGGACATGTACAGCATGTTCTCCACGCCGGTGATGGCTTGCTCCAGGGGCGCGGCCACGGTTTCACCGATGACCTTGGGGTTGGCCCCCGGATAGTTGGCGTGAACGACAACGGTGGGTGGCACCACTTCCGGGTACTCGCTGATCGGCAACTGGAACAACGCGATGGCGCCGGCAATCAGGATCAGCAGCGAGAGCACCGCGGCGAAGATCGGCCGCGTGATAAAGAACCGGGAGAACTTCATGACAGTGTTCCTTTATCCGCGAGGCGAAACGGTTGTATCCGTTTTCACCAATGCCGGTGACGGAGCGACGGGCTGATTACCCGCCTCGACGGCCTGCCGCTGACGGGCCAGGTTGGCGACGGTTTGCGCGTCGGCCATCGGTGCGTCCTGAGGCGTGACCACTGCGCCGGGACGGACCCGTTGCAGGCCGTTGATGACGATCCGGTCGTCTTTCTGCAAACCGCTGCGCACGATGCGCAAGCCTTCGAGCTTCGGCCCCAGGTCGACACTGCGGTACACGGCCTTGTTGTCCTGGTCGATCACCAGCACGAACCTCTTGCCCAGGTCGGTGCCCACCGCTTCGTCCTTGATCAGCAGGCCGGCATAGGCCGCGCTGCCCACCAGTTTCAACCGGGCATACAACCCCGGGGTGTATTGACCGTCGGCGTTGTCGAACACCGCGCGGCCACGGATGGTGCCGGTCTTGGGATTGACCTGGTTGTCGACGAAATTCATCTGCCCCAGGTGGCTATTGCCCTCCTCGTTCGACAAGCCCATGTACACCGGCGTGGATTGACTGCGCCGGCCTTCACGGGAGAGCTGGCCGTACTTGAGGAACAGGCGCTCGTCGGCGTCGAAATAGGCGTAGACCTTGTCGGTGGAGACCACGCTGGTCAGCGCCGAGGTGTCGGCGGTGACGATGTTGCCGGCGGTGATATCAGCACGGCTGACCCGGCCGGTAATCGGTGCGGTGACGCGGGTGAAGCTCAGGTTCAGGCGTGCCAGATCGAGTTGCGCCTGTACCGCATCGACGGCGGCGCGAGCTTCCTGGGCGGTGGTGTTGCGCGTGTCGGCCAATTCCGCCGAGATCGCATTGCTGCTCAGCAGGCGCTGGCCCCGCTGCGCTTCATTGCCAGTTCGAACCAGCGTGGCGCGAGCCTGTTGCAATTGCGCCTCTAAACGATGCACTTCATGTTCGAACGGCCGTGGATCGATCTGGAACAGCAAATCCCCTTTCTTTACCGACTCGCCATCAGTGAAGGCGACACGATCGATCTGCCCCGACACCCGCGGGCGAACCACGACGGTTTCCGGTGCTTCCAGGCGGGCGGTGACTTCATCCCATTCGGTGATGGGTTGCTCGAGCACTTTGGCGACCGTGACAGGCGGCGCACCCGCAGCCTTGGCGGCATCGGGTGCGTGACCGCAAGCAGTGAGGGTCGCCAACGCCAATGCAGCAAGGGGATAACGCAAAGGTTTGAGTGGCTGTTGCATGGGTAGTGTCCGCCTGACGGTTTAGAGGTTGAAAAATTCTCGCCCCCACTGGGGACAGCGACGAATTGAATGGAGTGAACTTGGCTATCATCATTAATGATGACTATCATGTTTAAGGGCAAAAAAAACGAATGATCAGATCAAGCCTCTGAATCAACAGGGTTTTTATTGGAAGCCGTCAGACTGACGACAGCGCAGATACAGTCCAGTGCGGGTCCAAGAGTTTGCGCCACCTGCAAGGCTCGGGTGGTCGGTTCCATTTTGTGGCCAATGCGTTTAAACAGAGGGTCGTTGAACAGCGTACGCAATCGACTCAATGCGCCGCTGACCGCCGGTTGGCCCAGGGAAAGTCTTTGCGCGGCCCGAGTGACGTTGCGTTCCTGAAAGAGCGCCTCGAAAATCACCAGCAGATTGAGGTCGATACGACGCAGATCATGACGTTTCATGGGGCGGCACCCTGTGAGGTGTTCTGACTTGAGCCACGGGCTCGTCGGCCTGCAAAGCCATTGCCGCAAATTTATATTATGATCATCATCAATACCAGCCCCTCAGCAAAAAATTGCCAGGGCGCTCATCGGATGACAGGAACACACTCATGAAAGTGACGAAAGACCAGGCAGCGGCCAACAAGGAAGCGATCCTCGGCGCAGCCTCGAAGATGTACCGGGAAAAAGGCATCGACGGCATTGGTATCGGCGAGCTGTCCCGCTCGGTGGGCCTGACCCATGGCGGCTTTTACGGACAGTTCCCCGGCGGCAAGGAGCAGTTGGCGTCAGAGGCGGTCAGCCGCACATTCGAAACCAACATCGAAGACTGGCGAGCAGCCAAATCCATCCCCGAGTTGCTCAAGGGTTACCTGACCCAAAGCCACTTGAACAACTGGACCGAAGGCTGCCCGATCCCTGCCCTGGGAGCCGATGTCGCGCGCAATGGCGGTGCCATCAGCCACTCGTTCACCCAAGGCGTGCAAACCCTGATCGAAACGCTGATGCCATTGGTCGACGGCGAAACCGATGATGAAAAACACCAGGAGGCCTTGCGCATCCTGTCATCGATTACCGGGGCGATACTGATCGCCAGGGCCCTGGACAACCCTCGATTGTCGGAGCAGTTCCTGCAATCGGTGATCGATGCCTGGTCTGCCAGCGCTGAAAAAACAGCAGAAGACACGGACCACGAGCAGAGCTTGGCCGAGCTGGCGCGCGATCCCGGAGCCCTAACGAGCGATACTCGGTGATTGTTTTTTCCAGAGGATGCTTATCGCATCTGTTTCAAGCGTCAGGTTGTTACCGACCCTGAGCCAGAACAGTATGTCGTTAGGCGTTGATACACTGAAAAAGATCCAGTGCCCTGCCCCATCAGCCTTTTCCTCTACGTCTGCAACGTACAACGCGACCTCGCTTTCGCTAAGTTCCAGGGCATCGGAGATTTCTCGCTGTGTCGGCTTTCTTACGCTGCTCATGGTGAAATCCATTTCTTGAACAAAGTGCTGAAAGCATAGCTGAACACCAAATCCTGGAATCTCCACCTATCGCTTCCGGTCACGGAGGGCGCCTACGATCACGACCCTACGTGCGCAAGCTCTTCGTCAATGATTCGCTCTGCATTCTTCGCAGCGGTTGTCGCGAACTCGTAACAGACCCGGAAGTCCTGCTCCGTTACCGATGCAGATCCCTGCAAGTTCTCCAGGCAGCGCGTTAATGCATGCTTTATCAAGCCATCATTTAGAGCATTGCGGGCCGCCTCTTCACCTTCAACCGCTCGAATGGCAGCTTCGATTTCTTCGATCTGCTCAATCTTCGCCGCCAGCGCGACCTTGGCGAACTCATCTCGCTCGATGATTTTGGTCCAAGAGTGATCAACTATCAGCGTTTTCATTAGTAGCCCCTCTCTTGCGGACTCATGCCTGGTCATCAACCAATAGCCCACAAACTCGAATCACGCCAGCCGGTGAAGTTCAGTGGAGGCTGAGGTTGCGAATGAGCAGCACAGCGTCAGCTCTCGTCTCAACTTTTATGGCCCGGTGCTCGTCACCTACCTTGTGCGAGTCATCAGTGACGCTGTCGGTTAAGCAATTTCAGCCGCGACACCCTTTGTAGCAGCTGCCGAGCCCGCGAGGCTGCGTTCGGCTG
>NZ_AKJG01000136.1 GCF_000282455.1 Pseudomonas sp. GM74
CGCTCCCACATCTATGGATACCCCCATTTCTGCAATACTGTTTTTGATGCGTGTTTGGCTTGCTTTCATCTATCCGGCGTCTGGGTGGCGACCCTGCGCCTCGATGAGAATCGCGCCTGACGGCCCTTCATAGTGAAAAGGCTTTTTCAGCCTTGTGGGAGCCCAGGGTAGTCGTCAGGCCGGTTGGCCGTTCACGTCATCTGTTATCCAGCATCGCAAAACCAGGTGGGTGGTGCTCGGGTGACAACGAGGTCAAGCGTTCATCGCGCTTGGCCTCGCCTTGAATTCATCGTGGTGAGCGGCGATCGACCAGGCGATTCTTGCCAGTTTGTTGGCCAAGGCGCAGACCACACGGTTGCAATGATGGCGAGCCAACAACTGGCGGACCCAATCGGCCAGCGCTCCTGTCTGTCGTTCCAGCCCCATCAGATACACACGGGCGCACTGGATCAACAGCCGTCTCTGATTTCGGTCTCCGCGCTTGCTGATGCCCAAAAGTACCGTCTTGTCGCCGGTGGAGTGTTGTTTGGGCACCAACCCAATCGAGGCTGAATAGTCTCGACCGCACTTGAACTGCTGGCCGTTGCCCAACTCCGCAGCCAGGACGCTGGAGGTGATCGGGCCTACGCAAGGAATTGTCATCAGGCGAGAGGCCAGATCATCTTCAGCGGCCTGGCGCTCAACCTGCTTGTCCAGAGCCTTGACCTGCCCGTCCAGATAGTTGAAGTGGTCACGCAGCCCCAGCAGGAGTTGTTTGATCTGCGCAGAAAATGAACATTCCTCCAGCAGCGCTGGCAGTTCCTTGATGGCGTAAAAGCCAGGGGACAGGCTGATACCGACTTCTAACAGACCGGCGTGAATCCGATTGACGCTGGCCGTACGCTCCTTGATGTAGGCGTCACGTTGCGAATTGAGCATGGCCAGCGCTTGTTGCGCTTCGGTTTTAGGGGACACAAAACGCATGGTCGGGCGGCTCGCCGCCTCGCAAATCGCCATGGCATCGGCGAAGTCGTTCTTGTTGCTTTTTACGTAGGGACGCACGAGGTGGGGAGCAATGAGCTTGGGCACATGCCCCCATTTTGCCGCTTCTCGCGCCATGTAGTGGGCGCCACCACAGGCCTCCATCGCCACCGTGCACGGCTCAAGGCTGGCCAGGTGCATGGCCAGACCTGCGCGATTGAATTTCTTGTGGTAGAGCTCATGGCCGCGATCATCTTGCGCATGCAGATGGAAAGTATGTTTCCCTAGATCGATAGCGACAATAGCAACGCTGTTCATGGCAATAGCCTCCGAAAGACACCCTGTGAAAGTTTAGAAAGCGATCACAGGGTGTGAAGGGGGTAGCCATTTCATTAG
>NZ_AKJG01000137.1 GCF_000282455.1 Pseudomonas sp. GM74
AGTAAACCCATGCACTACGGATGGTGCGGCTGGGGCGGCCGATCAGCACGATCCCGCCAAATCAGGGCGGGGCGCGGCATTTTGCAGGCGAACTTTGTGCCCTTCAAGGGATTATGACGGGTGACGGAAAATTAACTACAAGTCACCCCGTGACCGAATGTCGCAACCAACCGGCTCAATCCCTTGCAGACCGTGCTTTTCAAGGATTCTGGCCGAAATTGAAGAATTTACACATCGGCCGTATGAATGATGCGGCATCGCCTCGAAATAGTGGCGCAAAGCCGCGTCATCAGGCGCTTGTGGGACGTTTGTACGACTTTTCGATACAGTTTTCTGCTATGCGACAAATACGTATATCTGTAGGGCTTTCATTTTGCTGACTACGGGGTCAAGTAACCTTGGAAAGCCTTTATCCCTCTAGGCTGTAGCTGTGCGCCTGATTTACCAGCCAGTCACGAAATGCCCTTAATGACGCGGATTCGACCTTTCGCTCAGGAATCATCAGGTAATAAGCCTTGATGCTGGACAGTGCTTGCGGGTTGGCGATCACCAGGCGTTTCTCTTTCAACTCCCTTTGAATCAGGAATGGCGGGATCAGGGCGATGCCCATGTCGTGCATGGCTGCCTGGGCGAGCATGGAGAAAAGCTCGTAGCGGGGGCCGGTCATGTCTCGCGGGACATTCAGGTGTTGGGAGTCGAACCATTGGCGCCAGGCATAGGGGCGGGTGGTTTGTTGCAGGAGAGGTAAGTCGGCGATTTCGCCGGGCGTCAGACCGGTCTTGTTTCCGAGCAGGTTGGGGCTGCAAACGGGCATCGGATTTTCACCCATCAGCCTGTGGGATTCTGTACCCGACCAATCCGCGTCACCGAAATAGATGGCGGCATCGAAATCCGTGTCGGCGAACAGGAACGGCCGCGTGCGGTTAGTCAGGTTGACCGTCACTTCCGGGTGTTTTTGCTGGAAGTCCTTGAGTCGCGGCAGCAGCCATTGGGTACCAAAGGTCGGAACCACGGCCAACTCGATCACGTTGGTGCCCTGCTGACCCATCACGGACAAGGTGTCGCGCTCAACCGCATCGAGCTGAGTAGCCACTCGACGGCTGTAGGAGAGCCCGGCTTCCGTCAGCTTGACCCCGCGCCGCGAGCGTCGGAACAGTTCCACACTGAGGAACTCTTCAAGACTGGCGATCTGTCGGCAAATCGCCCCTTGGGTCAGCGACAGTTCCTGGGCGGCCTTGGTGAAGCTCTCGTGGCGCGCGGCGGCCTCGAAGCTGATCAGGGCGGTGGTGCTGGGTATCTTTCTGCGCATGTACGTCAACCTCACTAATACATCGCATAAAGGCTCTTTCGCGACGTTTCGGAGTGAGAAATTAGCACAACAGTATGCAAAATCCTCGTTTGCCGTGGCGCTGATCCGGGCCTAGGATCAGTCCACGTTATTTGACCCGATTCGAGAGGACACACTCATGGGCGGTAAAGCTAGCTTCAACTGGATCGATCCCCTGCTGCTGGATCAACAGCTCACTGAAGAAGAACGCATGATTCGCGACACGGCTGCGCAATTCGCTCAGCAAAGCCTTGCGCCGCGCATCCTCGAAGCTTTCCGCCATGAGAAGACCGATCCGGCGATCTTCCGCGAAATGGGCGAGGTCGGCCTGTTGGGCGCAACCATCCCCGAGCAGTACGGCGGCAGCGGCCTGAACTATGTCAGCTATGGTCTGATCGCCCGTGAAGTCGAGCGCATCGACTCCGGCTATCGCTCGATGATGAGCGTGCAGTCCTCGCTGGTGATGGTGCCAATCAATGAATTCGGTACCGAGGCGCAGAAGCAGAAGTACCTGCCGAAACTGGCGTCGGGTGAGTGGATCGGCTGCTTCGGCCTGACCGAGCCTAACCACGGCTCCGACCCGGGCGCGATGATCTCTCGTGCGCGCAAAGTGGAAGGCGGCTACAGCCTCACCGGCAGCAAGATGTGGATCACCAACAGCCCGATCGCCGATGTGTTCGTGGTCTGGGCCAAGGACGATGCCGGCGACATCCGCGGCTTCGTGCTGGAGAAAGGCTGGAAAGGCCTGAGCGCTCCGGCGATTCACGGCAAGGTGGGCTTGCGGGCATCGATCACCGGTGAAATCGTGATGGACAACGTGTTTGTGCCGGAAGAGAACATCTTCCCGGATGTCCGTGGCCTGAAAGGTCCTTTCACTTGCCTCAACTCGGCGCGTTACGGCATCTCCTGGGGTGCGCTGGGTGCGGCCGAGTTCTGCTGGCACACCGCTCGCCAGTACACCCTGGATCGTCAACAGTTCGGTCGTCCATTGGCTGCCACTCAGTTGATCCAGAAGAAGCTGGCCGACATGCAGACTGAAATCACCATGGCGCTGCAAGGATGCCTGCGTCTGGGTCGTATGAAGGACGAAGGGACCGCTGCAGTCGAAATTACTTCGATGATGAAGCGCAACTCTTGCGGCAAGTCCCTGGACATCGCGCGCATGGCTCGCGATATGTTGGGCGGCAACGGCATCTCCGATGAGTTCGGTGTCGCACGTCACCTGGTCAATCTGGAAGTGGTGAACACCTATGAAGGTACGCACGACGTCCATGCACTGATTCTCGGTCGTGCGCAAACCGGCCTCCAGGCGTTCTATTAATAGGAGGACGTCCATGGGCGCGCTATCGCATCTACGGGTACTGGATTTATCGCGGGTGCTGGCCGGGCCTTGGGCCGGGCAGATCCTGGCCGACCTTGGCGCTGAAGTGATCAAGGTCGAGCGTCCGGGTAACGGCGATGACACGCGCGCCTGGGGACCGCCGTTCCTTAAAGACGCTTATGGCGAGAACACCAGCGAGGCCGCCTATTACTTGTCGGCCAATCGCAACAAGCAATCGGTCACCATCGATTTCACGCGCCCTGAAGGGCAGAAACTGGTGCGTGAGCTGGCGGCCAAGTCGGACATCCTGATCGAGAACTTCAAGGTTGGTGGTCTGGCGGCTTATGGCCTGGACTATGAATCGCTGAAGGCGATCAATCCGGATCTGATCTATTGCTCGATCACCGGGTTCGGCCAGACTGGTCCTTACGCCAAGCGTGCGGGTTATGACTTCATGATCCAGGGGCTGGGCGGACTCATGAGCCTGACGGGGCGACCTGAAGGTGAAGAAGGCGCGGGGCCGGTGAAGGTTGGCGTGGCGCTGACGGACATCCTGACCGGGCTGTATTCGACTGTCGCGATCCTGGCAGCGCTTGCGCATCGGGATCACGATGGCGGTGGTCAGCATATCGATATGGCACTACTGGACGTACAGGTGGCTTGTCTGGCCAACCAGGCAATGAACTACCTGACGACAGGCAATGCGCCTAAACGCCTGGGTAATGCTCATCCGAACATCGTGCCCTATCAGGATTTTCCTACGGCCGATGGCGACTTCATCCTTACCGTCGGGAACGATGGACAGTTCCGCAAGTTCGCGGAAGTGGCCGGGCAGCCGCAGTGGGCGGACGATCCGCGTTTTGCCACCAACAAGCTGCGGGTGGCAAACAGGGCAGTACTGATTCCGCTGATCCGCCAGGCGACGGTGTTCAAGACGACCGCTGAATGGGTGGCGCAGCTGGAGCAGGCTGGCGTGCCATGCGGGCCCATCAATGACGTGGCGCAGATGTTTGCCGATCCTCAGGTCAAGGCGCGCGGGTTAGCTATCGAGCTGCCGCATGCGCTGGCCGGGATGGTGCCTCAGGTGGCGAGCCCGATTCGACTGTCGGAGACGCCGGTGGAATACCGTTTTGCACCTCCTCTTCTGGGTGAGCACACGCTGGAAGTTTTGCAGCGGGTGTTGGGCCTGGATGCCGGGGCGGTGTCCGCATTCAAGGCTTCGGGTGTTCTCTGATTGGTTTCTTCTATATAGAGGAGTGTTTCGGCTCCTCTATATAGGCTCTCTTTGCTGCTGCCTGTAGCTTATTGATAGAAAACCTAAATCAGTGCTTGACGGCAGATTCTGGAGGCCTATAATTCGCCCCACTTCCGGCGCAGTCGAAACGGAAAACTCCTTGGCAAACAACGAGTTACGCAGTTTT
>NZ_AKJG01000138.1 GCF_000282455.1 Pseudomonas sp. GM74
GCCGCCAATACCGGACCGACCAGCGGACCTGCACCGGCAATGGCCGCGAAGTGGTGACCGAAGAGTACGTGTTTGTTGGTCGGAACATAGTCCAGACCATCGTTATTGAGCACAGCCGGAGTGGCCCGATTGGGGTCGAGCTGCATCACTTTATTGGCGATGAACAGGCTGTAATAGCGGTAGGCAACAAGGTAGATGGCGACGGCTGCGACTACGATCCACAGGGCGTTGATCGCTTCGCCGCGGCGCAGGGCCACGACACTCAGCGCAATCGCTCCCAGGACAGCCACGGCAAACCAGGCGAGGTGTTTAGCCAGACGGGGCATAGCGTGTCTCCTGCCGACAGCCAGTGACTGCGGCGGTAATTTTTATAATTGTGTCCGCGGTGCGGAGCTGGCCCAATATCCGCGCATGCCGTCCACAAATAAATCCGCGTTACTACGTACGTGGCGTCTACGTAGTTCTACGTAGACGCCACGATCTCCCTGTGGGAGCGGGCTTGCTCGCGAAGGCGGACTGTCTGCCACATCACTGCTGAATGTGCCGCCCTCATCGCGAGCAAGCTCGCTCCCACAGGTTCTGTATTTCAACTAAGTGGCGACACGGCCACCGGTCATTCCGTCCAGCAACGCTACTGGCCGAACGCCTCTTTGGCATATGATCCCGAGCCTTCGCGCGGGCAGGAGTCAACATGCAGCTCAAACACAAGATCGTCGCCCTCGGGATTCTGCCGCTGGTGTTGGCCATTGCCGTCATCTGCGCGCTGGTGATATCCCTCAACCGCCAACTCGGCGACCAGCAGGCGCAACTGATCGAAGACAGCATTCTGGCGAGCAAGCGCGCGGAGTTGAAAAACTACGTGGAAATGGCCCAGAGCCTGATCGCCCCGCTGTACGACGACGGCCACGGCGATGCCCACGCCCAGCAACAAGTACTCGAAGAACTGCGCAAGCTCAGCTTCGGCATCAACGGCTACTTCTTCGTCTACGATCACGAAGGCCGCAGCCTGATGCATGCGCGCCAGTCGGAACTGGTGGGCCAATACCTGTGGGACATGAAAGACCCCCACGGCCTGCCGGTGATCCAGGCGCTGCTCAAAAGTGCGCAGTCGGGTGAAGGCTTTCAACGCTACGCCTGGAACAAGCCCTCCTCCGGCCAGGTGACCGACAAGCTCGCCTACGTGGTGATGCTCGATCGCTGGGGCTGGATGCTCGGCACCGGCATCTACCTCGAAGACGTCGAACGCGCCACCCAGCAGGCCCGTGCCGAAGTGGCCATGGGCATCCGCAAGACCATGATGGCGATTGCCGTGGTCGCCCTGGTCGCGGTGCTGTTCGTCTTCGCCACCGGCATGACCCTCAACGTCAGCGAGCATCGCCTGGCGGACAAGAAACTGCAGCGCCTGACCCAGCGCATCGTCAGCCTGCAGGAAGAGGAACGATCCCGGGTGTCCCGCGAGTTGCACGACGGCGTCAGCCAGGTGTTGGTCTCGATCAAGTTCCAGTTCGAACTGGCCAGCCATCTGCTGGAAAGCGGACAAGCCCAAGACAAGGGCCTGAACACCTTGAAGGACGCCACCGAGCGCCTGGGCGATGCCATCGGTGAAGTCCGCAGCCTCTCCCATGACCTGCGCTCATCCTTGCTCGACACCCTCGGCCTGCCGGCGGCCATCGGCCAGTTGGCGGCGGAATTCGAGCAGCGCAGCGGGCTGACCGTGACCTATGACGAAAATGAATTCGACTGCCAACTGGTCGACGGCGCGGCTGTGTCGCTGTTCCGCATCGTCCAGGAAGGCCTGACCAATATCGAACGCCACGCGCAGGCGAAGAACGTGTCCATTACACTGCGCGGCTGCGACGACTCCGTGCGGCTGACGCTGATCGATGACGGCATCGGTTTCAACGTCGCCCAGGTCGAACGTCGTCAGGCCGGCATTGGCTTGCGTAACATCCGCGAACGCGTCGAACATTTTGGCGGGCGCTTCGATCTGATCTCGATGCCGGGCAGAAGTGAGCTGGACGTACGGCTGCCGATGAAACCTGGTGCAAAACTACAAGAGTGAAACCTTGCATGAACCTGCCCTCCCCGATCCGCGTCGCCCTGGTCGACGATCACTCCCTGGTCCGCGACGGCATCAAGGCGCTGCTGGCCGTGATGTCGCCCCTGGAAATGGTCGGCGAAGCGGAAAACGGCGCCGACGCCATCGAAATGGTCGGACGCTGCCAGCCCGACCTGCTGCTGGTCGACATCAGCCTGCCGGACATGAACGGCCTGGAACTGACCCGTGTACTGCGCAGCCAGTACCCCTCGCTCAAGGTGCTGGTGCTGAGCATGTACGACAATTACGAATACGTCAGTGAGTCGGTGCGCTCCGGCGCCAGCGGCTACGTGCTGAAAAACGCCCCGTCACGGGAAATCATCGCCGCCATCGAAGCCATCAGCAGCGGCGGGACCTTCTACAGCGCCGACATTGCCCAACGACTGATCGCCGACAAGAACACCGACAACGAACTGACCCCGAGGGAAAGCCAGGTGCTGTCGAAGATGGCGCAAGGCTTGAACAACAAGGAAATGGCCCGGGAACTGGACATCAGCGTGCGCACGGTGGAGACACATCGCTTGAGCATCCGGCGCAAGCTCAACATCGACAAACCGGCGGCGCTGGTCAAATACGCCATCGATCACGGCCTCATTTCCCGCTAACCCCCGCCCCCCTGTGGCCACTACAAAAACCTGTGGGAGCGGGCTTGCCCGGGTAGAAACCGGAGACATCCTTTACGTTTTAAACCGGAGACATCGTTTACAGGTATGAAATACGGTCAGGAGGTGCCTG
>NZ_AKJG01000139.1 GCF_000282455.1 Pseudomonas sp. GM74
CTGTAAACGATGTCTCCGGTTTCTACCCTACCAACTACCCCCCCCTCGCATCATCAAACCTGCTTCTCAGCACGCCAGTGGTCATCGGCTGTCCGGTATCCATGACCACCAGTCGCGTCGATCTAATCCTGTTCCCTGTGTTTCGAGCCACTCTCACATCACTCAAGACGAGCCACTCTTTGCGGCCCGACTGCTTTTGGCTGCTTGTAATCCGTAGGGAGACCCCATCTCGTTCCTGTGCGGCGAGGCGATGTTAAAAAATGTTATGAATAAAAAATACTTCACATAATCCGATCACTGGTAGATGATCTGCACCAGCCGGTATGACAACCTGATAACACGACAAAAAAGGATGGCCGTGATGTTCCGTCCTGAATCACGGCGCCCTTCGGCTGGTTGGTCTGCACGGTGCTGATTCTGTCTGGCCCTATTCACAAGGCGGCCAACGTCTGTGCCTCGCAGGCGGCAGTCGCTGCTTTCCACTGGAGTACCCCATGAATAACAAGAATGTCGGTGTAGTCGGTCTGGGCGCGATGGGCCTGGGCATTGCCCGCTCGTTGTTGCGCAGCGGTTTCAATGTGCATGCCTGTGATGTGCGCACTGCCGTGACAGAGCAGTTCGCCGGGGAGGGCGGTGTGGCTTGCCTGTCACCGTCGCACATGGCCGCTGAGTGTGACGTGATCATTACCGTGGTGGTCAACGCCGAGCAGACCGAGACCGTATTGTTTGGTGAGGGTGGGGCCGTGGCCTCTCTGCGCCCGGGCAGCCTGGTGATCGGCTGCGCCACAGTCGCTCCGACCTACGCCGTGGATCTTGGCCAGCGCCTGGCCGCGCTGGGCCTGCTGTATCTGGATGCCCCGATTTCCGGTGGCGCGGCCAAGGCTGCCGCTGGCGAAATGACCATGATGACTTCGGGCCCGGCCGACGCCTACGCCAAGGCTGAGTCGATCCTGACTGGCATGGCCGGCAAGGTCTATCGCCTGGGTGACGTCCATGGCCTGGGTTCCAAGGTCAAGATCATCAATCAACTGCTGGCCGGGGTACATATTGCCGCCTCTGCCGAAGCCATGGCGCTGGGCCTGCGTGAAGGGGTCGATGCCGATGCGCTGTATGAGGTGATCACCCACAGTGCCGGTAATTCCTGGATGTTCGAAAACCGCGTGCCGCACATTCTCAAGGCTGACTACACGCCGTTGTCCGCCGTGGATATTTTCGTCAAGGACCTGGGCCTGGTGCTGGATACCGCCCGGGCCAGCAAATTCCCGTTGCCGCTGTCGGCCACCGCTCACCAGATGTTCATGCAGGCATCCAGTGCCGGCTTCGGTCGTGAGGACGACTCGGCGGTAATCAAGATTTTCCCGGGCATCGAATTGCCAACCGCCAAGCCTGAGCCTGTTTGAGGAACACCCCATGACTATCTCCACCGCACGCCCGCTGCTGGGCTGCATCGCTGACGATTTCACCGGCGCCACGGACCTTGCCAACATGCTGGTGCGCGGCGGTATGCGCACCGTGCAAAGCATTGGCATTCCGAGCGCGGAAGTGGCGGCCGGGCTTGATGCCGATGCAATCGTCATTGCCCTGAAGTCGCGTACCACGCCGGTCGGCGAAGCAGTCGAGCAGTCCCTCGCTGCGCTGGCCTGGTTGCGCGAGCAAGGTTGCGAGCAAATTTTTTTCAAATACTGCTCGACGTTCGACTCCACCGCGGCCGGCAATATCGGCCAGGTCAGCGAAGCGCTGCTGGCCGCACTGGGTAGCGACTTTACCCTTGCGTGCCCGGCGTTCCCCGAAAATGGCCGTACGATCTTTCGCGGCCATCTGTTTGTACAGGATCAACTGCTCAGCGAATCGGGCATGCAGAACCACCCGCTGACGCCAATGGCCGATGCCAATCTGGTGCGCGTCCTGCAATCGCAGACCCGTCTGAATGTCGGCCTGTTGCGCTACGACACGATCGCCCGGGGCACTGAGCAGGTGCGGGCACGAATCGCTGAACTGAGGGCTCAAGGTGTCGGCATGGCCATCGCCGATGCCTTGTCGGACAGCGATCTGTACACCCTCGGCGCCGCCTGTGCCGATCTGCCGCTGTTGACGGGTGGTTCGGGGCTGGCCCTGGGCCTGCCGGAAAACTTCCGTCGCGCCGGCAAGTTGCGCGACCTCGACGCCTCGAAACTTCCGTCGGTGTCCGGCGGGGAAGTGGTGTTGGCCGGTAGTGCTTCGATCGCCACCAATGGGCAAGTGGCGGCCTGGCTCGATGCTGGTCGTCCAGCTTTGCGGATTGATCCGTTGGCCTTGGCGGCGGGGAAACCGGTGGTGGCGCAAGCCTTGGCCTTCGCCCGTGATAATGAGCAAACCGTATTGATCTACGCCACCAGTTCACCGCAAGACGTCAAGTTGGTGCAACAGCAACTGGGCGTCGAGCAGGCCGGTAGCCTGGTGGAAAACGCTTTTGGCGAAATCGCCCAAGGCTTGCTCCAGAGCGGCGTGCGCCGCTTCGTGATTGCCGGCGGAGAAACCTCGGGTGCTGTGGTTCAGGCGCTGGGTGTACAGCTGTTGCAGATCGGCGCGCAGATCGATCCGGGTGTACCGGCGACCGTCAGCAGTACCGAGGAACCTTTGGCGCTGGCACTCAAATCGGGCAACTTCGGTGGCCGGGATTTCTTCAGTAAAGCCTTGAACCAACTCGCCCAGGCCGGGGGTGCACAATGAGCTGCGCAATGAGCAACGAGAACGCCCTGCGCGAAGAAATCTGTGAGGTTGGCCGCAGCCTTTACGAGCGCGGATACACTGTCGGCAGCGCCGGCAATATCAGCGCGCGCCTGGATGATGGCTGGTTGATCACGCCAACGGATGTGTGTCTCGGGCGTCTTGATCCGGCAACCATCGCCAAGGTCAATCTGGCGGGTGAATGGGTGTCTGGCGACAAGCCTTCAAAGACCCTGGCGCTGCATCGCCAGGTCTACGACCGCAACCCGAATGTCGGCGGCGTGGTGCATACCCACTCCACCCATCTGGTGGCGTTGACGCTCGCAGGCGTCTGGCAGGCGGACGACATTCTGCCGCCGCTGACGCCGTATCAGGTGATGAAAGTCGGGCATATCCCGTTGATTGCCTACCAGCGACCCGGTTCGCCGAAGGTTGCCGAACAGGTCGCGCTGCTGGCCAACAGCGTTCGTGGCGTGATGCTCGAACGGCTTGGACCGGTGGTCTGGGAGAGTTCGGTCTCCAGGGCCAGCTACGCCCTGGAGGAGCTCGAGGAAACCGCGCGGCTCTGGTTGATGAGCAATCCCAAGCCTGAACCGCTGGATCAGGTGGCGCTGGACGAACTGCGAACAACCTTTGGTGCGCACTGGTAAAGCGCTGCCATAGCACGACAGATCAACAATGCAGGCTCAGCCCGGGAGACGCACAGCGACTCTTGACGGCCCCGGCTTGCCTTAAAAAACAATAACAACAGGAAATCCAAGCATGACTCACCTTCACTGCGGCAGCTTCAGATCCAGTGGCAGAACCCTTTCATTTACCCGGTGTGGAGGGTTTGTGAAATGAGCCCGTTAATCCTGATGATTACCGCCGGGGCAGGCATCGCGCTGTTGTTGTTCCTGGTGCTCAAGTACAAGTTCCAGCCCTTCGTGGCCTTGATGCTGGTGAGCATTCTGGTGGCGCTGGTGGCCGGTGTTAAACCGGCCGATCTGGTGGCGACCATTGAAGGCGGCATGGGCAAGACCTTGGGTCATATCGCGATCATCATTGCCCTTGGCGCGATGATCGGGCGGATCATCGAGCTTTCCGGCGGTGCCGAGGCGCTGGCCAAGACGCTGATTACCCGTTTCGGCAACCGGCGTACGCCCCTCGCGTTGACGATTGCCGGCTTCATGGTCGGGGTGCCGGTATTCTTCGAGGTCGGCGTGATCATCCTCATGCCGCTGGCCTATGGTATTGCCCGGCGTGCACGAAAGCCGCTGTTGGTGTTTGCGTTGCCGATGTGCGCTGCGTTGTTGACCGTTCACGCCTTCCTGCCGCCGCACCCGGGTGCAGTGGCCGCTGCCAGCCAATTGGGTGCGGACCTGGGTCGCGTGCTGATGTTCGGTTTGCCGATCACCGCGTTCCTTTGCTTTGTCGGCTACCGCGTGGCCGGGCGCATGACCCGTCGAGCGTACCCGATGACCGACGATATTCGTGCCGAGGTCTATGGCCCGCATGTTACCAACGAGGATCTGGCGGCCTGGTCCAATGGCAATGACATCAGCGCTGAGCGAGCGGCTGAAGCCGTGTCACACATGGGCCTGGAAGAGTCGACCAGCAGCATCGTTTCCAGATTGCCGCCGGCACCGGCACCAGGTTTTGGCCTGATCGTCAGCCTGATCCTGCTGCCCATCATTCTGATTCTGTTGGGGACGCTGTCTACCTCGTTGCTGCCTGCCGAATCGACTCTGCGTGGCATCATGACCGTGCTCGGTGCGCCACTGGTGGCGCTGCTGATCGACACCTTGCTGTGTGCCTGGCTGCTGGGTTCGCGCCGGGGCTGGAGCCGCACTCAGGTATCGGACGTGATCGGTTCGGCGTTGCCCGGTGTGGCCATGGTGATCCTGATTGCCGGCGCCGGTGGCGTGTTCGGCAAGGTGCTGGTGGATACCGGGATCGGCGCCGTGGTCTCCGATATGCTGCGCACCACCGGTCTGCCAGTGCTGGCCCTGGGCTTTCTGCTGACCATGCTGTTGCGCGCGGTGCAGGGCTCGACCACGGTGGCGCTAGTGACCACTGCCGGCATCATCAGCCCGCTGATTGCGACACTCGACCTCACCCCGAACCACATGGCCCTGCTGTGCCTGGCCATGGGCGGTGGCGGGTTGGCCATGTCCCATATCAATGACGCCGGTTACTGGATCTTCACCAAGCTGTCAGGCCTGAACGTGGCTGACGGTCTGCGCACCTGGACAGTGATGACCACTTTGCTCGGTACCTTGGGTTTCTGTATTACCCTGCTGATCTGGCCCTTTGTCTAACCCTTTATCTCAGGAGCTACCATGCCTCGTTTTGCTGCCAACCTCAGCATGCTCTACCCGGAACATGAGTTTCTGGATCGCTTCGCCGCCGCTGCCGCTGACGGCTTCGAAGCGGTGGAGTACCTGTTTCCCTACGACTACAGCGCTGAAGAACTCAAGCAACGCTTGAGCGACAACGGCCTGGTGCAGGCCCTGTTCAACGCGCCGCCCGGTGATTGGGCCGCGGGGGAGCGGGGCACGGTGTCGTTGCCCGGCCGGGAGAGTGAATTTCGTAGCGGTTTTGATCGTGCCCTGGATTACGCCGGCGTATTGGGCAATTCACGCATCCATGTCATGGCCGGGCTGTTGCCGTCGGAAAGCGATCGCCCAAGGCATCACGGCGTGTACCTGGAGAACCTCGCCTACGCCACCGCCCGGGCGGCCAAGGCAGGCGTCACCGTATTGCTCGAACCGATCAATACGCGAGACATGCCAGGCTTTTTCCTCAACCGCCAGGATCAGGCTCAGGCCATCTGCAAGGAAGTGGGCGCGAGCAACCTGAAGGTTCAGTTTGACTGCTACCACTGCCAAATCGTCGAGGGTGACCTGGCGACTAAACTGCGTCGGGACTTCGACGGAATCGGCCATATCCAGATCGCCGGCGTGCCGGATCGGCATGAACCGGACCTGGGGGAAGTCAATTATCCCTATCTGTTCGACCTGATCGACCAATTGGGTTATGACGGCTGGGTAGGGTGCGAGTATCGGCCGCGAGGCAATACGTCCGCCGGCTTGCAGTGGTTACGCGACTGGAAAGCGCGTTAAGAAACTTGTAGGAGCAAGCTCGCTCCTACAAATCAGGCCAGGAGCCTAATGCCAGTCAGTTAAGCAATTTCAGCCGCGACATCTTTGTAGCAGCTGCCGAGCCCGCGAG
>NZ_AKJG01000140.1 GCF_000282455.1 Pseudomonas sp. GM74
GGCATGGATGCCGGGTTAGCCGCCCCCGGCCATGGATGGCCGATGGCGGCGGGCCCACGGAGCAGGACCGGAGCGAGGGCACCCTGAGCCTAAGCGAAGGGCCGAACGTCAGGGGCAAGAGCCCTTGGTTACTTGGGGCTTTTCCAAGTGACCCGCCGTAAGGGCGGAACCAATAGCCGCCGTTACCGAAGAAACGGATATGTACACGGTCAACCAAGAACATGGTCGGCCCAGAGGCCGCCAAGACCAAACCAAACCGCAAACTGACAGCGCCGTCAGTTAGCCGTCACCCTCCTGACCAGCAAACAGGTTTATAAAGGAAAATACCTTACCCACCTACCGACCACCCCAGCCCCGGCGCCCCACTCGCATGCGAATCCAGAAAAAACCCGCCCTGCTCGTCGCCCTTCTGATCGTCCTGGCAGCGCTGGGCCTGTGGTACGCCAACAAACCGGCCAAGGCCAAACTCGCCACCCCCACCGCCATCCCCGTGCGCGTGGTCGCCGTCGCCGAAAAAGACGTACCGCGCTACGTCAGCGGCATCGGTTCGGTACTGTCCCTGCACAGCGTCGTGGTCCGCCCGCAAATCGACGGTATCCTCACCAGACTGCTGGTCAAGGAAGGCCAACTGGTGAAAAAAGGTGACCTGCTGGCCACCATCGACGACCGGTCGATCCGCGCCAGCCTCGACCAGGCCCGGGCACAACTGGGCGAAAGCCAGGCGCAACTGCAAGTGGCGCTGGTCAACCTCAAGCGCTACAAGCTGTTGAGTGTCGACGACGGCGTGTCCAGGCAGACCTACGACCAGCAACAAGCCCTGGTCAACCAGCTCAAGGCCACCGCCCAAGGCAACCAGGCCTCGATTGACTCCGCCGAGGTACAGCTTTCCTACACGCAAATTCGCTCCCCGGTCAGCGGTCGTGTCGGCATTCGTACCGTCGACGAAGGCAACTTCCTGCGCATGACCGACACCCAAGGCCTGTTCACGGTGACCCAGATCGACCCGATCGCCGTGGAATTCTCCTTGCCACAGCAAATGCTGCCGACCCTGCAGGGCCTGATCAACGACCCGCAGCACGCCCGGGTCAAGGCCTACATCGGCGCCGACACCGACGGCGAAACCGGCAACCTGCTCGGCGAAGGTCACCTGACCCTGATCGACAACCAGATCAACGCCAATACCGGCACCATCCGCGCCAAGGCCGAATTCGACAATCCAGGACAGAAGCTCTGGCCGGGCCTGCTGGTGACGGTAAAGATTCAGACAGCCCTGGATAAAGGTGCGCTGGTGGTGCCACCGACAGTCGTACAACGCGGCCTCGACCAGCACTTCGTGTACCGGGTCAATGGCGACAAGGTCGAAGCCGTGCAGGTGCAGATGGTCTTACAAGGCAGTGGCCAGGACATCATCAAGGGTGTGAAACCGGGTGATGTACTGGTCAGCGATGGTCAGTCGCGGCTCAAGCCCGGCGCTACTGTGCAAGTACTGACCGAGCCACCTCAAGTGGTGCGATCGGAGGCGACGCAATGAAGGGCCATGGTTCGATTTCAGCCTGGTGCATCGACCATCCGGTGGCCACGGTCCTGCTGACGTTCGCCCTGGTGCTGCTGGGTGTGATCGCGTTTCCACGCCTGCCGGTAGCGCCGTTGCCGGAGGCAGAATTCCCGACCATCCAGGTGGCGGCGCAACTTCCCGGCGCCAGCCCGGAAACCATGGCCTCCTCGGTGGCCACCCCCCTTGAAGTGCAATTCAGTGCCATTCCCGGTGTAACCCAGATGACGTCGAGCAGCGCCCTCGGCTCGACCAACCTGACCCTGCAATTCACCCTCGACAAAAGCATCGACACCGCTGCCCAGGAAGTGCAGGCGGCGATCAATACTGCCGCAGGCAAACTACCCAAGGACATGCCGAACCTGCCGACCTGGCGCAAGGTCAACCCGGCGGACAGCCCGGTACTGATCCTCAGCGTCAACTCGTCGCTGATGCCAGGCCCTGAACTCAGCGACCTGACGGAAACCCTGTTGTCCCGTCAGCTCAGTCAGGTCGACGGTGTAGGCCAGGTCGTCATCACCGGTCAGCAGCGTCCGGCGATCCGCGTCCAGGTTTCGGCGGACAAGCTCGCGGCCATCGGCCTGACCCTCGCGGACATTCGCCTGGCAATCCAGCAGACCAGCCTCAACCTGGCCAAAGGCGCGCTGTACGGCGAATCGAGCATTTCAACCCTGTCCACCAACGACCAGTTGTTCCACCCCGACGATTACAGCCAGTTGATCGTTTCCTACAAGGACCGTGCACCGGTTCACCTCAAGGATGTCGCGAAAGTCGTCAACGGCTCGGAAGATGCCTACGTTCAGGCGTGGGCGGGTTCGCAACCGGGCGTAAACCTTGTGATTTTCCGCCAGCCAGGCGCCAACATCGTCGAGACCGTGGATCGCATTCAGGCCGCACTGCCGGCGCTGCAAGCGATGTTGCCGGCCTCGGTGCAGGTCAAGGTGCTGATCGACCGCACCCAGACCATCCGCGCTTCGCTGCACGAGGTGGAAATCACCTTACTGATCGCCGTGATGCTGGTGGTGGCGGTGATGGCGCTGTTCCTGCGGCAACTGTCGGCCACGCTGATCGTGTCGGCAGTGCTCGGTGTATCGTTGATCGCCAGCTTCGCGCTGATGTACGTCATGGGCTTCAGCCTGAACAACCTCACGCTGGTGGCGATCGTGGTGGCCGTGGGCTTTGTGGTGGACGATGCGATCGTGGTGGTGGAGAACATCCACCGACATCTGGAGGCCGGTGACGGCATGCGCGAGGCGGCGATCAAGGGCGCCGGCGAGATCGGGTTTACCGTGGTGTCGATCAGTTTCTCGCTGGTGGCGGCGTTCATTCCGCTGCTGTTCATGGGCGGCGTGGTCGGTCGGCTGTTCAAGGAGTTCGCCCTGACCGCCACCTCCACCATCATGATTTCGGTGGTGGTTTCGCTGACGTTGGCACCGACCCTCGCAGCGCTGTTCATGCGCGCGCCAGTGCACCATGCCCACGACAAACCGGGGTTCGGTGAGCGCCTGTTGGCGTGGTACGAAGAAGGTCTGCGCCGCGCCCTCGCCCACCAGAAACTGATGATCGGCGTGTTTGGCTTGTCCCTGGGGTTGGCGGTCGCCGGTTACATCTTTATCCCTAAAGGTTTCTTCCCGATTCAGGACACAGGCTTCGTCCTTGGCACCACTGAAGCCGCCGCCGATATTTCCTACGGCGACATGGTGAAAAAACACCTGGCGATGGCCGAAATCGTTGCCGCCGACCCCGCTGTCGAAACCTTCTCGCACTCGGTCGGCGTCTCGGGCAGCAACCAGACCATTGCCAACGGCCGCTTCTGGATCACCCTGAAAAAACGTGGCGACCGTGACGTTTCGGCCAGTGAATTCATCGACCGGATTCGCCCGCAACTGATGAAAGTGCCCGGGATTGTGCTTTACCTGCGTGCAGGGCAAGACATCAACCTCAGCTCAGGCCCAAGCCGCGCCCAGTACCAATACGTGCTCAAGAGCAACGATGGTGCAACCCTCAGCACCTGGACCCAGCGCCTGACGGAAAAACTGCGCGGCAACCCGGCGTTCCGCGACATTTCCAACGACCTGCAACTGGGCGGCAGCATCACCCACATCAGCATCGACCGTAGCGCCGCGGCACGTTTCGGCCTCACCGCCAGCGACGTCGACGAAGCCCTGTACGATGCTTTCGGCCAGCGCCAGGTCAATGAATTCCAGACCCAGATCAACCAGTACAACGTGATCCTGGAACTGGATACCAAACAGCGCGGCAAGGCCGAAAGCCTCAACTACTTCTACCTGCGCTCGCCCCTGAGCGGGGAAATGGTGCCGCTGTCGGCCCTGGCCAGGTTCGATGCACCGACCATCGGCCCGCTGTCCATCGCCCATGACGGCATGTTCCCTGCGGCCAACCTGTCGTTCAACCTGGCCCCCGGCGTGGCGTTGGGCGATGCGGTGATCATGCTCAACCAGGCCAAGGCCGACATCGGCATGCCGACCGCCATCAGCGGCAATTTCCAGGGCGCGGCCCAGGCGTTCCAGAGTTCGCTGGCCAGCCAGCCGTGGCTGATCCTGGCGGCGCTGGTGGCGGTGTACATCATTCTCGGCGTGCTCTACGAGAGCTTCGTGCACCCGCTGACGATCATTTCCACCTTGCCTTCGGCGGGCCTCGGCGCGGTGATCATGCTGTGGATTTGCGGCCAGGACTTTTCCATCATGGCCTTGATCGGACTGGTGCTGTTGATCGGTATCGTCAAGAAGAACGGCATCCTGATGATCGACTTCGCCCTCGAAGCGCAGCGCAATGGCGGAATGTCGCCTGAGGAAGCGATTTTCAAGGCCTGCATCACACGGTTCCGTCCCATCATCATGACCACCCTCGCCGCCCTGCTCGGCGCTCTGCCGTTGATGCTCGGCTATGGCACCGGCGCCGAACTGCGCCAGCCCTTGGGGATCGCGGTAGTCGGCGGCTTGCTGGTGAGCCAGGCGCTGACGCTGTTCACCACGCCGGTCATATACTTGTGGCTGGAGCGTCTGTTCCATCGACCTGAACCTGCGCCAGTACCGGCGCTGGCGACTACAGACTGAGGCGGGTCATGCGCGTTCTGATTATCGAAGACGAAGAAAAAACCGCGGACTATCTGCATCGCGGCCTGACGGAACAGGGTTTCACCGTGGATCTGGCCCGCGACGGTGTGGAAGGCCTGCACCTGGCGCTGGAGAGCGACTACGCGGTGATCGTCCTCGACGTGATGCTGCCGGGCCTCGACGGTTTCGGTGTGTTGCGCGCCTTGCGTGCGCGCAAGCAAACCCCGGTGATCATGCTCACCGCCCGCGAGCGTGTGGAAGATCGCATCAAGGGCCTGCGTGAAGGCGCCGATGACTATCTGGGCAAACCGTTTTCCTTCCTGGAACTGGTGGCGCGCCTGCAAGCGCTGACCCGCCGTAGCGGCGGCC
>NZ_AKJG01000141.1 GCF_000282455.1 Pseudomonas sp. GM74
ACTGCTTCGCAGCCGAACGCAGCCTCGCGGGCTCGGCAGCTGCTACGGATCGCATTAATTAGCCTGAAAGGCCGGTTTTTTATTGCGCGCAGTAACGGCCTGGACATTTCGGGCCACGTTGCGATTCGAATCGTCGCCACCACTTTTGTTCCGGGTCATGGAAGCATTGGCAACCTCCTGACTGATTTGAGCTGTTTATCAGCTATCTCCCCCAGATGGAGCGACAGTTTCTCCGTCCGGTACTTTAATGGATGGTCTGGAGCGACTGATCACTGGGCCGTCATAGCCTCAAGGCTATGGATCCCATACCGAAAAGCTATTTCTTCAATCGGTGATCCGGATCCACGCTTAAGGATGGTTAGCTGAAAACAAAATAAAGAGGAGATGCCATGTCAACTGAATCGAAATGCCCGTTCAATCACGCCGCTGGCGGTGGCACGACGAACCGCGACTGGTGGCCGAACCAACTGAACCTGAAGATCCTGAGTCAACACTCGCCCAAGTCTGACCCGTTGGGGGGCGACTTCAACTACGCCGAAGCCTACAAGAGCCTGGACTACCAGGCGCTGAAAAAAGACCTGACCGCATTGATGACCGATTCCCAGGATTGGTGGCCAGCGGACTTCGGTCACTATGGGCCTTTCTTTATCCGCATGTCCTGGCACGCCGCAGGCACCTATCGCACCGGTGACGGCCGGGGTGGCGCCGGCTCCGGCCAGCAACGCTTTGCACCGCTCAACAGTTGGCCCGACAACGTCAGCCTCGACAAGGCCCGTCGGTTGCTGTGGCCGATCAAGCAAAAGTACGGCAACAAAATCTCCTGGGCCGACCTGATCGTCCTCACCGGCAACGTTGCACTGGAATCCATGGGCTTCAAGACCTTTGGTTTTTCCGGTGGCCGCCCGGATGTCTGGGAACCGGACGAAGACGTCTACTGGGGCTCTGAAAGCACGTGGCTGGGTGGCGACGTGCGCTATGGCAAAGATGCCGGGCAAACTCCCGCAGAACGCAATCTGGAAACCCCGCTTGCCGCCGTGCAGATGGGCCTGATTTACGTAAACCCCGAAGGCCCTGAAGGCAACTCCGATCCGGTCGCCGCCGGGAAGGACATTCGTGAAACCTTTGCGCGCATGGCCATGAACGACGAGGAAACCGTTGCGCTGATCGCGGGCGGTCACGCCTTCGGTAAAACCCACGGTGCCGGTCCTGTCGATCACGTTGGACCCGAGCCCGAAGCCGCCGGCCTCGAACTGCAGGGCCTGGGCTGGAAGAGCACGTTCGGTACCGGTAGCGGTGCCGACGCCATCTCCAGCGGCCTGGAAGTGACCTGGACGACTACGCCAACCCGGTGGAGCAACAATTACCTGGAAAACCTGTTCGGTTACGAATGGGAACTGACCAAGAGCCCGGCGGGGGCAAACCAGTGGAAGCCAAAAAACGGCGCTGGCGCCGGCACCATTCCGGATGCCTTTGATCCGTCCAAACGGCGTGATCCGACCATGCTGACCACGGACCTGTCGCTACGCTTCGACCCGATCTACGAGCCGATTTCCCGGCGCTTCCTGGCCAATCCAGACCAGTTGGCCGACGCCTTCGCCCGCGCCTGGTACAAACTCATTCACCGTGACATGGGCCCGCTCTCACGCTACCTCGGCCCGGAAATGCCGAACGAAGAGCTGCTGTGGCAAGACCCGATCCCTGCTGTCGACCATCCACTGGTCAATGACAGCGATGTCGCCGTGCTCAAGGGCAAAATTGCGGCCTCGGGGCTGACAGTTTCGCAGCTGGTATCGACGGCCTGGGCGGCGGCTTCCTCTTTCCGTGGCTCCGACAAACGCGGTGGGGCCAACGGCGGGCGCTTGCGCCTGGAGCCGCAGAAGTCCTGGGAGGCCAACCAGCCAGAACAACTGGCCCGCGTGCTGGCAAAACTCGAAAGCATCCAGAACGAGTTCAACAGTGGCGGCAAGAAAATCTCCCTGGCCGACCTGATCGTGCTCGCCGGTGGCGTGGGCGTGGAGCAGGCCGCGAAAAATGCCGGCCAAAGCGTGACGGTGCCTTTCACGCCAGGACGCATGGACGCCAGCCAGGAGCAGACCGATGTCGACTCCTTCGGTTTCCTTGAACCGATTGCCGACGGCTTCCGTAATTACCTGAAGCAACAGTACCGTGTGTCGGCGGAAAAACTGCTGATCGACAAGGCACAACTGCTGACGCTCAGCGCGCCGCAAATGACGGTATTGGTGGGTGGCTTGCGGGTGTTGAACACCAATGTCGGCCAGGGCAAGCACGGTGTGTTCACCACGCGTCCGGAGGCCTTGACCAACGACTTCTTCACCAATCTGCTCGATATGGGGGTGGAGTGGAAGCCGGTATCGGATGCCCAACAAGAGTTTGAAGGGCGTGATCGCAAGACCGGTGCCGTGAAGTGGACGGGCACCCGGGTTGACCTGGCCTTTGGTTCCAATGCGCAGTTGCGTGCGTTGGCCGAATTCTATGCAACCGCCGATGCGCAACAGAAGTTCGTCAAGGACTTCGTCGCTGCGTGGACCAAAGTGATGAATCTGGATCGTTTCGACTTAAACCGCACCGTCTAGAGGAGATGTTGTCATAACGCTGGCATTACCGGCAAAAAGCGCCTCGGCTCGCCCTCCGGCTCCGACCTCAGCGGAGGGCATCCAGCGACCATGAATCTTGGCGATCATGGTCCGGTCCATTGCTGTCGACCTTGTACAAAAAGGACACGCTGAAGGCTAATAGCGCTAATGCGATCTGTAGCAGCTGCCGAGCCCGCGAGGCTGCGTTCGGCTGCGAAGCAGTCGTGAGTCCAGCTGACACGGCCTGCCTGACGTACCGCGAT
>NZ_AKJG01000142.1 GCF_000282455.1 Pseudomonas sp. GM74
TGTAGTGGTCAACTAATCCCGGACACGACGTTAAGTTTTTCTTCGGCCCGAGCTGGCGCCAGCCCACCGTTGAATTGATGGGGTCGAACCCAGTTGTACCGATGCATCAAGAAGTGGCTGATATCGCGCTGGGCTTCTTGAGCCGTTCGGTAACCCGTGGTCGGTATCCACTCCGTTTTCAAACTGCGGAACACGCGCTCCATTGGCGCATTGTCCCAGCAATTTCCCCGACGACTCATGCTCTGGCGCATGCGATAACGCCACAGCCGCTGGCGAAATAAACGACTCGCATACTGCGACCCTTGATCCGAGTGAAACAGCAGACCCTGAGGTCTTCCTCGTTGCTCGTAAGCCATATCCAGCGCCTTGATCACCAACTCAGCATCTGGTTTTTCTGACAATGCCCAGCCCACTATCCGGCGCGCAAAAAGATCCAGCACGACAGCCAGGTAATGCCATTTCCCCTGGGCCCAGATGTAGGTGATGTCGCCGCACCACACCTGGTTGGGTGCTGGAACATCGAACTCCCGATTCAATATGTTCGGGATATCCAACCGTTCAACCGTCGCTCGTTTATAGGCATGTGATCCGGGCTGTTTACTGACGAGGTCAAGCTCGCGCATCAGGCTGCGCACTTTGAACCGACCGAGCTGCTCACCGTCGTCACGCATCAGCGACAGGATGCTGCGGCTGCCCGCAGCACTGCGACTTTGCGAGAACAGCTCGCTCACCCGGCTGCGTAACCGAAGCCGTTCGACATCCGGCGTGCGGCGCTTAAGACGCTGGGCGTAGTAGCACGAACGGGTGACCTCAAACACCTTGCACAGCCAATCAATCGGCTCATGGACGCTCAGCTGATTGATCAGCGCGTACGCTCGTGATCTTCCGACATCAAGAGCGCGGTAGCCTTTTTTAATATCGATTTTTCCCGTTCAAGGCGGGCGATCCGGGCTTCCAGTTCCTGGATTTTCTGCTGTTCCGGGGTCAGCGCTTTGCTCTGCGGAGTGACGCCTTGGCGCTCCTGCTGAACCTGATCAACCCAACGGCGCAGGGCCGACTCGCCGACGCCGAGTGAACGGCTGGCTTCGATGTAGCTGTAGTTTTGCTTGAGCACGAGGTCGGCAGCCTCGCGTTTGAATTCAGCAGAAAAGGAACGGCGTTGTTTGGTCATCTGACACCTCGATCTGGCGAGCATTCTCGCCTAAATGGGTGTCCGGTTTCATTAGACCACTACA
>NZ_AKJG01000143.1 GCF_000282455.1 Pseudomonas sp. GM74
CGCCTGCCGCTGTTGGAGCGGGTGACGCACAGCGCCATGGGGCCGTGCGTCGGGTCGAGGTAGGTGATCTGGGCGATAGGCGCACCGTCGTACTCGAGGATTTGCGCGCGCTTGAACTCGGCACGGGGCAGGTTCAGTTTGGCCGGCGCGAGGTTGAGGCCCAGGCGCGTATCGATGGTGCGCAGTTGTGCCCGTTGGGTGGCTTCATCGCCGGGCAAGTGATCCAGGGTTTCCGGCACGTAGAGCGCCATGTAGTCGGCCACCAGCCCGCGCCAGTTGTGTGTCTGCCGGCTCGCTTGCCAGCCGAGGAACAAACGGTCCGCCAACACGCCGCCGGCCAACAGCCCGGCCGCGGCGGCCAGGAACCAGCGTCGACTGAGCCCGGGGCGGGCGGGTGAGGGCAGTGTGGCGAGCATGGCTTGCAGACGATCCACCGGCGCCTGCCGGGCCAGTTCATCGTAGGCGTCCTTGAACGGCAGGCTGCTGCGATCGAGCCATTGCAGGCGCAGGCTCAGCATCGGGTCCGCGCTGATGGCCGCGTCGATGCGCGAGCGCTGTTCGGCATCGAGTTGGTTGTCGAGATAAGCCACCAGTTGTTCGTCCGAGGGTTTCGCGTTCATCAATGTTCTCCTCGGTAAGGGTGGGGCACCGTGTGCAACGGTGGATATTCGGCCAGTTTCGCGCGGGCGGTGGCCAGGCGGCTCATGACCGTGCCGATGGGCACTTGCAGCACCTCGGCGACTTCGCGGTAGGACAACCCTTCGACGTAGGCGAGAAATACCGTTTCACGTTGGGCCTCGGGCAATGCATCGACGCGGCGGATAACCTGTGCCGCCAACACGTGGGTCTGGGCCACGGACTCTCCATCGAACGACAAGACCTGGTCGGCATCCACCTGGCCCTGACCTTGCCGCACCCGCTGGGCACGGACTTCATTGAGCCAGATCGAATGCAGGATGCTCAGCAGCCAGCGGTCCATGCGTGTCCCCGGCTCGTATTGCCCGGCCCGCTCCAGCGCCCGCACGCAGGTGGCCTGCACCAGGTCATCGGCGATATGCCGTTGCCGGGACAGCAGCAGGCCATAGCGCCATAAACGCGCCAGATGCTGGTTCAGTTCCGTTCGTATTGCCTGATCGCTGGCGATGGCGACCTCCGTCCGCTCGAGTTGTCAGGTTTTCGATGACCCGTTGATGGCTTCGGCCAGGTCCTGGTACTCCTCGCATTGAGTGCCGCCACAGATGGATTCGATCTGCTGCAGCTGTTCTTGTGCAAGGTCCAGCCGGCCTTTGACCACATAGGCCTCGCCGAGGTATTCGCGGACCTGCGCGTACTGCGGGTCGAGTTTCACCGATTGCAGGTAATAGCCGATGCCTTCGTCGGTACGTCCCAGTTTACGCGTGGCGTAGCCGCGATAGTTCAATGCTTTTGCAGTATTTGGCTGTTTCAGCGTGTCGAGCAGGGCCAGGGCTTCTTCGTAACGCCCGTCCTTGGCCAGTCGATAGGCATAGTTGGTGCGGTCTTCGTCCGGCACCAGGCTGCTGGTCTGGCGGACGCACCGCTTGGATTTGCTATCGAACACCTGGCCTTTGGGGCAATTGGGCCTGATGGGCGCGTCGTCGTCCCCGCCACCACCGTTGGCCAGGGCGAGGGAGCCGGACAGCGCAACGCTCAGCAACAAAGGGGGCATCGAAACAGCAAAGCGAATATTCATGGGCATTGCTCCACAGGTTCATGGGTTTCGGATCAGGTCGCGCCCGGCCAGGCGCAGTGCAAGGTTGATGTGATGAGAACACCGCAGCATGAACAATTATTCGTTGTGGGATTTTCGTTCAACCCAGTAAACGAATCGGAGCACCCGCCGCCCAGGCCTGGATGTCCTCGATCATTTGCGAGAAAAACAGCTGGTAGTTCTGCCGGCTCACGTACCCGACATGGGGCGTCGCCAGCACATTGTCCAGGGTCCGGAACGGATGGTGGGCGGGCAGTGGCTCCTGCTCGAAGACGTCCAGGGCGGCACCGGCCAGCCGTTGTTTCTGCAGCGCCTTGATCAGCGCCGCCTCATCGACAATGGGGCCGCGAGCGGTGTTCACCAACAGCGCCGTGGGTTTCATCCAGCCCAGTGCTTGTGCATCCACCAGGCCCCGACTGCGGTCGCTGAGCACCAGGTGCACCGACAGCACGTCGGCCTGTTCGAACAGTTCCTGCTTGCTGACACGGGCCACACCGGCTTGCACCGCACGTTCGGCGGTGAGGTTTTCGCTCCAGGCGATGACGCGCATGCCGAACACCTGGCCGAACTGAGCGACGCGCTGGCCGATGCTGCCCAGGCCGAGGATCGCCAACGTCTTGCCGTGCAGGTCGCCGCCCAGGCTTTGTTGCCACTGGCCGGCGCGCAAGGCATTGGCCTCGGCCACCAGGTTGCGGGTGGCGGCCATGATCAGCGCCCAGGTCAGCTCCGGCGCGGCATGTTTGTAGCTGTCGGTGCCACTGACCTGGATGCCCAGCGCAGCGGCGGCTTTGAGGTCCAGGGCCGCATTGCGCATGCCGCCGGTCACCAGCAGCTTGAGTTTCGGCAGGCGCCGCAGCAGGTCTTCATCGAAGCGGGTGCGCTCGCGCATCACACAGATCACCTCGAACCCGGCCAGGCGCTCAGCCAGGGTCCGGTTGTCGGCGGGGTAGTCATGGACAAAACTCACCTGACCGACGCTGTCCAGCGCCGACCAGTCCACCACGTCCCGCGCCACATCCTGCCAATCATCGATCACTGCAATCTGCACAGGCATCAGCCTTTCCTCTTCAACGCACGGGGTTGGTCTTGTTCAGCCAGGCGAGCAGGGCCTGGTGGAATTGTGCCGGTTCTTCCATCTGTGGCGCGTGACCCATGCCCGGGAACTCGACCAGCGTGGACTGGGGAATCAGCCTGGCTACCTGTTTGCCGAGGACGTCGTAGTGCCCGATCTTCGCCTTGACCTCGGGCGGGGCGATGTCACTGCCGATGGCGGTGGTGTCGGATGTCCCGATCAACAGCAGGGTCGGTACTTTCAGGTCCTTGAATTCGTAGTACACCGGTTGAGTGAAGATCATGTCGTAGATCAGCGCCGAGTTCCACGCGACTTGCGTATGCCCCGGGCCTTTGTTCAGACCGGCAAGCATGTCGACCCAGCGATCGAATTCCGGTTTCCAGCGGCCGCCGTAGTAGGTGGTGCGTTCGTAGTTGCGGATACCGTCGGCGCTGAGTTTGAGTTCGCGTTCATACCATTGATCAACGGTGCGATAGGGCACACCGAGGGCTTTCCAGTCTTCCAGGCCGATGGGGTTGACCAGTGCCAGTTGCTCGACCTGTTCCGGGTATTGCAAGGCATAGCGAGTGGCGAGCATGCCGCCGGTGGAGTGCCCCAGCAGGGTGGCTTTCTGGATGCCCAATGCCTTGAGCAATTGCTGGGTGTTCGTCGCCAGTTGCTGGAATGTGTATTGATAGTGCGCCGGTTTGCTTGAAGTGCAGAAACCGATCTGGTCCGGGGCGATGACCCGGTACCCGGCGTCGCTGAGGGCTTTGATCGAGCCGTCCCAGGTGGCGCCGCAGAAGTTCTTGCCGTGCATCAGCACCACGCTGCGACCGTTGGCCTTGCCATGGGCAGCGACGTCCATGTAACCCATTTGCAGGGATTGGCCCTGGGATTCGAAGGTGAAGTGCTTGAGGGTGTAGGGGTAGTCGAATCCTTGCAGTTCAGGGCCGTACGCCGGTCCTTCGGCGTGGGCGATGACGGGCAGGGCGGCGGTCAACAACAGGCCGGGCAACCAGCGGGGGAAAGTGCGTGACATGGGAGAACTCCATAGAAAGTCCGCCGATGCTGGATCGAGTCGATTAGGGCGACGTTAAACACAGGCAATCGCCGCTAATGCCAGTCGGTTAAGCAATTTCAGCCGCGACACCCTTTGTAGCAGCTGCCGAGCCCGCGAGGCTGCGTTCGGCTG
>NZ_AKJG01000144.1 GCF_000282455.1 Pseudomonas sp. GM74
GGGCTTGCCCGCGAAGGCGGAGTGTCAGCTTGCACAGGTGTTGACTGACCCAGCGCTTTCGCGGGCAAGTCGGATCGCCGCACCGCCGCTCCCACAGGGGTTGAGGCAGGTCAGGTCTACCCGAAACGCCACCCGGCAGCATTCGGGTGCCGGTCAGGCGTTTCGCCGCTACAATGCACGCCTCGACCGTGACAAGCCTGACTAAAAAAATTATGTCTTTGCCCAAACATCACCTGGAATTGCTCAGCCCTGCCCGCGATGTGGCCATCGCCCGCGAGGCCATCCTGCATGGCGCCGATGCCATCTACATCGGTGGCCCGAGCTTCGGCGCCCGCCACAACGCCTGCAACGAAGTGAGCGATATCGCCCAATTGGTGGAATTCGCCCGTCGCTACCATGCCCGGGTGTTCACCACCATCAATACCATCCTGCACGACAACGAACTGGAGCCGGCCCGCAAGCTGATCCACCAGTTGTACGACGCCGGCGTCGATGCGCTGATCGTCCAGGACCTGGGGGTGATGGAACTGGACATCCCGCCGATCGAACTGCACGCCAGTACCCAGACCGACATCCGCACCCTGGAGCGGGCGAAGTTCCTCGATCAGGCCGGTTTCTCGCAACTGGTGCTGGCCCGTGAGCTGAATCTCCAGGAGATCCGCGCGATCGCCGACGAAACCGACGCGGCCATCGAGTTCTTTATCCATGGCGCGCTGTGCGTGGCATTTTCCGGTCAGTGCAACATTTCCCACGCGCAAACCGGGCGCAGCGCCAACCGCGGCGACTGCTCCCAGGCTTGCCGTCTGCCGTACACCCTCAAGGATGAAAAGGGTGGCGTGATCGCCTACGAAAAGCACCTGCTGTCGATGAAGGACAACAACCAGAGCGCCAACATCCGCGCCCTGGTCGAGGCCGGCGTGCGTTCGTTCAAGATCGAGGGTCGTTACAAGGACATGGGCTATGTGAAAAACATCACCGCCTACTACCGCCAGCGCCTCGACGCCGTGCTCGAAGACCGCCCGGACCTGGCCCGTGCCTCCAGCGGCCGCACCGCGCACTTCTTCCTGCCCGACCCGGAAAAGACCTTCCACCGTGGCAGCACCGATTACTTCGTCACTGACCGCAAGATCGATATCGGCGCCTTTGACTCGCCGACCTTCACCGGTCTGCCGGTGGGTGTGGTCGAGAAGGTCGCCAAGCGTGACATGCAGGTCGTGACGCACGAGCCGCTGTCCAACGGCGACGGCCTCAACGTGCTGGTCAAGCGTGAAGTGGTGGGTTTCCGCGCCAACATTGCCGAACCCAAAGGCGAATTCGAGGAAGACGGCGAGAAGCGTTATCGCTATCGCGTCGAGCCCAACGAGATGCCGGAGGGGATGTACAAGCTGCGCCCCAACCATCCGCTGAATCGCAATCTCGATCACAACTGGCAACAGGCGCTGCAAAAGACCTCCGCCGAGCGTCGTATCGCCCTGAGCTGGGTCGCCCGCCTGCGTGAAGAGCAGCTGGAGCTGACCGCGACCAGCGAGGAGGGCATCAGCGCCAGCGTCACCCTGGCCGGCCCGTTCGGCGCGGCCAACAAGCCGGAGCAGGCGCTGGAGCAATTGCAGGATCTGCTCGGCCAGCTGGGTACCACCCAGTACCACGCCATCGACATCAAGCTGGATGCGCCGCAGGCGTACTTCATTCCGAACTCGCAGCTCAAGGCCTTGCGCCGTGAAGTGATCGAGGCCTTGACCGACGCGCGGGTCGCCGCCCACCCGCGCGGCAGCCGCAAGGCCGAGACCACGCCGCCGCCGGTGTACCCGGAGTCGCACCTGTCGTTCCTGGCCAACGTCTACAACCAGAAGGCCCGGGACTTCTATCACCGCCATGGCGTCAAGCTGATCGACGCGGCCTACGAGGCCCACGAGGAAACCGGCGAGGTGCCGGTGATGATCACCAAGCACTGCCTGCGTTTCTCTTTCAACCTGTGCCCGAAACAGGCCAAGGGCGTGACTGGCGTGCGCACCAAGGTTGCGCCGATGCAATTGATCCACGGCGATGAAGTGCTGACGTTGAAGTTCGACTGCAAGCCTTGCGAGATGCACATCATCGGCAAGATGAAAGGCCACATCCTCAACCTGCCGCAACCGGGCAGCGTGGTAGGCCACATCAGCCCGGAAGACCTGCTCAAGACCATCCCGCGCGCGCCGCACTGAGTGACCGGTGAGTGCGCCGCAACGGCGCGCTCACCTGTTCCAGCTTGAAACCTCTTTTGCAGAAATCCGGACGCTGGCGATAAACCTGGAACTGGCGGTCGACACTATCCACAAGTGTCGGCGACGGCTTTTTCAGCTCGTTTGAATTCCTGTTTGACGTCGGTGGGGATGCGTTGCTTTTTCATTTCCTGACCGAGGAAGGGTTGTTCGCCTCGGGACTGGACCTCAGCGTTCTCGGCGGTTATCTGCGCCTCGATGGCAGCGGCGTGCTTGTCGATGACGGCATCGACCTCGGCTTCATTCTTCGCGGTATCGAGTGCCAGGACCAACTGGCCGGCCTCGGCTTTTTCGGCTTCGGCATAGGCTTCGACCGACAACCCGGAGGCCAACGCTCGCGTCTGGGTTTCCAGGCGATTGAGATGCTCCCGGGCGGCCTTGCAGACCGCATCCTGTCGCTGGTTCTGGATGTGTTCCCAGGTGTTCAACCCATAAATCGCGGTCCCGAGTACCAGAAGGGTTGCAGCGACCCCCATTAATTTGCCTTTCACTTTTGGCGCCCTCAAATGGCAAGGGAAGGGTGTTGCGTAAACGATTCCCGATTCAATTCGAGTAAAGAAAAGCGTAGCAGAGCTGTTCGGGCTGAATGTGCGCCGATAACTCCCCCGAGATCCGGCTCAACACTAAGCACCTGTTTTAACGAACAATTTTTTTTGTTGGGGCTTCCCAGGCAAGGAAAATGTTGGTAAATTTGCGCCCACTCTTGCACCGGCCCTCAGGGAGCCAGTCGCGAGAGCAGGCAACAGGTCTTGTTGCCACTCAAGAAAGCGAGTGCCAGGCACTCATCGCAACAGATACAGGGGCGTCGCCAAGCGGTAAGGCAGCAGGTTTTGATCCTGCCATGCGTTGGTTCGAATCCAGCCGCCCCTGCCATTTTTTATTCCTGCCTAATCAGATAACACTCGACCGACGGTTATTATTCGTCGATTCGTTGTTTTTTGCCTCCCGTTCCCCCATCTGCCGCTACCGAAAGCGCTCCGGGATGGCGTCGACAAACGGATACAAGGAAAAATACGGCCTTGCTTCGTCGATCACCCGCTTGACCGAGGGCCTTTGGGTCAGCCTGTCGAAATAAGCACTCAAGTGCTGATGATCGGCGGGAAAGGGTACGAGGGTGCTGGCGTAGAACAGCGCCGGGGCAGCGGCGCAATCGGCCATGCTGAACGCCGGGCTGGCCACCCAGGTTCTTGCCGTCAGCTGACGTTCAAGCATGCCGTACGCCGTCATCAGCGCGGCGCGCTCGCGAGCCAGGTCTCCATGGGCGGCGTTCAGGCGGTCACTGACGATCTTCTGCATGGGCACCTGGACATGCAGATCGAAAAAGCGATCCCACAGGCGGACTTCCAGCGCGCTTTCCCAATCGTCCGGAATCAGAGGCGCCTGGCAGGGATGGAGCCGGTCCAGGTACTCAATGATTACACTCGACTCCGGCACATCCTTTTGCCGGGCGTGATCGTGTAGCACCGGAAACTTGCCGATCGGCCACAGGGCTTGAAGCTCGGTCCGGTCAGCCTCGCTGCCCAGGTCGATGACCCTTTTTTCAAACTCGATTTCCAGTTCATAGAGAGCGATCAGCGCTTTGTGGCAGAACGACGAGAGCGGGTGGAAATAAAGCGTCAGCGACATTCTTCTATTCCTCGGTGAGATGCAAACCGCTTGATTATCGGTCGCCATCGGCCAATGCGCGAGTTGCACCATCCTGGTGTCCGGTGCGGGCTGTTCGGGTTAGAGTACAAGTTCTGGCTTGAACTTCAGGCATGCCACGTTTAGGGTCATATCGCCATGCACCAGATCGGACTCGTTGTTTATCCCGGTTTCCAGGTCCTGGGCCTGGCCATGTGTGCCGCCTTCGAGTTGGCCAACAGTGCCGGTGACGAGCCGTTGTACCGCATTGCCTTGCTGTCCGAACCGGGTGGCCTGGTGCAAACGTCCGCCGGTTTTGCTGTGCAGACCGAAGCGTTCGACCGGCGCGGGTTCGATACGCTGCTGGTCCTGGGCGACAACCTGATCCGCCCGACCACGCCGGGCATGCTGGAATTTCTGCGTCGCGCCAGTCACAACACCCGGCGTCTGGGCTCGATTTGCACGGGGGCGAATGCCTTGGCGCAGGCCGGTTTGCTCGACGGTCGGCGGGCGACCACCCATTGGGCCCATGTTCCGGCCTTTCGCAAGGCGTACCCGAACGTGAAGGTCGAGGAAGACCGGATCTTCATCAACGATGGCCACCTGTGGACGGCGGCGGGCATGAGTGCGTGCGTGGACCTGGCCTTGGCGTTGGTGGAGAACGATCTGGGTGCCGACATTGCACGCAAGGTTGCCCGGCAATTGGTGGTGTATCACCGGCGTTCCGGCGGACAGTCGCAGTTTTCGGTGATGCTGGAACTGGCCCCCAAGACCGATCGCATACAGGCCGCGTTGAACTACGCCAAGCAGAATCTCAAGTCGGCGCTGTCGGTCGAAGAACTGGCCGGCGCGGCCAATCTCAGCCCTCGGCAATTCAGCCGGGTGTTTCATGCCGAAACCGGCCAGTCTCCGGCCAAGGCCATCGAAAGCCTGCGGGTCGAGTCGGCCCGGTTGATGATGGAAACCGGACGGCACTCCATCGATGTGGTGGCGACGGACACCGGTTTTGGTGACCGGGAACGTATGCGCCGCGCTTTTATCCGGGCGTTCGGGCAGCCGCCACAGGTGATTCAGCGCGCCAGTCGGGGCTGAATCATGATGTCCTGAAAGGTGGTGTATATGACATTCAAGTCGTTTTATTATAGGCGTAATCTTTATCTTGTTGAAACGTATCCCTCAATGAGATCACCGCCATGACCCTCGTCAAAGCCGCCGCCGTACAAATCAGTCCTGTTCTTTACAGCCGTGAAGGCACAGTCGACAAAGTGGTGCAGAAGATTCTCGAACTCGGCGAACAGGGTGTGCAATTCGCCGTGTTCCCGGAAACCGTGGTGCCGTACTACCCGTACTTTTCCTACGTGCAATCGCCTTTCGAAATGGCTACCGAACACCTCAAGCTGCTGGACCAGGCGGTCACCGTGCCTTCGGCCGCTACCGATGCCATTGGTGCTGCGGCCAGGCAAGCGGGGATGGTCGTGTCCATCGGCGTCAACGAACGCGATGGCGGCACGCTGTACAACACGCAGTTGCTGTTCGATGCCGACGGCTGCTTGATCCAGCGTCGCCGCAAGATTTCCCCGACCTACCACGAGCGCATGATCTGGGGCATGGGCGACGGCTCCGGCCTGCGGGCCGTCGACAGCGCGGTAGGGCGCATCGGGCAACTGGCCTGCTGGGAGCATTTCAACCCGCTGGCCCGTTATGCCCTGATGGCCGATGGCGAACAGATCCATGCGGCGATGTACCCGGGGTCGTTTGCAGGTCCCCAGTTCGCATCGCAAATGGAAGTCAGCATTCGCCAGCATGCCCTGGAGGCCGCGTGCTTTGTGGTCAACTCCACGGCGTGGCTGAACCCTGAACAACAGGCACAGATCATGGCCGACACCGGTTGCGCCATCGGCCCGATTTCCGGCGGTTGCTATACCGCAATCATCAGCCCGGATGGCACGGTGCTGGGTTCGTTGCAGGAAGGTGAGGGCGAGGTGATCGCCGACCTCGACATGGGGCTGATCGACAAGCGCAAACGCATGATGGATTCCCGCGGCCACTACAGCCGCCCGGAATTGCTGAGCCTGCTGATCGACCGCAGCCCGCAATCCCATGTACATGAACGCGGTGCGCATTCGAGGCTGGTTGAAGAGACCAGGCTGGAGGAGGTGATTGGTTAGGAAGCGTTGTTGCCGTGGAACTGCTCACCGGAAATGCCACGGTAAACGGGAAACGCACCTGGTGACAGGTGTGCTTCGTGGATCGGATACGGAGGTAGTGCCTTTGTGTTGTGAAGTTTCTCTCGACCAATGATACTGGCGTAATGTCCGCAATGAATTCCGGGAGCACGGCGAAGGTAAGTCGCGTCGATATCTACCTTGTGTCATATGGCATTTCAGCAAAAACTCCTTTTTTTACATCGGATACGAAGTCCAAGGTAAAGCCTTATATTTGGCCGAGTTTGGCGGCAGCGCATTCTTGGATTCGTGAAGGGTATGGTGCAACACCTTGCCGAATAGACCAGGTGTTGCGTTCATATGTTGAATTAGATGGATTAACATATGTTTCTATGTATTAATTCCAATAACTAATGAGTCACGATGCTATATAAAAATAATCAATATATCCCACCTGCGTACCTCCTGCGGTCTGATCAACCTCTATATAGGAAATTTTATGTCCGCCTGGCGCATTGAATTCAACCCAGTTGGGGGGTGGAAAAGAGGCACCATCACCATGGGGCGGACGATGCTCGCCTAAACACGTGCCATTCGAGTTATAGAATGTTAAAATTGTTTTGCTGTAACAAAGCATGGAGAATTTAACATGGGAATATTCTGACTTCAATGTGATGCGAGCAATAGTGGAATTATGTATGAACAATACCTGTCTTTCCATTATCCCGGAAGCAGAGTTGAATGGCGTGATTCCAATGTAGGTAGTTGATGATGTGATTGTCATTGTTGGGAGTCTTAATGGATTGCCCAGCCCAGTGAATTGCTCGGGGTAACTATCAAAATTATCTAACAATCTCTCATTGACTACGCGAAAGGTTCGCGGAGCCGAAGTCTGGCCCGAACCGTACAGCGCCTTGGCGGTGAAACTGTGGGCCGTCACGCTCAGGCCGGAGACCGGCAGTGTCCAGATTCCCGTTGTGGCATCGGCCGTGGGCGTGCCTTTGGAAACGTTGTTGTTAAACACTTCGACCTGTTGACCCTTGTTCGCTGTACCAGTCAGAATCACCGCGGTTTCCAAGGTGGGGGCACCTTCGCGAATCTCCACCCCGCTCGGCGAGCCTTTGGCCGAAGTGATGGTCGGGGCGGTATCCGCGGCCACAGTCAGGGTCCGCGGTGCCGACTCCGTTCCACTGCCATACAACGCCTTGGCTTTGAACGAGTGATCGTCAATCGTCAGTCCCGTCAAATCAACTGTCCAGACGCGTTGATCATTCGCCTTGGCCTTTTTGCCCGTGGAGGCTGTGCCGTCGAAAATCTCCACCTCCAGAAACGTATTCGCCGTCCCTGTCAGACGAACAGTGGTGTCAATCGTGCTTCCGCCATTGGCTATTGGCTGCCCTTTGGAATCATGCGCGGCGGTAATGGCCGGCACCACTTCATTTAACGCTGTCAAACGCCAGAGGTTCGAGGGCGGGTTGTTTGCGTATTGACCAACGGCCTTGATTGTGTGCAGCACGTTAAGCGTTAACCCGCTCAAGGTATGGGTCCAGATCGAGTCGGTTCCTGCCTTGGCCTTGCCCTTAGAGGTCGTACCGAGGAAGACTTCCACCTCCTGGCCGGCAGGCGCGGAGCCTGTAAGCGTGACACTGGTGTGGACGGTATAGCCGTTGTCAGGGATGACCCAGTCGCTCTGATCCTTTACAGATGTGATGGTCGGGGCTGTGTTCGCCGTGACGGTCAGGGTGCGTGCGGTCGATACCTGACCACTGCCATACAGCGCCGTGGCGGTGAAGCTATGAGCGGCGACGCTCAAGCCCGTCATGGTCAGTTCCCACTCGCCCGTGGTCAGATTAACTGTC
>NZ_AKJG01000145.1 GCF_000282455.1 Pseudomonas sp. GM74
CGGCCACCAGCTGCACATCGACCTTGCCCGGTTCGCCACGCACCAGCGCGAGCATGCCGGGAATGTCCGCCGGATCGTTCTGGCCATCGCCATCGAGGGTCGCCAGCCAAAGCCCGCGAGCCTCGCGGGCGGCGTGGTACAGCGAGGTGCTCTGCCCCAGCGACCGCTCGTGATGCAGGATGCGCAAGGTGTTCAGTCCGTTTTGGCGAATCTGCCGCAGTTCCTGCAGGGTCGAATCGGTGCTGCCGTCGTCGACCACGATGATTTCGTACGATTCATCGACCAGCGCCACGCGGATTTCCTCCAGTAGCGGCTTGAGGTTGTTCGCTTCGTTCTTGGCGGGAATCAGTACGGATACAAAAATGTCTTGGCTCATGGGGTCTCTCTCGCCTTTTTTGATTTTTTCGAGATCAGAGGCGAACGCTTCAAATCCGGTAGAACTGCCGATACCACTTCACAAATGCTCTTACGCCGGTTTCCAGCGTCACCTGCGGGCTGAAGCCCACCCACTCGGCCAGTGCCGAGACATCGGCCCAGGTCTTGACCACATCGCCGGCCTGCATCGGCAGGTAGTTGCGCCGGGCCTGCAGGTCCAGGGCGGACTCCAGACACTCGACGAAATCCAGCAACGCCACCGGCATGCCCCGCCCGATGTTGAACAGCCGGTTGACCCCGGCGGCAGAGCCCTCCGGCACCGGTGGCCTTGGGCGCAGTCGGGCGATACCTTCGACAATGTCGTCGACATAAGTGAAGTCGCGGGACATCTGGCCCTGGTTGTAAATGTCGATGGGCAGGCCTTTGAGAATGGCGTCGGTGAACTTGAACAGCGCCATGTCCGGGCGGCCCCACGGGCCGTAGACGGTAAAGAAGCGCAGGCCACTGGCTTTCAGGCCATACAGATGGCAGTAACTTTCGGCCAGCAGCTCATTGGCGCGCTTGCTGGCGGCGTACAGCGAGACAGGATGTTCGACAGGGTCCTCGACACTGAACGGCATCTTGCTGTTGCTGCCGTACACCGAGCTGCTCGAGGCGTAGATCAGGTGCTCGGGGCGATGGTGCCGACAGACTTCGAGCACATTGAGGAAGCCCACCAGGTTCGATTGCCCATAGACATCCGGGTTGTCCAGCGAGTAACGCACCCCGGCCTGGGCTGCCAGGTGCACCACCTCGGTGAAACGGTGCTCTTGAAACAGGCTCATCAGGGCCGGTTTATCGACGATGTCCATTTTCCGGAAACGAAAACCCGGCAACGTCTCCAGCACCTTAAGGCGTGCGTGCTTGAGTTCCACGTCGTAGTAGTCGTTGAGGTTGTCGATACCGACGACCTCCTGACCCTCGCGGCACAAGCGCTGGACCGTATGAAAACCGATGAAACCGGCCGCACCGGTGACCAGGACGGTCATGGGAGGCACACCGGTGACTGCACCGTGATCGGCGCAAGATTACTGATCCAGACCCTCATCAGCTTCATGTGTCGTTCCTGCTTAGGACGTCATTCGCCCATGGTTGCGTTATGAAACTTATAAAACAGATACATTTCAGTTTCGATAACCCCTCGAGCGACCTCAAAAAAATAAAATATTTGGCCGAAATAACCGCTGCTATCTGGCTGATCCGTCATGGGGTTTGTAAAACCTGAACAAGCCGATATCCACGGTCCTGATGTATTCCCGGGCCCAATCCGGCTTGACGGTACGATCATGAAAATACAGGGCACCCTGGGTGCGATCCGGCAGTTCCTTGTTCAGGGCCTTGCGCGCGATTTCCTTGGCCATCGTGTAAGGCACCTCTTCCTGGACCGAATCGGATTTGCCGTCGCACCACCAGGAAAACTGGCAGCTCTTGGTCTCCGAACCCTGCTTGACCACTTTGCACACCGTGTCCGGAAAGCCCTCGTGGCCCAGGCGATTCATGACCACATTGGCCACCGCCTCCATGTCGGCGGTGTCCTTGCCCCTGGCTTCCCAGTAAATGGATCGGGCCAGGCAGGTGATCGCGTCGTCCAGCGGCGCGGCGCCAGCCGGGTCGACGGCCTGGACTTCGGACGGGGTAATGGCTTCTGCCTTGGGCGCCGGTGCGGGGTTGTTGCTCTCGGCGGCTTTTTGTTCCAGCACCTCGGCCTTGTTCTCGGCCGCTTGCTGCTTTTGCGCTTGATCCGCAGCGGACACCGGGCCGGCAAACAACGTCAGGGCGAGGCAGGTGGCGATCCAGTCGAAGCGCATGGTCGGTGTCACTCGGTGAGTGGTTCGATTCAGTCTAGTAGTGAAATGATTTCGCCCACCCCCACTACACTCTGGATAAATCCGTTGTCTTAGCTGGGCCAACTTCGCGCATCATGGGCGCAATCTGCTCAAGGGGGATTTTCATGGGTTTCATTTCATCCGCAATGCGCTTGGCCGGTGTGTCACTGGGCCTGGTATTCACCGCCAACGCCGTGGCGGCAGACGAAGCGCAACTGATCGAATCGATCAACGTCTACCGCAGCCAACTGCAGCGCTGCGCCGGCCAGGTTTCATCGGAGCTGCCGCCGCTGTCCGCCGACCCGCGCCTGGTGCTGACCGCCCCGAGCATCGGTGATCTGCAGCAGGCCATGGCTACGGCCGGTTATCCCATGAAAAATGTGCAGGCCATCAGCCTGTCCGGACCCCGTGATGCGGCATCGGCGATGAAGGCGATCCAGGAGAGTTTTTGCCAGATCGTCCTCGACCCGCAATTCGTCGATGTCGGCGTCTTCCGCCAGGACCGGCAATGGCGCATCGTGGTTGCACGGCCATTGTTGAGCGCACGCCTGGGCGACGCGCAGGCCGAAGGCCAGAAGCTGCTCACCGAACTCAACGCCGCACGCACCCGCCCACGCCAGTGCGGCGCGCAGTCCTTCGCCGCCGCGCCACCGCTGGCCTGGAACGCCACGCTGGCCAGCGCCGCCGAAGGCAACTCCCGCTCCATGGCCAACAACAACTACTTCGACCACAAGGACCGCGACGGCCGCACCCCGGGCGACCGCGCGGAACTGGCCGGCTACGACTTCCAGCAGATCGGCGAAAACATCGCCGCCGGGCAGGACAGCGTACGCAAGGTGGTCGAAGGCTGGCTGACCAGCCCCGGCCATTGCGCCAACCTGATGAACCCGCAATTCCGTGAATTGGGCGCGGCGTATGCGACCGATCCGAAGAGCGATGCGGGGATTTACTGGACGGCGATGTTTGGGGCTCAGTAAGAACTGAACCTGACGCGAACCATGTGGCGAGGGAGCTTGCTCGAAGCGGCCCAAAAAGAGGGCCTGCTGCGCTAATGCCGATCAGTCAGGCGAACCCGGACGCTACGCCTTCCTTGTAGCAGCTGCCGAAGGCTGCGTCCGGCTGCGCAGCAGTCGTAAATCCGCCTTGCACGATCTCTCTGACGTA
>NZ_AKJG01000146.1 GCF_000282455.1 Pseudomonas sp. GM74
GACTTCAATGTGGGCGCTGCCCTGGAGCTCAAACCGCCGAAAATCCGCCAAGCCGAACCCGACGGCATCACCTTGCTACCGATGAAGGCCGTGGCGGCGCTGACGGCCGAGGTTCTGCCGGATGGGTTGCTGTTGACCGACCGTTTGAGCGTGACCTGGGCGGCGGCGGCCGGCAGCCATGCGGAGGCGTCCCACACCACCGAAGCCAGGCCGATCAGTGAGACGGGGCTGAACATTGAACTGCCGGTCACGGTGCTGGCGTTCAATCTGGGCAAAACGGTGAGCGTGACGTTTACCATTACCCGCGATGGTAAATCGCTCACCTCGCTGCCGCTGAACCTGAATGTCGGGACCTTGCCGGTCGACGTGCTGACCAAACCGTTAATCACCCAGGCCGCCAACAACGGTGAGGGGCCGCAATTGGATGTCAGCAATCTGAGTAGCGCTACTGTTCGCAAGACCAGTTGGCCGTTGATTGCGCTTGGTCAATACGTTTGGTTGCGCCTGCTGGGAACCAACGCAGATGACACACCTTTCGACATAACGCTTTGGGATGCGCCGAGTGCATATGTCAGGCAAAACTGGCTCGACGACGGTTTTAATGAACAGGCCCTTAGCCTAAGTTCTCTGAGAAATCTGAAAGATGGCAGCACACTGACCATCAAGTTCAAGGCCGCGCTGGATAAAAGCAATGTCGAGGCCAATGCACTGGTATTTGCGGATCGGGTCTACACGATCAAGGCCTTCGAGGTGGTGACGCCGACCATCACCAAAGCCGAAGACTCCAAGGGCTTTGAAATCCCGCAAGCCGGCTTCACGGTCGACACCACCGTCAAGCTCACCGGGGTGGCGAGCAAGGGCCAGAAGGTGCAGATCCTGGACGGCACCACGTCCAAAGGCGAGGCCACGGCTGACCCGAGTACCGGAATCTGGACGCTGCAGGTCTCCGGCCTGAGCGAGACGGGCCACAGCTTCACCGCCAAGGCGCTGTATGGCAGTGGTCAGGTTTCAACGCCACCACGCACCTTGACCGTCGTGG
>NZ_AKJG01000147.1 GCF_000282455.1 Pseudomonas sp. GM74
CCTCGAAGGCCTTGATCGTGTAAGTGCGTACGGGAAAAACCACGGCCTCGCTTTCATTCGTGCTTTTGCCGAACGCAGCTTTAAACTCCAGGCTCAGAGAACTGGCATCTTTCAGGTTTCTCAAGCCTGCAAGTGCGATGGTTCGTTCGTAATAACCTTGATTGATCCACAGTGCGCCGACAAGTGAGCCTGGTGCTGTATGGATGACTACGTTGTAAGGGCTGTTATCAGCATTAGTGCCTTTCAGGCGCAGCCATACATATTGGCCTATGGCAATCAATGGCCAGACGCCCATGCGATAGGTGGCATTGGTGGTCAGATTGCCTACATTGAACTCCGGACCCTCGCCGTTATTGTCGGCATCCTTGATCACCGGCAGAATCAAGCTTGAGTCCGGCAGGGTGGCGACATTCAGGTTCAGCGGCAGCGAGGTGAGCGATTTACCATCGCGGGTCATGGTGAACGTCACAGTCACCGTTTTGCCCAGATTGAACGCCAGCACCGTGACCGGCAGTTCAATGCTCAGCCCCGTCTCACTGATCGGCCTGGCTTCGGTGGTGTGGGACGCCTCCGCATGGCTGCCGGCCGCCGCGGCCCAGGTCACGCTCAACAGGTCGGTCAACAGCAACCCATCCGGCAGAACCTTGGCCGTCAGCGCCTCCACGGCCTTGATCGGTTGCAAAGTGGTGCCGTCGGGTTCGGCTTGCTGGATTTGCGGCGGTTTGAGCTCCTGGGCAGCGCCCACATTGAAGTCCAATGGCTGCGAATGCCGGGTGCGCTCCCCCGCGCGTTCGACGAAGTACCTGGCCTGGACCGTGCCGCCCTCGTTGCCCTTGATCAACGCGGCGCTGATGGGGAACGGCACGGGTTGACCGGCGGTGAACGAGGTCAGTGTGACCGAGTCGCTGTCCAGGCCGGTTTTCGAGCCCACCCACTCTCGTGTCACCTTGTCGCCGACCAGGGTATTGTGCGAGGTGGCGGTCAGCGTGGTGTCGTTGCGATTCGGGTCGAGGAAGTTGTCGATCACACCCTCTACGGTTGGCATCGGCAATTCCAGGCGTGGCTCGCCGACCGCGAGCAGCGGCGCGTGTTCGGACTCGCGGATCGCATTGATCGCACTGTAGCGATCCAGCTTCGCCAGTACGCCGTCGTCGCTCAGCAATTGGTAATAGAGCTCCAGCGTGCCACCTTCCAGAATCTTGATATGGACACC
>NZ_AKJG01000148.1 GCF_000282455.1 Pseudomonas sp. GM74
TGTAGGTCGAAGCGAAGCCGACCGGAGGGCAATGCCCCCGGATGAATACCGGAGCGAAGGAACCCCGAGCCTTAGCGAGGGGCCGTACGTAAGGGGCGAGACCTTTGGTTCCTTTGGGGCGTTTGCCAAAGGGACTCGCCGTAAGGGCGAAACCATAAGCCGCCGTTACCGAAGAAACGGATATGTACACCCGTAAAAATCCACGCTGCCTGACACACCGCCTTCGCGGGCAAGCCCGCTCCCACAGTTTGAGTTGTGTACAACCCCGGCTGGCAGGCCGCCATCGCGAGCAGGCTCGATCATGCGGTTCAAGGCTGCAATGCCTGGGGCCCGGTGGACTGTTCTTTCGGTAGTCCTTCGGTGCCATCGAGGACAACTTTCTCGGCCACGAACTGCCAGTCCTTGTAGCTGGCCATGCCCTTGAAGTCCGCCCACTGGCTGGGAAAGTTATCCTGCTTGAGCGGCTTCTGCTCGGACGGGCAGTACACACCGCTGATCCGCCCGTCGAAATTGCGCATCAACTCCCACTCGCCACCTGTCATCGGCTCCGGGTACAACTGCCGCAGATGGTGCCTGGCCGTCGGGAAACGCTCGTCCTGCAACAGGTCCTTGAGTTCTTTCGGGTACTGGGCCATACCGGGCGAACTGCGGTAATAGCTGCGCAACGCCTGGGCATATTGCGTACCGACCCAGAGCAACTGGTGTTCGCGATCACGACGCGAAGCGGTGGCCCACAACTCACCGGCACTGGCCAGGCCCATGCCTATCACGACGATCAGAAACAGCACACCCAGGTAGGTAAAGCCGTCCTGGCTCGAAGGTTTACCACTCGGAATACAGGCTGCCATCTCGCGCCCTCCCGCTGGCCCCACTCTTGATATCGGCCACCCCACCCGCCACGCCATCCGGTGGTGCGACTATGATCCAGGTATCCTTGCGCTCGGAAATCGGGTCCAGCGGCTGGCTGCGCAAGTAGCGCAGTTCGACCAACTGTTCGATGGAATCGGGATAACGCCCGGTGTCCCCGTAATAGTGATCCAGTGCCTCGCGCATGGACGACAGGCTCTGGTGCAAGGTGGTCTCCCTGGAAGACTCCAGACTGCTGAAGTAGCGTGGCAAGGCGATCGTCATCAGGGTCGCGATGATCGCCATGACCACCATCAGTTCAATCAGGGTAAAACCCTTTTGCCGACGCATAGGCTCACCACTCTCGGTAGGCGATACCGTTGAGACCCTTGCCCCGGGCCTTGGAGTAAACGTCAAAGACGTCCTGGCCCTCGCGCGGGTTCTCAGCCGAACTGTCATAGGAACGCAGGCCCCAGCCGCCGTCGTCGTCACGCTTGACGGCTGCCAGCGGGTCACGGGGGATGCGCCGCAGGAAGTAGAACTTGGCGCCCTTGGGACTGCGCACGTCACGCACCCCCTCCACCAGCTACAGATCGTTGAGATCGGAAGAGCGTCGTGTAGGGAAAG
>NZ_AKJG01000149.1 GCF_000282455.1 Pseudomonas sp. GM74
GCGGGTCACTTTGAAAAGCGCAAAGTAACCAAACGCTCTTGCCCCTGACATTCGGTGCCTCGCCGTGGCTCGGCATGCCCTCGCTCCGGTCCTGCTCCGTGGGCCCGCTTCCATCGGCCATCCATGGCCGGGGGCGGCTAACCCGGCATCCATGCCGGGTTGCCCACTGCGCAGAACCTCCACTCGGCCTCACGAGGGGGCGTACACCGCAACAGCGCCCGAGGCGGCCTACCGGCCGACCTGTTTGTTGGGTTCGTTCGCCTGTGATGTACCTGGTTGACTGGCAGGCCGTCATCGCGAGCAAGCTCGCTCCCACAGGTACTCAGTACATCAGCAAGATTTCGGTCGGCTGGCCGGCCGCCTTCGCGAGCAAGCCTGCCCCCACAATTGGACAATGTGCAGCAGCAAAATCAGGTCGGCTGTCAGGCCGCCTCGCTGGCAAGCCAGCTCCCACAGAAGAGCAAAGGCAGAGCGTTAGCTCGCCTGCAGCTTTTGATCTTGATCC
>NZ_AKJG01000150.1 GCF_000282455.1 Pseudomonas sp. GM74
CGTCCGGCTGCGCAGCAGTCGTGAAGTCAAACGATATGGAGCATCAGTCAGACCGAGTGCCCGGGTTCTACGACTGCTGCGCAGCCGGACGCAGGCTGCGCCAGCTGCTACAAAGAGCGTGTCGTGGTACTCCAGTTGCTACAAAGAGCGTGTCGTGGCACGCCAGCGATCCAGTCCGATCAGCAACAGTGCAACTAACACAAACCCCAGCAACAACCCACCCGCATTGATAAACACCTGTGGATAACCCAGCTTCTCCACATCAATGAACGGGTACGGATAAGTCGCCAGCAAATGCCCACGCAGCAGCGAGTAGGCGAAGTACAGCAGCGGATAAATCACCCACACTGCGATATGCCACACGCGCAATGTGCCTTTGGGCACGCAAGTCCACCAATAGCCAAGAAACAGCAGCGGCATGACGTCATGCATCAGCTCATCGGCCAGCCATTGCCAGCCTTCGGGATGCCATAGATGGCGAAGCAATACGCTGTACGCCAGGCCGACGACAGTGATGCTCACAGCAACGCCACTACTGACCCAGGGCTGTAAAAACCAGCGTCGCGCGGCGGACTCGCGGGAGGTCAGTTCACAGGTCAGCACCGTCGCCACCAAGGTGTTGCTCAGCACGGTGAAAAAGCTGAAAAAGCTCACCAGCCCGCCGATCAGGCTGGCACCCAGCGTCCAGCGTGAATAAAAAATCAGGTACATCTGGATGCTCAATCCCGCCCAGCCGAGCACGGCAGCCACGGCCACCAGACGACGGCGTAACACAGACGGATTGACCCTGTTCAAAGCGGTCGTTTGGTGCGCATCAACTTCACATACAGACGTTCGACCTTCTCCCTGGCCCACGGGGTTTTACGCAGGAACGTCAGGCTCGACTTGATACTCGGATCGCTCTTGAAGCAGCGGATATCGACGCGCTCGGCCAGCCCCGACCACTCGTAGTGTTCAACCAGCGCATTGAGGATCTGTTCCAGCGTCACGCCATGCAACGGATCGGAGTTGTGTTCAGTCATGCCGGGCCTTCGAGCAGAGTGGGAATTGGAAGCCGCGCACCTTAGCCGAGGGCTTCGTTGGGGGGAAGCGATCTATCAAATGTAGGTGAACTTGTAGAAGCGAGCTTGCTCGCTCCTGCAACTGTTACCGAATCCGAAAGGCTGCATGTCAGTAAAAGCCCTTTCTCTATTTGTAACAGATCATTATCCTTGCGGCCGCTTTAGCTGAAACGCTTCTGCTGGCCATTTATTCCGTTTAATCCCCAGAAAAAAATCAAGAATTTCTTCTCTATGCCTGATTTCCAATTTTCGAAAGACAGCGCTGTCTTTAAGCCTGTTGCCTGCCGCAAAACCTTGACCCTGATAGGCGGCTTCACTGCTTTGGGCCTTGCCACTTGCGCTCACTCGGCTCCGGCCTTCGATAGCGACTCCCCCTGGATGCTCGGCGACTGGAACGGCACTCGTACCGAACTTGCGGAAAAAGGCTACGACTTCAAAGTCGATTACACCGGCGAAATGGGCAGCAATTTGCACGGCGGTTACGATCACGACCGCACCGCACGCTACAGCGACCAGTTTGCCCTCGGCACTCATTTGGACTTGCAGAAGATCCTCGGCTGGGACGCCGCCGAGTTCCAGCTGACCATCACCGAACGCAGCGGCAACAACATCAGCAACGACCGCATCAACGATCCGCGTGTCGGCGGCTTTACCTCGGCCCAGGAAGTCTGGGGCCGTGGCCAGACCTGGCGCCTGACGCAGATGTGGTATCAGCAGAAATTCCTCGATGAAAAACTCGACATCAAGGTCGGCCGCTTCGGTGAAGGCGAAGACTTCAACAGCTTCCCCTGCGACTTCCAGAACCTGGCGTTTTGCGGCTCCCAGGTCGGTAACTGGGCGGGCGACATCTGGTACAACTGGCCGGTCAGCCAGTGGGCGATGCGGGTCAAATATCATCTGACGCCAGAGCTTTATGCACAGGTCGGCGCGTACGAGCAGAACCCGTCGAACCTCGATCGCGGCAACGGCTTCAAGCTCAGCGGCAGCGGCACCCAGGGCGCGGTCCTGCCGGTGGAACTGGTGTGGACGCCGAAGCTCAACGGCCTGCCAGGTGAATACCGCGCCGGTTACTACTACAGCAGCGCCAACGCCACCGATGTCTACAAGGACAGCAATGGCCAGCCTGCCGCCCTGAGTGGCGAAGCCTACCGCAGCGCCTCGAGCAAACACGGCGTGTGGCTCGGCCTTCAGCAGCAAGTCACCAGCCTCGCCAGCGATCACTCCCGCGGCCTGAGCCTGTTCGCCAACGGCACGATGCACGACAAGAAGACCAACGCGATCGACAACTACGTCCAGGCGGGCCTCGTCTACAAAGGCCCGTTCGACGCGCGCGCCCGGGATGACATCGGTTTCGCCATGGCCCGCGTCCACGTCAACCCGGCCTTTCGCAAGAATGCCGAGGCGACCAATCAGGCCCACGCCGTCTTCGACTACGACGACCCGGCCTTCCTGCCGCCGCAGGACACCGAATACAGCGCCGAACTCTATTACGGCGTGCACGTGACCAACTGGCTGACCGTGCGCCCGAACCTGCAATACATCCGCCATCCCGGAGGCGTGAACGAGGTCGATGACGCCCTGATCGGCGGGATCAAGGTCCAGTCCTCGTTCTGACCAACACCATAAAACCCATGTGGGAGCGGGCTTGCTCGCGAAGGCGTCATCACTGCCAACATTTGTGCTGCCTGAGCCACCGCTTTCGCGAGCAAGCCCGCTCCCACAAGGGATTGCGTGAACCCAACAGCTTTTATCTGAACCATGCCCGCACAAGATCGTCATCTACAGTGAACTTGCGCGGGACTACTTGAAACGTCACGGAGAACCACACTATGAGCACTGATGGTGCCTTGAGTCGAAGCCGTCTGCTGCCGAGCCTGCTCGGTATCCTGCTTCTGCTAATGGGCCTGGCCATGCTGGCCGGGGGGGTCAAGCTGAGCATGCTCGGCGGCTCGCTGTATTACCTGCTGGCCGGTATCGGCATCGCGCTGAGCGGCGTGTTGCTGATCGCGGCCCGCCGCGCGGCGCTGGGCCTGTACGCACTGGTGCTGTTCGCCAGTACTGTTTGGGCGCTGTGGGAAGTCGGCCTCGACTGGTGGCAACTGGTGCCACGCCTGGCGCTATGGTTCGCCGTCGGCGTGGTGATGCTGCTGCCGTGGTTCCGTCGTCCATTACTGATCAACGGCCCTGCCCCTATGGGTACAGGCGCCTTGAGCGTGGCCGTGGTCCTGGCCGGTGCCACCGCCGTGGCCAGCCAGTTCACCCATCCGGGCGAGACCCTCGGCGAGTTGGGTCGTGAATCGGCTGACATGACCAGCACCGCGCCGCAGATGCCCGAAGGCGACTGGCAGGCCTATGGCCGCAGCGAATTCGGTGACCGCTATTCGCCACTCAAGCAGATCACCCCGGCCAACGTCGGCAAGCTGCAGGAAGCCTGGCGTATCCAGACCGGCGATCTGCCAACCGCCGATGACCCGGTGGAACTGACCAACGAAAACACCCCGCTCAAGGCCAACGGCATGCTCTATGCCTGCACCGCCCACAGCAAGGTGCTGGCGCTGGACCCGGACACCGGCAAGGAACTGTGGCGTTTCGACCCGCAGATCAAGAGCCCGGTGGGTTTCAAGGGCTTCGCCCACATGACCTGCCGTGGCGTGTCGTACTACGACGAAGCGGCCTACGCCCAGTCTGAAAACGCGGCCTCCGCAGTGATTTCCGAGGCCGGCAAAGCCGTCGCCCAGGCCTGCCCGCGTCGTCTGTACCTGCCAACCGCCGATGCACGCCTGATCGCACTCAACGCCGACACCGGCAAGGTCTGCGAAGGTTTCGGTAAAAACGGTGTGGTTGACCTGACTCAAGGCATCGGACCGTTCACCCCCGGTGGCTACTACGCCACCTCGCCGGCAGCGATCACCCGCGACCTGGTGATCATGGGCGGCCACGTCACCGACAACGAGTCGACCAACGAGCCCTCCGGCGTGATCCGTGCCTTTGACGTACACGACGGTCATCTGGTGTGGAACTGGGACAGCAACAATCCAGACGCGACCGAACCGCTGCCAGAGGGCGAACGCTACAGCCGCAACTCGGCCAACATGTGGTCGCTGGCCAGCGTCGACGAAAAACTCGGCATGGTCTACCTGCCGCTGGGCAACCAGACCCCTGACCAGTGGGGCGCAGACCGCACCCCGGGCGCCGAGAAGTTCAGTGCCGGCCTGGTCGCGCTGGACCTGGCCACCGGCAAGGTGCGCTGGAACTACCAGTTCACTCACCACGACCTTTGGGACATGGACGTCGGCAGCCAGCCAACCCTGCTGGACATGAAAACCGCCGACGGCATCAAGCCGGCTGTGATCCAACCGACCAAGCAAGGCAGCCTGTACGTACTCGACCGTCGTGACGGCACGCCGATCATCCCGATCAAGGAAATCCCGGCTCCGCAAGGCGCCGTGAAAGGTGACCACACCGCGCCGACCCAGGCCCGTTCGGACCTGAACCTGCTGGCCCCGGAACTGACCGAAAAAGCCATGTGGGGCGCCAGCCCGTTCGACCAGATGCTGTGCCGCATCCAGTTCAAGGAGCTGCGTTACGAAGGTCAGTACACCCCACCGTCGGAACAGGGCAGCCTGATCTATCCGGGTAACGTCGGCGTCTTCAACTGGGGCGGCGTTTCAGTCGACCCGGTTCGCCAGATGCTGTTCACCAGCCCGAACTACATGGCCTTCGTCTCGAAGATGGTGCCTCGCGCCGAAGTCGCGGCCGGCAGCAAGCGCGAAAGTGAAACAGCGGGCGTGCAACCGAACACCGGCGCACCTTACGCGGTGATCATGCACCCGTTCATGTCGCCGTTCGGCGTACCGTGCCAGGCTCCGGCCTGGGGCTATGTGGCCGGCATCGACCTGACCACAAGCAAAGTCGTGTGGAAACGCAAGAACGGCACCAGCCGCGACAGTTCGCCATTGCCTATCGGCCTGCCACTCGGCGTGCCAAGCATGGGCGGTTCGATGGTCACCGCTGGCGGCGTCGGCTTCCTCAGCGGCACGCTGGACCAATACCTGCGCGCCTATGACGTCAACACCGGCAACGAGCTTTGGAAAGCGCGCCTGCCGGCTGGCGGTCAGGCTACGCCGATGACCTACACCGGCAAGGACGGCAAGCAGTACGTGCTGTTGGTCGTCGGTGGCCACGGCTCACTGGGCACCAAAATGGGTGACTATGTGATTGCGTACAAACTGTCCGAGTAAGTTTTAGCGGCAGTCAAAACAAAGGCGACGCCCGTGAGGACGTCGCCTTTTTTGTCGCCGCAGATTTCCAGCCCCCCCGGACCACTGTGGGAGCGGGCTTGCCCGCGAAGGGGCCGGCAGCCTCAACATCAATGTTGACTGAACCAGCGCTTTCGTCGGAACGCCGCCCGGAGCAAGCCCGCTCCCACAATTGACCGCGCACAGCCATGGTTCAGCTAACCTGTCTCTGCGCTGAACACGCCGTCGAAACACGCCCTTGCAGAAAATGCCCGTTGAAACCACCGCCAACCTGCCCCATCTAAGACCCATACCCATTGCGCAGGTGCCCCCATGAGCGACCAGCAGGAATTCCCCGAAGACCCGAGCGAATACGCCGATCCGGAAAACGCCCCTCAGCACAAACCTGGCAAAGGCCTGGCCCTGCCTGGCCAGAACCTGCCGGACAAGGTCTACATCATCCCGATTCACAACCGGCCATTCTTCCCGGCCCAGGTCCTGCCGGTCATCGTCAACGAAGAACCGTGGGCCGAGACCCTCGACCTGGTGGCCAAGTCCGAACACCATTCCCTGGCCCTGTTCTACATGGACACTCCCCAGGAAGATCCGCGCCACTTCGACACCTCGGCCCTGCCGCTCTACGGCACCCTGGTCAAGGTGCACCACGCCAGCCGCGAGAACGGCAAGCTGCAGTTCGTCGCCCAGGGCCTGACCCGCGTCCGCCTCAAGACCTGGCTCAAGCATCACCGCCCGCCGTACCTGGTGGAAGTCGAATACCCGCACCAGCCCACCGAGCCGACCGACGAGGTCAAGGCCTACGGCATGGCGCTGATCAATGCGATCAAGGAACTGCTGCCGCTCAACCCGCTGTACAGCGAAGAGCTGAAGAACTACCTCAACCGCTTCAGCCCCAACGATCCGTCGCCACTGACCGATTTCGCCGCCGCGCTCACCTCGGCCACCGGTAGTGAACTGCAGGAAGTGCTCGACTGTGTGCCGATGCTCAAGCGCATGGAAAAAGTCCTGCCGATGCTGCGCAAGGAAGTCGAAGTCGCGCGTCTGCAAAAAGAGATTTCCGCCGAAGTTAACCGCAAGATCGGCGAGCATCAGCGCGAGTTCTTCCTCAAGGAACAACTCAAGGTCATCCAGCAGGAACTCGGCCTGACCAAGGACGACCGCAGCGCCGACCTTGAACAGTTCGAACAGCGACTGACCGGCAAGGTCCTGTCGCCGCAAGCGCAGAAACGCATCGAAGAAGAAATGAACAAACTGTCGGTGCTGGAAACCGGCTCGCCCGAGTATGCGGTCACCCGCAATTACCTCGATTGGGCGACCTCGGTGCCGTGGGGCATATACGGTGAAGACAAACTCGACCTCAAGCACGCGCGCAAGGTACTGGACAAACACCACGCCGGCCTCGATGACATCAAGGACCGCATCCTAGAATTCCTCGCGGTCGGCGCCTACAAAGGCGAGATCAGTGGTTCCATCGTATTGCTGGTGGGGCCGCCGGGCGTGGGCAAGACCAGTGTCGGCAAATCCATCGCCGAGTCCCTGGGTCGGCCGTTCTATCGCTTCAGCCTTGGCGGCATGCGCGACGAGGCCGAGATCAAGGGCCACCGCCGCACCTACATCGGCGCGCAACCGGGCAAACTGGTGCAGGCGTTGAAAGACGTTGAAGTGATGAACCCGGTGATCATGCTCGACGAGATCGACAAGATGGGCCAGAGCTACCAGGGCGACCCGGCCTCGGCGCTGCTGGAAACCCTCGATCCGGAGCAGAACGTCGAATTCCTCGATCACTATCTGGACCTGCGTCTGGACCTGTCGAAAGTGCTGTTCGTGTGCACCGCCAACACCCTCGACTCGATCCCCGGCCCGTTGCTCGACCGCATGGAAGTGATTCGCCTGTCGGGTTACATCACCGAAGAAAAAGTCGCCATCGCCAAGCGCCATCTGTGGCCCAAGCAGCTTGAGAAGGCCGGCGTGTCCAAGGGCAGCCTGAGCATCAGCGACAGCGCGCTCAAGGCGCTGGTCGACGGCTATGCCCGTGAAGCCGGCGTGCGCCAGCTGGAAAAAAACCTCGGCAAACTGGTGCGCAAAGCGGTGATGAAACTGCTCGACGAGCCGAAGGCAGTGATCAGGCTCGGCCCGAAAGACCTCGAAACGTCCCTCGGCAAACCGGTGTTCCGCAACGAGCAAGTGCTGTCGGGTGTCGGTGTGATCACCGGCCTTGCCTGGACCAGCATGGGCGGCGCGACCCTGCCGATCGAAGCCACGCGCATCCACACCCTCAACCGTGGGTTCAAGCTCACCGGGCAACTGGGTGACGTGATGAAAGAGTCGGCGGAGATCGCCTACAGCTACGTCAGCTCGCACCTGAAGTCCTATGGCGGCGATCCGAAGTTCTTCGACGAAGCCTTCGTCCACCTGCATGTGCCGGAAGGCGCCACGCCGAAAGACGGCCCGAGCGCCGGTGTGACCATGGCCAGCGCCCTGCTATCGCTGGCGCGCAACCAGCCACCGAAAAAAGGCGTGGCCATGACCGGTGAATTGACGTTGACCGGGCATGTACTGCCGATTGGCGGGGTGCGCGAGAAGGTTATTGCAGCGCGACGGCAGAAGATGTTCGAACTGATTTTGCCGGAGGCGAACCGGGGTAATTTCGAGGAACTGCCGGAGTATCTGAAGGAGGGTATTACCGTGCACTTTGCCAAGCGCTTTGCGGATGTGGCGAAGGTGTTGTTCTGATGGTCATGTAGCGTCTGTACTGCCGTCTTCGCGGGCAAGCCCGCTCCCACAGGAAATTGAGTCGGTCACAAAACTTGTGTGCACCCTCAATCCCTGTGGGAGCAGGCTTGCCCGCGAAAGCGTCAGTCCTGACACCACCGTCCAGGCTGATTGTCACACTTTGTCTCATCTTAAGTTATGCTCGCCGTTCGTCGTGAACGCCGGAGCCCCCGACCCTATGTCCTCCATTCGCCTGCTTGTCCCCCTCGCCCTCGCCTTGCTGGCCGCGTGCGCCACGCAACCTGCACACAACGTGACTGTGGAAAAACAGAGCGAATGCCCGGTGAAACTCACCAACGGGCAAAACCTGATCCTGACCCTGCCGAGCAATCCGACCACGGGCTATCGCTGGGCGATCCAGGATTCGGCCGGCGGCGTACTGCACGCCTTGGGGCCAGAGGTGTATCGAAATCCGGAAGATGCCGGCATCGTCGGTTCGGCCGGGGTTTCGACCTGGCGCTTCCAGGCTTTTGCGACCGGCACCGGGCGTTTGCGCCTGACCTCGCAACAGCCGTGGGCACCGGAAGTGCTGCCGGTGGAATCGTTCGACTGCGCGATCTCGGTTAACTGACCGTGGGCTGGCTGATTCTGGCGCTGATGGGCGCGATGACCTTTCTTTATGGCCTGAGCGTGCATGCCTCTCTGTTGTGCCTGCTGGTCAAGCCGCTGCCGGTGCTGGCCCTGCTCGGCTGGCTGCATGACGCACCACCCGGCGAGTACCGGCGCTGGATCAGCCTGGGCTTGATCTTTTCCTTGCTCGGCGACGTGTTGCTGGCCTGGCCGGGGGACTTGTTCGTGTTTGGCCTGGGCGCATTTCTGGTCGCCCACCTGGCGTATCTGAAAGCCTACTTGAGCGATTGCCGGCGTCTGGCTCTTTTACCCCTGATCATCGCCCTAGGTGTCGGCGCGGTACTGCTGGGGATTCTGATCGCTCATGGGCTGGGCCCATTGCTGATTCCGGTGATCGTCTACGGCCTGGCGATCAGCGCCATGCTCTGGCGCGCGCTGGCGCGGCTTGGCAGTGATGTGCCCAAGCGTTCGGCCTTGCTGGCTGCCGGTGGTGCGGTGGCGTTTGTGTTTTCGGACAGTGTGATTGGCATCAGCCGGTTCGTGGTGCCGTTCGATGCGGCGCCCTATGTGATCATCCTCAGCTATTGGCTCGGACAGTGGGGGATAACAGCCTCGGCATTTCCCCAGTCCCGCCGCACTTTGTAGCAGCTGCCGAAGGCTGCGTTCGAGGGCGAAGCCCTCGCCATCCAGTCCACCTGAAAAACGAGTCGCAAGATTTACGACTGCTTCGCAGCCGAACGTAGCCTTCGGCAGCTGCTACCTGGATTGCGCGCTCATCCGGCGGTTTATCAGACAACCCGCGCATCCCCGCGCCAACTTGGCTAAAATGCCGGCCTTTTCACCGATACCGCTGGAACCGCCGTGAGCAAAGAACCCGATCGCCTTTTCGCCCAGCCTTTGGCCCAGGTGCCTGACTTCGCCTTTAACGAGGACGTGGTGCGGGTGTTCCCGGACATGATCAAGCGCTCGGTGCCGGGCTATCCGACCATCGTCGAAAACCTCGGCGTGCTCGCCGCGCAGTTCGCCCAACCGGGCAGCGTGCTCTACGACCTGGGCTCGTCGCTGGGAGCCGTGACCCAGGCCCTGCGCCGGCATGTGCGCACCGACGGTTGCCGCGTCATCGCTGTGGATAACTCCGCCGCCATGGTCGAGCGCTGCCGCGAATACCTCAATGGCCAGGACTCGATGTTCCAGGAGTTGCTGCCGGTCGAGGTGATCGAGGGCGACATCCTGGCGCTGGAGTTCCAACCGGCCTCGGTGGTGGCGTTGAACTTCACCCTGCAATTCATCGCCCCGGACCAACGCACCGCGTTGCTGTCGCGCATTCGTCAGTCGCTGTTGCCCGGCGGTGCCCTGATCCTCTCGGAAAAACTGCGCTTCGAAGACGAGCAGGAACACGCGTTGCTCACCGACCTGCACATCGCCTTCAAACGCGCCAACGGCTACAGCGAGCTGGAAATCGCCCAGAAGCGCAGCGCCATCGAAAACGTCATGAAGCCCGACAGCCTCGAAGAACACCGCGAACGCCTGTTGGCCGCCGGGTTCTCGAAAGTCGTGCCGTGGTTCCAGTGTCTTAACTTCGCCTCGTTGATTGCCCTGCCATGATTGATCTGTCTCCCCTCGCCCGCCGTCTGGCCGGCACGCCGCTGGCCGAATGGGCGAACACCCTGCAGGCACAACTCGACAAGAAAATGGAAAAAGGCCATGGCGACCTGGAACGCTGGCAAAGCGCGCTGGACGCCCTGCCAAAGATCCAGCCGAGCGAAGTCGATTTGCTCAACAGCCTGAAGCTGGACACCGATTGCAGCGACGAGACCCGTGCGCAAATGCGTTCCGCGCTGATGGGCCTGTCGCCATGGCGCAAGGGGCCGTTCGACCTGTTCGGCGTGCACGTCGACACCGAATGGCGCTCGGACTGGAAGTGGTCGCGGGTCGCCCCGCATCTGGACCTTGCGGGCAAGCGCATCCTCGATGTCGGCTGCGGCAACGGCTATTACATGTGGCGCATGCTCGGCGCCGGTGCCGACAGCGTGATCGGTGTCGACCCGAACTGGCTGTTCTTCTGCCAGTTCCAGGCGGTGCAGCGTTATCTGTCCGAGCCGAATGCCTGGCACCTGCCCTTCCCCTTCGAAGACCTGCCGCCGAACCTCGAAGGGTTCGACACGGTATTTTCCATGGGGGTGTTCTACCACCGCCGTTCGCCCATCGAGCATTTGCTGGCGCTGAAGGATTGCCTGGTCAAGGGTGGTGAACTGGTGCTGGAAACCCTGGTGGTCGAAGGCGACAAGCACCAGGTGCTGGTGCCGGAAGACCGCTACGCGCAGATGCGCAACGTGTGGTTCCTGCCGTCGGTGCCGGCGCTGGAACTGTGGCTGCGTCGTGCCGGGTTCACCGATGTGAAATGCGTGGATGTGAGCACCACCACGGTCGAGGAACAGCGCGGGACGGAGTGGATGAAGTATCAGTCGCTCAGTGACTTCCTCGATCCCGAGGATCACAGCAAGACGATTGAAGGGCTGCCGGCGCCGATGCGGGCAGTGATTGTGGCTCGCAAGTAACGGCCACTGAAGATCAAATGTGGGAGCGGGCTTGCTCGCGAAGAGGGAGTGTCAGTTGGCATATAAGTCACTGACACACCGCATTCGCGAGCAAGCCCGCTCCCACAATGAATCCGTGTTTAGTCTGCCGGTTTTGCTCTACGAGCCTTGAAGAATTCGCTGAGCACCGCCCCGCACGCCTCCGCCAACACCCCGCCTTCATACAGCACCCGATGATTCAGAAAGCCTTGGGTAAAGAACTGCCCCTGGCTCTGCACGATCCCGGCTTTCGGCTCCAGAGCACCGTACACCACCCGGGCAATCCGCGAATGCACGATCAGGCCTGCGCACATGCTGCACGGCTCCAGCGTCACATACAGCGTGCTGCCCGGCAGGCGGTAGTTGCTTACGGCCTGGGCGGCAGCGCGGATGGCGACCATCTCGGCATGGGCGCTCGGGTCACTGCCAGTGATCGGACAATTGAAGCCGCGACCGATGATCTCTCCATCCTGCACCAGCACCGCGCCCACCGGCACTTCGCCCAGGGCCGCGCCTTGGGCGGCCAGGGCCAGGGCTTCACGCATGAATTCGCGATCACGGCTGCGGTCGATGATGGCGGCGGGACGAATCTGACGCATCACGCCACCTCGATGGCGGCCATCAGGCCGGTTTCCATGTGATCGATCACATGGCAGTGGAACATCCAGACCCCGGGGTTATCCGCCACCAGCGCCACTTGCGCGCGCTCGTTCTTGCCCAGCAGATAAGTGTCGGTGAAGTACGGAATCACCTTGTGCCGGTTCGAGGCGATGACCTTGAAGCTCATGCCGTGCAGGTGAATCGGGTGCTGATACTGGGTCATGTTCTTCAATTCGAAAATGTAGCTCTTGCCCTTTTCCAGCTTGGCGATCGGGCGGTCGGCGCAGGTCTTGTCGGTGATGTCCCAGGCCTTGCCGTTGATCTGCCACAGGCTCGGCGGCTTGCCATTGTCGACGTTGACCGACACCGAGCCAACCCATTCGAAATTGAAGTTGAGTTTATCGGCATTGGCCAGGTCCGGTTCGGCGATCGGGTTGGCCGGCAATGTCGGCGGCCATTCGCTCGGTGCATCGGTATTGGCCACTGAACGCAAGGTACCCAGGCGCACCGGGCCGTTGCGCAAGGACAATTCTTCACCGGCCGGCGGCGCCTTGATCGCCAGGCAGATACGCATGCCAGGGCCGAGCCAGTATTCCTTGCCGAGCGGGCGCGGTTCGATGGGGTTGCCGTCGAGCGCATAAATCTGCGCTTCGACGCCGGGAATGTTCAGGCGATAGGTCAGGGTGTTATCGAGATTGAGAATGCGCACCCGGGTGATCTGCCCGGCCGGCAAGTCGATCACCGCCTGCGGCACACCGTTGATGGTCGCCAGGCGCCCCGCCGTGCCGCCACGGGCCGCTTCCCGGGGAATGCTGAACTCGACGAAATTGCCGACGTCGTCGACATGCCAGCTCTTCAGGCTCAGGGTCTTTTCGTACTTGAAACCGGTGGGCTCGCGCTCTTCGATGATCAGCGGTCCCACCAGCCCACGACCGAGTTCTTCGCTGCTGTTCACGTGCGGGTGATACCAATAGCTGCCGGCATCCGGTACGCGGAATTTGTAGTCGAAGTATTCGCCCGGCAGCACCGGCAATTGCGAGACGTAGGGTACGCCGTCCATTTCCAACGGCAGGCGGATGCCGTGCCAGTGAATGGTGGTCGCCACCGGCAAGTGGTTGATGAAGCGCACCCGCAGCCATTCACCCTGACGCACCCGCAACTCGGTGCCCGGCGCCGACGGGCCGAAGGCCCAGGCCTGGGTCTTGTGCCCGGCGACCAGTTCGACGTCCAGCGGCGCCGCGATCAGTTCGTAGTCGTGGCCCGCCTCGGCGTCAGCCATCTTGCCCAGCCAGTAGCGCGACGCGCCCCCCGCACCGACACCAACGACAACAAGACCGGCCAGGCCACCGAGGATTTGGCGACGGGTAAACGACATGAACTCAACTACCTCACTTGAACGCGGCAGGCCCTGGGCCCGCAAAAGGCGAATACGATACACCCGCAGTTGTGAAAGAAACAGCAAAGCGGGCGTGACGACGGGCCGCAGCCGGATGGCACTCTGTCTGGATCTGTCTCTGACAGCACAGATCCATCAATACCTGACACTGCGCGCCGTCATTCCTACAGACCAGGCTGTAGTCCGCCCTCCATAGTGCCGACTTCAAACCCATCCATTTCTCAAGGAGAGAGAAATGAATTCCTCAGATACAAACTCACAATTCCTACTTCCCGACCCCGATGACGAGCAGGCCCTCAAAGACCTGGTGATCCCGTTCGTGGAAGCCTGCCCCGACATGCACGATATGGCCCACGGCGAAGCCCAGGGCATTCTGGACAAATACGGTATCGAGCACATCGACCCGGACAAGGTCTGGTGGCACCGTTTCGACAATACTTCAGTCAGCAGCAATACGGCCTTCCTGTTCTGGGAACACTATCCCAAACCCTGCGAGTCGCTGACTCTGCCGCAACTGGTGGTCCAGCGCTTCCATTCCCACGACCAGGACAACGCCGACCTGCTGGACAGTGATGGCGGTTTCTACAATGAGGACGCAGACGCCCGCATCTACAACGAAACCAACGAAGTCCGGATGTACCCCAGCCGCGTCATAAAGGATCTATGGCGAATCAACTTCAGTGACCGTTACTGGGAAAAAATGGGCAGTTTCTGGATAAATCATTCGGATGACTATCGGACACTGGCCAAGCTCAATTTCATCTCCAAGGCCCTGGAGGAGCATGACAGCTCGCGTCTGAGCAACGAAAACCTCAAGACCGTGCTCAAAGCCGTGGCGGGAAACATTTCCTGGCCGATCACCCCGGACATGCTCAGGTCCGAAGCGTCACCTGTAAATGATCTGCGGGTCACGCCCCTGACCATCGGCACTTACCAGTCCACCGACATCCTGCGCATCGTCGACAAAAAGGGTTATCAAATTGTCTATACACCCGGCGAGCTGGATGCTTTCCATGTATTCGAAACACCCCATGACTTGCATCTATGGCTGATGCATCAAAACAACAAGGCCGACAATCGCGCACGTTTCATGGCGCATTTCCCTCTGTCGGCCCAACAACAGGATGGCGACAACGTTGGTCTTAACCACACCATCGATTTGCTCTTTTTCGGTGGTTCCTACGACAACAGTCAACTCAACCTGGATTGGCCGGCGCTGGAGATGGATGCCTTTACCTGGCTTCGCGACTCTGTCAGGGAGCGCATGTTCGACGATGCCGATCTGTCGCTGCGATCCAATGGCGATCTGCGGGAGAAAATGTGGATCGGCTATCTTTCGACATTTACCCGACTCTTTGGCGCCATGGCCGTCGCTGGCTGGCCGGTCGCCCTTGCGGCCGTCGGTGCCGGCCTGGTCAACATTGGCCTGAACATCGCCGAGGCCGTCAATGGACACAGCGTTGCCGATCGCAAAAGCGGGGTCATTGGCGCCATCACCGCCTCTATCGACAGCCTTTTCAACCTGTTGGCCCTGCGCGGCGCAGTTGAAATATCGGAAGTCGGCAGCGCCGAGGAAGAGTTCACTCCCCAGGAAAACCTCGCCGAGCCTGAATACACCGCCGGCGCCACACCCCGCCCGCCGGTGATCACCACACGCCCGGTCCCGCCCCTGGCCAGCGAAAGCCCGCTGGCCCCTTTCCAGACCAATGAAATTCTCGATGGTCTGCAAGTAGTCAGCGACGAAGGCAAGTATCGCAACATTTACCAGCCCCCGACTGGCGGCAACTACATCGGGATCGACTATTCCTACTATCAGGTCCGCTACGTCAACGAGATGAAAACCTGGGTCATCATCGATCCGGCCAACCCATTCTCGTTTCACCGCAACCTGCCGGTTCGCCTGAACGCCGAAGGTGAGTGGGAACTTCTCGGTCGCCCCGGACTGAAGGGGGGCGGGAAATTTTTCGACCAGCTGCCGTGGGGACGCCCGGCCGCCCCTCTGCCCGACATCGATAGCGCCCCAACACCCTACGATGTTCCCACCGAGTTACGACAGGAACTCAAGCCCGTGGCCTGGAACGAAGTGGATGAAAAAACTTTGAATGACCATTTCGTCAACATCCGAAATCCGGAGGGGCCCACCAGCCAGTTCAAGGCATTGCGCAAAACTTTGTACCGGGATGCACATGACTACTTTGCCAACGCTTCACTGCCGCCACGCCCCGCCATCCCGGCTCTGAGCGCGGCCAGCAAACCGAAAGACATCATCAAGACGCTGCTCAAGGAATCTCCAGGCCTGGTGATCGGTGAAAACCACTCGAGCGTCGGCAGCAAGCAATTCCTCATCGAAAACATGGACATACTCGCCAAGCAAAAGGTCAAGACCTTGTACATGGAGCATTTGCTCACTGACTATCACCAGGCCGACCTGGACATCTTCAACCGGGGTGGTGAGCTATCGGAGGATCTGGAGAGCTACCTGAAACAGCTCGACAAGGGCCACGGAACTGACCCTTCCGGTCGTTTTTCCTTTCGCGAAGTGGTCAAGGCTGCACAGAAAAACCACATCCGCGTGCAGGCCATTGACTGCACGGCCAGTTATCAATCGAGAGGAATTTCCGGCGCATCCGCCAACTATCGGCAAGAAATGATGAATTATTTCGCCAAGACGGTCATCGACGCCGACCAGGCAGCCAGGGGTGCACATCGTTGGGTGGCGTTGGTCGGTGAAACTCACGCCAATACCTTTAACGCAGTACCGGGGGTCAGCGAGCTCGAAGGTGGAATCGGCCTGCGCATCGAAAGTGCCGAAGCAGGCCAGGCCAGAGGTATCGAGCCAGATCCGGGAAGAACCGGTACCGATCCGGAGAAGCTGATGCCCGTTTTCGTCAAAAACGACTTGCGCCTGCAACTGGAATTACCGCCGGGGCTAGTCAGGGAACAGGCGCTGAGCGTTGCACTCAAGGAGCCTGGAATGATGACCCTGGAAAAAACCGGCAGCGAATTTGAATTGGTTCATCGCAGCAGGGAGGGACTCTTGGTGCACACGCCTATCGCACGCGATGTCAAAGGTTTCTACATCACAAACTCCAAGTGGAATATCAACAACCAGCGTTTTGGTACGTTCAAGGAGTTGATGGACGCCCTCACCGGCATGGGCATGACACTGATCCGGGTTCCCTGAGACGCTGACCAGCGAGCCACGCACAAAAAAGCCGCGTGAAACTCAGGTTTCACGCGGCTCTATGTGGTCCAGTCTTCAGGCCATCAGGGCCTGCAGTGGATCATTCCCACTCAATGGTCGCCGGCGGCTTGCTCGACACGTCGTAGGTGACGCGGGAGATGCCTTCGATTTCATTGATGATGCGGCCGCTGACGGTTTCCAGCAGTTCGTAAGGCAGGTGTGCCCAACGCGCGGTCATGAAGTCGATGGTTTCCACGGCACGCAGGGCCACGACCCAGGCGTAACGACGGCCATCGCCCACCACGCCAACCGATTTCACTGGCTGGAACACCACGAAGGCCTGGCTGACCTTGTGGTACCAGTCGGCCTTGCGCAGTTCTTCGATGAAGATGTGGTCGGCACGACGCAGCAGGTCGGCGTATTCCTTCTTCACTTCACCGAGGATGCGCACGCCCAGGCCCGGGCCCGGGAACGGGTGACGGTAGACCATGTCGTACGGCAGGCCCAGTTCCAGGCCCAGACGACGGACTTCGTCCTTGAACAGCTCGCGCAGGGGTTCAACCAGCTTGAGGTTCATTTCTTCCGGCAGGCCACCCACGTTGTGGTGCGACTTGATCACATGGGCCTTGCCGCTTTTCGCGCCAGCCGACTCGATCACGTCCGGGTAGATGGTGCCCTGGGCCAGGTACTTGATGTTGTCCAGCTTGCAGGATTCGGCATCGAACACGTCGATGAAGGTACGGCCGATGATCTTGCGCTTCTTCTCCGGGTCGGCTTCGCCGGCCAGGTTGCCCAGGAACTGCTCTTCGGCGTTGGCGCGGATCACCTTGACGCCCATGTTCTCGGCGAACATGGCCATCACTTGCTCGCCTTCGTGCAGGCGCAGCAGGCCGTTGTCGACGAACACGCAGGTCAACTGGTCGCCGATGGCCTTGTGCAGCAGTGCGGCAACCACGGACGAGTCCACACCGCCGGACAGGCCGAGCAGGACGTTGTCGGTGCCGACCTGGGCGCGAACCTGGGCGATGGCGTCTTCAGCGATCTTGGACGGGGTCCACAGGGCTTCACACTCGCAGATGTCGAGGATGAAGCGCGACAGGATGCGACCGCCCTGCTTGGTGTGGGTCACTTCCGGGTGGAACTGCACGCCGTAGTAACGACGCTCGTCGCTGAACATGCCGGCGATCGGGCAGCTCGGGGTGCTGGCCAGGATGTGGAAGTCTTCCGGCATCCGGGTGACCTTGTCACCGTGGCTCATCCATACGTCGAGGCCGAACAGGCCGTCGGCGTCGATGTGGTCCTCGATGCCGTCGAGCAGGCGGCTCTTGCCGACCACGTCAACGCGGGCGTAACCGAACTCACGCAGCTCGGAACCTTCAACCTTGCCGCCCAGTTGCTCGGCCATGGTCTGCATGCCGTAGCAGATACCGAAGACCGGGACGCCCAGGTCAAAGACGGCTTGCGGGCAGCGAGGGCTGTTGGCTTCGTGAACCGACTCCGGGCCACCGGCGAGGATGACGCCTTTAGGAGCGAATTCGCGGATCGCATCTTCGTCCATGTCGAACGGGTGCAGTTCGCAGTACACACCGATTTCACGCACGCGGCGGGCGATCAGCTGGGTGTACTGGGAACCGAAGTCGAGGATCAGGATGCGGTGAGCGTGAATGTCGAGGGCCATGAAAGAAACTCTGAAAAGCAGTTGCAAGCTTCAAGCTGCAAGCTGCAAGTAATCGGAAGCCGCGCGGCACTGTACTAACACAGCACCGCTTGCAGCTTGTAACTTGTGGCTTATAGCTGTCGGCGTCAGCCGACCCGATAGTTTGGCGCTTCCTTGGTGATCTGCACGTCGTGAACGTGGGATTCGGCCATGCCGGCGCCGGTGATCCGCACGAACTCGGGCTTGGTGCGCATCTCTTCGATGTCGGCGCTACCGGTGTAGCCCATCGAGGAGCGCAGGCCGCCCATCAACTGGTGGATGATCGCGCTCAGGGTGCCCTTGTACGGAACACGCCCTTCGATGCCTTCCGGAACCAGCTTCTCGGCGCCTGCCGAGGAGTCCTGGAAGTAACGGTCGGAGGAACCCTGGGCCTGGGACATGGCGCCCAGCGAACCCATGCCGCGATAAGCCTTGTACGAACGGCCCTGGAACAGTTCGATCTCGCCCGGCGCCTCTTCGGTACCGGCGAACATCGAACCCATCATCACGCAGGAAGCACCGGCCACGATGGCCTTGGACAGGTCACCGGAGAAACGGATACCGCCGTCGGCGATCAACGGTACGCCAGTGCCTTCAAGGGCAGCGGCAACGTTGGCGATGGCACTGATTTGCGGCACGCCGACACCGGCGACGATACGGGTGGTGCAGATCGAGCCAGGGCCGATACCGACCTTGACGGCGTCAGCGCCGGCTTCGGCCAGGGCCTTGGCGGCAGCGCCGGTGGCGATGTTGCCGCCGATGACCTGCACTTCAGGGAAATTCTGCTTGACCCAGCGAACGCGGTCGATCACGCCTTTGGAGTGACCGTGAGCGGTGTCGACCACCACCACGTCAACGCCGGCGGCGACCAGGGCTGCAACGCGGTCACCGGTGTCTTTACCGGTACCGACTGCAGCGCCAACGCGCAGACGACCTTGATCGTCCTTGCTGGCCAGCGGGTAAGCCTTGGCTTTTTCGATGTCGTTGACGGTCATCATGCCTTTGAGGGCGAATTTGTCGTCGACGATCAGCACGCGTTCGATGCGGTGCTTGTGCAGCAGTTCACGCACATCGTTCTTGTCGGCGCCTTCCTTGACCGTGACCAGACGCTCTTTAGGCGTCATCACTTCACGGACAGTGGCTTCCAGACGGTTCTCGAAACGCACGTCACGGGAGGTGACAATGCCGACCAGGTCGCCATTGTGCAGCACCGGAACGCCGGAGATGTTGTGCATGCGGGTCAATTCGAACAGTTCGCGCACGGTAGCGTCGGCGACGATGGTGATCGGATCCTTGACCACACCGGCTTCGTAACGCTTGACCTTGCGCACTTCGGCAGCTTGCTGCTCGATGGTCATGTTCTTGTGGATGATACCGATACCACCTTCCTGAGCCATGGCGATTGCCAGACGGGCTTCAGTGACGGTGTCCATGGCGGCGGAGACCAGTGGAATATTCAGCTCGATGCCACGGGTAAGGCGGGTCTTGAGACTGACTTCGTTAGGAAGCACCTCGGAATAACCGGGCACTAGGAGAATGTCGTCGAATGTCAGAGCTTCTTGGCTGATACGCAGCATCGCGGGGGCTCCCGAGCGGGAAAATGGAAGCGCGCCATTATAGTCAGACACCCTCTCGGGTTCAATGTAAAACTCTGTCTATTATTGGCATTACTGACATACGGGGATTGGCGCCGCCTACAACTCGACTTTCACCCAACTGACCGGCTGATCGAGCCAATCGGCGAATTCGTCGAGAAAGCTCTGCCTGAACCCGGCTTCGGCCCAGTTATTGAAGATGAAACCGAGGTTGGAGAAGCCACATTCCTGCAGGAACAGAAAGCCGTTGATGTCGTCTTCATGCCCGCATTCTGGGCAGGTGAAGTTGTCGGTACGCCCCGGCATCCAGTCTTCCAGGCTTTCGAAGAGGGCCTCACCCACCTCCTTGCGGCACTCGGCGCAGCCCGCCTCTTCAAGGAACCCCTTGGCCGGCGTATAGATACAACGCTTGGTGATGATCTCCAGGCCATTGATCGACTCGCCGAACGGCAGGGCTTCGGGGTGCAGGACCACTGCGCGGGCACCGTCGGCGATGGCGTGGGCCATGCGATTGCCGGTGCGACCGCAAGTGGTCAGTTCTTCCTGGATGATGTTCTTGCGCACCAGCCAGCGCACAACGGCACGGGCCCGGGGTTCGTGCACCGGCAGGGTGGAGATTTTCGGGACGATGATGCTTTGGGAATTCATGGGGTACAGGCCTGAAGCTTTGATGAAGGGTCTTGGGCATCCACAAATTATAGGTCGACCCAGACCTGATGCCTGGCACCGATCCTGTGGGAGCGGGCTTGCCCGCGAAGACGGTGGGTCAGTCAACACCTATGTTTGATGTGCCGACGCCTTCGCGGGCAAGCCCGCTCCCACAGGGATTGCAGACTTGCCCGAGAAGTTTTACAGCTCTACGACAACCGCTTGCGAAGCACGGGTCGCCTTGGCGCGCGCGGCTTCGATCGATTCGTCGCGGGCCAGGGCCACGCCCATGCGGCGCTGGCCGTTGACTTCAGGCTTGCCGAACAGGCGAAGCGCGGTATCCGGCTCGCTCAGGGCAGCGCCCAGGTTGGCGAAAGCGGTCTGGGTCGACTGCCCTTCCACCAGGATCACCGCCGAGGCCGAAGGCCCGAACTGACGGATCAACGGAATCGGCAGACCGAGAATGGCCCGTGCATGCAGGGCGAATTGCGACAGGTCCTGGGAAATCAGCGTGACCAGACCGGTGTCGTGCGGGCGCGGCGAGACTTCGCTGAACCACACCTGATCACCTTTGATGAACAGTTCGACGCCGAACAGGCCACGACCACCCAAGGCTTCGGTCACGGCTTTGGCGACACGCTCGGATTCAGCCAGGGCAACCGGGCTCATGGCTTGCGGCTGCCAGGATTCCTGATAGTCACCCTTCTCCTGACGGTGGCCGACCGGCGCGCAGAAGGTGGTGCCGCCGACGTGGCGCACGGTCAGCAGGGTGATTTCGTAGTCGAAATCGATGAAGCCTTCGATGATCACCCGGCCTTTACCGGCACGGCCACCTTCCTGGGCGTAGTCCCAGGCCTTCTGCACGTCATCGACGCTACGCAGCAAACTCTGGCCCTTGCCCGAGGAACTCATGACCGGCTTGACCACGCACGGAAAACCGAGGTCTTCAACGGATTTGCTGTAGTCCTCGAAGGTGTCGGCGAAGTGGTACGGCGAGGTTGGCAGGTCCAGCTCTTCAGCGGCCAGGCGACGGATGCCTTCGCGGTTCATGGTCAACTGCGCGGCGCGGGCAGTCGGGATCACAGTGAAGCCTTCGGCCTCCAGCTCCACCAGGGTCGCGGTGGCGATGGCTTCGATTTCCGGGACAATGAAGTGCGGCTTCTCGGCTTCGATCACGGCACGCAGGGCGGCACCGTCGAGCATGTTGATCACGTGGCTGCGGTGCGCCACCTGCATGGCCGGCGCGTTGGCGTAACGGTCCACGGCAATCACTTCAACGCCCAGGCGTTGCAGCTCGATTGCCACTTCCTTGCCCAACTCGCCACAGCCACACATCAATACGCGGGTCGCGGTGGGCGACAATGGAGTTCCGATACGGGTCATCTGAAGGTCCTCAAGAAGCGGATCATCGCGGGACGCGCCATGCGCGCTTCCCATGGGGAGAAAGCGCGGCATTTTACATGAACTTCAGCCGACGACAGCCTGTTTGCGCAGGCGCCAGGCCATGATCAGCCACACGGCGGTGCCCCCGGCGTACTTCGAACCATGATGCAACGCGATCCTTGTAGCAGCTGGCGAAGCCTGCGTTCGGCTCGGGCCGCGTTCGGACGAAGCAGTCGTGGAATCAGGCAACACGGACTTTCTGGAAGACCGAGGACTCATAATTTACGCCTGCTGCGCAGCCGAACGCAGGCTTCGCCAGCTGCTACCGGTTCGGTGTTTTGTTGAGCATCCAGATCAACCCGCTGGCCTTGGCCCGCTCATGACACAACCCCAGCACCTTGCGCCGCTCGTCGTTGTCCATGCGGCTCCAGCGGGTGATTTCTTCCACCGTGCGTTGGCAACCGGTGCAGATGTCATCGTCATCCAGCGCACAAATGTTCACGCAGGGCGATGCTACCGGGCGTTCAGTGGCAGTCATTCTTCCTGCTCGGCCAGGTCGCGGGCATAGCGCTGCGAGTTGTGCACGTAGTGAGCAGCGCTGGCCTCCAGCATCCTGATTTGCGGCTCGGTCAATTCGCGCACCACTTTGCCGGGCGAGCCCATGACCAGCGAGCCGTCCGGAATCTCCTTGCCTTCGCCGATCAGCGAGTTGGCGCCGATGATGCAGTTCTTGCCGATCTTCGCGCCATTGAGAATCACCGCGTTGATGCCGATCAGGCTGTAGTCGCCGACGGTGCAGCCGTGGAGCATGGCGTTGTGGCCTATGGTCACGCCGGTACCGATGGTCAGCGGGTAGCCCATGTCGGTGTGCATCACGGTGCCGTCCTGGACGTTGCTGTTCCTGCCGATCAGGATCAACTCGTTGTCGCCGCGCAATACGGCGTTGAACCAGACGTTGGCGCCCTCTTCCAGCTTGACCTTGCCCACCAGCACGGCATTGGGGGCGACCCAGCTCTGTGGATGGGTTTCGACACGGGCGTCGCCCAGGCGGTATTTCATTATTGTTTTCCTCAGGGCTCGGGCAGTGCCATTCGAACGATGGCTTCAGATATTGATAAAGCTTTTGGGAGGCTGATGCAGGCTGATTTTGGCGTCATACAGCAGGTTGATCAACTCGACGATCATGATCGCCGTCAGCCCCCAGATCTTGTATTCGCCAAAGCGATAGCTCGGCACGTACCAGCTGCGGCCCTGATAGTCGATGCGATGGGTATGTTCGCGGGGGTCTTTGCGGAAGAACTCCAGGGGCACGCTGAACACCGCGGCGATCTCGGCATCGTTGGCCCGGTATTCGACAAAATCCGGGATCACCCCGACATAGGGCGTGACCATGATGCCATGCAGGCTGATCAGCGGGCTGAGCGGGCCGATCACCTCGACCAGCCCCGGCGGCAGGCCGATCTCTTCTTCGGCTTCACGCAGGGCGGTGAAAATCAGGTCGGGATCTTCGGGGTCGCGGCGACCGCCGGGGAAGGCGACTTCGCCGCCATGGGTCGACAGGCCGCTGGCACGCAGGGTCAACACCAGCTCGGGCTCGTCACTGCGGGTGATGGGCACCAGCACCGCGGCCTCGGGAAAACGACGGTCGGTCTCCAGTGTGCGTGGTGTGTGGTTACTAACCCGATGCAGTAGCTCATCCAGCATGAGTGTTCTCGATCTGTGCCTTACCCGGCATCATGCACCAATCGCTTCGGCCGCCCAACCCCCGCAACCGTCCCATGTCGCGAAACGACAACTTGCCGACCGGCACTGCCGCACGCCAAGATAGGCGCAGCATTCAGGAACCCCAGCATGAAATTTTGCAGCCAGTGCGGTAACCCGGTAACCCAGCGCATTCCCGAGGGCGATTCGCGCCTGCGTTTTGTCTGCGACAGCTGTCAGGCCATTCACTACCAGAACCCCAACATCGTCGCCGGCTGCGTGGCGACTTGGGGCACCAAGGTGTTGTTGTGCCGGCGAGCCATCGAGCCACGTCGCGGCTACTGGACCCTGCCCGCCGGTTTCATGGAGAACGGCGAAACCATCGAGCAGGCAGCCATTCGCGAAACCGCCGAGGAAGCCTGCGCCCGGGTGCGCAACCTGAGCATCTATACCCTGATCGACGTGCCACACATCAGCCAGGTGCATGTGTTCTTCCGTGCCGAACTGGCGGACCTGGATTTTTCCGCCGGCCCCGAGAGCCTGGAAGTGCAACTATTCGACGAAGCGGACATTCCATGGGATGAGCTGGCTTTCCGCACGGTGGGCCGTACCTTAGAATGCTTCTTCGCTGACCGGCGGACCGAGGTCTATCCCGTTCGGTCTGAATCGATCCCGCCTCTTGCTCAGCCTGCCATTATCTGATGTCATCCCGGCATCACTCAAAGGCGCCGAAAGACCGCCCGAACGCGGCACGAGCCTGCGGCAGCTCCTGCAAAAACTTCTATACATAAATAGTCGCGACACCTCCTGGGGAATCGTTTCAATGCGCTGGTTGCTTGCCCTGTTCTGTTTGTCGTTCGTCACGGTGTCCCAGGCTTCTGCCGTGGAAACCCTGGACGGCAAGGTCATCGAGAAGATCCTGATTCTCAAGTCTTCCCATCAATTGCAGTTGATCAATGACGGCAAGCCGCTCAAGACCTATCGCATTTCCCTGGGCAAGCGCCCCAAGGGGCCCAAGCTGATGGAAGGCGACAAGCGCACCCCGGAAGGTTTCTACTGGGTCGACTGGCGCAAGATCAGCGACCGCTTCAACCTGGCGATGCACATTTCCTACCCGAACATCAGCGACTCTGCCCGCGCCCGTCGTGAAGGCGTCGAGCCCGGCGGCATGATCATGATCCACGGCACCCCGGACAGCGAAGACACCCCGGAAGACCTGTTCCACACCCTGGACTGGACCGACGGCTGCATCGCCATGCGCAACATGGACATGCGCGAAGTCTGGAACCTGGTGCCGGACGGCACGATGATCGAGATTCGTCCGTAATCGCACCACCCACCTTGTAGCAGCTGGCGAAGCCTGCGTTCGGCTGCGAAGCAGTCGTGAAATCAGCCGACGCGTTGTGTCAGGAATACTTCGCACTCAGGTTTTACGACTGCTACGCAGCCGAACGCAGGCTCCGCTAGCTGCTACAGGTCGAATTTCTTCCTCTGACCGCCACCGTCGGGAAGCGGCGAGGATCGTCGACGCGGCCCTCGCCCACGCCCAATACGCCGAACTGACTCCGGACTTGCTGCATGTTTATCCCGGCGCGATCCGTGTGGCCTTGCGTTCGATCCCGTACCTGTACTGCGTCACCGACTCGACCGCCGCCGGCGTGCCCAACGGCGAGTACAAGCCTGGCAACCACATCGTGACCAAATGCCTGGGCAGTGGCGACAATGTGCTGCAACTCGATTGCATCGCCATGACCCGCATCCGCCTGCAACTGGCCGATGGCAAGGCCTTGTCGGAATGTGATTTGAAAGCGCTGGGTTGCCAGGGTGTGAGTCAGCCGGACGGTGGTGTTTGGCATCTGTTGATTGGTGACAAGGCGCCGAGTTTGAGTGATGCGCTGGAAGCATTGGTCAATCGTAGCGAAGTCAGTGCCAAGGTTTAGATTTTGGAAACACACCGAACCAGTGTGGGAGCGGGCTTGCTCGCGAAAAGGCCATCACATTCAGCATCAATGTTGCCGGTTAGAGCGCCTTCGCGAGCAAGCCCGCTCCCACACTGGATCGGTGTACATCCTTTGAATCGCAACAAAAAAAACCCGCTGAAATCACTTTCAGCGGGTTTCTCATTTAAGCAGCCAGGAAGATCAGAAATCCTCCAGTCGCCACACTTCATAAGCCGGCGTCTCGTAGGGATGGCTCTGCTTCAGAGCCGCCACCACCGAGCGAATCAACTCATCGGCCACCACCAGCTCAACCTTCCATTCCTCGACCTGCTCGACCTGCCCTGCCTCACCAATGAACGGCTGACTGCCATCCAGTGGACGAAACTGGCCGAGGCCCAGCACCTGCCATGCACAGTGGTCGTAAGCACCGATCCGCCCGCCACCGGCGGCGAATACGGCGCTTTTGACCACTTCGACATGACTGTCGGGAACAAAAAAACTGAGCTTGTACACGGCTATCAGTTAACCCACACGCGAGCATTACGGAACATGCGCATCAACGGTGCATCTTCGTTCCAGTCATCGGAACGCCACGAGTTCTGCACGGCACGGAACACACGTTCCGGGTGCGGCATCATGATGGTCACGCGACCGTCGCGACTGGTCAAACCGGTGATCCCGCGCGGCGAGCCGTTCGGGTTGGCCGGGTAGTTTTCGGTGACCTTGCCGTGGTTGTCGACGAAACGCATCGCCACGCAACCGGACAGATCGGCTTCCAGCAGTGCCTCTTCGCTGGAGAACTCGGCATGGCCCTCACCGTGGGCGATGGCGATCGGCATGCGCGAACCGGCCATGCCCTGCAGGAAGATCGAGTTCGACTCCTGGATCTGCACCATGGCAACACGGGCTTCGAACTGCTCGGAACGGTTGCGCACGAAGTGCGGCCAGAACTCGCTGCCCGGGATCAGCTCGTGCAGGTTGGACATCATCTGGCAACCGTTGCACACGCCGAGGGTGAAGCTGTCGTTACGTTCGAAGAAGCCCTGGAACGCATCGCGGGCACGGCTGTTGAACAGCGCGGATTTCGCCCAGCCTTCACCGGCACCCAACACGTCACCGTAAGAGAAGCCACCGCAAGCGACCATACCCTTGAACTCGTTCAGGTCGACACGGCCGGCCAGAATGTCGCTCATGTGCACATCGATTGCGTTGAAACCGGCGCGGTCGAACGCAGCCGCCATTTCCACCTGACCGTTGACGCCCTGCTCACGCAGTACGGCAACCTGTGGGCGAATGCCTTTCTTGATGTAAGGCGCGGCGATGTCCTGGTTGATGTCGTAGCTCAGCTTGACGCTCAGGCCAGGGTTGTCTTCTTCCAGCAGCACGTCGAACTCCTGCTCGGCGCAGTCGGCGTTGTCACGCAGACGCTGGATCTGGTAGCTGGTCTCGGCCCACTGGCGTTGCAGCAGACGGCGCTGGCCTTCGAATACGGTGTCACCGTTGAAGGTGATGCCGATCTCGCTATTGTTGACTGGCTGACCGATCACCGACACGCAGTCACCCAGGCCGGCAGCGCTGAACTGCGCGAGGATGTCCGGGGTAGCGTCCTGGCGAACCTGGATCACGGCGCCCAGTTCTTCGTTGAACAGGATGGCGGCGATGTCGGCGCTGGTTTCCGCCAGACCGTCGAGGTTCAGGCTCAGGCCGCAGTGACCGGCGAAGGCCATCTCGACAACGCTGGTCAGCAGACCACCGTCGGAACGGTCGTGGTAAGCCAGCAGATGACCGTCGGCGTTGAGGCCCTGGATCACCGCGAAGAAAGCTTTAAGGTCTTCGGCGTCATCGACGTCCGGAGCCTGACTGCCGAGTTTGCCGTGAACCTGAGCCAGGATCGAGGCGCCCATGCGGTTCTGACCACGACCCAGATCGATCAGGATCAGGTCGGTGGTGCCCTTGTCCATGCGCAGTTGCGGGGTCAGAGTCTGACGGATGTCGGTCACTGGCGCGAAACCGGTCACGATCAACGACATTGGCGACGTGACGGACTTGTCCACGCCTTCATCGTTCCAGCGCGTGGCCATGGACATCGAGTCCTTGCCCACCGGAATGGTGATACCCAGCTCAGGGCACAGTTCCATGCCGACCGCTTTCACGGTGTCGTACAGGCGAGCGTCTTCACCCGGGTGACCGGCCGCCGACATCCAGTTCGCCGACAGCTTGATGTCGGAGATCTTGCCGATGCGCGAAGCCGCAATGTTGGTCAGGGTTTCACCGATGGCCATGCGACCCGACGCCGGGGCGTCCAGCAGTGCCAGCGGAGTGCGCTCGCCCATGGCCATGGCTTCACCGGTATAGACGTCGAAGCTGGTGGCGGTGACGGCAACGTCGGCCACCGGCACCTGCCACGGGCCGACCATCTGGTCACGGGCCACGAGGCCGGTGATGGTGCGGTCGCCGATGGTGATCAGGAAGCTCTTGCTGGCCACGGCCGGGTGATGCAGAACGCGCTCGACGCAGTTGGCGATGTCGAGGGTCGACGGATCGAAATCGTCGCCCAGCTCGTTTTCACGAACCACCGAACGGTGCATGCGCGGAGCCTTGCCCAGCAGCACTTCCAGTGGCATGTCCACCGGGCTGTTGCCGAAGTGGCTGTCGGTCACGGTCAGCTGCGGTTCGGCAGTGGCTTCACCGACCACGGCGAACGGGCAACGCTCACGTTCGCAGATCGCCTTGAAGCGCTCGAAATCAGCCGGACCGACCGCCAGAACGTAACGTTCCTGGGATTCGTTGGACCAGATTTCGTGCGGGGCCATGCCCGGCTCGTCGTTTGGAATGTTGCGCAGTTCGAAACGGCCACCACGGTCGCCGTCGTTGACCAGTTCCGGGAAGGCGTTGGACAGACCGCCCGCACCCACGTCGTGGATGAAGCTGATCGGGTTCTTGTCGCCCAGCTGCCAGCAACGGTCGATGACTTCCTGGCAGCGACGTTCCATTTCCGGGTTTTCGCGCTGTACCGAAGCGAAGTCGAGGTCTGCCGAGCTGGTGCCGGTGGCCATGGAGGAAGCCGCGCCGCCACCCAGGCCGATCAACATCGCCGGGCCGCCGAGCACGATCAGCTTGGAGCCGACGACGATCTCGCCTTTCTTGACGTGTTCTTCACGGATGTTGCCCATGCCGCCAGCCAGCATGATCGGCTTGTGATAACCGCGAACTTCGTCACCGTGCGGGGTGGTGATCGATTGTTCGAAGGTACGGAAGTAGCCGGTCAGGGCCGGACGACCGAATTCGTTGTTGAACGCAGCGCCGCCCAGCGGGCCTTCGATCATGATGTCCAGCGCGGTCACGATGCGCTCAGGCTTGCCGTACGGCACTTCCCACGGCTGTTCGAAGCCCGGGATCTGCAGGTTGGACACGGTGAAGCCGGTCAGGCCAGCCTTCGGCTTGGCGCCACGGCCGGTCGCGCCTTCGTCGCGGATTTCGCCGCCGGAACCGGTGGACGCGCCCGGGAACGGGGCGATCGCGGTCGGGTGGTTGTGGGTTTCAACCTTCATCAGGATGTGCACCGGTTCCTGCACCGCGCCGTACTGGCGGGTCTCAGGGTCCGGGAAGAAACGACCGGCCACGGAGCCGACGATCACCGAAGCGTTGTCCTTGTAAGCCGACAGAACGCCTTCGCTATGCATCACGTAGGTGTTCTTGATCATGCCGAACAGGCTTTTTTCCTGGCTCTCGCCGTCGATGTCCCAACTGGCGTTGAAGATCTTGTGACGGCAGTGCTCGGAGTTCGCCTGGGCGAACATCATCAGTTCGATGTCGTGCGGGTTGCGCTTCAAGCCGACGAAGGCGTTGACCAGGTAGTCGATTTCGTCTTCGGCCAGGGCCAGGCCCAGCTCGGTGTTGGCCTTTTCCAGCGCGGCGCGGCCGCCACCCAACACATCGATGGCGGTCAGGGGTTTTGGCTCGGCGTGGCTGAACAGGCCGGCAGCCTGTTCGAGGTTGCCGAGGACGATCTGGGTCATGCGGTCGTGCAGACCGTCGGCGATCAGCCGGGCTTCAGCGTCGCTGAACTGGCCGGCCACGTAGAACGCAATACCGCGCTCCAGGCGCTGGATTTTCGCCAGGCCACAGTTGCGAGCGATGTCGCTGGCCTTGCTCGACCATGGCGAGATGGTGCCGAAACGCGGCAGCACCAGAAACAGACGACCGGTCGGTTCCTGTACCGGAACGCTTGGACCGTACTTCAGAAGGCGCGCAAGCACCTGCTGTTCGTCGCCGGTCAGGACGCCGGTAACTTCGGCGAAGTGAGCGAATTCAGCATACAGGCCACTGACAGCCGGAACCTTCTGGCTCAGTTGCTCAAGGAGTTTGCTGTGGCGAAAGGCAGAAAGGGCAGGAGCGCCGCGCAGGATCAACATCTTCGGGACAGCCTCGGGAAGGGGTGTGCTTTGAGGCCGTGCATTCTAGCCTAAACAGCCCGCGACATCACCCGAAACGCTACGCACGGTTGCACTCGGGTGTCGATCTGTGTTTCTGCCTCGAAAGTCAGGTTAATTGGGCGTGTGGCGACAGCTTATTTTTACTGTAACAAAATGCAGGCAAAGCCCATTCCTGCGGGGTTTCGGCCGGTTTTGTGATCTCTAGCAGACAACCCCCTCGCTGTCGAGATATGGCGCCCGTGGTCCTTTGCGTATACTGCGCAGATGTTTTTCCCAACGGCTTTGCGTCCGCGGTACGCCAAATGGCTGATCGCAACCGGACTCTTCCTGATGCTCGGTGGCTGTGTTGATAAACCCAACACGCTCGAGCGCGTAAAGGAGGATGGTGTGCTGCGGGTGGTTACCCGTAACAGCCCCGCCACCTACTTTCAGGATCGCAACGGTGAAACCGGCTTCGAATACGAGCTGGTGAAGCGCTTCGCCGACGATCTGGGGGTCGAGCTCAAGATCGAGACCGCCGACAACCTCGATGACCTGTTCAACCAGGTCGGCAAGCCCAATGGCCCGGTGCTGGCGGCGGCCGGTCTGGTCAGCAGCGAAGAGCGCAAGAAGCAGGTGCGCTTCTCCCACTCCTATCTGGAAGTCACCCCGCAGATCATCTACCGCAACGGCCAGTCACGGCCGACCGATGCGAAGGATCTGGTGGGCAAGAAGATCATGGTGCTCAAAGGCAGCACCCACGCCGAACAACTGGCGCAGCTGAAACAGAAATTTCCCGGCATCGAATACGAAGAGTCTGACGCGGTCGAGGTCGTCGATCTCCTGCGCATGGTGGACGAAGGTCAGATCGACCTGACCCTGGTCGACTCCAACGAAGTGGCGATGAACCAGGTGTACTTCACCAACATCCGGGTCGCCTTCGACCTCGGTGACGCCAGCAACCAGAGCTGGGCCGTCGCCCCGGGCGACGACAACAGCCTGCTCAACGAAATCAACGACTACCTCGACAAGGTCAAGAAGAACGGCACCCTGCAACGCCTCAAGGACCGCTACTACGGGCATGTCGACGTCCTCGGCTACATGGGCGCCACCACGTTTGCCCAACACTTGCAGCAACGCCTGCCCAAGTACGAACAGCACTTCAAGTCGTACGCCAAGAAAGAGAAAGTCGACTGGCGCCTGCTGGCGGCCATCGGGTACCAGGAGTCGTTGTGGCAACCGGCGGTCACGTCCAAGACCGGCGTGCGCGGCCTGATGATGCTGACCCAGAACACCGCGCAGGCCATGGGCGTGTCCAACCGCCTGGACCCCAGGCAGAGCATCATGGGCGGCGCCAAGTACCTGGCCTACATGAAAGACCAGCTCGACGATTCGATTCAGGAGCCGGACCGGACCTGGTTTGCCCTGGCGGCCTACAACGTCGGCAGCGGCCACCTGGATGACGCACGCAAACTGGCGGCCAAGGAAGGGTTGAACCCGGACAAATGGCTGGATGTGAAGAAGATCCTGCCGCGCCTGTCGGAAAAGAAGTGGTACAGCAAAACCCGATACGGCTACGCCCGTGGTGGCGAACCGGTGCATTTCGTGGCGAACATCCGTCGCTACTACGACATCCTGACCTGGGTCACGCAGCCGCAGCTTGAGGGCGATCAGGTCGCCGAGGGCAAACTGCTTGTTCCGGGGATCGACAAGAGCAAGCCTGCTCAAGAGCCAGCCCCGCTCTGACAGAACAACCTGGATCAAATGTGGGAGCGGCGGTGCGACGATTCGACTTGCTCGCTCCCACAGGGTTTTGTGTTGGTTTTTAAGCCTTGGCAGCCGCCGCCAGAATCAGCGCCTTCATCTCCGAAACCGCCGACTTGAAGCCAACGAACAGCGCATGGGCCACCAGCGCATGGCCGATGTTCAGCTCGTTGATGCCCTTGATCGCCGCCACGGCTTCAACGTTGTGATAGTGCAGGCCATGGCCAGCATTGACGATCAGGCCCTGGGCCAAACCAAACGCAACGCCATCGGCCACACGCTTGAGTTCTTCGGCGACTTCGGTCGGCGTCTCGGCATCGGCATAACGCCCGGTGTGCAGCTCGATGGCAGGCGCGCCGACACGGCGGGAGGCTTCGATCTGGCGCTCATCGGCATCGATGAACAGCGACACTTCGGAGCCGATCTTCGACAGGCGCTCGACCGCCGCCTTGATACGCGCTTCCTGCCCCGCCACGTCCAGACCGCCTTCAGTGGTCAGTTCCTGACGGGTTTCCGGCACCAGGCAAATGTGCGCCGGACGAATGCGCTCGGCGAACTGCATCATTTCTTCGGTGACGCCCATTTCGAAGTTCATGCGGGTTTGCAGCACGTCCTTGAGCAGCAGCACGTCGCGCTCCTGAATGTGCCGACGGTCTTCACGCAGGTGCACGGTGATGCCGTCGGCGCCCGCCTCTTCCGCGTCCAGTGCCGCCTTGACCGGGTCCGGGTAACGGGTGCCCCGGGCCTGACGCAGGGTGGCAACGTGGTCGATGTTCACGCCAAGAAGAATACGGGTGCTGGTGGTCACGGAAGCGCTCCAGAAGAAGAGAAAGTTCGGTGCACAGCATACGGTGTGATCAGGGCTTGCGAAACAGCTCGCGACTGACAAGCGGACGGCCGCCCAGGTGAACGGCCAACGCCTGGCGCATCAGGCGCTTGGCGGCGGACAGAGCACCGGGGGCGGACCAGTCGGCTTCGGCCATGGCCAACAGCTCGGCGCCATTGAACAGGCCAGGCTGCAGCAGATAGACCCGTTCCAGCCCCGCATCCACTTGCAGGCGGTAGAGACCGTCCGGCGCGATGGGCTGATCATGAATATCAGCAGTCAGGGAAAAACCGTAGCCGAGGTCATCGAGCAAACGCCACTCGAAGGAGCGCAGCAAGGGCTCCAGCGGGCGACCTTCGGCCAAGGCCAGCAAGGTGGCGGCGTAATGATCGAACACCGAAGGGAGCGGATCTTCAGCAGGCAACAGGCGAATCAGCAGCTCATTGAGGTAAAGACCGCTGAACAGCGCCTCGCCGTTGAGCCAGGTGGAAACCCCGGCACTCTCCATGCGCCCGACATTCTTCAGCTCGCCCTTGCCCCGGAACTCGACTTCCAGTGGCACGAACGGCCGCGCCAGCGTCCCGGCCTTGCCCCGCGCACTGCGCAACACCGCCCGCAGCCGGCCTTGCGGCGTGAGGAAGTCCACCAAAGCGCTGTTTTCACGATAGGCGCGGGAGTGCAGGACGTAGGCGGGTTGGGCGATGGGTTGGGACATAAAAATCGCAGTGCTCAATGAAGGAATGCCGTTTTACATACAACCCAAAACCAATGTGGGAGCGGGCTTGCTCGCGAAGGCGGCGTAACAGTCAACATCACTGCTGAATGTTACATCCTCTTCGCGAGCAAGCCCGCTCCCACAGGGTTCTACGGTGCAACGCCAATCGGGTTTACAAGTCGCCGTAACCCAAGGAACGCAATGCACGCTCGTCATCGGACCAGCCGCCCTTAACCTTGACCCACAGGTTGAGCATGATCTTGGAGTCGAACAGCAGCTCCATGTCCTTGCGCGCTTCGGTGCCGATACGCTTGATGCGCTCGCCCTTGTCGCCAATGATGATTTTCTTCTGGCCATCGCGCTCGACGAGGATCAGGGCATGGATATGCAGGGTCTTGCCCTGCTGCTTGAACTCTTCGATTTCAACGGTGATCTGGTACGGCAGCTCGGCGCCCATCTGGCGCATGATTTTCTCGCGCACAAGCTCCGCGGCGAGGAAACGGCTGCTGCGGTCGGTGATCTGGTCTTCCGGGAAGAAGTGATCGTTTTCCGGCAGGTGCTCGGCAATCACGCGCTCCAGTGCATCGAGGTTATGCCCGTGCTGTGCGGAAATCGGGATGATCTGCGCATTCGGCAACTGCTCCTGCAACCAGCTCAGGTGCGGCATCAGCTCGGCCTTGTCTTCGATGCGATCGGTCTTGTTCAACGCCACGATCAGCGGGCCGGTCACGTACTGGACGCGCTCGAGAACCATCTGGTCCTCTTCGGTCCACTTGGTGCGGTCGACCACGAAGATCACCACGTCGACGTCTTTCAACGCCGCCGAAGCGGTCTTGTTCATGTAGCGGTTCAGGGCCTTCTCGCCACCCTTGTGCATACCGGGGGTGTCGACGTAGATCGCCTGCACATCGCCCTCGGTCTTGATACCGAGCATGTTGTGACGGGTGGTTTGCGGTTTGCGCGAGGTGATCGCCAGCTTCTGACCCAGGATGTGGTTCAGCAGCGTGGACTTGCCCACGTTCGGACGGCCGACGATGGCAACATAGCCACAGCGAGTTGCGTTTGTATCAGTCATTGCCATTCTCCACACCCAGGGCAATCAGTGCTGCGGCGGCCGCTACCTGTTCGGCAATACGACGGCTCACACCCTGACCTCGGCTTTTTTCATTCAGTAAGATGATTTCGCATTCGACGAAGAACGTCCGGCAATGCGGCTCACCCTGGATATCCACCACTTCGTAACGCGGCAGCTCACAACCACGGGACTGCAGGAACTCCTGCAGGCGGGTCTTTGGATCTTTGTTGGTGTCGACCAGTGTCAGGCCTTCGAACTCGCCGGCCAGCCAGGCAAGCACACGCTCGCGGGCCATTTCCATGCCGGCATCGAGGTAGATCGCACCGATCAACGCTTCGAGGGCATCGGCCAGAATCGACTCGCGACGGAAACCGCCGCTTTTCAGCTCGCCCGAGCCCAGGCGCAGGTATTCGCCCAGATCGAAACCACGGGCCAGTACGGCCAGGGTCTCACCTTTGACCAGACGCGCGCGCAAACGCGACAACTGGCCTTCGCGGGCCAGAGGGAATCGCTCGAACAACGCCTCACCGGCGACGAAGTTGAGAATGGCGTCACCGAGGAATTCCAGGCGTTCGTTGTTGCGCCCGGCAAAGCTGCGGTGAGTCAGGGCCAGGACCATCAGTTCCTGATCCTTGAAGGTGTAGCCGAGCTGACGCTCTAGACGGCTTAAGGAGACGCTCACGGTTTACCCACGCTGAGTTCGTGGCTGGATTCCACCGCCATCGCCGTAAGGCGGCGCAGGCTTGGGACAATTAAAGCTGTGTTCAAAAATAACGTCCTGAATATCATTGTTTTCATGCCTCTGGCGCCCATTGTGCCGGTTCCAGAAATGCATTCGGCGCTGTGTTCAACAGCGCCGTGTCTGATTACTTGATCAGGCCAACCCGCGAGAAATTCGGCAGGTGGCTGAGTTTGGGTTCCGGCCAGCTCATCCAGACCGCAAAGGCCTTGCCGACGATGTTCTTGTCGGGAACCATGCCCAGCAGATCCTTGGGAATGTTCGGATCATCCCAGTAGCGACTGTCGTTCGAGTTGTCGCGGTTGTCGCCCATCATGAAGTAGTGCCCGGCCGGCACGGTCCACGAGTGGTCCGGCATGGCGCGGTAGCGGCTCATTTCCTTGCGGATCATGTGCTCGGCCGCCCCGAGTTTTTCCTTGTAGAGCTCAGCGCTGCCCAGCGTGCCCGGCTCGGAGCCGACCAGTTGTTCGGCAATCGATTGACCGTTGACGAACAGGCGCTTGTCGGCGGTGTAGCGAACCGTGTCGCCCGGCAAGCCAACCACACGCTTGATGTAGTTGACGTTCGGGTCGCTCGGGTAGCGGAACACCATGACGTCGCCGCGCTGCGGATCACCGACTTCGATGACTTTCTTGTCGATCACTGGCAAGCGGATCCCGTAGGAAAACTTGCTCACCAGGATGAAGTCGCCGACATCCAGGGTTGGCTTCATCGAACCGGAAGGAATCTGGAACGGTTCCACCAGGAACGAACGCAGCACCAGCACGATGAACAACACCGGGAAGAACGACTTGCCGTATTCAACCAGCAGCGGCTCTTTGTTCAGCTTCTCGACCACGACCATGTCAGGCTGGCTGACGCTGCCCTGATAGGACGCGATGGCGGCACGCCGACGCGGGGCCAGGATCAACAGATCGAGCAACGCCAACAGGCCGCAGACGAACACGGCAATGACCAGCAACAGCGGGAAATTTAGCGACATAGGACCTAACTATCCAACCTGAGCACGGCAAGGAAGGCCTCCTGTGGAATTTCCACATTGCCGACCTGCTTCATGCGTTTCTTACCGGCCTTTTGCTTTTCCAGCAGCTTCTTCTTACGGCTGACGTCACCACCGTAGCATTTGGCCAATACGTTCTTTCTGAGCGCCTTGACGGTTGTCCGCGCCACAATCTGCCCGCCAATGGCGGCCTGGATTGCCACGTCGAACATCTGCCGCGGAATCAGTTCTTTCATCTTCTCGGTCAACTGGCGACCTTTGTAGTGCGAGTTGTCACGGTGCACGATCAGCGCCAGGGCGTCGACCTTGTCACCGTTGATCAGCACGTCCAGTTTCACCAGGCTGGCCGATTGATAACGATCGAAATGGTAGTCCAGCGAAGCATAGCCGCGACTGGTGGACTTCAGGCGATCGAAGAAGTCCAGCACCACTTCGTTCATCGGCAGGTCGTAGGTCACTTGTACCTGGGAGCCGAGGAACAGCATGTCAACCTGCACACCACGTTTTTCGATGCACAGGGTAATGACGTTGCCCAGGTGCTCTTGCGGCACAAGAATATTGGCGCGCACGATCGGCTCACGCATGTCTTCGATCGAGGACAGGTCCGGGAGCTTCGACGGGTTATCGACGTAGATCGTCTCACCGGTCTTGAGCAGCAGCTCGAAAATTACCGTCGGCGCCGTGGTGATCAGGTCCAGGTTGTACTCGCGCTCCAGGCGCTCCTGGATGATTTCCATGTGCAGCATGCCGAGGAACCCGCAACGGAAACCGAAGCCCAGGGCGTCGGAACTTTCCGGGGTGTACTGCAGGGACGAGTCATTGAGCGTGAGTTTTTGCAGGGCTTCGCGGAAATCTTCGAAGTCGTCGGAGCTGACCGGGAACAGACCGGCGTAAACCTGCGGCTGAATACGTTTGAAGCCTGGCAGTACATCAACGTCCGGCGTCGAGCTCAAGGTCAGGGTGTCGCCCACTGGCGCACCGTGAATGTCCTTGATGCTGGCGATGATGAAGCCCACCTCACCGGCCTTGAGGTCAGCGGTAGGGGTGTGCTTCGGGTTGAATACACCGACGCTGTCTACCAGGTGGATCTTGCCGGTGGACTTGACCAGGATCTTGTCGCCCTTCTTCACACGACCGTGGCGCACGCGTACCAGGGAAACAACGCCCAGGTAGTTGTCGAACCAGGAGTCGATGATCAACGCTTGCAGCGGATCTTCGTAGTTGCCGGTCGGTGCAGGAATGGTGGCGACCAGGCGTTCGAGCACTTCGTCGACGCCCAGGCCGGTCTTGGCCGAGCACTCGACCGCATCGGTGGCATCGATGCCGATGATTTTTTCGATTTCTTCTTTGACGCGGTCCGGATCGGCCTGTGGCAGGTCGATCTTGTTCAGCACCGGCATCACTTCCAGGCCCTGCTCGATCGCCGTGTAGCAGTTGGCAACCGACTGCGCTTCAACGCCTTGACCGGCATCGACCACCAGCAGCGCGCCTTCACAGGCGGCCAGCGAACGGCTCACCTCATAGGTGAAGTCAACGTGGCCGGGGGTATCAATGAAGTTCAGCTGGTAGTTGATACCGTCGCGAGCCTTGTAATACAGGGTGACGCTGTGCGCCTTGATGGTGATCCCGCGTTCACGCTCGAGGTCCATGGAGTCCAGGACCTGGGCTTCCATTTCGCGCTCGGCGAGGCCGCCACACATCTGGATGAAACGATCGGCCAGCGTCGACTTGCCATGGTCAATGTGGGCGATGATGGAGAAATTGCGGATATGACTCAAATCACTCACGGATCAACACTCAAAAAGGCTGCAGGCATGGCCCGCCGAAAAATAGCCGGGAATTGTACCTGATCCACGGCGCAAGCGTCACGTTCGCAGGTCAGACGGCGCCTACAAAAACGCCCCGGTCTTGCGACAAGGGCGTTTTCTAACGTCAAAGCGGTCGGGAAGTGCCCGCCATCAACCTGCTCGACGCAACAGCCAGAGCCCCGCCACGGCACAAATACCCGCCGGCACCAGCACCGAAAGCAACGGTGGGAAGCCGAATACCTGGCTCGAAGGCCCCAGCAGATCCTGAACGATGCGGAAGGTGAAGCCCACCAGAACACCGGTGAACACCCGTTGACCCAGGGTCACCGAACGCAGCGGACCAAAGATGAAGGAAATCGCCATCAACACCAGAGCGGCAGTCACCAGCGGCTGCAACACCTTGACCCAAAATGCCAGCCAGTAGCGGCCATTGTTCAGCCCCTGGTCCGCCAGATAGTGGATGTAACTCCACAAGCCGCTGATCGACAGCGACTCGGGCACCATGACCACTGTGTTCAGCAACTGCGGGCTCAACGCAATGTTCCAGCGCTCTACCGGGGTCGAAACCACTTCGGTGCTGCGCTCGTGGAACAGCGTGGTCGTGACATCCGACAATTCCCAGTGCTCGTTTACGAAGTCGGCACGCTTGGCGAAGCTCGCCGACAGCATGTGCCGTTCGTTGTCGAAGCGATAACGGGTCACGCCATACAGAATGCCGTCGGGTTGTACCGAGTTGACGTGAATGAACTCATCGCCCTGGCGGTGCCACAAGCCGTGCTTGGCGCTTTGTGCATCACCGCTGCCCTGGGCCAGCGAGCGATTGGCCTGCGCTGTGGTTTCAGCGGGCGGTGCGACGTACTCGCCGACCAGCACACCGGCCAGCATCAATACCAGCATCGGTTTCATCACCGCCCAGACGATCCGGCCGATCGATACACCGGCGGCGCGCATGATAGTCAGCTCACTGTTGCTGGCCAGGCTGCCCAGACCGATCAGGCAACCGATCAGCGCAGCCATCGGCAGCATTTCGTACATCCGGCGCGGCGCGGTCAACAACACATAACTCAGCGCATCGACCAGGGTGTAGGTATCGCTGACTTCACTCATCTCGTCGATAAAGGCAAACAGGGTCGCCAGACCGAGAATGATCCCGAGCACCGCCAGGATCGCCATGAACACACTGCTACCAATGTAGCGATCCAGCTTAACCACGGGCCACCTCCAGCGCGCTGCGGCGACTCGCCCTCTTCAAGCGCAAGGGCTCCCAGTAGAGCAAGCCCAGGCCGATGGACAGGAAAATCCCGTGCACCCACCACAAGCCGAACACCGCGGGGATCTTGCCCTTGTCGAGGGCACCGCGGGCGGCAATCAGAATGGTCAGGTAACCCATATAAAGAAGAATCGCCGGCAGTAATTTGAGGAATCGGCCCTGACGCGGATTGACCCGCGCCAGCGGCACCGCCATCAAGGTCACGATGAACACCAGCAACGGCAGAGACATGCGCCATTGCAGTTCGGCGCGCAGGCGAATGTCGTCACTGCCGATCAACGTACTGGTCGGCATCGCATCACGGTCGGTGACTTCGTCGCTGACGTCCGGCTTTGGCAGCAATACGCCGTACTCGTCGTACTTGATCGCCCGATAGTCGGCCTGTCCCGGACTACCGTCATAGCGATAGCCGTTATCAAGAATCAGGTAGCGGTTGCCGTCCGGACGAATTTCCTGGCGTCCCTTTTCCGCCACCAGCACGGAAATCCCGCGATCCTTGTTATTGGAACTGATGTTTTTCTGCGAGATGAACACACCCGCCAGATTGACGCGGTCATCGGACATGCGCTCGGTATAGGTGACCCGGGTGCCGTCACGCAAAGCCTGGAAGCGCCCCGGCTCCAGGGTATCGAATTCGGTCAGGGCATCCTGCTTGTTCAACAGCAACTGAAACTGATTGGCCCCCTGTGGCGCCAGGCTCAGGCTCAGCCACGCCACGATGAGCGCAACCAGGGTAGCCGGGAACAGCGTCATGTAAACCAGCCGCTGCTGGCTCATGCCGGTGGCCGAGAGCACGGTCATTTCGCTTTCGAGGTACAGGCGCCCGTAGGACAACAGGATCCCGAGAAACAGCCCCAGCGGCAGGATCAGCTGAAGGAAACCCGGCAGGCGATAGCCCATGATCAGGAACAACGAACCCGGATCCAGCAGGCCCGAAGCCGCCTGGGCGAGGTATTTGATGAAGCGACCGCTCATGATGATGACCAGCAGTACGGCACTGACGGCGCTCAAGGTCAACAGGACTTCGCGGGATAGATAACGGAAGACGATCAAACCAGACACTCCAGGGTTGTCAGGCTAAGGCGGCCAAACAAGCAAACGTATCGGACGGCCCGCAAGGCAGAGCCGCCGAAAAAGATGGCGCATTATCCTGTGATTGTGTGCGCCTGTCACTGCGCAATGCATCCCGGGCTCGCTCCCACAATCGTACAACCGAGGGTTGTCAGCCGCCGGTAGCGAGGTTCAAACTGCGGCCTTTGTCGCCGGTCGATCCTGGCGCCTTTCTGTTTATAAGCAATCGACGCACATAAGGTGTCGGGCGCATGCGTGATAACCATCAATTCAGGGACCCGGACATGGAACTGGTTGTAAAAAGCGTCAACCCCGAAACGTTGAAGACCGCCACTCTCGTGGTCTCCGTCGGCGAAGGCCGCAAGCTCGGCGCTGTTGCCCGACAACTCGACGAACTGAGCGGCGGCGCGATCAGCGCTGTGCTCAAGCGCGGCGACCTGGCCGGCAAGGTCGGCCAGAGCCTGCTACTGCACAGCCTGCCGAACCTCAAGGCCGAGCGCGTGCTGCTGGTGGGTGTGGGCAAGGACGACGAGCTGGGTGACCGCCCGTTCCGCAAGATCATCGCCGGCATCCTCAACACCCTCAAAGGCCTGGGCGGCAGCGATGCAGTGCTGGCCCTCGACGAAGTCGTGGTCAAAGGCCGCGACAGCTATGGCAAGTCCCGCCTGCTGGCCGAAACCCTGGTGGACGGCGAGTACAGCTTCGACCAGTTCAAGAGCCAGAAAGCCGAACCCCGCGCGCTGAAGAAAATCACCCTGCTGACCATCAAGGCTGCCCAGGCTGAAGTACAGCGCGCCGTGACCCACGCCACCGCCATCGCCAACGGCATGGCTTTCACCCGCAACCTGGGCAATCTGCCGCCGAACATCTGCCACCCGACCTTCCTCGGTGAGCAGGCCAAAGACCTCGGCAAAGAATTCAAGGACCTCAAAGTCGAAGTCCTCGACGAGAAGAAGATCAAGGCCCTGGGCATGGGCTCGTTCTACGCCGTCGGCCAGGGCAGCGCCCAGCCTCCGCGCCTGATCGTCATGCAATACAACGGCGGCAAGAAGTCCGAGAAGCCGTACGCGCTGGTCGGCAAGGGCATCACCTTCGACACCGGCGGCATCAGCCTCAAGCCGGGTGCCGGCATGGACGAAATGAAGTACGACATGGGCGGCGCCGCCAGCGTGTTCGGCACCCTGCGTGCCGTGCTCGAACTGAAGCTACCGATCAACCTGGTGTGCATCCTGGCCTGCGCCGAAAACATGCCGAGCGGCAACGCTTCGCGCCCGGGCGACATCGTCACCACCATGAGCGGCCAGACCGTGGAAATCCTCAACACCGACGCCGAAGGCCGTCTGGTGCTGTGCGACGCACTGACCTACTCCGAGCGCTTCAAGCCGCAAGCGGTCGTCGACATCGCCACCCTGACCGGTGCCTGCGTAGTTGCGCTGGGTTCCCATACTTCGGGCCTGCTGGGCAACAACGACGAACTGATCGACCAACTGCTGAGCGCCGGCAAGGCCGCCGACGACCGTGCCTGGCAACTGCCGCTGTTCGATGAGTACCAGGAACAGCTGGACAGCCCGTTCGCCGACATCGCCAACATTGGCGGCCCGAAAGCCGGGACCATCACCGCAGCCTGCTTCCTGTCGCGCTTCACCAAGAACCTGAACTGGGCGCACCTGGACATCGCCGGCACGGCCTGGACCAGCGGCGGCAAGGACAAGGGCGCCACTGGCCGTCCGGTTCCCCTGCTGACCCAATACCTGCTGGACCGCGCCAAAGCCTGAAACCGCTGAAGGGCGGCGGTGTCACTTCCCGGTGACGCCGCTTGCCGCTCTGGAACCGCAATGACCAAAGTCGACTTCTATATCCTGCCCAGCGCCGATCCTTCGGCACGCCTGGACTTTGCCTGCAAGCTCACCGAGAAAGCCTGGCGCATGGGCCACCGCATCTACCTGCATTGCAGCGACGCGGCCCAGCGTGACGATCTTGATGCGCGGCTGTGGGCGTTCAAGGGCGAAAGCTTCGTGCCCCACGGCCCCGCCGACAGCGAACCTGAGGGTTTGATTGTCCTGGGGTTGGGCGATGACTGCGGTCAGCATCAGGATTTGCTGGTCAATCTCGACCTGAAAGTCCCGGCCTTCGCCAGCAGGTTCGCCCGAGTGGCGGAAGTGGTGGTGGAAGATCCGACGATCAGAGCGGCCGCGCGGGAGAGTTTCCGTTTCTACCGCGAACAGGGCTATCCTCTGCAAGATCACCGTTTACAGCGACTCTGAGCCTTTCAATGGACACTCCAAAACCGCTGCAACAGTCCGCGCACCTGCTGGACGACCTTGAGTCGATCCGCCAGTTGCTCGGCGACGACAACCTGCAACCGCCCCTGCTGACCGACACGGTCGAGGAAGGTGACCAGGAACAGATTCCCATGTTGTTCGACGCCGTAAGCGAGCCTTCGCCCCCCGTCGTAGCGACAACCCCTGCCCCCATCGTTGACCCCGTCACCACGGCGACGCCGGCGCCTGCCGCCAGCAAGAACCCGGATGACTTGCTGCACCTGGACAGTGAATTGCGCGCCGCCGCGCAGTTGATCATGCAAGACGTGATCGACGATTTCGCCCCGCACATCGAGACCGAAATCAAACGCCGCCTCAGTGCACGACTGGAGCGGTTGTTGAGCCAGTACAACGACTGAACAACTTGCGGTGGGGGGCTCCCACAAAAAGCCCCCGCCACAGGTTGAATCTTCAGGTGCCGAGATAGCGCCCGATCAATGCAACCCCGCTGGCCAGCACCAGCCACGTCACCAGCCGCACGAACGCTTCGCGGGACAAGCGCATGGTCAGCCGTCGACCGAACCACAGCCCCAGCACCATCGCCGGTAACAGACAAACCGCCAGCACCAGCAACGGCAAATCGGCATACACACCGGCGATGGCAAACAGGCTCAGACGCACCACCGTACTGCAACTGATCAGCGCACTCTGGGTCGCCCGCGCCGCCTCCTTGGGCAGCCGGCTGTTCAAATAGATCGCATAGAGAAAGCCGCCGCTGCCAAACAACGCGCCAAACATTCCGCCCACCGTCCCCATCGGCAGCGCCCACGCGGCGGACAACTGCGCCGGACGGACAGTTATCCACAGGCTGTAAATGGCATAGGCGCTGATAAACAACCCCATCAACAACAGCAACAGATCGGACTTGAGGTTCAGCAGGAAAATCACCCCCAGCGTGCACCCCACGGCCATGCAGGGCAGTAACCGCAACAGCTCCGGCCTGGCCACATTGCGCCGCGAAGGCACCAGATTGCCGAATGCCGCGACAAAATCGAGCAGCACCAGCAAGGGCACGATTTTCGACAGCGGCATGAACAGAATCAGAATCGGCCCCGCCACCAGCGCGGTGCCAAAGCCGGCGATGCCGAACACGATGTAGGCCAGGGCGATGCCGGCACCGATTACCAGCCAGTCCAGCGGGCCGAAGGGCCATTGGTTCAACAGTTCGAACACATTCATTCACGTATCTTCCTTGAATACCCGTCGGTGACTTTACCTTTGTGGGAGCGGGCTTGCTCGCGAAAGCGGACTAACATCCCAAATCAATGTGGCTGACACACCGTCTTCGCGAGCAAGCCCGCTCCCACATCAAGCGGCTCCACAAGGGAATTGTGCCGACACATGGAGATTGACCACCGAATGCCTTTAAACTGCGCCCCATGATTAAAGATCCCTTTGCAAGACTCGGCCTTGACCGCGAAGTCCTGACCGTCAGCCAGCTCAACGGCCGCGCGCGGGTGTTGCTCGAAGACGTGTTCAGCAACATCTGGGTCGAAGGCGAAATCTCCAACCTCGCCCGCCCGGCGTCCGGCCACGTGTATTTCACCCTCAAGGACAGTGGCGCCCAGGTGCGTTGCGCGCTGTTCCGGCAGAACGCGGCACGGGTTCGCCAAGCCTTGAAGGACGGCCTGGCGGTCAAGGTCCGTGGCAAAGTCTCGCTGTTCGAGGGACGCGGTGATTATCAGCTGATCCTCGACACCGTGGAGCCGGCTGGTGATGGCGCGTTGCGCCTGGCCTTCGATGCACTCAAGGAAAAGCTCAGCGCCGAAGGCCTGTTCAGTGCCGAACGCAAGGTGCCGCTGCCGGCGCATCCGCAACGCATCGGCATCATCAGTTCGCCCACCGGGGCGGTGATCCGCGACATCATCAGCGTGTTCCGCCGTCGTGCACCGCAGGTGCAGTTGACCCTGATCCCTACTGCCGTACAGGGCCGCGAAGCCACGGCGCAGATTGTCCGCGCCCTGAAACTGGCGGATGCCCGGGGTTTCGACGCCCTGATCCTGGCCCGGGGCGGCGGTTCGCTGGAAGATCTCTGGTGTTTCAACGAAGAAGCCGTGGCCCGCGCCGTCGACGCTTGCGTGACACCGATTGTCAGCGCGGTCGGCCATGAAACCGACGTGTCGATCAGTGATTTCGTCGCCGACGTTCGCGCGCCCACCCCTTCCGCTGCCGCCGAGTTGCTGGCACCGGACTCCAGTGACCTGGTGCGTCGGGTCGAGAGCCTGCACCGCCGGCTAGTGATGCGCATGCGTGACCGTTTGATGCGCGACCGCTTGCGCCTGGAAGGTATCTCTCGCCGCCTGCGTCATCCCGGCGAGCGCCTGCGCCAGCAAGCGCAACGCCTGGACGACCTGGACATGCGCATGCGCCGCGCGTTCGAGCGCAGCCTCAACACCCGTCGCGAACGCTTGATCCGTCTGGAAACCCGTCTGGCCGCACAACATCCTGGCCGGCAACTGGCAATGCTGCGCCAGCGCCTCGACAGCCTGGCCGAACGCCTGCCGCGGGCGATCCGCGAAGGGCTGAAGAACCGTCGCCTGCAACTGCACAGCCAGATGCAGACATTGCATGTAGTCAGCCCCTTGGCGACCCTCGGCCGTGGCTACAGCATCTTGCTGGACGAGCGCGGCAACGCGATCCGCAACGCCGCGCAAACCCATACCGGCCAACGCCTGAAGGCCAAACTGGGCGAAGGTGAACTGCAAGTGCGGGTCGAAGACAATCACCTGACGCCCGTCACCCTTTCTTTACTGGATTGATCCATGCCGCGTTTCTTTGCTCCGTTGTTGCTGCTGCTCCTGACCTTCAACGCCCACGCCGACAGCTACATCACCCGCCAGCTGAACAAACCGGTGCCGGGCGGCGTGGCGGTGGTGGACCTGGGCACCTCCGCCCAGGCGCCAAAAGCCACTTACCAAGGCAAACCGGTACTGGTGGTCAAGGAACAGAACAACTGGCTGGCCATTGTCGGCGTACCGCTGACGGTCAAGCCGGGGGCTCAATCGGTCAGCAGCGGCGGTCGCAATCTGAGTTTTACGGTTGGCAACAAGAAATACCCGGAACAGCGCATCACCCTGAAGAACACCCAACAGGTCAATCCGGACCCGGAAAATCTCAAGCGCATCGAGCGTGAACTGGCCGAGCAGATTACTGCCTACCGTACGTTCAGCCCCAACACCCCAAGCAACCTCCTGCTGGACAAGCCGGTGAACGGTCCACTGTCGAGCAAGTTCGGCGTACGCCGTTTTTTCAACGGTGAAGAGCGCAATCCCCACTCCGGACTGGACTTCGCCGTGCCCGGCGGTACGCCCATCAAGACCCCGGCCGCCGGCAAGGTGATCCTGATCGGCAACTACTTCTTCAATGGCAACACGGTGTTCGTCGACCATGGCCAAGGCTTTATCAGCATGTTCTGCCACATGTCGAAAATCGATGTGAAGGTGGGGCAGCCACTGGCCCGTGGTGACGTGGTCGGCAAAGTCGGCGCGACCGGCCGCGCGACCGGCCCGCACATGCACTGGAACATCAGCCTGAACGATGCGCGGGTCGATCCGGCTATCTTCATTGGTGCGTTTCAGCCCTGATTTTTCGCTGAGGCTTCTGGCCCCTTCGCGGGCAAGCCCGCTCCCACAGGGATTGCGCTGTACCTGTGGGAGCGGGCTTGCCCGCGAAGGCGGCATTTCAGTCACCAGAAGAATCCAAGACTGCCGTTTTTTCCAATTGCGCACCACTCGAACCTCGCGCAAACAACAAAACAATCACCACCAATCACAGCAATAAAATCTCGATAAACACCCGCTCACGAGTATTCCTCTCAATTTTTTTCGACTGCTTGCCAACCTTCCCCCCCAAGGTTAGGGTTGAGGGCATGAAAACCTCTCACACCCTCATTCAGCTCCGCCAGCACCGCAGCCTGTGCCTCGTCAGCGCACGACTGCCGGGCTGAATCGTGGTGCCTCGTCCCAAGCGTCAGTCCAAGAACTTTTGATCCACCGGCAGGCCGCCTTTTTTCGGCCCACACAATAAGGATTTCCCGATGAGCATGCTCAAAGACCCGTCTTCGAAATACCGCGCGTTCCCGACCATCGACATTCCGGACCGCACCTGGCCATCGAAAACCATCACCGCCGCGCCGATCTGGTGCAGCTCCGACCTGCGCGACGGCAACCAGTCGCTGATCGAGCCGATGGACGCCGTCAAGAAGCTGCGCTTCTGGAAAACACTGGTGCAGGTCGGCGTGAAGGAAATCGAAGCGTCGTTCCCGGCCGCCTCGCAAACCGACTTCGACTTCGTCCGCACCCTGATCGAAGGCAACCACATCCCTGACGACACCACCATCCAGGTGCTGACCCAGGGCCGTGAAGACCTGATCGAGCGCACCTTCGAATCCCTGCGCGGTGCGAAGAAAGCCATCGTTCACCTGTACAACGCGACCTCCCCTTCCTTCCGCCGCATTGTCTTCAACCAGGACAAGGACGGGGTCAAGGCCATCGCCGTGAACGCCGCCAAGCTGTTCGTCAAATACGCGGCCATGCAGCCGGACACCGAGTGGACCTTCGAATACTCGCCGGAAACCTTCAGCGCCACCGAAATGGAGTTCGCCAAGGAAGTCTGCGACGCGGTGATCGAGGTCTGGAACCCGACGCCCGAGCACAAGATGATCCTCAACCTGCCGGCCACAGTGGAATGCGCGACCCCGAACATCTATGCCGACCAGATCGAATGGTTCGGCCGTCACATCAACCGTCGTGACAGCGTGATCATCAGCCTGCACACCCACAACGACCGTGGCACCGGCGTTGCCGCCACCGAGCTGGGCCTGATGGCCGGCGCCGACCGTGTCGAAGGCTGCCTGTTCGGCAACGGCGAGCGTACCGGTAACGTCGACCTCGTGACCGTGGCCTTGAACCTCTACACCCAGGGCGTGAACCCTGAGCTGGACTTCTCCGACATCGACGGCGTGCGCAAAGTCGTCGAAGAGTGCAACCAGATCCAGGTGCACCCGCGTCACCCGTACGTCGGCGACCTGGTGCATACCGCGTTCTCCGGCTCGCACCAGGATGCGATCCGCAAAGGCTTTGCCCAGCAGAAATCCGATGCACTCTGGGAAGTACCGTACCTGCCGATCGACCCGGCCGACATTGGCCGCAGCTACGAGGCGGTCATCCGCGTCAACAGCCAGTCGGGCAAGGGCGGCATCGCCTACCTCCTGGAGCAGGAGTACGGCATCAGCCTGCCGCGTCGCATGCAGATCGAATTCAGCCAGGTCGTGCAGCGTGAAACCGACCGCCTGGGCCTTGAAATGACCGCCCAGCAGATCCACGCCCTGCTGTACAGCGAGTACTTGCAGGCCAACACCCCGTACGCGCTGGTCAGCCATCGCCTGCAGGAAGAAAACGGTCACAGCGCCGTCGAAGTGGAAGTGGCCAGCCAAGGCCAGGGCGAAACCAACCTGCACTGGCGCGGCAAGGGCAATGGCGCCCTGGAAGCACTGGTGGCCGGCCTGCCGGTACCGGTGGAAATCATGGACTACAACGAGCACGCCATCGGTGCGGGCACCAATGCCAAGGCTGCGGCCTACATTGAACTGCGTGTGAACGGTGAACGTGCGGTGCATGGCGTCGGCATCGACGAAAACATCACCACCGCCAGCTTCAAGGCCCTGTTCAGCGCACTGAACCGCTCGCTGAGCCAGCCGGAAGCGAAAGCGGCGTAAGCTGTTAGCCGAAAAGCAAAAGGCCCCGATGGTGTGAACCTCGGGGCCTTTTTGTTTGCCTGCCATTTTTGTTGTCTGAACCGGCCCCTTCGCGGGCAAGCCCGCTCCCACAGGGGACCGCGTACGTTCATGAGAATGCGATCAAATGTGGGAGCGGGCTTGCCCGCGAAGGGGCCCTGTCAGGCAGCGAAAATCTCAGGTGAACTCAAAAGTATCGGCATCCAGATTCGCCGGAAACCGCTGCCGGTACGCCGCCAGCTCTGCCGCATCCAGCACCACCTTGAACACCCCGTCAGCCTCTGCGGCACTGAGCAACGTCTCACCCTGGAAATCCAGCACCTGGCTGTCACCGGTATAGGCAAAGCCCTTGCCATCAGTCCCGATGCGGTTCACCGCCACCACATAGCACAGGTTCTCGATCGCCCGCGCAGGCAACAAGCGGTTCCAGTGCTGGCGCCGGGCACCTGGCCAGTTGGCGGTGTACAGCAACAGATCCGTGTCCTGGGCGTCACGGCTCCACACCGGGAAGCGCAGGTCGTAGCAGATCAGCGGCCGCACTCGCCAGCCCTTGAGCTCGAACTGCACTTGGCGCTCGCCGGGGGTGTAGTGGTTATGCTCACCGGCCATGCGGAACAGGTGACGCTTGTCGTAATGCAGCACCTCGCCATCCGGGCGTGCCCACAGCAGGCGATTGCGATGACTGCCGTCGGCGGCCTGGACGATCACGCTGCCAGTGATCACCGCATCAAGCTTTGCCGCCTGAACCCGCAGCCACTTGCTGGTGGGGCCGTTTTCCGCTTCGGCGAGGGTCTCGGATTCCATGGAGAACCCGGTGGTGAACATCTCCGGCAGAATGATCAGGTCGGCTCCGCGAGCCTGTTCCAGCAATGGCTCGAAATGCTCGAAGTTGGCCTGGCGGTCGTGCCAGACCAGAGAGGTCTGGATCAGCGCAACGGTCAGTTTCGGCAATGAACTCAGATCACGCATAGTTTTTCCGCCGCTTCACGCAGGGTCTCCTCACGCTTGGCAAAGCACAGCCGCACCAGGCGTTGGCCGACCGGTGGCGTCTGGTAGAACACCGAGATCGGGATACTGGCCACGCCATGCTCGCGAGTCATCCACAGGGCCATCTCGACGTCATTGAGGTCAGGGCGGATCTGCGAGTAATCGACCAACTGGAAATAGGTGCCGGTCACCCGGGTGAAACTGAATCGCGACGGCGCCAGCAGATCGCAGAACAAATCGCGCTTGGCCTGATAGAAACCCGGCAGCTCCTCGACATGCTCGGGATGCTCGGCCATGTAATCGGCCAAGGCGTATTGCAGCGGGGTCACGCCGCAGAAACTGACGTATTGGTGCACCTTGCGCAGCTCCGCCGTGAGGGCCGGTGGCGCGACCACGTAGCCGGTTTTCCAGCCGGTGACGTGGTAGGTCTTGCCGAACGAGCTGACCACGAAGGCACGCTGATACAGCTCTTCATGATTCAGCACGCTGACGTGAGGCACACCGTCATACACCAGGTGTTCGTAGACTTCGTCGCTGATCACATAGATGTCGCGATCGCGGATCAAGGCTGCCAACTGGTCGAGTTCGGCACGGCTGATCAATGCGCCGCTGGGGTTGTGCGGGGTGTTGAGAATGATCATCCGCGTGCGCGGGCTCAGTGCCTGGGCAAGCTTCTCGAAGTCGATACTGAAATCGTTCAAGCCCAGTTGTACGTGCACGCAACGACCGCCGGCCAGCTCTACCGAGGGCTCGTAGCTGTCGTATGCCGGGTCAAACACGATGACTTCGTCGCCGCTGTGGATTACCGCCTGAATGGCACAGAAAATCGCTTCGGTCGCGCCTGGGGTGACCGTCACTTCAGTATCCGCATCCACCTGCGTGCCATAGTTGCGGGAGATCTTCACCGCAATCTGCTGACGCAACACCGGCAGCCCGGTCATCGGCGAATACTGGTTATGGCCACTGGCGATATGCCGGCCAACCGCATCGCACAGGGCCTGCGGGGCGGCGAAATCGGGAAAACCCTGGGACAGATTGAGCGCGCCGGTCTGTGCCGCGAGCTGAGACATCTGCGTGAAGATGGTGATGCCGACATTCGGCAGCTTGCTGGTGATCATCGATAGCCCCTTGCAGGTGAGCTACAAGTTTCAAGCTGCAAGCTGCAAGTGGTCAAGCGCCAAACCTCCAGACGCAAAAAAAGGGCCCTGGAAAGGACCCTTTTCGCTTTGACTTGAAGCTTGCAGCTTGCAGCTTGCAGCTGCTTCTATCGCTTGTCGCGACGCTTCTTGTCGGCCTTCTTGTGGTGCGACATCAAACGACGCTTCTTGTTGACCTGACGGTCGGTGAGCGTGTTCTTGTTGCCTTCGTACGGGTTCTCGCCACCCTTGAACTCGATGCGGATCGGCGTACCGACCAGCTTCAGCACACGGCGGTACGTGTTTTCCAGGTAACGCACGTAGGACTTCGGCACCTTCTCGATCTGGTTACCGTGGATCACGATGATCGGCGGGTTCGCGCCACCGAGGTGGGCATAACGCAGCTTGATCCGGCGACTGTTGACCATCGGCGGCTGGTGCTCGCTGACCGCGTCTTCCAGGATCTGGGTCAGGCGGCTCGTCGGCCAGCGGGTAACCGCGGACTTGAACGAGTTCTGTACCGACGCGTAGAGGTTGCCCACGCCAGTGCCGTGCAGTGCCGAGATAAAGTGAATATCGGCAAACTCGACGAAGAACAGACGACGCTGCAACTCGATCTTGACGAAGTCGCGCTCGCTTGGCGTCATGCCGTCCCACTTGTTGATCGCGATGACCAATGCACGACCGGCCTCGAGGGCAAAGCCCAGCAGGTTGAGGTCGTGGTCCACCACGCCTTCGCGGGCGTCCATCACGAAGATCACCACGTTGGCGTCTTTGATCGCCTGCAGGGTTTTGACCACGGAGAACTTTTCGACTTCTTCGTGGATCTTGCCGCGCTTGCGCACACCGGCGGTGTCGATCAGCGTGTACTTCTCGTCGTTACGTTCGAACGGGATGTAGATACTGTCGCGGGTGGTGCCGGGTTGGTCGTAGACGATTACCCGGTCTTCCCCGAGCATGCGGTTGACCAGGGTCGACTTGCCGACGTTCGGACGGCCGATGATCGCGATCTTGATCCCGTCTTTTTCGCTTGGGCCAGGAATGCGCTTGGCTTCCTCGCCTTCGGCGACGTCTTCTTCCTCGCCTTCTTCCAGCTCGTCGTCGTCTTTCGGGAAGTCACTCAGGGCGATTTCCAGCAACTGGGTGATACCACGGCCGTGGGCACCGGCGATCGGGATCGCATGGCCCATGCCCAACGGGGCGAATTCGGCGCGGGCCATTTCCGGGTCGATGTTGTCGACCTTGTTGGCCACCACGTGGGAACGCTTGTTACGCTTGCGCAAATGCTCGGCGATCATCTGGTCGGCGGCGGTGAAACCGGCCTTGGCATCTACCAGGAACAGAACGACATCTGCTTCTTCGATGGCCAGCAGCGATTGCTCGGCCATCTTTTCGTCCATACCGTGCTCGTCACCGGAGATACCGCCGGTGTCGATCAGAATGTAGGAACGCCCTTGCCACTTGGCCTCACCGTACTGGCGATCACGGGTCAGACCGGACAAGTCGCCGACGATGGCGTCACGAGTCCTGGTCAGGCGGTTGAACAAGGTGGACTTGCCGACGTTCGGTCGGCCCACCAGGGCGATTACGGGAACCATGCGGCTCTCCACTTCGTTATTTCAGAAAATACAAAAGCCGCTGCGAGGCAGCGGCTGGTGCTCGGGGGCAACACTGTGGGAGTGGGCTTGCTCGCGAAAAACCGTAACAGCACCGTGTTTATCCAGGCTGTACGCGTCATCGTTGACACCTTTCGCGAGCAAGCCCGCTCCCACAAGTGAAGCAGCCTGGGGTGGTTAACCCCAAGCATAGTCAAACCTTTACTTGATGGTCAGGGCTTCCAGTTTGCCGCTGTTGCCATACACATAAATCGTGTCACCCACCACCAGCGGACGAGCACGCAGGCCGTCGCTGTCGATGCGCTCGCGGCCGACGAAACGACCGTCCACCTGACTCAGCAGGTGCAGGTAACCTTCCAGGTCACCGATTGCAACGTAGCTGGAGAACACTTCCGGAGCCGACAGTTGACGGCGGGCCAGCGAGTCGTTGCTCCACAAGGCTGTGGTGGAACGCTCGTCGACGCCTTCAACGGTGCCCGAAGACAGGCTCACATACACGGTACCGAAACCCTGGGCGACACCGGCATAGCTGGAAGCATCACGCTGCCAGAGCTGACGGCCGCTTTGCAAGTCCAGAGCGGCAACGCGACCCTGATAGCTGGCGACATACAGCGTCTCGCCCGACAGCAGCAAGCCACCGTCGATATCGACCACGCGCTCCAGCTCCGAACGACCTTGCGGGATCGCTACGCGCTGTTCCCACACCGGTACGCCGTTGGAGATGTCCACGGCAACCACTTTACCGGTCGACAGGCCAGCCACCGCGAGGCGGTTGGTCACGATCGGCGCACTGGTACCACGCAGGGTCAGTACCGCAGGCGTGCTGTCATAGATCCAGCGACGGTTACCGGTGGAGGCATCCAGGCCGATCAGACGATCATCCTGGGTCTGAACCACCACGACGTCACCGTTGTTGGCTGGCGGCGCCAGTACTTCGCTGGACACGCGAGCGCGCCACTTTTCTTCACCGTTGATGGCGTCCAGGGCAACGATTTCACCCTTGATCGTACCGATGGTGACCAGACCGTAACCGACACCAACGGCGCCGGAGACAGGCAGTTCGAGGTCTTTCTTCCATTTGACATCGCCGGTGTTGCGATCCATCGCCATCAACACGCCAGTGACGTCGGCGGCATAGATGGTATCGCCATCGATGGCCGGAACCAGCATGTTGTAGGTTTCGCCCTGACCGTCACCGATCGAACGACTCCATTGCTTGTGCAGAACCACTTCTTCTTTGAAGTCGGTCAACTCGGCTGGTGGCAATTCTTTTTTGCTGTTGCTGCTGCAACCCGCGGCCAAAATGGCCAGGGCCAGCAATGCTGCATGTTTCCAACGAATCACGTCACGCATCCCCTTTGGCCAGGTCGTCCAGCTTGATTTGCAGGCCACCGACCGCCGCTTCATCCGACAGTGCCGCCTTGGCTTTTTGATACGCCGCGCTCGCCTCGTCGGTACGACCCAACTGCACCAGCAGGTCGCCCTTGAGCTCTTCGCGAGTGGCCAGGAATGCCTTGTCGGCATCGCCTTCGAGAAGCTTCAGTGCTTCGTCGGCCTTGTTCTGCGCGCCGAGTACCTGGGCCAGACGCTGACGGGCGATTTCGCCCAGCGCCGGGTTGGCCGGTTTGGCGACAATGGCTTTGAGTTCGCTGGCCGCGTCGTCCAGCTTGCCGCTGTCGACCGCAACCTTGGCCACGAACAGGCTGCCGTACTGCGCGTAGGCGCTGCCGCCGAACTCGCTGTTGAGCTTGCCGGCCAGGTCCGAAACACGGGCCGCATCAGGCTTGCCGTCAGGCGTCAGCGTGGTTTCGAGCAATTGCTGATAGAGAATCGAGGCGCCTTGCGACTGATTGCTCTGATACTTGTGGAACGCCTGCCAGCCGAACACGATGACCAGCGCCAATAGGCCGCCAGTGACCAGGGGCTTACCGTTGCGTGACCACCATTCCTTCAATTCCATCAAATGTTCGTCTTCGGTACTCGACACCCCAATACTCCTTAATCGCTAATTCGGCTGTTTAGACAGCTTCAACCCTGCACGACGCAGGTGGCCAGGTGTGCAGCAAGCGCATCCCAGGCAATGCTTTGTTGTTCGCCCTGGCCACGCAGGGGTTTGAAACCTACCACTTGCTGGGCCATTTCGTCGTCACCGAGGATCAGCGCGTACAGCGCACCGCTCTTGTCGGCCTTCTTGAACTGGCTTTTGAAACTGCCGGCGCCGGCATTCACTTGCAGGCGCAGGTTGGGCAACTGGTCGCGAACCCGCTCCGCCAGGGTCAGGCCAGCCAGTTCGGCGGCTTCACCGAAGGCGCAGAGGTAGACGTCGACCTGACGGGAGATCTCTTGCGGGATCTGCTCCAGGGTTTCCAGCAACAGCACCAGTCGTTCGATGCCCATGGCAAAGCCAACGCCGGCGGTCGGTTTGCCGCCCATCTGCTCCACCAGGCCGTCGTAACGGCCACCGGCACATACGGTACCCTGGGCGCCGAGTTTGTCGGTGACCCATTCGAAAACGGTCTTGCTGTAGTAATCCAGCCCGCGAACCAGTTTCGGGTTGATCACGTAGGGAATGCCGGCGGCGTCCAGGCGAGCCTTGAGGCCTTCGAAGTGCACGCGGGATTCTTCGTCGAGGTAATCGGCCATTTTCGGCGCATCGACCAGAATCGCCTGTGTCTCGGCGTTCTTGGTGTCCAGGACCCGCAACGGGTTGGTCTTCAGGCGGCGCTGGCTGTCTTCGTCCAGTTTGTCCAGATGCCGGGACAGGAACTCGACCAGAGCTTCGCGATAACGACCACGGGATTCGCTGGTGCCCAGGCTGTTGAGCTCGAGCTTGACCGCATCGCGGATGCCCAGTTCGCCCCACAGGCGCCAGGTCAGCACGATCAGTTCGGCGTCGATGTCCGGGCCGTCGAGGTTGAATACTTCGACACCGATCTGGTGAAACTGGCGATAACGGCCTTTCTGCGGACGCTCGTGACGGAACATCGGGCCGATGTACCAGAGTTTCTGAACCTGGCCGCCGCCGGTGATGCCGTGTTCCAGCACCGCGCGCACACAGGCCGCCGTGCCTTCGGGGCGCAGGGTCAGGGAGTCGCCGTTGCGGTCGTCGAAGGTGTACATCTCTTTTTCGACGATGTCGGTCACTTCACCGATGGAACGCTTGAACAGTTCGGTGAACTCGACGATCGGCATGCGGATCTGCTTGTAACCGTAGTTATCCAGCAGGCGCGAAACGGTGCCTTCGAAATGACGCCACAGGGGAGTCTGTTCGGGCAGGATATCGTTCATGCCACGAATGGCTTGCAGAGACTTGCTCACTTAAATTCCTTAATTCGTTCGGCTCTTTTTAGCCAGGCTTAGCCGCGCGCAATAACGGCAGCGTCAGCTTCGACCTTTTCGGCCGCCTTCTGCCGGATCAAGCGCTCAAGCTCATCCACCAGATTGTCATTCGTCAGCTTCTGCGACGGCTTGCCGTCGATGTAAATCAGGTTCGGCGTGCCGCCGGTCAAGCCGATATGGGCTTCCTTGGCTTCGCCCGGGCCGTTGACCACGCAACCGATCACCGCGACATCCAGCGGCACCAGCAAATCCTCGAGGCGCCCTTCCAGCTCGTTCATGGTCTTGACCACATCGAAGTTCTGCCGCGAGCAGCTCGGGCAGGCGATGAAGTTGATGCCACGGGAACGCAGGTGCAGGGATTTGAGAATGTCGTAGCCGACTTTCACTTCCTCGACCGGGTCGGCCGCCAACGAGATGCGGATAGTATCGCCAATCCCTTCGGCGAGCAGCATACCGAGGCCCACGGCAGATTTCACCGTGCCGGAACGCAAACCACCGGCTTCGGTGATGCCCAGGTGCAGCGGCTGGACGATTTCCTTGGCCAGCAGGCGGTAGGCTTCGACGGCCATGAACACGTCGGAGGCTTTCACGCTGACCTTGAAGTCCTGGAAGTTCAGGCGTTCAAGGTGCTCGACGTGGCGCAAGGCAGACTCGACCAGCGCCGCCGGCGTCGGCTCGCCGTATTTCTTTTGCAGGTCTTTTTCCAGGGAACCGGCGTTCACGCCGATACGGATCGGGATCCCGCGGTCACGGGCGGCATCGACCACCGCGCGCACACGGTCTTCGCGACCGATATTGCCCGGGTTGATCCGCAGGCAATCGACACCCAGTTCAGCTACGCGCAAGGCGATCCGGTAGTCGAAGTGAATGTCGGCAACCAGGGGCACCTTGACCAGCTGCTTGATCTTGCCGAAGGCTTCGGCGGCATCCATGTCCGGTACGGAAACCCGCACGATATCGACGCCGGCCGCTTCCAGGCGATTGATTTGCGCGACCGTGGCCGCGACATCGTTGGTGTCGCTGTTGGTCATGCTCTGCACAGCGATAGGCGCATCGCCGCCAACAGGCACGTTACCGACCCAGATCTTGCGGGATTCGCGACGTTTGATTGGAGATTCGCCGTGCATGACTTATTGACCCAACTTCAGGCGAGCAGTCTCGCCACTGGTGAACGGAGCGACATCAACCGGCTGGCCGTTGTAGCTGACCTGAGCGCCGCGGGCAAAGCCCAGACGCACGGCGAACGGTGGTTTGCCATTGACTGCCAGGCTGTCGCCTTTGCGTTTGAGACCGCTGAACAGCACCTTGCCGCTACCGTCGGTCACTTGTGTCCAGCAATCGGAGGTGAACTGCACCTGAACCTGGCCTTGACCGGCCACTGGCGCGGCTTGCGCTGGAGCAGGAGCAACAGGGGCTGCCGGTGCAGTCGTAACCGGGGCTGGAACAACTGGAGCTGCCGGAGCCGGAGTTGCCGGGGCCACCGGCGCTGCGACAACGGGCGCGGTGGTGTGCGCGGGTGCAGCTGGCGTGGTCGGCGCTGCCGGGGTGGCTGGCGCAGTCGATTGAGTCTGAGCCTGCTCTGGTGCTTCAGCCGGAACGTCGGCCTGTGGCAGCGCAAGGGCGGTTCCGCCGTCAGTCTGACCTTCCGCGACGGCCTGGTCTTCCGGCTCGTCCAGCGGATGAATCTGTGTCGTACCGTCGGCACCTTCGACTTCAACGTGCTCTGGTGCCAGACCGATCAGGTCCTTGGTGCGCATCGAGGTCTGATCCTGCCACCAGACGAAACCGCCACCGATCACCGCGACCAGCAACAGCAGGCTGACGATTCGCAAAATGGTGTGGGAAACCCGGACCGGCTCTTCAATACGACCCAGGCTGTGGACATTGCTGCCCTGGGAATCGGTACCGGTGGACTGATCGAATTGCTGGACCAGAACGGCCTGGTCCATGCCGAGCAATTTGGCATAGGCGCGAATGTACCCGCGGGCAAAAGTATGCCCGGGCAGCTTGTCGAAGGCGCCGGCTTCCAGATTGCTCAGGGAAGTGGTGGTGAGGTTGAGCTTGAGGGCCACTTCGGCCAGCGACCAGCCATTGCTTTCGCGGGCCTGGCGCAAAGTCTCACCGGGGTTTACGCGATTCGCTGCTACAACTTCGGGATGCGCCGCTTTCATCATTGCTCCGACAGGTATTGCTGATATTCCGGCGTACCGGGATAGAGTCTTTTTAGTTGCAGGCCTGCACTTGCGGCCTTGTCGCGGTCGTCGAACACTTTTGCCAGCCGAACGCCGAGCAATAGACTACGTGCATTTTGTTCGGAGAGCTGGCTAAAACGGTCGTAATAGTCACGCGCGGGCACATAATGCCTGTCTTCGTAAGACAACTCAGCCATTTCCAGCAATGCACGTGGTTGTTGGCGATTCAGGCGCAGGGCTTTTTCCAGTTGCTGTTGGGCCAAATCGCGCTGACCGAGCATCGCAGCGGTCATACCCAGGTTCTCGAACACCCGCGAACGCTCAGGATACAGGGTATCGGCAGCGGCTTGTTCAAAGCGCTCGTAGGCTTCCTTGTAACGTTTCTGCTCGAACAAAAAACTGCCGTAGTTATTGAGGATTCGTGCATCGGCGGGACGGGAAGCCAGCGCCTTGCGAAAATGCTCGTCGGCAAGTTCCGGTTCCATCTCGGCCTGGAACACCAACCCCAGCGCCGCATTGGCATCCGGGTCGGAGTCATCCAGCTCCAGCGCTTTCTTCAGTGGAACCTTGGCACGCTCGGTCATGCCTTGTTGCAAATACCCGATACCGAGTTGCACATAGGCCTCACGCGCTTCATCACGGCCCTTGCTGGTCTTCATCGGGTTGTAATCGCCCGAAAGCACGCAGCCAGCACACAGGCTGGCCAACAGCAAAAGCAGCGCAAAGCGCAGGGACATAGAGATCCTCTCTCGGTTACTTATTCGCAGCGTCTTGAGCCATATCGTTTTCGGCGTTCAGTTCACGCACGGCGATATAACGTTCGCTGCGACGGGTGCGATCCAGCACCTGCCCTACCAATTGACCACAGGCCGCATCGATGTCTTCACCACGGGTGGTGCGGACAGTGACGTTGAAACCGGCATGATGAAGCTGATCCTGGAAACGCCGAATGGCGTTGTTGCTCGGGCGCTCGTAACCGGAGTGCGGGAACGGGTTGAACGGGATCAGGTTGATCTTGCACGGGATGTTCTTGAGCAGCTCGATCATTTCCACGGCGTGCTCGACCTTGTCGTTGATGTCTTTGAGCAAGGTGTATTCGATGGTCAGCACGCGCTTTTCGCCGAGATTCGACATATAGCGCTGGCACGACTCGAGCAGCATCTTAAGCGGATACTTCTTGTTGATCGGCACCAATTGGTTACGCAATGCGTCATTCGGTGCGTGCAGGGACAACGCCAGGGAGACGTCGATGTGCTTGGAGAGCTCATCGATCATCGGCACCACGCCGGAGGTCGACAGGGTCACACGGCGCTTGGAAATGCCGTAGCCCAGGTCGTCCATCATCAAATGCATGGCCGCGACGACGTTGTCGAAGTTCAGCAGCGGCTCACCCATGCCCATCATCACCACGTTGGTGATGGCACGGTCGACGGTTGCCGGGACGCTGCCAAAGGATTTGTTGGCAATCCACACCTGGCCGATGACTTCGGCGGCGGTGAGGTTGCTGTTGAAGCCTTGCTTGCCGGTGGAGCAGAAACTGCAATCCAGGGCACAGCCTGCCTGGGACGAAACGCACAAGGTGCCGCGCTTGCCCTGGGGAATGTACACGGTCTCGACGCAGCTGCCGGACGCCACACGCACCACCCACTTGCGGGTGCCGTCGCTGGAGATGTCCTCGCTGACCACTTCCGGACCACGGACCTCGGCAACAGACTTGAGCTTTTCGCGCAAGGCCTTGCTGACGTTCGTCATGGCATCGAAATCATCGACACCAAAGTGGTGAATCCATTTCATTACCTGACCGGCACGGAAACGCTTCTCCCCGATTGAGTCGAAGAATTTTTCCATTTCCAGCTGGGTCAGACCCAGCAGGTTAGTTTTTACAGTCGATGTAGTCATGGATTCACCTTCACTCTTAAGCCAATGCTTAGCGAGTGGTTACTTCAGTAGCTGCGAAGAAGTACGAGATTTCGCGAGCGGCAGCGGCTTCGGAGTCCGAACCGTGTACGGCGTTGGCGTCGATGGAGTCAGCGAAGTCAGCGCGGATGGTGCCGGCAGCAGCTTCTTTAGGGTTGGTAGCGCCCATCAGCTCACGATTCAGAGCGATAGCGTTCTCGCCTTCCAGAACCTGAACGACAACCGGACCGGAGATCATGAAAGCAACCAGGTCGTTGAAGAAACCACGAGCGCTGTGCTCAGCGTAGAAGCCTTCGGCTTCGGCTTTGGACAGTTGCTTGAGTTTCGAAGCTACAACGCGCAGGCCAGCTTTTTCGAAACGAGTGGTGATCTCGCCGATAACGTTTTTAGCAACGGCGTCAGGCTTGATGATGGAGAAAGTACGTTGAACAGCCATGGTGTAACTCCAGAAACGGTAATTTACGAAAAATTAAACCCGCGAATTATACGCGGGTTCTCGGGTATTGCCTAACCTGCGGCGTGGCTCAGTCGCGTTCTTCGATCCAGTGGGCCTGAATGGCCTCCAGGATCTTTTCGCCACAATGCTCAGGCATGTCGTCGAAATCGGGCAATTCCATCACCCATTTACGCAGATCGACGAAGTTGACCGACATAGGATCCACGTCGGGCTTGCTTTCAGCCAGCTGGATCGCGATCTCCAGCACATCAGTCCACTTGAGTTTCATGACAATTCCTTGAATCAGTGCGGCGCTTCGGCGGCGTGGTTGAGCGAGTACTTCGGAATCTCGACCGTCAGGTCTTCGGTACCGACCTTGGCCTGGCACCCCAGGCGGGACTCGCGCTCAAGGCCCCAGGCCTTGTCAAGGTAGTCCTCTTCCAGCTCGTCAGCCTCTTCCAGCGAGTCGAAACCCTCGCGGATGATGCAGTGGCAGGTGGTGCAGGCGCAGACGCCGCCGCAAGCGCTTTCCATCTCGATGTGGTGCTCATGGGCCAGCTCGAGGATGGAAATACCTGTCTCAGCCTCAACAACCATGCCTTCGGGGCAAAACTTCTCGTGTGGCAGAAAAATGACCTGCGGCATCGTTATTCCTCAATCTCATTCAGGTTGCGCCCCGCCAGCGCGGCTTTCACCGTCGAGTCCAGGCGGCGGGCAGCAAAGGCATCGGTCACTTGCGACAGACGCTTGGTCTGCTGCTCGATGGCGTAGCCATCGGTACCTTTCATCAGTTCGGCCAGTTCCTGCATCTGCATGTCGATGACCATGCGCTCTTCGGCGTCGAGCAAGCGCTCGCCGTCGGCCTCAAGAGCTGCCTGCACCGCTTCGATCAGACGCTGGGCGTCGACCTGCTGCTCGCGCAGTACGCGGGCGACCTTGTCGTCATTGGCATGCTGGAACGAGTCCTTGAGCATCCTGGCGATTTCGCCGTCGGTCAGGCCGTAGGACGGCTTGACCTGAATGCTGGCTTCAACGCCCGAACCCAGTTCCCGGGCGGAAACGCTGAGCAGACCGTCGGCATCGACCTGGAAGGTCACGCGGATCTTCGCCGCGCCAGCCACCATCGCCGGAATGCCGCGCAGCTCGAAGCGCGCCAGGGAGCGGCAGTCGCTGATCAGCTCACGCTCGCCCTGCAATACGTGGATGGCCATGGCCGACTGGCCGTCTTTATAGGTTGTGAAGTCCTGGGCGCGGGCGACGGGGATGGTGGTGTTGCGCGGAATCACCTTCTCCATCAGGCCGCCCATGGTTTCCAGCCCCAGGGACAGCGGAATCACGTCCAGCAGCAGCAATTCGCCGCCGTCACGCTTGTTACCGGCCAGGGTATCGGCCTGGATCGCAGCACCGATGGCGACCACTTGATCCGGGTCGATTTCCGTCAGTGGCTGGCGACCGAAGGCTTCGGCGACGGCTTCGCGAACGCGAGGCACGCGAGTCGAACCACCGACCATGACCACGGCGTGCACGTCTTCCAGTTCGATAGCGGAATCACGCACCGCACGGCGGCAGGCTTTGAGGCTGCGGGCGACCATCGGCTCGATCAGCGCATTGAAGGCTTCGCGGGTCAGCTCGGCTTTCCAGTCGCCATGGGCAACCTCAACAACCGAAGCGTTGGTCAGGGCCTCCTTGGCCGCACAGGCGGTTTGCAGCAAATTGCGTTGCGCACCCGGATCGAGGTCGGCGGACAGACCGGCGCTCTCGATGATCCAGCCAGCGATCGCGTGATCGAAGTCATCGCCGCCCAGGGCGCTGTCGCCACCGGTAGCCAGGACTTCGAAGACACCGCCGGTCAGGCGCAGAATCGAAATATCGAAGGTACCGCCGCCCAGGTCGTAAATCGCGACCAGGCCTTCGGCGTGCTGATCCAGACCGTAAGCCACGGCAGCCGCGGTCGGCTCATTGAGCAAGCGCAGCACGTTCAGACCGGCCAGCTTGGCCGCGTCCTTGGTGGCTTGACGCTGAGCGTCGTCGAAATAGGCCGGAACCGTGATCACCGCACCGACCAGCTCGCCACCCAAGGTCGCTTCAGCGCGCTGGCGCAGGACCTTGAGGATATCGGCAGAGACTTCGACCGGGCTTTTCGGCCCCTGTATCGTGTCGATGAACGGCATGTGCGACTCGCCACCGACAAAGCGGTACGGCAGTTGCTCGCCCAATTGCTTGACGTCGGACAGACCACGACCCATCAAGCGCTTGACCGACAGCACGGTGTTCAACGGATCGGTGGCGGCGGCCAGCTTGGCGGATTCGCCGACCTCGACGCGATCGGCGTGGTAGCGCACGGCAGACGGCAGGATGACCCGCCCTTCTGCGTCGGCAAGTGGCTCGGAAAGACCACTGCGCAATGCAGCGACCAGCGAATTGGTAGTGCCCAAGTCGATCCCCACAGCCAGACGACGCTGGTGCGGTTGAGGACTTTGGCCGGGTTCGGCGATCTGCAGTAGGGCCATCGTTATCAGGACTTATCTGTATATCAGGCGTGCGACCGGAGCGGCACTGGGTTAATCGTCGAGGCGCTCTTCTAACTGGCGCACTTCGTAGGTGAGCTTGTCGAGGAACTGCATGCGCCGCATCAGGCGTTCGGCCCGTTCACGGTGCGCGGTATCGTTCCAGCAAGCTGCGAAGCTTTGGTTCAGCTCATCCTGGGCTGCCTTCAGGCGACGCTTGAAGACGGCAACGCCATTGAGGTCGGCGCTGTCCTGCAGGTCTTCAAGCTCTTCGCGCAACTCCATCTGTTGCAACAGAAACTCCGGATCATGCACCGTGACCTCCAGCGGCAGCTCGCCACCATTCAAGGCGAGCAGGTAACGCGCGCGCTTGGGTGGACTCTTGAGCGTCTGGTAGGCCTCGTTGAGGCTCGCGGATTGCTCCAGCGCCAACCGCTGCTCACGCTCGGAAGCGTCGGCAAAGCGGTCCGGATGAACACTGCGCGCCAACTCACGGTAGCGCGTAGCCAGCTGATCGAGGTCCAGATCGAAACTCGGTTGCAGCTCGAATAAAGCGAAATGACAAGGAGTACCCACGACAAGCCTCAGATGTTGAAGCTTTCGCCGCAGCCACATTCACCGCGCACGTTGGGGTTGTTGAACTTGAAGCCTTCGTTCAACCCTTCCTTGACGAAATCGAGTTCGGTGCCGTCCAGGTAGGCCAGGCTTTTCGGGTCGATGATCACTTTTTCGCCGTGACTTTCGAACACCTGGTCCTCAGCAACCACCTCGTCGACAAACTCCAGCACGTAGGCAAGGCCGGAACAGCCTGTGGTGCGAACACCCAGACGAATCCCTTCACCTTTGCCGCGCCCGTCGAGGGAGCGTCGCACGTGCTTAGCCGCCGCTTCTGTCATGCTGATAGCCATCGTTGACTCCTTACTCGTCGCCAAATGCTTAGATCAAGCCTTTCTTCTGCTTGTAGTCGCGAACAGCCGCCTTGATGGCGTCTTCAGCGAGTACCGAGCAGTGGATTTTCACTGGCGGCAGGGCCAGTTCTTCAGCCAGCTGGGTGTTCTTGATGGTTTCCGCTTCGTCCAGGGTCTTGCCCTTCATCCACTCGGTGGCAAGGGAGCTGGAAGCGATAGCCGAACCGCAGCCGTAAGTCTTGAACTTGGCATCTTCGATGATGCCGGCGTCGTTGACCTTGATCTGCAGGCGCATCACGTCGCCGCACGCCGGAGCGCCGACCATGCCGGTGCCGACATCAGGATCTTCCGCGTCCATCTTGCCGACGTTGCGCGGGTTTTCGTAGTGGTCGATGACCTTTTCGCTGTAAGCCATGATTCTCAATCCTCACTCATCAGGGCCGCTCTTGAGACCCTGCAGTTGCGCTGCGTTTACCGCCGCGCTGCTACAGGACCTGTATCCGGCGGCTTCTTTGTTTAGTGTGCCGCCCACTCGATCTTCGAGATATCGACGCCGTCTTTGTACATGTCCCACAGCGGCGACAGAGCGCGCAGCTTGGTTACGGCCTCGCAGACTTTCTGCGCGGCGTAGTCGATTTCTTCTTCGGTGGTGAAACGGCCGAAGGTGAAGCGGATCGAGCTGTGTGCCAGTTCGTCGTTGCGGCCCAGGGCGCGCAGTACGTACGAAGGCTCAAGGGACGCCGAAGTGCAGGCCGAACCGGACGAAACCGCCAGATCCTTGAGCGCCATGATCAGCGACTCGCCTTCAACGTAGTTGAAGCTCAGGTTCAGGTTGTGCGGAACGCGGGCGGTCATGCTGCCGTTGACGTACAGCTCTTCCAGGTGCTCGACCTGCTTGTAGAAACGGTCGCTCAAGGCCTTGATGCGCGCGTTCTCGGCAGCCATGTCTTCCTTGGCTACGCGGAAAGCTTCACCCATGCCGACGATCTGGTGGGTCGCCAGGGTACCGGAACGCATGCCGCGCTCGTGACCGCCACCGTGCATGGTCGCTTCGATACGTACGCGCGGCTTGCGGCCTACGTACAGGGCGCCGATGCCTTTAGGACCATAGGTCTTGTGGGCGGAGAACGACATCATGTCGACTTTCAGCTTCGAAAGGTCGATCTCGACCTTGCCGGTGGACTGAGCGGCGTCGACGTGGAACAGGATGCCCTTGGAACGGAGCAGTTCGCCGATCGCTGCGATGTCGTTGATGGTGCCGATTTCGTTGTTCACGTGCATGACCGAAACCAGGATGGTGTCGTCGCGCAGTTCGGCTTCGATCATCTCAGGGGTCACCAGGCCATCGGTACGAGGCTCGATGTAGGTCACTTCGAAACCTTCACGCTCCAGTTGGCGCATGGTGTCCAGGACAGCCTTGTGCTCAATCTTGGTGGTGATCAGGTGTTTGCCTTTGGTGGCGTAGAAATGTGCCGCACCCTTGATTGCCAGGTTGTCGGATTCGGTGGCACCGGAGGTCCAGACGATTTCGCGCGGGTCGGCATTGACCAGATCGGCCACCTGACGACGGGCGTTTTCAACGGACTCTTCAGCTTTCCAGCCGAACACGTGGGAACGGGACGCCGGGTTACCGAAGTTTCCGTCGACCAGCAGGCATTCACTCATCTTTTGCGCGACACGCGGATCAACCGGGGTGGTCGCAGAGTAATCAAGGTAAATCGGCAATTTCATGGACTATCTCCTAAATCAGGCTGGCTGGCGTGCCGCTAGCTCTTTGGCTGTCATTCGACGGCGGACGCTTCAATCTTGTCCAGGCGTGGCACCTTGCTGTTGCAACGGCGCTGGTCCTGACGCTGGGCTACTTCTTGCACCTCACGGCGAGTCACAAGGTCAGCCAAGCTGATACCGCTCAGAAATTCGTGAATCTGCAGGCTCAGGTCGCACCACAAGTGGTGGGTCAGGCAGGTGTCGCCTTGATGGCAATCACCCTGCCCCTGGCATTTGGTGGCATCGACCGATTCGTTCACCGCATCGATCACCTGGGCGACCTGGATGCCCTGCATGTCGCGGGACAATTGGTAGCCACCGCCCGGACCACGCACGCTGGACACCAGATTGCTGCGGCGCAATTTGGCAAAAAGCTGTTCGAGGTAGGACAGGGAGATGCCTTGGCGCTCGGAGATATCGGCCAGGGACACGGGCCCGTGCTGCGCGTGCAACGCCAGGTCAAGCATGGCGGTCACGGCGTATCGGCCTTTTGTAGTCAGTCGCATGGACAATTACCACGGAGTTCGGAATGAGGCGAGTATGCAATTCCCGAGTATTTAAGTCAACTATAAGACCTAGTACTTTAGTCAGGTTTACCCGCAAAAGAGCGCGCGCATCATAGCAAAGGCTGGGTGTGTATCACCAGCAAATGCGCGTTATCGTTCTTCGCGAGCAAGCCCGCTCCCACAGGGACGATGAACATCCTGTGGGAGCGGGCTTGCTCGCGAAGGGAGGGGCGCGGTCTAGCTGGCCTGACTCTGATCCTTGTCCTTCACACACGCGAAATCTTCTTCGCGCAGCTCAGGCAGATCTTTCGCACAGTAATTACTGCCCAGGTCCTTCAACGCCCCGCACATCCCCTCCAGACGCCCATCGACCGCTTGCAGATGATCGAGCAGCTGACCAATGGCACGCGCCACCGGGTCGGGCATATCTTCAGTCACACCGTAGGCATCAAAACCGATCTTCTCGGCCATGGCCTTGCGCTTGGCGTCCTGTTCTTCGTCGGGCTTGACGATAATCCGCCCCGGAATCCCCACCACAGTGGCACCCGGCGGCACTTCCTTGGTCACGACCGCATTGGAACCCACCTTGGCCCCGGCACCGACAGTGAACGGGCCGAGCACCTTCGCGCCCGCCCCGACCACCACGCCATCACCCAGGGTCGGATGACGCTTGCCCTTGTTCCAGCTGGTACCACCGAGGGTCACGCCCTGATAAATGGTCACGTCATTGCCGATCTCGGCGGTTTCACCGATAACGATGCCCATGCCATGGTCAATGAAGAAACGACGCCCAACCTTGGCCCCCGGATGGATTTCGATCCCGGTCAGCCAGCGGCCGAAATTCGACACCAACCGCGCCAGCCATTTCAGGTCAGCGCGCCACAGCATTGCCGACAAACGGTGAATCCAGATGGCATGCATGCCGGGGTAGCAGGTCAGGACTTCAAAAGCGTTACGCGCCGCCGGGTCTCGGTGGAATACGCTCTGGATATCTTCACGCAAACGCTCGAACATCATTAATCCTTCCGCTTAAGGAGCTCACCACGGGCCGCTTTCTGGGTTTCCGTGAGGATGCCACGCAATATATTCATTTCCGCCCGGCTGACCGAGCTGCGTCCGTACAACCGGCGCAGGCGCGCCATCAAGTGCCGTGGCTTTTCCGGATCGAGGAATTCGATGGCCACCAGGGTCTGCTCCAGGTGCTCATAGAAACGTTCCAGCTCGTCCATGGTCGCCAGCTCAGCGCTTTTGACCGAAGCCACTTCTTCCTTCTCGACCTTGCTCGGCTGACCTTGGGCCGCCAGCCAGGACATGCGCACTTCATAACCCAACACCTGCACCGCCGCCCCAAGGTTCAGCGAACTGAACTCAGGGTCTGATGGAATGTGCACGTGATAATGACATCGCTGCAGCTCTTCGTTGGTCAGGCCGGAATCCTCACGACCGAACACCAGGGCGATCTCCGCGCCCTGCCCGGCTTCCTCCACCACCTTCGTTCCGCATTCACGGGGATCGAGCAGCGGCCAGGGAATGCGCCTGTCGCGAGCACTGGTGCCAAGCACCAGATTGCAACCGACCAAGGCATCTTCCAAGGTGGCGACGACTTGCGCGTTTTCAAGGATGTCCCCGGCACCGGAGGCACGGGCATCGGCCTCGTGATGCGGGAACACACGAGGCTCGACCAGCACCAGCCGCGACAGCCCCATGTTCTTCATGGCACGCGCAGCCCCGCCGATATTGCCCGGATGGCTGGTATTGACCAGGACGACACGAATGTTTTGCAGCAAGGGAGGCGCTCTCGAACACAATAATCGGGAGCAGAATCTTACAGCTGAACCTACCGTTAAGCCATGAAAGCGAACGTCGTCCTTCTCCTGTAGAAACTTTCTGATAGAATGCCCGGCTTTCTTTAACAACCTTAGGTGACACATCCATGCAGCCCATGCTGAATATCGCGCTGCGCGCCGCCCGCAGCGCCAGTGAATTGATCTTCCGCTCCATCGAGCGCCTGGATACCATCAAGGTCGACGAAAAAGACGCCAAGGATTACGTATCCGAGGTGGATCGCGCCGCCGAACAGAAAATCATCGACGCCCTGCGCAAGGCCTACCCGAATCACTCGATCCTGGGTGAAGAGACCGGCATGCACGCCGGCACCGGCATCGAAGGCGAAGAGTACCTGTGGATCATCGACCCACTGGACGGCACTACCAACTTCCTGCGCGGCATCCCTCACTTCGCTGTCAGCATCGCCTGCAAATACCGCGGTCGCCTGGAGCACGCTGTTGTTCTGGACCCGGTTCGCCAGGAAGAATTCACCGCCAGCCGTGGTCGCGGCGCTCAACTGAACGGTCGTCGCCTGCGCGTCAGCGGCCGCACCAGCCTGGACGGCGCCCTGCTGGGTACCGGCTTCCCGTTCCGTGACGACCAGATGGACAACCTCGACAACTACCTGGGCATGTTCCGCGCCCTGGTTGGCCAGACCGCCGGCATCCGCCGCGCAGGTTCGGCGAGCCTGGACCTGGCCTACGTGGCCGCCGGCCGTTTCGACGCCTTCTGGGAGTCGGGCCTGTCCGAGTGGGACATGGCTGCAGGCGCCCTGCTGATCCAGGAAGCCGGCGGTTTGGTGAGCGATTTCACCGGCGGTCACGACTTCCTTGAGAAAGGCCACGTCGTTGCCGGCAACACCAAATGCTTCAAGGCCGTGCTGACGGCCATCCAGCCGCACCTGCCGGCCTCGCTGAAGCGCTAAGCTTCCAGCGACAGAAAAAGCACCCTGCGGGGTGCTTTTTTTATGCCTGGAATCCAACCCCAATAACACCACAGAACCAATGTGGGAGCGGGCTTGCTCGCGAAAGCGGTGTATCAGCCAACATAGATATTGAATGTTGGACCGCATTCGCGAGCAAGCCCGCCCCCACAGGGGATTGAGGGCGATGCTTGAATCGTGGGCACAAAAAAAGCACCCCGCAGGGTGCTTCTTTTTCAATCCGGCTTCAGCAGATCACTGAGCCGCCTGATTCTCCGACAGGACCAGCTTGCCTTCCTTATCCACCGGAATCTGGTTGCCCGGATCACGATCCATGCGCACCTTGCCTTCCTTGCCGTCCAGCGAATACCGCACGTCGTAACCTACAACCTTGTCACTGATGTCGTTAACAGTGTTACAGCGGGTCTGGGTCGTGGTGTAGGTATCACGCTCTTGCATGCCTTCCTGCACCTTGTTGCCGGCATAACCACCGCCGACAGCACCCGCGACCGTGGCGATTTTCTTGCCGGTGCCACCACCGATCTGGTTACCCAGCAATCCACCTGCCAACGCACCGACCACCGTACCGGCGATCTGATGTTGATCTTTCACCGGCGCCTGCCGGGTGACCGTTACATCCTTGCATACTTCACGTGGAGTCTTGATTTGTGTCTTGACCGGCTCAACGGCGAGTACTTGTGCGTACTCCGGACCGCTTTTAACCAGGCTGTAGGTGGCCACAGCACCCCCGGCAGTCACACCGACAGCACCCAGTACCGCACCAACCAGCATCGACTTGTTCACATGAACCTCCTGGACCATCACATGCGGAACATGTCCGCGCTTCTCCCTGCCTTGGAGCACAAAAAAAGGCGCGAGTTCAACTCGCGCCTTTTTTGGACTACATCACTTGAAGACTTTGCCTTCAAGGACGGTCGTCGACTTCCTTCTCGGTGTTAGCCGGAGGAATCAGGTCTTCCGTGCTCAGGTTCAGCCAGATCAGCACCACGTTCGCGATGTAGATCGACGAGTAAGTACCCGCCAGAACACCAATGAACAGAGCGATGGAGAAGCCGAACAGGTTGTCGCCACCAAAGAACAACAGGGCCGCGATCGCCAGCAAGGTGGAGATCGAAGTCGCCATGGTCCGCAGCAGGGTTTGCGTGGTCGAGATGTTGATGTTCTCGATCAGGCTGGCCTTGCGCAGGACACGGAAGTTCTCGCGAACCCGGTCGAATACCACGATGGTGTCGTTGAGCGAGTAACCGATGATTGCCAGTACCGCCGCCAGCACCGTCAGGTCGAAGGTGATCTGGAAGAACGACAGGATACCGATGGTCACGATCACGTCGTGGATCAGGGATACGATCGCACCGACCGCAAACTTCCACTGAAAGCGGAAAGCCAGGTAGATCAGGATGCCGCCCAGCGCCATCAGCATGCCGAGGCCGCCCTGGTCACGCAGCTCTTCACCCACCTGCGGGCCGACGAACTCGACACGTTTGACCGTCGCCGGGTTCTCGCCGCCGACCTTCTGCAAGGCTTCGGCTACCTGGTGACCCAGCTGCGGGTCTTCGCCAGGCATGCGCACCAGCAGGTCGGTGGTTGCACCGAAGTTCTGCACGATGGCTTCGTGATAACCGGCGGTCACCAGCTGCTCACGCACCTTGGTAACGTCGGCCGGACGCTCGTAGGTCAGCTCGATGAGCGTACCGCCGGTGAAGTCCAGGCCCCAGTTCATGCCCTTATGGAAGACACTGAATATTGCCAGTGCGGTAAGAAACAATGTGACGCCGAACGCGAAGTTGCGAACGCCCATGAAGTTGATTGTACGTAACATGGCAGCCCCTTAAATCCACAACTTCTTGAAGTCACGACCGCCGAAGATCAGGTTGACCATCGCGCGGGTCACCATGATGGCCGTGAACATCGAGGTAAAGATCCCGAGGGACATGGTCACTGCGAAGCCCTTGACGGGACCTGTGCCCATGGCAAAGAGGATGCCGCCGACCAGCAAGGTGGTCAGGTTGGCGTCGAGAATCGCGGTGAATGCCCGGCCGAAGCCTTCGTTGATTGCGCGCTGCACGGTCATGCCGGCGGCGATCTCTTCACGGATCCGCGAGAAGATCAGCACGTTGGCGTCTACCGCCATACCCATGGTCAACACGATACCGGCGATACCCGGCAGGGTCAGCGTTGCACCCAGCAGCGACATCAGGGCCAGCAGCATCACCATGTTCACCGCCAGCGCGACGGTGGCGATGAGGCCGAAGAAGCGGTAGATGGCCATGATGAACAGCGAGACGAACAGCATGCCCCACAGCGACGCATCAATACCCTTGGTGATGTTGTCGGCACCCAGGCTTGGGCCGATGGTGCGCTCTTCAGCGAAGTACATCGGAGCGGCCAGGCCACCGGCACGCAGCAACAGCGCCAGCTCGGACGACTCGCCCTGGCCGTTCAGGCCGGTAATACGGAACTGAGCACCCAGCGGCGACTGGATGGTCGCCAGGCTGATGATCTTCTTCTCTTCCTTGAAGCTCTGAACCGGCACGTCTTTCTCGACGCCGTTGACCACTTGCTTGGTGTAAGTGGTCACCGGGCGCTGCTCGATGAAGATCACAGCCATGCTGCGACCGACGTTCGAACGGGTCGCACGGCTCATCAGCTCGCCGCCGTGGCCATCCAGACGGATATTCACTTCTGGCCTGCCGTGCTCGTCGAAGCCGGCCTTGGCGTCAGTCACCTGGTCACCGGTAATGATCAGGCCACGCTCGATCAGTGCAGGAGGACGGTTGCCCTCACGGAACTCGAAGGATTCGGAAGTGGCTTTCGAAGCACCAGGCTCAGCGGCCAGGCGGAACTCGAGGTTGGCCGTCTTGCCGAGGATACGCTTGGCTTCGGCGGTGTCCTGCACGCCCGGCAGCTCAACCACGATGCGGTTGGCGCCCTGACGCTGGACGATCGGTTCGGCAACACCCAGCTCGTTGACGCGGTTACGTACCGTGGTCAAGTTCTGCTTGATGGAGTATTCACGGATTTCCGCCAGCTTGGCCGGGGTCATCGCCAGACGCAGCACCGGTTGACCATTGAGGTCGGCCGGAACAATGTCGAAATCGTTGAAGTTCTTGCGGATGATCGAACGGGCCTGTTCGCGGCTGTCTTCATCTGCGAAGCCCAGCTGAATGGCACCGCCCAGTTGCGGCAGGCTGCGATAGCGCAGCTTCTCTTTACGCAGCAGGCTCTTGACGTCGCCTTCGTAGACTTTCAGGCGTGCGTCGAGGGCTTTGTCCATGTCCACTTCCAGCAGGAAGTGCACACCACCGGACAAGTCCAGACCCAGCTTCATCGGGTGCGCAGCGAGGTTGCGCAGCCATTGCGGGGTGGTTTGTGCCAGGTTCAATGCAACGACGTAGTCATCACCCAACGCCTTGCGTACAACGTCCTTGGCCGGCAACTGGTCTTCAGCCTTGGTCAGGCGAATCAGCCCGCCCTTGCCGCCCTCTGCCAGCGTGGCAGCCTTGACGTTGATCCCGGATTCCTTGAGCGCAGCGCTCACGCGATCCAGATCAGCCTGATTGACCTGCAGCGCAGTGCTTGCACCGCTGACCTGAATGGCCGGGTCATCAGGATAAAGATTGGGAGCGGAATAAATCAGACCGACCGCCAGCACCGCCAGGATCAGAATGTATTTCCACAGAGGATATTTGTTCAGCATCACGCCGCCCGTTTATGACGCGGGGCGCCTTGCGCGCCCCGTCGATTGAAAATGAAGTTGAAACTTAGATCGCTTTGAGCGTGCCTTTTGGCAGCGTCGCGGCGATGGCGCCTTTCTGGAATTTCATTTCGACGGTGTCGGAAACTTCCAGAACGACGAAATCGTCGGCCACTTTAGTGATCTTGCCGGCGATGCCGCCGGTGGTCACAACTTCGTCGCCCTTTTGCAGGCTGCTCAGCAGGTTTTTCTGCTCTTTGGCGCGCTTGGCCTGTGGACGCCAGATCATCAGGTAGAAGATGACCAGGAAGCCGACCAGGAAAATCCACTCGAAACCGCCGCCCATAGGGGCTGCCGCAGGTGCAGCAGCGTCTGCCATGGCATTAGAGATAAAAAAGCTCATTTAGCACTCCAGTTGCAAATGTTGAATCTTGGGGTCAGAAAACTCAGTCCAAAGGCGGAACAGGCAACCCGCGTTTGGCGTAGAAGGCATCGACAAAGGCGGCCAATGTACCCTGTTGAATAGCCTCGCGCAAACCAGCCATAAGCACTTGATAATGGCGCAAGTTATGGATGGTATTGAGCATGCTTCCCAGCATTTCGCCGCACTTGTCCAGGTGATGCAGATAAGCACGGGAGAAGTTCTGGCAGGTATAGCAATCGCAGGTCGGATCGAGCGGCGAATCATCATGGCGATGGAACGCGTTTCGGATCTTCAGCACGCCGGTATCGATGAACAGATGCCCATTGCGGGCATTACGGGTTGGCATCACGCAATCGAACATGTCCACACCGCGGCGCACACCCTCAACCAAGTCTTCCGGTTTGCCAACGCCCATAAGGTAACGAGGTTTGTCAGCCGGCATCATGCCCGGCAGGTAATCCAGCACCTTGATCATCTCGTGCTTGGGCTCGCCCACCGACAGACCGCCGATGGCCAGGCCGTCGAAGCCGATCTTGTCGAGGCCTTCCAGGGAGCGCATGCGCAGATCCTGGTGCATGCCGCCCTGAACGATACCGAACAGCGCCGCCGTGTTGTCGCCATGGGCTTCTTTCGAACGTTTGGCCCAACGCAGGGACAATTCCATGGAAATACGGGCGACATCTTCATCAGCCGGGTACGGCGTGCATTCGTCGAAAATCATCACGATGTCGGAGCCCAGGTCACGCTGGACCTGCATCGACTCTTCCGGGCCCATGAACACCTTGGCGCCGTCGACCGGGGAGGCGAAGGTCACGCCCTCCTCCTTGATCTTGCGCATGGCGCCCAGGCTGAACACCTGGAAACCGCCGGAGTCAGTCAGAATCGGGCCCTTCCACTGCATGAAATCGTGCAGGTCGCCGTGCTTCTTGATCACTTCCGTGCCCGGGCGCAGCCACAGGTGGAAGGTGTTGCCCAGAATGATTTCAGCGCCAGTCGCCTCGATATCCCGTGGCAGCATGCCCTTGACCGTGCCGTAAGTGCCCACCGGCATGAAGGCCGGGGTCTCGACGGTACCGCGCGGGAAGGTCAAACGACCGCGACGAGCCTTGCCATCAGTGGCCAGCAGCTCGAAAGACATACGACAGGTGCGACTCATACTGTTTCCTCTGGGCCCGATTCTTTAGGGGCAGTCGGCGCAGGATTACGCGTGATGAACATCGCATCACCGTAGCTGAAAAAGCGGTATCCGTTTTCGACGGCGGCCTTGTAGGCGGCCATGGTCTCGGGATAACCGGCGAACGCCGAAACCAGCATCAACAGCGTGGATTCGGGCAAATGGAAGTTGGTGACCAGGGCATCGACCACATGAAACGGCCGGCCAGGGTAGATGAAAATGTCTGTATCGCCGCTGAACGGCTTGAGCACGCCATCGCGCGCCGCACTTTCCAGCGAGCGCACGCTGGTGGTCCCCACGGCCACCACGCGACCACCGCGAGAGCGGCAGGCGGCAACGGCATCGACCACGTCCTGGCCGACTTCCAGCCATTCGCTGTGCATGTGGTGATCTTCGAGCTTCTCGACCCGCACCGGCTGGAACGTACCCGCGCCAACGTGCAAGGTCACGAACGCCGTCTCGACGCCCTTGGCGGCAATCGCCTCCATCAGCACCTGATCGAAATGCAGCCCCGCCGTCGGCGCCGCCACCGCGCCCAAACGCTCGGCGTAGACGGTCTGGTAACGCTCGCGGTCCGCGCCTTCATCCGGGCGGTCTATATAAGGAGGCAGCGGCATGTGCCCGACACGGTCGAGCAGCGGCAACACCTCCTCAGTGAACCCCAGCTCGAACAACGCATCGTGACGCGCCAGCATCTCGGCCTCGCCACCGCCGTCGATCAGGATCTTCGACCCAGGCTTGGGCGACTTGCTGGAGCGCACATGGGCCAGCACGCGATGACTGTCGAGCACCCGCTCCACCAGGATTTCCAGCTTGCCGCCGGAAGCCTTCTGGCCAAACAGCCGCGCCGGAATCACCCGGGTATTGTTGAACACCATCAAATCGCCGGGGCGCAAATGCTCCAGCAAATCAGTGAATTGACGGTGTGCCAGGGCGCCGCTGACCCCATCCAGGGTCAACAGGCGACTATTGCGACGCTCGGCCAAAGGATGGCGGGCGATCAGCGAATCAGGGAGCTCGAAGGTAAAGTCAGCAACGCGCATGATGGGGTTCGTCTAGCAGGGTCGGGAAGTCTAGCGGAATTATCAAAAATTCTCCATGTACCTGATTGACCAGCGGTTATCTCATCTCTATACTTCGCCGCCATTGAGCCCTGATGGCGGAATTGGTAGACGCGGCGGATTCAAAATCCGTTTTCGAAAGGAGTGGGAGTTCGAGTCTCCCTCGGGGCACCAAAATTAAGAAAGGTCTTGCTTAGCAAGGCCTTTTTTTTCGCCCAAAGAAAAGCACCTGCCCCACCGCCGTCCTGTGGGAGCTGGCTTGCCAGCGATGCTTTTGATCTTCGCATCCTCGGTCAAAACGACATACATCAAGGATTCCCCCCATGGAATTGCACCTGGAAACCGTCGCCCTCTTCTCCCTCAAGCTGGCTTACGAATCGGACGATTCAAGCCCGATTTTGCGTGACGATCTGGTCATGGGGGATTACCAGCGGGATGTGTTTGAGCTGCTGGTGCGGCGGGGGGATGTTGAGGGGATTCAGGTGAAGGTGGGGGAGTGTGTGGGGTTGGCGTTGGAGGCTGTTGGGGGTGTGGATAAGCCGTTGGGGCGGGAGTTGGGGAGGTTGGCGGGGGAATTTTCCAGTATTCGGACGATGGAGCAGATTGGTGCCCCGCTGATCGCGCTCAAGGATTATCTGAAAGATATTCAATGAATGACGGCGACCTAAAAAAGCGGTAGCGCCCTACAACCGGCTAGACGCTGGTCGCCACGTCTTATCCAATATCAAATCTGCCCCCTTTTTTTGTCCCCTTTTTTTTCATGGCGGTTAGCTCTACCAACGTCTCACCTTTTGATCATGGGGCGTTGCTGTCGCTTCATCATTCTGACGAGACCCTCAGTAGGCTTGTCCAGTGCCTCCTCCTCGCCGAGTGATAACAACAACAAGGGTTGCTGGCCGCGTCCACGATTGACCATTAGCCGACCTAAAAACGCCGCGGCTCTTAGGTTGTCATTGAACTCCTTCTTCAGACATCGCCTTAACCCTGACGTCAACAGGTCAGCTAGCTGAACTCCAAAATCGCTTTTAGAGTCAACGAATTGGATGTCATCTCTGATAAGCCTACCGATATCTAGAACATCACTCAGGTCGACATCGACTCCATATTGCTCCTTGAGATACGTTGGCTCTGCGCAATCGTACTTTGCCATGTGACTGTAATCGAAGCCTTCGATTCTTGGCAGTGGATCATCCATAGACAATGTCTGTAGATACCCTGGACTGAGATTTTCGAACACATCTTCGAACTCAGTTTTTCTTGAAGGCTCTTTTTGATCCACGCGCCATACAAATGACCCCAAAGACTCCGGACTGACTTGGACGTAGTAAGTCACCGCTTGCGAAACTACGTAATGCATCAATTGGATTTGGCAGGTGAATTGGATGTAGAGCTGATCTGACAGCCGAAGCACTTGCTCGGAGACGCTCAGGATGCTCTCTTTCATGCTTTGGTGAACCATTTTGTCGATGTGCCTCACCAGCCCCTGGGCACTCTGTGTTTTATGAGCGAGTGCAGTTTCAGGGGTGTTGAGGTGGGCGTTTGTTGCCAGCCCATACAGCGTGCAATTCAATTGAGCGAGTCGGTTTAAAAGTCGAAAGTAGCTCATCTCGTCACCAACTTTTCCGAGCTTCAACTCATCAGTCGGGGCAAATCCATTCTCGACTTTGAACTGTTGGAGTGCGCTTTCAGCCGCACCCATCGCCTCATCCAAAATTACGACTGCGCCAACGGTGCTCCAAGCGTTGTGATCGTCTGTATAGGCGAACGATCCTGACTCGTCGATAAAAATGCGCATACTTTCTCCAAGTAAAAAAAGGGGACAGATTTACTTTCACTTAAGTAATAAACCCGTCCCCTTTCTCTTTCCAAACGACTTGAGAAAGTCACTTGCTTCAGGCAGGCAATACAAACCTTGCCTCAAGCCTATGCAACAACTCAAACGTATTCAAAAAAGGCACATTAAGCTCCTGACAAATATTGGGAATGATGAATTTCCGTTTAGCGTCGAGATTCAGCACTTCATGAGTAACGACTGTAGACCCTGTAGTCATCGCTTTCGCAATTAACCAAGGGTCAGCACCCGCCAAAAACTCTTGCATAGCGCCTACTTTCATCTTAGGCGATTGATCAGCCACGAGCCCCGCGACCTGCGCAAATGCCAGTTGCGTATCCTGATCGGTGGTGGAGTGAAAGAAATCAGAATTTCCCTTCGCCCAACCGGCCAGATCATCATGCCCTTTAGTTAGCTCGTCCATTACCGGTGCAATGCTGGCTAAAGCTAATGCTTTATTTTTAAGCAATAACCATTGCCAAAATCCAGGACAGATAGCCATCCCGTAGTAACGGTTCTTCGCTTCGATCAGTGTGTTTGCGTCGAGTAAATAATTCATTCCGTGATCTTGCTGGCGAGAGTCCTTAATTTGGCAGGTTGCACGCCGAGCAAGTGCCCCGCCTCGCGCAGCAGCATCCGGCCACTCATTGCTTCAGTCAGCACGGCCTTGCTTAGGCGAGGGCTGTTTTTCGCGGTGGCGTTACGGTAATAGTCACCCGCCCCACCTTTTTCATCCTGGAAAGCCTTGAGGATCACTCGATAGTAAGCGCTGTATTGAGCTTGGCTTATATATCCAAGATCCAATGCGCGGCGACCGATAGCTAATTTACTGATATGAAATCGAGTGGCTAGCGGTGCTAAATTGTCTTGCCAGTCAATATCTGCGGTCCACAGGGCACGGAATTGGGCTTCGGGAGCCAGAAACTCACCTGCAACTGCATTGCAGAAACGTTCCTCGTCGCGACCATTTGCGGTATTTCCGTCAGACACTCCACTGCTACCAATCCAGATATGGGCCAGTTCGTGAAGTAAGGTGAACAGCCTGGCAGTGGGAGCGTCGGAGCTGTTGATAAATACGATAGGGGCGTAGGTATTGCTGATGGCAAAACCCCGAAATTCGCTCACTTCCAGTTTGCGGTGAGTATTCCCTAGCGCAATGCCACTGCGCATAACCAAAATGCCAGCCGTTTCCGCAGCATCGATCAAGGCACGGCTGTATTTTTCGTAATCCAATCGAGCAATGTCAGGGTTCACGCCGAGGACTCGGCGAATATCGTCCACCACCTCTCTGACTTGAGATCGGCTATTGAAGCGACCTACAAAAGCAAGCGGCTGATGCTCCTGGTGTTGCAGATACTCCAGGTACCAGTCCTGCTTACGTATTGCATCCCTAACGGTGTCCAACAGTTCCAGAGTGGGATGTTGAGGAGCAATCCCTCCCACTGTCCGCAGATCAGGTAAAGGCAGTTGTTCGACGGGTGGCTGCTGAAGAAACAGGAAGCCAAACGGGATGTGAGCGACACTCGCCCACTTTTGAGCCTGAAGGAATGTTGGTTTGGTCTCGCCAGCCTCCCATTCCTGTACTCGATCAGGTTTCACTGGCAGCTTTTTAGCAACCTGCTCAGTGGAGAGACCTGCGCGCTCCCGAGACCAGGTGAGCAGGCTTGGATTGACGTAGGCAGCTTGACTCATAGGGTCGCAGGCAAATCAGATGTGGCAGGCAACCGTTCGAGGGCATGCTTGGCGGATGCATTCGATTGACGCTGGTTCCAGCTATCTGGCATTGCCTTTCTCCTTGGCTGTTTGAGGTCTGGTGGCAGCGATTACAGATTAGTCGATAAGCAGAGCTGCCAACGGTAGGAGCGCGCGATTATGAGGTAAATCCTCAACGACCCGAAGCGCAAATATGTAACCTGCGGACAGATGGCATTGCCCTTTTCCAGAGCCCCGCTGCGCCGTCATCGCGCGGATATCCCAAAGACTGACTACATAATCACCCAGCGCTCTCGAAGGTTGCAGCAAAACGATCTGCACGTTACCCTCCCACCGTCGCTGCCAATTCAGCGACCGGGTGTGGAAACCCGTGTAATTCAAGGCGCAACAGCGCCCCCATCACGTCTGCCGGCGCTTTTTTTATGCCTGCGGCGTGAGTTATGGCGGCTGTGCGTGGGACGTCTTCGGGCGTGCCGGTTTCCTTGATTCCCGGTTTTCCACCCTGCGCACAGCTGTCACCCATTCGTGTGGAAACGAACGTGGCAGCTCCTAATATCAAGGAGTTGGATAATGCGCAGTATCAATCCGTTTGAAATTTGGCTTTTCTCTCTATGCGATTCCCAATCGCGTAATGCCCTTCCCCATTGCCTCTCCAACCTTGGAGGTGGCCAATGACTGAACAACCTGAACTCAAAACCATCGGCCTGACACCCGCGATCTACTGTGCGGATCAAGCGCTGTTTCATGTCACTCGCGGGGTTCCTCTCGGCGATGCGTTGTCCATGGCCTCCGATTTTCTGTTCCTGGCCAAGACGCTCACTGAAGATGCTGCTTATGCCAGAGACACCGACCGTCACGCCTGGGCGGCGCATTATCTGACTTCGATGAGCAAGGCGTTGGTGGATGATGCGGTGAAGGTGCTGACTCGGGATCGGGATATTGAGTTGGCGTCCAAGCGGACGGGGGCTAAGGCTGGGGGGTAGTGGGCGACGCGCCGGGATAGCTTTTGGTTTCAAGTGTCAGGCGTGATGTTGTGAGGGCGGGCTTGGTTGCGAAGGGTGGGGCATTCAGCAGGACATGTGAATGTCTTGCGTTTTTCGCGAGCGGGCTCGCTCCTACAAAGGATTTGGTTTCAGCTCGGTTTTTTGTGGTGGCTGGGCTGGCGTTATCGCCAGCAGGCTGGCTCCTACAAAAATTTTGTATGGTGGCCGGGAATTGGGATTGGCCCCGAGGGCAGATCTATTTTAACTTGTGTAATAATTCTATCTCCATTTTTAATACGGAGCGGAAAGAAAAATAGACACCCAAGCAAGGTAGTAGGCTAACCTTAATTAAATAACCTGTAGTGAAAGTCGCTACCAAAAAAAATAATTATTGAATACAAAAACAATCCTGCACACAGACTGATGTTCATTATTTTCTCATACACCTTTCCATTAGAACAATTATTGACCGCAATGATAGATAAAGTACCCACCGAGAGCAGAATCAGCGACAGCGCTGGCAATGCAACCCCCAAACCGTTGAACTCCAATAACCTGGATCGCACTCGACTTCCATAAGGCAGCACGATGTGTTTGAAATAAATTGCATAACCGGCCAATGTTAAAAAAAAGACAGAAATAACGCTAAGCACAACCGTTAAGCGGAGTTTTTGCGCCCTCGACACAATAGCTCCCACTCGCTCATGCCTTGATTTTCTGCATCCATAGCAGAGACCGCCTTTAATTCCTCTTGAGTTTTCTTCATTTATCGCACCGCAACACCTGCATTTTCTTGCTATTGGCTTAACTTTTCCACGAGCCATCAGTCAGCGCCCTTCGTTATATATAACTTGCCGCTAGCACTTCCTTCCTGCTATAGAGGGTAAAAGCCAGGTCAGCACAAAGGTAATAAGTACGCCTTTTATTACGCACTAGAATCAAAGAACCAAAAGCCAATAGATAAACGCCGCAAATAACGAGAAACCACTTACAACCCATGGCACCAATAACTTTCGCTTTAGGTCAATCGGCAGATTCAACAACTCATCTTTTTCTACGAGGCCACGCTTTTCACAGAGTCTAGGAATCAAAAACATTAGTGCCATTGCGCAATTCCTGATGAGCAGCCCCATCAAACCCGCATGGGAAAGCACCTTGCGATTATTCTCTACAAACTTACTTTTATTAAGATAACTTTCCACCAACTCAGTAAAACGATATGAAGACAAAAGAATCCAGCACGCTGATACGACTCCAAGAAGAAGTATCGATATTACGATGATCGACAGCGCAACATTACTCATTGTGGAAAGAGCTCATAAATAACTTCTCCACCGGACTCTCCTATTTTTTCACCTATCTCACCTCCATAATAGCCGCCAACGCCTCCCCCAATGACTGCACATGCTAGCGCACCTGGGCCGCCGGTGACGGTGCCTAAGACCACAGTGCATCCTAACATCGCCATACCAGCTCCGACGGATCCACCCACAGTTCCGAAGGAAAGACTTCCAGCCAGTTTGCCAGCTTCAACATATTTAGCTTTTCTGCACTGTACTTCGCGCCCAGTGGTACACGCGGCGTAGATAGATGTTCCTGTTGCAGCCACATTCAGACCTATGCCCAAGTAGGTACCTGATTTCATGAAACGCGAAGCTCTCGCCACGCCGTTAATGGTTTCTGCATAGCCTGCTATCACCCCGGAGTGCAAATAGCTTCTCGTGGATATCCCAAGCATATTTTTTATAGAGCCTTGGTTGCGCAGGCCTGAACCATATTTGGCAAAAGCTTTCAGTTGATTATCAAGCTTTTCAAATAGTGCCTTGCGCTTTGCGTAAAAATCATCTCGAGCCTTAGGCGCCCCGTTTCTAAGGTGATCGCGATGGGCCGCTTCAATATCTTCAAGGGTTTGTTTGATACCATCGAGGTGTTTACCCCACGCACCGCCAACGCTACCTATCCCAATAGATGAATGCCCAAGCGCTTTTGTTATGAACTCATGATTTTCTACTAAAAAACCATCACCCTGCATTCCATTGGCCATCAGTGCCAAATGAACTTCAGACGCCTTCTTCATGTAGAACGCTTCTTCGGCCGTACACGAAGGTGTTGAATTATCACCTACGATTATCAGCTCACCTGGCAGCACTACCGCATTGACAACATGCACATTCAATACATCAAACTTCGACATTGAGTTTTTACCAAGCTGCAATGTCGACTTCAAATATGAATAAGGCTGCATTCTTGGATTTATAAAGGTCGCTGGCATTAGTGGCGATCTCAGGAGTATTTTTTATTGTTGATGCGATCCCAACCGCCCGCTACGTTACCTCCGCCGGCACCATCCGTTCGTTTTTGCTGGGTGTAGATTGTTTTGATGCGACCGTAGTTCAAGCTGAGACTTTCAGTAGGCACGCCATCATTTGCATGTTGTGAGTAGCTGGAAATGATGACTTCTTCCAACGTGATCTCAAAATACTTCTGTTTCTCGCCTCCGGCGCGATGCAGTGTCAATACAACTTCCTTCAAATGATCACCTGCACAGCTGATCTCTATGAGCTTACAACTGGACTTGTCCAGGTTCTTGGTGAACGTGAAGTCGCTAACGGTCGTGCGCCCCGATGAGGCGCCACCTGCCGAGCTGGCTGTAGCAGAAGTGCCTTGGTGAGTGCCGAAGCTGTATCCGGTAATTTCTATCCAGTCCTTGTGTTGCTCATCAAGCGCTTCGCCTGGAATACCTTCGATTTTGATAAAAGCGTCAAACGCCATACGACCTCTCCTTGGCAAGTAAAATTTGCAGGAGGGAATCTACGTTCTTCCAGGCAGGTATGACTCATCCATAAGCCGCTAATGGGCGAAATCAGATTTTTCCTACTCCGTGTTGGCTCTGACCTGTAGGACGCGCAAACATAGACGACTGAGACTCAACTTCATTACTCATTTCTAGCGGGATTGAGGCAGTGGTGGATGATGTGATGAAAGTGTCGGTGCGGGATCGAGATAATGGGCTGGCGTCTAAGCGGGTGGGGGCTAAGGCTGAAGCTTAGTGGTTGAGGCCTGTGGGGTGTGGGTGGCTTGCTAGGGTGGCAGCTGATTCAGCTTTTGTGTTGGCTGGGCTGGCGCTTTCGCGGGCAAGCCCGCTCCCACAGGGATTGCGGTGCACCTTCGGTATTGATGTTGGCTGGGCTGGCGCCATCGCGAGCAAGCTCGCGCCTACAGGGGTTGTGCGTTGGGGCTGCAGCGGAATACTTCAGCGCGTCTGCTCCGTAGAATTGGCCACGGCTCTGATGCTTCTTCTCACCTGTATTGCTTGCTATACATCAGCCATCGACAGGCCCTCCGGGCATTAGGCCAGTGCGTGAACGCCCCGTGCACCACTCATCTAGACTTAATGGATAGTCGTAGGCAGAACCGAGCACGTCGCTTTGGTGCAGGTCGATCAATAGCAGCGTGGCAAGCTGCCCTTTATGCCCAGTAGAGGTGCGGCGAAGACCGTGCCGGGCACAACAAGATGCCCGCTCAGGGTGCCCTGGCCAACGGCCTGAATTGCCACGATACCGTGACGTGGTGTGAGTGCCGCAGCCGACACTTTCGGACGACCGACAACCAGATGGTTTGTCCGTGACCGTGAGGATTGCTGAATGCCTGATGAGATGTTGCACCTGCCTGTGGTCAACAGTCTGCTGGAGCGCCACAAGGGTACTCCGGGTGCGCTGTTGCCCATTCTTCATGATATTCAGGAGCGCATCGGTTATATCCCCGATGTCGCCGTGCCCGAGATTGCCCATGCCCTGAACCTGAGCCAGGCCGAGGTTCGTGGGGTGATCAGTTTTTACCATGACTTCCGTACCGCGCCGCCTGCGCGGCATATCCTGCGGCTGTGTCGGGCCGAGTCGTGCAAGAGCCGTGGTGCCGAGCAGTTGGCTGCGCAGTTGCGTGAGCGTCTGCAACTGGATGACCACGGTAGTAGCGCCGATGGCAGCATCAGTTTGCGGCCGGTGTATTGCCTTGGGGCCTGTGCCTGCTCGCCCGCTCTGGAGCTGGATGGTCGGGTGCATGCGCGGCTGAGTGCCGAGCGTCTGGATGCGCTGCTCGACGCTTGCCGGGAGGACGCGTGATGCCGACTCTTTATCTGCCCTGTGATTCTCTTGCCCGTGCTGTGGGCGCCGACGAGGTCTCAACAGCCCTGATCACACAGGCGAAGGAACGCAATCTGCCACTGGAGCTTCAGCGCACCAGTTCGCGCGGCCTGTATTGGCTGGAACCGCTGCTGGAAGTTGACAGCCCGCAAGGTCGTATCGGCTTCGGCCCGCTGACGGCTGCCGATGTACCGTCCGTGCTCGACGCACTCCAAGGCGAACCGACTACCCATCCACTGGCCTTGGGCCTGGTGGAAGAATTGCCTTATCTGAAGACTCAACAACGCCTGCTATTCGCCCGCGCTGGCATTACCCGGCCGTTGTCGCTGGAGGATTACCGGGCCCACGGCGGTTTCGAGGGTTTGACCCAGGCCATCGCCATTGGCGGCGAGCAGACCGCGACGGCGGTGTTCGATTCGGGCCTGCGTGGCCGTGGCGGCGCGGCCTTCCCTGCCGGGATCAAATGGCGCACGGTGCGCGGCACTCAAGCTGCGCAGAAATACATCGTGTGCAACGCCGACGAAGGTGACTCTGGCACCTTTGCCGATCGCATGTTGATGGAAGGTGACCCTTTCCTGCTGATCGAAGGCATGGCGATTGCCGGCATTACCGTCGGTGCCACCTTCGGCTACATCTACGTACGCTCAGAGTATCCGGATGCCGTGGCCACGCTGCGTGCAGCGTTGAACATCGCCCGGGAAGCCGGTTACCTGGGCGCCGATGTCGGCGGCAGTGGCCAGGCCTTCGATATGGAAGTACGCGTCGGGGCCGGTGCTTACATCTGCGGTGAAGAAACCGCGCTGCTGGACTCTCTCGAAGGCAAGCGCGGGATCGTTCGCGCCAAGCCACCGATTCCTGCGTTGCAGGGCCTGTTCGGCCAGCCGACGCTGGTGCACAACGTGCTGACCCTGGCCTCGGTGCCGCTGATTCTGGCCAAGGGGGCGCAGTTCTATCGCGATTACGGCATGGGCCGTTCCCTGGGCACTATGCCCTTCCAGTTGGCTGGCAATATTCGTCACGGCGGCCTGGTGGAACGGGCCTTTGGCCTGACCCTGCGGGAACTGGTGGAAGACTACGGCGGAGGGACCGCCAGTGGTCGTCCGCTGAAGGCTGCGCAGGTGGGCGGCCCGCTCGGCGCCTGGGTGCCACCTTCGCAATTCGACACGCCGCTGGATTACGAAGCCTTTATGGCCATCGGCGCGATGCTCGGTCACGGTGGTGTGGTGGTAGCGGACGACACCTTGGACATGGCCCATATGGCGCGTTTCGCGATGGAGTTCTGCGCCGAGGAATCCTGTGGCAAATGCACGCCTTGCCGCATCGGCTCGACCCGCGGCGTCGAGGTGATCGATCGCCTGCTGGCCGCACCGGACCAGAGCGGTCGCGATGAGCAGGTGATCATCCTCAAGGACCTCTGCGACACCCTGCAATACGGTTCGCTGTGCGCGTTGGGCGGCATGGTCTCGTTTCCGGTCGCCAGCGCCCTCAAGCACTTCCCCGCCGACTTCGGCTTGCAGCCCTCGGAGGCCGAGCAATGATCACTCTCTTCGACCCGAAAACCGATATCGATCTGGGCACCCCTGCCCGCGACAGCCAGGTGCAAGTCACCCTGAACATCGATGGCCGCAGCATCAGCGTGCCCGAAGGCACCTCGGTGATGCACGCCGCCGCACTGCTGGGCACGACCATTCCCAAGCTGTGTGCCACCGACAGCCTGGAACCTTTTGGCTCCTGCCGCATGTGCCTGGTGGAGATCGACGGCATGCGCGGATACCCGGCGTCCTGCACCACGCCGGTCAGCGAAGGCATGAGCGTGCACACCCAGACGCCCAAGCTCGCGACGCTGCGGCGCAATGTCATGGAGTTGTACATCTCCGATCACCCGCTGGACTGCCTGACCTGCTCAGCCAACGGCAACTGCGAACTGCAAACCGTGGCCGGTCAGGTCGGCCTGCGGGAGGTGCGTTACGGCTATGAGGGCGACAACCATCTGGCCGACGTGAAGGACACGTCCAACCCGTACTTCGACTACGACCCGAGCAAGTGCATCGTCTGCAACCGCTGCGTGCGTGCCTGCGAGGAAACCCAGGGCACCTTCGCCCTGACCATTACCGGGCGCGGTTTTGAATCCCGGGTGGCCGCTGCCGGTGGCGAGAACTTCCTCGACTCCGAATGCGTGTCCTGCGGCGCCTGTGTGCAGGCTTGCCCCACCGCAACGCTGATGGAAAAAAGCGTGGTCGAACTGGGCCAGCCCGAACGCAGCGTGATCACCACCTGTGCCTATTGCGGGGTGGGCTGTTCGTTCCGCGCCGAGATGAAAGGCGACCAACTGGTGCGCATGGTTCCGGACAAGAACGGCCAGGCCAACCACGGCCATTCTTGCGTCAAAGGGCGCTTTGCCTGGGGCTATGCGACCCACCCGGATCGCATCACCAAGCCGATGATCCGCAAGCACATCAGCGACCCTTGGCAGGAAGTCAGCTGGGATGAGGCGGTGACCTACGCCGCCAGCGAATTCCGTCGGCTGCAGCAAAAATACGGCCGCGACTCCATCGGTGGCATTACCTCCAGCCGCTGCACCAACGAAGAAACCTACCTGGTGCAAAAGCTGGTGCGCGCCGCCTTCGGCAACAACAACGTCGACACCTGTGCGCGGGTCTGCCACTCGCCGACCGGTTATGGCCTGAAGCAAACCCTGGGCGAGTCCGCCGGTACCCAGAGTTTCGACTCGGTGATGCAGGCCGACGTGATCCTGGTGATGGGCGCCAACCCCAGCGACGCCCACCCGGTGTTCGCCTCCCAACTCAAACGCCGCCTGCGTGAAGGCGCGCGGCTGATCGTCATCGACCCACGACGCATCGATCTGGTGGATACGGTGCATGCCCGTGCCGAATTTCACCTGGCCCTGCGCCCTGGCACTAACGTCGCCATGCTCAATGCGCTGGCCCACGTAATCGTCACTGAAGGCCTGCTCAACCAGGCCTTTATCGACGCCCGTTGCGAGGGTAGCGATTTCGCGATCTGGAGTGAGTTCGTCAGCCGCGCGGAAAACTCGCCGCAAGCCCTTGGCCCTGTCTGTGGTGTGCCCGCTGCCGATATCCGTGCCGCTGCTCGCCTGTATGCCACCGGCGGCAACGCGGCGATCTACTACGGCCTTGGCGTCACCGAACACAGTCAGGGCAGCACCTCGGTGATGGGCATCGCCAACCTGGCCATGGCCACCGGCAACATCGGCCGCGAAGGCGTGGGCGTGAACCCGCTACGCGGGCAGAACAACGTGCAGGGCTCCTGTGACATGGGTTCCTTCCCCCACGAGCTACCCGGTTACCGGCACATCTCCAACGAAGCAGTACGGGCGCAGTTTGAACAAGCCTGGAACGTCACCCTGCAACCCGACCCGGGCCTGCGCATCCCCAACATGTTCGAGTCGGCCCTGGCCGGCAGTTTCAAGGGTTTGTATTGCCAGGGCGAAGACATCGCCCAGAGCGATCCGAATACCCAGCACGTCACCGCGGCCCTGTCGGCCATGGAGTGCGTGGTGGTGCAGGATATTTTCCTCAACGAAACCGCCAAGTTCGCCCATGTGTTTCTGCCAGGCTGCTCGTTCCTGGAAAAGGACGGCACCTTCACCAACGCCGAGCGACGCATCTCCCGGGTGCGCAAGGTCATGGAGCCGCTGGGCGGCAAGGCCGACTGGGAAGGCACCGTGGCCCTGGCCAATGCCCTGGGTTATCCGATGAACTACAAACATCCGTCGCAAATCATGGATGAGATCGCCAGCCTGACGCCGACCTTCACCAACGTCAGCTACACCGAACTGGATCGCCACGGCAGCCTGCAATGGCCGTGCAACGCCGAGGCACCGGACGGCACGCCGACCATGCACATCGAAGAGTTTGTGCGCGGCAAGGGGCGCTTCATGCTCACCGGTTACGTGCCCACCGAGGAGAAGGTCAACAGTCGCTACCCGCTGCTGCTGACCACCGGGCGCATCCTCAGCCAGTACAACGTCGGCGCCCAGACCCGGCGTACCGACAACGTTGCCTGGCATGACGAAGATCGTCTGGAAATCCACCCGACCGACGCCGAGAGCCGTGGTATCAACGAAGGCGACTGGGTCGGCATCGGCAGCCGCGCCGGGCAGACCGTGCTGCGGGCGCGGATCACCGAACGGGTCGCCCCGGGCGTGGTGTACACCACCTTCCACTTCCCGGAATCGGGCGCCAACGTGATCACCACCGACAACTCCGACTGGGCCACCAACTGTCCGGAGTACAAGGTCACTGCCGTGGAGGTCAGCCGCGTCTACCACCCTTCGGAGTGGCAGAAGCGCTTCCAGGAGTTCAGCGATGAACAGCATCGTCTGCTCAAGGACCGGGCCCGTGGCGCCAAAGCGGAGGTACGCCGATGAGCACGGACAACCTGATCAAGATGGCCAACCAGATCGCCCAGTACTTCGCCAGCCAGCCGGACCAGCAACAGGCGGTGCTCAGCGTGCGCAATCATATGCAGATGTACTGGGCGCCGAGCATGCGCAAGGAGTTGCTGGCCTGGCAGACGGAACATAAAGGGGCGGACTTGCACCCGCTGGTACAGGCGGCGGTGACTGGGGCGGGTTGGGAGGCTTAGCCTGCCGGCTGCAAAAAACTGTGGGAGCGGGCTTGCTCGCGAAGGCGTCAGTCCAGGCAACATTGATGTTGAATGTACTGGCCCCTTCGCGAGCAAGCCCGCTCCCACAGGAGAGTGCGTGTTGGTTGCCTCTATTCTTTGTCCTTCCGTGACGCCGTCACCGTCACTTCAATCGCCCGGACACTGATCGCCGCAAATGTCGCCGTCATCAGCACCCCATTGAAACCCAGCAAGATCGCCAGCACTCGTGACACGCCCAGTTTGGGCACCAGTTCTCCATAACCGATGGTCAGGCCGGTCACGAAGGCAAAGTAGACGCCGTCATACGGGCTCCACCCTTCGAGGTGGGCGATGATGAGGCCGAACGCAATGATCACTAGCAGCAATATCGAGAAGATCGGCCACACCACTTTGAAGTAGTACCAGACGGCCTTGTAGAACTCGTGGCGGACGCTTGATGCACGGGTGAGGTTCATGTCGTGGGCTTCCTGGGGTTTGACTGATGCACGGCGGTTCAACACCCCGTTCAGCTTGGCACAAGCGCTGAAAACCGCGACCAACGGGGCGTTATCTCTGGCCAGAACTATGACAAAGATGACGCCCCACAAACTATCCAGAAACCGCCCGCTATTGGATTCCTTGTAGGAGCGAGCTCGCTCCTACAAAAAAATTGCCATCATCGGTGGTGATGGCAGGTTTATCCCTCAGTTCGCTTCCGTTTCCCGGATCAGCTTCTTGTTGATCTTGCCGACGCTGGTCTTGGGGATTTCGGCGACGAACTTGAATTGCTTGGGGATCGCCCATTTGTTGATGCGGCCGCCGTCGACGAAGGCTTGCAAATGCACCTCCAGAATCTTGCGGTCCAGGTATTGCCCCGGCTCGCACACCACCATGGCCATGGGCCGTTCGCCCCACTGCTCATCGACGATGCCCACCACCGCGACGGACATGACGGCCGGGTGTTCGCTGATCAGGCTTTCCAGTTCCAGGGAGCTGATCCACTCGCCGCCGGTCTTGATCACGTCCTTGATACGGTCCTTGATTTCCACGCCGCCCAGTTTGTCGATCGAGGCCATGTCGCCGGTGTGCAGCCAGCCGTTGTGCCACAGCTCCGCGCCTTTGTCCGGGGCTTTCAGATAGCCCTGGGTCAGCCACGGTGCGCGCACCACGATCTCACCCAGGGACTCGCCGTCATGGGCCACGTCGTTGCCCTCGGCGTCGATGATCTTCAGGTCGACCATCGGCACCGGGGTGCCGGTCTTGATGCGGATCGGCAGCTGGGCTTCGGCGGATAGCTGAAGGTCCTCGTCGCGCAGGTAGGTCAGGCACAGCAACGGGCAGGTTTCGGACATACCGTAACCGGCGTGCACCACCATGCCCTTGGCATTGGCTTCGCTGGCCACGCCCAGGGTCAGCGCGCTGCCGCCCAGGAGCATTTTCCAGCCGTCGAAACGGGTCGCCTTGCCTTCTTCACAGTTGAGGATCATCTGCAAGATGGTCGGCACGCAGTGAGAGAAGGTCACCTTCTCTTCGCGGTACAGCTTGACCAGGCTATTGGGTTCGTAGCGGCCAGGGTAGACCTGCTTGATGCCCATCAGCGTCGCGACGTACGGCACGCCCCAGGCATGCACATGGAACATCGGCGTGATGGGCATGTACACGTCGTCGGAACGCAGCAGCGGCTGGCCCTGATAGACGCCCAGGGTGCCGACGGCATTCAGGGTGTGCAGCACCAGTTGCCGATGGCTGAAGTACACGCCTTTCGGGTCGCCGGTGGTGCCGGTGGTGTAGAACAGCGTGGCGACCGAGTTCTCGTCGAAATCGGGGAAGTCGTACTGGTCCGGGGCCAGGGACAGCAGTTGCTCGTACTCGCCCAGTACCGGCAGCGAGGTGGTGGTCGCCTCGTCATCGGTGAGCTGCAGGTAGCCTTTTACGGTTTCCAGCCGATCGTGGATCTGCTCGACCAGGGGCAGGAAATCATCATGCACCAGCACCAGGTCATCCTCGGCGTGGTTCATGGTGAACAGCACCTGCTCCGGCGACAGGCGAATGTTCACTGTGTGCAGCACCGCGCCGATCATCGGCACGGCGAAGAAGCATTCCAGGTAGCGGTGGCTGTCCCAGTCGAGCAAAGCCACCGTGTCACCGGCCTTGACCCCGGCCGCCGTCAGCGCATTGGCCAGGCGGCGAATACGTTTGTTGAGGGTCTGGTAGCTGTAGCGCAGCTTGTCGGCGTAGACGATTTCCCGGCCCGGCTCGTAGCGCACGCCGGACAGCAGCAGTTGCTTGATCAGCAAGGGATAGGCATAGGCGCCGTCGGCGGGCGGAATTATTTTTGTCGCCATCATGTTTAAGGTTCCTTGTCCTTTCGATCAGAACTGATCGGCTTGCAGCTCGTAGAGGCAGTCGCTGCCGGCCTTGGCCGATGCGCTCAACGAGTGGATACGCGGCAGCAACCGGGCGAAGTAGAAACGCGCGGTGGCCAGTTTGCTGGTGTAGAAATCGTCCTCGGCATCGCCGCTCATGACGGCCTTGGCCATGCGCGCCCACATGTAGGCGTACGCGGTGTAGCCGAACACGTGCAGGTACTCGACCGAGGCCGCACCGATTTCGTTCGGGTTGTTTTGTGCCCGGTCCAGCAGCCACGCGGTCAGTTCGTCGAGGGTGTCGACGGCGGCGTTCAACGGCTGGGTGAACTCGCCGAGGTCCGCGCCGGCGCTGGCGGTGAATTCGCGGATTTGCGAAGCGAACAAGCGGTACAGCGCCCCGCCGCTGCCGACGATCTTGCGCCCGGCCAGGTCCAGGGACTGGATGCCGTTGGTGCCTTCGTAGATCTGGGTGATGCGCACGTCGCGCACCAGTTGCTCCTGGCCCCATTCGCGGATGTAGCCGTGGCCGCCGAACACCTGTTGGCCGTGGATGGTGGTTTCCAGGCCCATGTCGGTGAGAAATGCCTTGGCCACCGGGGTCAGCAGCGATACCAGATCCTGCGCGCGCTGGCGTGTCGGTGCGTCTTCGCTGTACTTGGCGATGTCCAGTTGCAGGGCCACGTAGCTGGAGAACGCACGACCGCCTTCGTTCAAGGCTTTCATGGTCAGCAGCATGCGACGCACGTCCGGATGCACGATGATCGGGTCGGCCGCTTTGTCCTTGTGCTGCGCGCCGGTCGGTGCGCGGCTTTGCAGACGGTCACGGGCGTAGGCGACGGCGTTCTGGTACGAGCGCTCGCCCTGGGCCAGGCCCTGGATACCCACGCCCAGACGCTCGTAGTTCATCATGGTGAACATGGCCGCCAGGCCTTTGTTCGGTGCGTCGACGATCCAGCCGGTGGCGCCATCGAAGTTCATCACACAGGTGGCGGAGGCCTTGATGCCCATCTTGTGTTCGATGGAGCCGCAGGACAGCGCGTTGTTTTCACCCAGCGAACCGTCGGCGTTGACCAGCACTTTCGGCACCAGGAACAGCGAGATGCCTTTCGGGCCGGCCGGTGCATCGGGCAATCGCGCCAGCACCAAGTGGATGATGTTCTCGGTCAGGTCGTGCTCGCCGCCGGTGATGAAAATCTTGCTGCCGCTGACCTTGTAACTGCCATCGGCCTGGGGTTCGGCCTTGGTGCGGATCAGGCCCAGGTCGGTACCGGAATGGGCTTCGGTCAGGCACATCGAACCGGTCCAGGTGCCGGCGTACATGTTCGGCAAGTAAGCCGCTTTCAGTTCTTCGCTGGCGTGGGCCTTGATCGACAGACAGGCGCCGGCGGTCAGCATCGGGTACAGGCCGAACGACAGGCTGGCCGAGTTGACCATCTCTTCGACCTGGGCCGAAATGGCCTTGGGCATACCCATGCCGCCGTACTGCGGATCACCGCCGACACCCACCCAACCGCCTTCGGCGAAGGCTTGATAGGCCTGGGCAAAACCGTCCGGGGCGGTGACCGCGCCGTCGTTCCAGGTGCAGCCCTGTTCGTCGCTGGCGCGGTTCAGTGGCGCGATCACTTCGCCGCTGATCTTGCCGGCCTCTTCGAGGATGGCGGCGGCGGTCTCTTCATCGATCACGTCGGCCAGGCCGGGCAATTGTGCCCAGAGCCGGGACACCTGGAAAACCTCGTTGAGTACGAAGCGCATGTCGCGCAGGGGAGCTTTGTAATCAGACATCTTGGCTTACTCGGAAGTGGTCACGGCATGGGGCATGCCGGGACGTTCAGTGGATTCAGTGTTTACGGCTGCCGCGACAGAACCAGGCTGAGGGGCCCGTTCGCGCAGCAGGAAGTAGGACAGGGCCGGAATGAGGATCAGCGCGCCGAGCATGTTCCACAGGAACATGAAGGTCAGCAGGATGCCCATGTCGGCCTGGAACTTGATCGGCGACCAGACCCAGCACACCACGCCGGCGGCGAGGGTGATGCCCACCAGCCCGACCACCCGGCCGGTGAACGACACGGCATTGCGGTAAGCCTGGGACAGCGGCAGGCCCTGGCGCTGGAAGTGCAATTGCACGCTGAGCAGGTACAAGGCGTAGTCCACGCCGATGCCCACGCCGAGGGCGATCACCGGCAGGGTCGCGACTTTCACGCCGATGCCCATGGCCACCATCAAGGCTTCGCAGAGGATCGAGGTCAGCACCAGGGGCAACAGCGCCACCAGCGTGGCCCGCCAGCTGCGGAAGGTGATCAGGCAGAACAGCGTCACCGCCGCGTACACGTACAGCAGCATGGTGCGGTTGGCTTCACGCACCACGATGTTGGTCGCGGCTTCAATACCGGCAGTACCGGCAGCGAGCAGGAACTGGCGATCCGCGGTGCTGTTTTCCTTGGCGAACTTGTCGGCAATCGCCACCACCGCGTCCAGGGTTTCAGCCTTGTGATCCTTGAGGAAGGTGATCACCGGCATCAGCGAGCAATCGGTGTTGAACAGCTCCGGGGAGTTGACCGAGGCCTGCTGGGCGGCGTAGTTGAGCACGTCCTGGTTGCGCTGGATGCTGTTGAGCTTGGGGTTGCCCTCATACGTACCGGCAGTGATCTGGCGCACTGCGTTGACCAGGGACGCGGTCGCCTGCACGCCCGGATACTGTTGCAGCTCCCAGGCCAGGCGGTCGGCGAGCACCAGGGTCTTGTAGTTCAGGCAGCCTTCCGGCGCGGTCTTGATCATCACTGCGAACAGGTCGCTGGACAGCGCGTAATGCTGGGTGATGTAGGCGTTGTCGCGGTTGTAGCGCGAGTCGGCGCGCAGCTCCGGCGCCCCGCTTTCCAGGTCGCCGATCTTCAGGTTCAGGCTGACCATGAAACCGCCAATGCCCATCAACACCGCGACCAGAACGGCACCCGTGGCCCATTTGGCGGTGGTGAAGCGATCGAGCGCGTCCCACAGTTTGCCGAAGCCTTTGTGCTTCTCTGCGCGGTTGTCGATTTTCAGCGCACGCTCGGCGGCTTTCGCGCCGACACCGACATAGGACAGGGCCACCGGCATCAGCAGCAGTGAGGTGAAGATCAGCACCGCAACACCGATGCTGGCGGTGATTGCCAGGTCCTGGATCACCGGAATGTCGATCAGCATCAACACGGCGAAGCCCACGGCGTCGGCCAGCAGCGCGGTGACACCGGCGATGAACAGACGGCGGAAGGTGTAGCGCGCGGCGATCAGCTTATGGGTGCCACGGGCGATGTCCTGCATGATGCCGTTCATCTTCTGCGCCGCGTGGGACACACCGATGGCGAAGATCAGGAATGGCACCAGCACCGAGTACGGATCGATGGCGTAGCCGAGCCAGGCGACGATGCCCAGTTGCCAGACCACCGCGATCAGCGAGCAGCCGACCACCAGCAGGGTGCTGCGCACGCAACGGGTGTAGGCGTAGATGATGGCCAGTGACGTGACGACGGCCAGGCCGAAGAACATCATCACCTGGATCAGGCCGTCGATCAGGTCGCCCATGAGTTTGGCGAAGCCGATCACCCGCACCTTGTAATGGCCGGTGCCTTCGACACCGGATTTTCGCGCAGCGCTGTCGCCGGCGTATTCGATCTTGTCGCGCAACTGCTCTTCGAGCATCTGCGAGAACGCGTGGTAGTTGATGCGTTGGCCACCGGCCGCGGCTTTGTCCAGCAGCGGCACGATCAGCATGGTCGACTTGAAATCGCTGGCCACCAGGCTGCCGACGATGCCGGCGCGGGAGATGTTCTGGCGCAACTGCTCGATCTGCTCAGGTTGCCCCGAGTAGGTGTCGGGCATAACCGGGCCACCCTGGAAACCGTCCTCGGTGACTTCGGTCCAGCGCACGGCCGGGCTCCACAGCGACTTCATCCACGCACGGTCGACGCCTTCGGTGAGGAAAAGCTGGTCGTTGACCTGCTTGAGCACGTCGAGGTACTCGGGGTCGAAAATATCGCCCTGGGTGTTCTCGACCACCACCCGCACCGAGTTGCCCAACCCGCGCAACGACTGGCGGTTTTCCAGGAAGTTCTGGATGTAGGGTTGGCTCTGGGGAATCATTTTTTCGAAGCTTGGGCGCAGCTCCAGGCGAGTCACGGCCATGAAGCCCAGCACCACGGTGGCCAGCGCCATCAACAGCATGAACAGCGGGCGGTAGTTGAACACCAGCCGTTCGAGAAGGTTGCCGGAGCGGTGGTCGAAATCCCGCAGTTCGCGGATCACCGGCATGGCGTCTTGTTTGATATTGCCCATGTCTGGGTTCTCGCTCTTAGGGTTCGAGGGCTGGATCGGCGGACAGCGTCCGGGCACCACGGCTGCCGGCCAGCACCAATGCGCCATCGGCGGACTGGGTGGCACCGGCGACCGGGGTCGGTGCCGGTTGCTGTTTCAGATGCAACTGCGCGCCCGTCCCTTGGCTGACCAGCATCTGCCCGCCCTGGGTGAACAAGCGATAATTGCCACGGGCATCGATCAGGCCCGCGGTGATGCTGACGTGCAGGCCAGTGTCCAGTGAGGTCCAGCTCTGGCCGCCGTCGGTGCTGCGCAGCACATTGCCGCGCAGGCCGTAGATCAGCACTTCGCCAGGCTTGCCGAGCACACCGAAGAAGCTGCCTTGATAAGGCGTCGGCACGGCATTGAAGCGTTGGGCGCTGTCGTCCCACTTGAGCAGCAGGCCTTGCTCGCCAGCGATGTACACACCGTCGCCGGTGGAGGCGATGGCGTTGAGGTGGAAACCCTGGGGGTTGTCGGTGCGGTCCTGGAATGGCGTCCAGGTCAGGCCACCGTCGTCGGTGCGCAGGATCAGGTTGAATACCCCGACCACATAGCCGGTCTTGTCGTTGGCGAACCAGACGTCGAGCAGCGGTTTGTCCGCGCCCTGATCGGCTAGTCGTTGGCCTTCCATAGCCAACTGGGGCCATTGCTCATTGCCCGGTTCGGCGCTGGCCAGCGCCGTGTAATGCTTGACCAGCAAGGCGCCGATCTGACGACCGTCGAGCTGCTTTTGCCAGGTCGCGCCGGCATCGCTGCTGTGCAGCACCACGCCGTCATTACCCACCGCCCAGCCTTGGGTGGTGGTCGGAAAATTCACCGCAGTGAGGTCGGCACTGGCCGGTACGGCGGCCTGTTGCCAGTGGTTTCCCGAATCATCGGAAAACAGAATATGGCCACGCTGGCCGACGGTAATCACACGCCCACCGGCGCGGGTCATACCGGACAACGGGCTTTTGATGGCCAAGGCACTGACCCTGGCGGGCAGGTCCAGCACATCGACGTAATCGGCCGCCTGGGCGATGCCCTGCGAAAGGCCGAGCACAACGCCTAACGCCAGCTGCAACATATTATTTTTATACGAACACATACTGCGTCCTCTTCGGAAAACCGCGTCGAGGCACACCTGCGTGTACCTGACGGTAAAACCTCACGCCGTGCAGGTCATGCCGTTTGCAGGAGCGAGCTTGCTCCGGGCGGCGAACCGACGATGGGCGTTAACGATGACGCGGGGAACCTGGTTCCCCGCGGTGTTCTTGCGTCCATCGCGAGCGAGCTCGCTCCTACAGTGCCGGTGGATCGTGCGAGCGCGTTTTTGCGGTTGGCTTAGCGAATACCGGCACCGGCCAGGGATTCCGAAGACCACTGGGCCTTGGAGAGCGGCTCGATGTACTTGATGCCGCCGTAAGGGCCGACTACACCGTTGATGTTGTACGAACCACCCACCAGGTCGTAGATCATGAAGGGCGTCGAATCCGGAACCTGCTTGTCGTAGCTCTGGCTCAGGAAGGCGAAGGAACCGCGATAGAGCTGACCACGGGCGTCATATTGATCCGAGGCCAAAGCGGTCCAGCTGTCTTCGTCGAGGTAGAAGCGGCGCTTGGCGTAGATGTGACGGGCACCGGCCTTGAGGTTGCCTTCGACGACCCATACACGGTGTTTTTCCCAACGCACGAAGTCCGGTGACAAGTGATTGGCGGTGGTCAGCGACTTCGGATCCTGGACGTAGGTCAGCTTGTAGGTGTTGTAAGGCACGATCATTTCTTGCTTGCCGACCAGTTTCCAGTCGTAGCGATCCAGCGCACCATTGAACACGAACACGTCATCGTAGGTGCCCGCACCTGCGGTGCCAGGGTTCGGCGTGTCGTAAGCCAGGCTCGGCGCCAGTTTCACCCGACGCTGGCCCGGCAGGTACTGCCAGGCGCGACGCGGTTGCTGCAACGGGTTGGCGGCGTCCTTGAGCATGATCGCCTCACCGGCGCGGCGCGCAGGGCCGGTGTACGCCAGCTTCATCTGGTAGTACACGTCGGCGCTGCTGATCGGCTGCGACAGGTTTTCATAGATCGGGTAGGAAATGTTCGCTTGCCCGGTGGTCGCCAGGCTAGGAACGCCCGCGGAGTCAACGTTCCAGGAGTCGTACTTGGAGCTGATGCTGACGCCTTGGTAGCGCAACAGGAAGTTCCACATCGCTTCGTTGCCCGACTGCGGAATCGGGAATGGAATGCCCGGCAGCACGTTGTCGATGGCCAGGCCACCTTCCAGGGACTTGGCGCCGCTGGCGTTCTTCACGCCGTTATCCAGAATCGCTTGAGGCAGCGACACGGTGCGGTGCGTCGGGAACACGTCGACACGGAATGTCGGGAAACGCTTGGCCAGTTCTACCGTGGTCGCCGTGAGCAGGCCCTTGTACTGATCGACGTTCTTGCCGTCGATCACCAGCACAGGCTTTTCACTGGCAAACGGATCCGGGCGCATGCTGTCGCCGGCCTTGAAGCTGGCCGGCGGCGTGGTCAGGCCACCGTTGTAGGCAGGAATGGAACCATCAGCGTTCCCGGCTTTTTCAGCCCCTGCCTGGGTCAGGCTGGTGCCAAGCTTGGCAGCTTCCTGAGGTGAAACAGCAGCCTGTGCCTGAGCGGCGAAGACCATGGCCAGCGAAGCGGCCAACACGGTTTTTACAAATTTCATCTTGTTATTCTCCTGCTTGCGTTAAGCAAATCAGTGGTGAATCAGAATGTAGTTTTCATCGTCAGGTACACGGCGCCACGGTCCTCAGTCGTGGCACCACCTCCGGAGAAGGACGAGTAGCCGCCGGCGTAACAGGCGTAGTTTTCGTTGCCGCTAAAGGCGTTCGGGGTGGAGCCGTCACCACCGGTTGGGCCGGTGCTTACACCGCTCTTGTTGCACTTGTCGGTCTGGCCAAAGGAGTCCACGTACTTCAGGTCGACAAAGTATTTGTTGTACACAACGGCACCGATGCCCACGGCATAGTTGCCGGTGTCCTTGGCACCGCCACCGGAGACCGGCGACACACCGTCGAGACCGACGTTGACCGACATCGGCGCGTTGAGATCGACACCCGGGAATACCTGGTACCAGGTCGGTGTGAAGTTGACTGCCAGCCCCCAGTTGTCACGGGTCGGCGCGTCGATACCGCGATAGCTGCCCTTGCCTTTGTAGAGCGCCTCGTTTTCGCTATCGAGCTTGAGCAGGTTGCTGTAGTACAACTCGGCCAGCACGGTTGCCTGGTCGAACACAGGTGTTTTAGGCAAGGTCATCAGACCGTTGAGCGTCCAGTGCAGGGTGTCACCGGTGGCGCTCATGCTGTCGCCACGGCTCGGGGTGTCATAGACCACACCGGTGGCGTCCGTACGCGCTGGCAGCAGGCCAAGCCCTTGACCCAGGCCCAGCGGGCTGCGGGTACTGACGATCGCCGGGATACTGGCCAGCGGCATGTTGTGACGGACGTTCAGGTCCGAACCCACGCTGATTCCACCCACGTCCTTGGACAGGCTCAGGCCAAGGATCTTGATGTTGTCGGCATAGGCCAGTTGATAGGTGGCGGTGTCCAGCGAATTGAGGGTATTGATCACCGCAGGCACTTGCCCCGCCGGACGGGTGCCGTTCGGGTTGGCCGAGGTAATACCCCTGGCGTCCAGCCAGGCTTGTGGCAGGATTTCCGAGGTTTCGCGGTAGTAGACGCCGAGGGTGCCATCCAGCCACGCCGGCGACCATTTGGCCATGACGCCCCAGTCGCCGCTGTCATGCGGGGTCAGGTCCTTGCCACGACGCACATTGGTCAAGGCGTTGCACGGCGCCAGGCCACAACCCAGCGGGCTGCCCGGTACCACGCCGTTGGTGTTGCCCAACAGGAACGATTGCGCGCCGAAGCCAACCAGGTCGGAACCACCGTAATAGGTGCCCGCTTCCGGCAGGCGCGCGGCATCCCAATTGAGGAAATACTGGGCACCCACGGTCAGCTCGGGATTGACGGTGAACGTCATCGACAGCTGGTTACGCGGAACGAACAGTTCCTTGGCTTCGGTACCCGGCGACGCGGCAAGCTTGGCCAGGTCGAGGCCGGACTGGCCATAGCTGACCGAGTGCACCGGGTTGAGAATGGTCTCGCCCCAGAACACGTTGTGCTGGCCGGCCTTGGCGCTGAACATCGACTCCTCGCCCACTTCGGTGCTGTAGAACACGAAGGCATCGAGGATTTCGCCCGAAGGGCCGCTGTAGTAGCGCTGGGCATAATTGCTCAGGTGCGGGCTGCCGTTGCCGACGTTGTCATGGGTGACCCCGGCCAGGCGCGGATCGTTGGCGATCAGGCCCGAACGCGCATCGTTGCCGTTGACGAACGGGTTGGAGTTGGAACCGGTGTTGTCATAGGCCTTGTCGTACCAGCTGGCGGCGCTGACGCGAAAGCCCATGGCGTTCTTGTAGACCACGTCCATTTCGGTCAACAGGTCGATACGGTTGGTGATGTTGGTACCGGCCTTGCGGAAGTTGTAGTCGCCGTCGTTGTTGTTCGGCGTTCCCAACATGCGCTTGTCGGCGCTTTCGGTGCGCACGCCGTAGTTGTACTTGATGGTGTTATCCACGCGTACGTTCCAGTCCGGATTCCCCGTCTCGATCTCGGCTCCATGGGCCGCCGGTACGGTTGCCGCGAGAATGGCTGAGGCCAGCAAGGTGCAGCGTGGCGCGGTGAAGCCGTGACTCTTATTGTTGTGCATTGCGTTGTCTCCGCCTTTTTGTCTTTGTTTTAAGCGCAGCCGCCCTCGCACAAACCTCTTCGGGTTTGCGTTTAAGGAATGAGGGCAAATGCCGGTTGGCGTACTGCCAGTCCAGCTCCTTGTACTAGCGATCCAGCTCCAGGATGAGTGCTTCAGCTTGCTGCCAATGGCCAAATCCTGCGGCCGGATTGAGATGGCCGACTTCGCCCAGATTGAGCAACTCGGCGCCCCAGCCTTTTGCCATGCGGGTGACCGCAGCCAGACTGGCCAGGTGATCGTTGGTGCTGCCGGCCACGATGCTGCGAAATGGCAGCTGGCCTTGTGGCAATGGGTTCCAGCCCTGGCTACGCAGGGTTTCGGAAGATGGATAGTTCGACGGCCAGACCGCATCGAGGTCCGGTGGCGCGGCCAGCAAAGCGCCCTTGATCGGTCGGCTGTAGTGCGCAGCCCAGTGCGCGACCATCAGCACGCCGGCGCTGTGGGCCACCAGAATCACGGGCCCGTCGATTTGTTCGAGTTCGTGTTGAATCGCCCGCACACGGGCCATGCAGTCGAGCTTGTCGGTCTCTAGCGGCGCCACACTGCGCACGTTGCTCAGCCTGGCGGCAAGCAGTGTTTGCCAATGTTCGGCCACGTGCTCGCGCAGACCCGGAACGATCAGAATGGTGGCGGCAGTTTGCAGTTTGTCCACGGTCAACACCTTCGCTTTCTCGATAACTCGACTGGCTGTTTTCGCCAGGGGCTTTTTGTAGTGTCGACATTAAAGAGCGCCCACCCGAAGCGCTTTACATTGGACGTCAGGCACTTTTCTTTTGATGACAAATTGTCGGACACTTGGACAGTGCGACCACTGGTCTAAAAACCTCGCAGGTGGGCGCAAGGTCACTGTAATCAACGGATGAGCGCCGGTGGCTCCATGCAGCGTAGAAGATTGGTGACCGGACAGCATGAAATCCATCAACGACATGACAACTGTTCAACTGTTGATACGCTGGATATAGTCGCCACGCTCACGCCAAACGCCATCGGCCCAGGGAAGACTTTGCATGACCAAGCTTGTTCGCGCCGCCGTCTTGACCAACTACCTGGAGGTCACCCAGTACCTGGGTTTCAACCCGCGCGACGTGCTGGAAGCAGTCGGCTTGAGCAAGGCCCAACTGCAAGCCCCTGAACACCGCATCCATATCGATGCCGCCGTCCGCTTGCTGGAAGACTCGGCCACCGCCAGCGGCTGCCAGACCTTCGGCCTGAGCATGGCCGAGTCGCGCCAGCTCTCGGACTTCGGCGTGGTCAGCCTGCTGCTCAGCCACCAGCGCACCCTGCGCGATGCCTTGCAGGTCGTGGTGGATTACCGGCACCTGATGAATGACTCGCTGGCCATCTTCATTGAAGAGGCCGGCAAGATGGTGATCATTCGCGAAGAGGTGGTCACCGAAACGCCGATGCCCAGCCGCCAGGCCACGGAGTTGGCCATTGGCGTGATGTTCCGGCTGTGCTCTGCTCTGCTCGGCTCACACTGGCACCCCTACAGCGTCAACTTCATGCACCAGCCACCGGACAACCTGCACCTGCACCGCCGCCTGTTCGGCTGCAACCTGGAGTTCGGCAGCGAGTTCAACGGCATCGTCTGCCCTGACATCAGCCTGGACATGACCAACCCCAACGCCGACCCGGCCATGGCCCGCTACGCCCAGAGCTACCTCGACTCGCTGCAGAACCACGAAGGCACCTCGATGCTGTTCGAGGTGCGCAAGGCCATCTACCTGCTGCTGCCCATGGGGCGCGCCACCATCGAACAGGTGGCCCAGAGCCAGGGCATGAACGTACGCACCCTGCAACGCCGCCTCAAGGACGACAACTGCGCCTTCAACGACGTGATCAACGACGTGCGTCGAGACCTGGTGCTGCGTTACCTGGACAACCCGAACTACTCGCTCAGCCGGATTGCCGACATGCTCGGCTATTCGATGGCGAGTTCGTTTACGCGGTGGTTTATCAGTCAGTTCGGTATGCCGCCGGCTTCATGGCGTGCGCAAAAACAATCCACAGCAAAACCTGTCACCGGCCCGAAAGAATCCTGAGTCGACCGCACAAAAAAAACGGCGACTGCTGGTACAGTCGCCGCGAAAGACCGGTGTTTGTGACACCGGTCGAGAGCCGCACTGCGCGAGGAGTAGACGCAGTTCGGCTCTCTGTAGCAGCTGCCGAGCCTGCGAGGCTGCGTTCGGCTGCGAAGCAGT
>NZ_AKJG01000151.1 GCF_000282455.1 Pseudomonas sp. GM74
CGCAGGCTCGGCAGCTGCTACCCGGATTTGCTCATCATTCCAACAAGCAGGATTTGAGACATGAACTACACCAACCCAACCAAACTGCAAGCCGCCATCCTCGACTGGGCCGGCACTGTGGTCGACTTCGGCTCCTTCGCCCCGACGCAGATTTTCGTCGAGGCTTTCGCCGAGTTCGACGTCCAGGTGTCCATCGAAGAAGCCCGTGGCCCGATGGGCATGGGCAAGTGGGACCACATCCGCACCCTGTGCGATCTGCCGGAGGTTGCCGAGCGTTATCGTAAAGTGTTCGGCCGCACGCCGACCGACGATGACGTCACCGCCATTTACCAACGCTTCATGCCGCTACAGATCGAAAAAATCGCCGAACACTCGGCACTGATTCCCGGGGCGCTGGAGACCATCGCCAACCTGCGCCAGCAAGGGATCAAGATCGGCTCCTGCTCCGGTTACCCGAAACAGGTCATGGACAAGGTGGTTGAACTGGCCGCCACCAACGGCTACGTGGCCGATCACGTGGTCGCCACCGATGAAGTCCCGAATGGTCGCCCATGGCCCGCCCAGGCGCTGGCCAACGTCATCGCCCTGGGCATCGACGATGTCGCCGCCTGCGTGAAGATCGATGACACCGTGCCGGGCATTCTCGAAGGTCGCCGCGCAGGCATGTGGACCGTGGCGCTGATCTGCTCCGGCAATGCCCTGGGCCTGGACTACGAAGGTTATCGCGCCTTGGGCCGCGACCAACTGGACAGCGAGCGCAAGCGCATCCACGGGATGTTCGAAGGCTCGCGCCCGCACTACATGATCGACACCATCACCGATCTGCCGGAAGTGATCGCCGACATCAACAAGCGTCTGGCCAACGGCGAAATGCCACAGTCCAGCTGATAAATCCCCGCATTGCCCTTGTGGGAGCCTGCTCCCACAAGGGTCTTTGTGCCGAGGTTACTCAGTGATCTTCTCGAAGTTGCGATAGAACATGTCGTCGTCGCGGCTGTCGGTCATCGAATGTAGCTGGTAGCTGCGATTGAGCCGTGCACCGCCGTCCCGGGTCAGTGGCGACCAGACGAGGTTGGCGCGGCGCATGGTCGACATGCTCATCAGTTCATCGAACGGAATAGACAGGTAGATGCCTTTGTCGAAACTACCTTCGCCATATTCAGCACCGGTTGCGGTGGTGATCGTTGCCCACGCACCAAACCGTACGCCGTTGGAAAACTCCCGCGAGATATCCAGCGTGCCCCCCCAGTCGCCTGCCAGGTAACGCCCGACGCTGACAGCTGCCAGCGTGTCGTAGGGCAAGTCGGTGTAGCCGGTGATGTGACCGGTCAATACCGAATAATCACGCAAACCAAACCCCTGGTCGAACTCACGTTGGCGCACGTAGTTCAGGTCCGCGCCCACCGACCAACGCTCGCCGGTCGGACGGAACAGCACCTCGCCCCCGACACCGGCAAACATCGACTCCAGGTAGCCGCCGTACACCATGCCATACAGGTCTTTGTCCAACTGCTCGGCATGGCTGACCTGGAACAACGGCATGGTGACATCGGACGTGGTCATGTACTGACGCAAGTCCGTGCGCACGCGGGGCAAGCCGCTGGGTGCGTCATAGGTGAACTTGTCGAAGTTGTTGATCAGGTTGGCACTGAGCAAACCACTCCACCAGGTGTTGCGGTTGAAGCGGTACTCGGCGTCCGCGTCGGCGCTGAACTGATAGAGCAAGCCATCGGGGCCACCGACGTTCTGCTTGAAGCCCAGACCGACGCCATAGGCGAATGGTTGCATCGCTTCGGTGTAGAGGGTTTTCTCGTTGTGCGGCATCGCCGGGTTGATCTCGGTGGTGCGGTGCAGCGCTTGCAGCGGCTCCTCGTTGTCGATCACTTCGCGGAAGGTTTGCCGAGGCACGCTGGTTTCTTCAAGTGGCAGGCCGTAGCGCTTGTTCACCACGGTGAACCAGTCGATTTCGTCGTTGACGCTGTTGTCCAGAATCCGGCTCGCGCGGCCTACGGCCTTGGCCGAATGGAAGTAACGCTGCTGCTCGCCGTACACGAACAATTCGGAATCGCGCTGGCTGATGCGCTCGACCTTGTACCCGGCATTTTGCTGCAGGCGCCGGGACACATCGGCCCAGTTGACCTGATCCATCCCGGTGCTCGGCGCCTTCGCCGGCAAGGGTTCAGCCGGCGGGTCGAACGTCTTGGCCGGCGCCTTGCGGCTGGCGAAGTTGGTGTGGAAGGTGACGCCGAACATCGCCGTATTGCCGCGCTCCCACGCTGCGCTGACGTCGATCGAGTCAGTCAGCTTGAACACCGCGCCAAGGTTGATCGGCGAGTCCTGCTTGATCTCGTTGTCCTTTGGCTCGTGCTTGTAATCGTTGCCTTCGTATTCGAGTTTCAGGCTGAGCCGATCCCAGGGTGTCTGGTAGCTCACGCCGCCGAAAAAGGATGGGCTGCCGCGAAAATAGGCCCCGGCGTTGACATCACCGGTACCTTCGCTGTCGGGCCGGGTCTTGAAGCGATCACTGATGTAGCCCAGCGGGTTTTCGAAGTCACCGCGGTTGCCCAGGTAACCCCAGGCAATGCCGGCGCTGAAATCAAAATTGTCGTAGCGCTTGTTGGCCACCACGAATTCACTGGAGAACAGGCCCGTACCACCGATGTCCCGGAAGCCCAAGGCCACCTCGGGTGCCCAATGGGTCTCTTCCCACAGGCGAGCCTTGAGGTCGACCGCCTTGTCCTTGTAGCTCTGGTTGCCGCTCAATGATTCGGGGCCATAGGGACGGTTGGTGATCGCGGTGTAGCGAAACGAGCCTTCCAGCCACTCAAGTGGCTGAAGTGAAACGCTGTAACGGCTGTAGGGGTCGGTGCGGTTGGCATTCAGGCTCAATTCACCGGCCGGCGCCATCCGCGCCGTCGGCGTTTGCAACAGGCCCGCGCCACCGAAATCATTCTGGGTAATGCGTGGTTCTGCATAAGCCAGACCACAGGGCAATAACAATACGGCTGCAAAACGTAAATTCAACGAACCACCTCAGCCAGCTGCGTGGCAATAAATTCGGCCAACTGCTGATTCAGTTCAGGGATAGGCGGATCAAGGTCATCGTTTTTGACCGGGACCAGAATCTTGCTGCCGGCGACAGGTATCTGCCCGCTCTCGCGATTCCAGTGCGCAATGCCGACGCGCCGGGTGACGCCGTTGGGCTGGATCAACCACAGGTAATCGGCGTCCGCATCGACCAGCGGCGTGCAACCCTGCAGGTAATCGCGGGCCTCTTGCAGCGCTTGATAGGGCAACCGACACGACTCGGCGACAGCGCCGAGCACCTCGACTTCGTCGACCCGCAGCGGGTAGATGAGGCGATCGCCGTCGTCCAGGCGAATGTTGCGGGCAAACCCGACTTCCACGGCGACCGGGTCCAGGACAGCCACTTGGCGCCCGGTGACCGGCATGCGCCTGACTTGCTCGGCCAACCGCACCGCCAGGGCAGCCCGGCTCGGTCTGTCGAACAGCACGGCCATGCGCTGCAACACGTCCAGATCGAACAGCACCCCGGCCTTGAGCCGGGTCTGCTCTTCGACCAGGGACTGACGCAGCAATACGCCCGCCAACCAGTAACTCTCGGCATTGGGCTGTGCCACGCTGATCACGTCCAGCAATCGCCCGCCCGCCGGCAGGTCGACCGCCCCCGGGTTGGCAACGTCACCGGTGACGGTGACCGCTGCATGGCTGATGCCAGTGATCAACAGCAGGCACGCCGATAGAGCCCTGACCCGCTTCACCGGGCATGCCTGCGGTCAGGGGTCAGTTGCACGATCTTGACCCGCAACTGCGAGGTCAGTTGCTGCTCACTCTGCACAATGAAACCGTCAACGGGATCGACCCAGTAACGATTGGTCGCACGCAGGCCGATGGCCGGCGCGTCAATCTGCTCATCGACACGTAGCACGGCGTATTCCTTGTTGAGGATTTCCAGGGTTTCCATGGATTTGCGGGAGAAGCGACTGTTCAAGGTCACCCCGACTTCCTGGCCCTGGTAGAGATCGATCCAGCGCTGACTGGTATAGCCATCGGGCACTTGATGGAGGCCTTGCTTGAAGGGCGAGACGTCGGCAAGGCGCGTCCCGTCCAGATCGCCGCCCAGGCCCAGGCCGATGCTGCGCACCGCCAGGCCATCACGCATCAGCAGGACCTGTTTGCCGGACGCGACCCAGAACTGCAGGTCGCCGCGCTCACGCACCAGCGCCAGCACGCCGGAACCGGACGGCGTGGTCAGCTTGAGCTGGGGATAGCGCACATCCGCCACCTGGGCCGCCGTCACGTCCAGCTCATTGGGCCCCACCACCGCTGATTTGAGGTTGGTCATCGAAGCGACCATCAGCGGGTTACAGCCACACAACATCAAGGCCGCTATCAAGCAGACGCCAACATTCAACGTTCTCACGATCGGACCCGGCCTTAATTGCTGTTGCTGCTGACTTCACTCATGTTCTTCGCCGCGGAAGCGCCCGTACCGACAATCGATGCCGACGGCACCAATTGGCTGATGAAGCGATTCCAGCGAGTCACGTTGGCAGGACCTACGTAAACAACGTCCTGGGGACGTACTTCAAAGTGCGTGGCCAGCGCCATGGCGGTCGGGGATTGGGCTTGCAACTGGTAGACTTTCGCCGGTTCCACATCGAGGTTTTCAACACCCCTGATCACGTACACGGCGTTACCGTTGGAGGTGGTCTGACTCAATCCACCGACCGAGCCCAGCACATCGGACAGGTTCATGGTGGCGGTCTTGAAGCTCAGTGCGCGGGGCTGGTTGACCTCGCCCATGACGTAGATGCGTTTTTTGTCGTTGTACGGCAGATACAACTGATCGCCACCCTTGAGGTAGACGTTCTGCAACTCGGAGTCCGGCTGGTTGAGCGTGTCGAGATTGAGCGTGTAGACCCGCCCGTTTCGCGTCAGCAACAGACCGGACAAGTCGGCACTCGCCGTATCGATACCGGCAGAACCGAGGGCCTCGACCACACTGAGCGGGTTGGTGGAAATCGGTTGCGGACCGGCCTTCGAAACGGCGCCCGTCACCACGACTTTCTGGCTGGAAAAGCGCAACACGGCGACATCCACTTGCGGTTCGGCGATGAAGGCCGACAGCCTTTCTTCGATGTCCGATCGCAGTTGCTGGACGGTTTTACCGGCCGCCTGGACCTCTTTGATAAACGGGTAGTAGAGCGTGCCATCGGCACGGACCAGGCGACCGTTGGCATCAATCTGCTGTTGCGCGCCGGAGGGTGCGGTCAGCTCCGGGTGGTCCCAGACCGTGATGTACAGGACATCGTTACTGCCAATGCGGTACTCGGCCGGGGCCGCCAACAGTTCCGTCGGCACGGACTCATGCTTTTGCGTGGCCCTGTTCATGGAAATGAGCTTGGGCGTGATCGCAATGAGCTCGACCCGACTGCTTTCACTGGCGCCCTGGCGCGTGATGTCACTGGTGCTCAGGTATTGGCCGGGGGAAAACATGCAACCTTGTAAAGCGATGCTTGCCAACATTAAAAGAGAAAAGCTACGAGTCATAATGGCACTACGCTATTCAAGGGCGAATCTAAAAACAAAGTCACCCGATTTGCATCGGGCGACCTTGTACTGCACCAACAGATGTTTCAGTTAGTTGTGCGTGCCGGTTGTACCCGTGGTACCTGTCGTACCCGTCGTACCGCCGTTTGCACTTCCACCACTGTTGGACGCCGCTACAGCACTGGCGACCATTGCAGTACTGGCTGCAGTGGCTTGAGTCGCCGCCACGTTACCCAATACATTGGTCGCAGTTGTAAGCGGCGCTTCTACCGCAGACGCCAAGTTGCTCAACATCGTCAACAGGGCAATTGCCATCACTTTCTTCATATCAACTCCTTTCTAACATTCAACCCGATCGAAATCGGGCATTACGTTAGAGGTGGTAGAGTTCAAGTCCGCAAAAAGTGCGAACAAGATCCGTTGTTCTTTCACAGTCTTACCCAACTGATAAAAGTCGAACGGCAGGTTTATATCTACGGGCTTGCAAAAGGCATGACCAGTGTATTTTCCCGACGATATCTAACAACCTGACTGGAAATAACATCAGGCTAAAACGCCATCATCCCAGATAGCCTTTGGGGTGATTCGATTGCCAGCGCCAGGTATCCGTGACCATGTCCTGCAAGTTGCGCGTGGCCTTCCAGCCCAGCTCTTTCTGCGCCTTGGAAGGGTCGGCCCAGCTCTCGGCGATATCACCGGAGCGACGCGGCATCATTCGATAGGGCACCGGCTGACCGCACGCCTGCTCGAACGCCCGCAGCACTTGCAACACGCTGTAGCCATCGCCGGTGCCCAGGTTCCAGGTATGAATGCCGGTGCGCCCGGCGATGGACTGCAAGGCCTTGAGATGGCCATCCGCCAGGTCCACGACGTGGATATAATCGCGCACCCCGGTGCCGTCGACCGTAGGGTAATCGTTGCCGAAGATCGACAACTCTTGCAGGCTGCCAACCGCCACCTGGCTGATGTAGGGCACCAGGTTATTCGGAATGCCGCTCGGGTCTTCGCCCAGATGACCGCTGTCATGCGCGCCGATCGGGTTGAAGTAACGCAACAGCGCGATGCTCCAGCGCGGCTCGGCCAGGCTCAGGTCACGCAGCACATTTTCCACGATCAGCTTGGATTGACCGTAGGGATTGGTGGGGTTGCCCGTGGGGAAATCCTCGCGGATCGGCATCTGCTCCGGCTCGCCGTATACCGTGGCCGACGAACTGAACACCAGGCGAAACACCCCGGCGGCGGCCATCGCCTGACACAGCGTGATGCTGCCGCTGACGTTGGTCTCGTAATACTCAAGCGGCTTGCGCACGCTCTCGCCCACGGCCTTGAGACCGGCAAAGTGCAGGACGGCATCGATGGCATGCTGCTGGAAAATCCGGTCCAGCAAGGCCCGGTCGCACACATCACCGCGAATCATCAGCGCACTCTTGCCGCAAATGGCTTCCACCGCGTGCAATGCCGCGTCGCTGCTGTTGCAAAGATTATCCAGCACAACAACTTCATAGCCTGCTTCAAGCAATGCGAGCGTGGTGTGCGAACCGATGTATCCAGCTCCACCCGTTACCAGAATTTTCATAGTGCGGTCCATAGTGGGAAAAGTGCGAAGTTGCGTGTCAAGTCCCTCTTGTTAAAGGTGTGTGCTGAACCACACAAATAAGAGCGACTACAACCAAAAACAAAATTAGTTCAACGACTGGCAATAAATATTTTTTCAGGCCAAACTGTATTGCGGGATACTTATTAGCATTCCGACGCACACACCACTATCAACAGATGCCGACTAAAAATAACCAACAACTATCAACCCGACATCTCATAACATTGTTGCGTTATCCGCACATTGCTATTTGCCACTAGTGGCCATACTCAGGTATTAAAGTAAGCCTTCAATAATCATTGAAACTTGCAATCACTCGTTATTGCGCGCACCCGTTGGCTGTGTTCCATGACTGTCCAGGATACTTTTATGATTCGTAAATGTTTGTTCCCCGCTGCCGGCTATGGCACTCGTTTCTTGCCGGCGACCAAAGCCATGCCCAAGGAAATGCTGCCGATCGTCAACAAGCCATTGATCGAGTACGCCGTTGAAGAAGCACGGGACGCCGGCCTGCAACACATGGCGATCGTCACCGGGCGGGGCAAGCGCGCGCTGGAAGACCACTTCGACATCAGCTATGAACTGGAGCACCAGATTCGCGGCACCGAGAAAGAGAAGTTCCTGGCCGGAACCCGCGAGCTCATCGACACCTGCACCTTCTCCTACACCCGCCAGGTGGAAATGAAGGGCCTGGGTCACGCGATTCTCAGTGGTCGCCCGTTGATCGGCGACGAACCCTTCGCCGTGGTACTGGCCGATGACCTGTGCCTGAACCTGGAAGGTGATGGCGTCCTCACCCAAATGATCGAGCTCTACAAGAAATTCCGCTGCTCGATCGTGGCCATCCAGGAAGTCCCCCGCGACCAGACTCACAAGTACGGCGTAATTGCCGGCGAGCCGATCTCCGACGGGATCTACCGGGTCAACAACATGGTGGAAAAACCTGCCCCGCAAGACGCCCCGTCGAACCTGGCGATCATCGGCCGCTACATTCTGACGCCGGATATCTTCGACCTGATCGCCGACACCGAACCGGGTAAAGGTGGCGAGATCCAGATCACCGACGCACTGATGAAACAGGCGCAGAACGGCTGTGTGCTGGCCTACAAGTTCAAGGGTTTGCGCTTCGATTGCGGCGACGCCGAGGGTTACCTGCAGGCGACCAACTTCTGCTACGAAAACCTGTACTTGAAGGGCCGCTAAGACGGCTCCAACCCCCGACGCCCACTCTTCATTCAGGCAGGCCAACCATGAACATTGCACAACTTTCGGCATACATTGAAATGGAGGTGGGCAACCTCGGGGTGATGTCCTCGTTATCGCGCCATCAGCGGTTGCCGAGCGCCAACGAGTCCTGGCTCGGCCCCACTCTGCTGGTGGAACGAATCGGTATGTTTCCCTCTTCCGGAGACATCCGCCGGCCGATGCTCGACCCCTATCCCCTCCTCGCTCACCTGAAAAGGCTTTACCGCGGGCAGGCGCTGGAAATCGATGACCGCGACGGGCTGAAAGTGATATTCAGCGACTGGCGATTCCGGGTGCGCATTTGCTGCAACGACCCGGCCATCATCATCAACGTGGAAACCCGTTGTGCTACGCAACTGATGCCGCTTAAAACCGCAGAGCTGCTCGCTCATCTGGAGCACTTCGAATCGGCTGCCCTGTAGGAGCGAGCTTGCTCCGGGCGGCGTTCCGACGATGGACGCCAACGATAACGCGCCCTGTCTGAATGACCGCGTTGTCCGGACGTTTTTCGCGAGCAAGCTCGCTCCTACAGTGCCGCGGTACTTCCACCGACGATCAGACGATAAAAGAAATCGGCAATCACTCGCCCACCCGTGGCCGGAACCGGATGAATCTTGTCCGGGCCGATCATGGTAGCGGCATAACGCTTGAAGTCGGTACCGAACGCACACTGCAGATTGGCGTAACCGAGGTGTTCCTTGCGCGCCCAGGGTTCCAGGACTTGCGCATAGGCCGACATCGGGTAAGCGCTGGAACGTGTCGTGTCCTGACGCAGGATCAGGTTGATGCTCGCCGCCGGTTGAATCTCGCGGACCATCCCCACCAAACCCTGAATGTTCTTCAGGTACTGCTCCGGCTTCACGCCAAAACCCTGGTCGTTACCGCCCAGCATGATCAGGTAGATGTCGGCGGGAATCTTCGACACCACCGTCTTCCACTGCGCCTGCCAACGGCTATCGCCGTGGTAGAAGTCAGCGGACGCCGCGCCGGACGCCGCGAGTTTGGATACCCGCACACCCTCCTGATCGTTGCTCATCCACAGGCCGAAGAGGGTTGGCGCGCCTTTCACCACTTCCAGCCGGAACGCCCAGTCTGTCGCTGCCGACGTGCCTGGCAGTGGCACTTCCTGAACCCCTGAGCCTGCAAGCGTCAATGGCTGCCAGGATTGCGACGGTGCCCAGCGGTAGCGAACCTCATTGGGTTCGCCATTGCCGAGGTAGAGCAGTTTCGCTTGGGTGACAGCCGTGTTGATGGCCGGTGTCGGATTGGCATCGATCTCCAGCCAGGCACCGGGCCGACCGGTAAGGGTTCGACTGTCGGGGCTGGCCTGACCAAGGGCGGACACCTGCCAGTCACCGCCGAAGTACTTTTCACTGCTGCGGGTGTATTTGAAGTGCGTACCGCCCAGTGCCGCGCCGTGGTTGAAGCCGACATAGCCGGGACCGGCGAAACCCGTCTCCCCGGCCAGCCGCTGCACCAGTTTGTTCAGATAGAAATCCTGCCCGGCGCTGTAGCTGTCGCCGATCACCGAGATGGACAGGACCTTCCCGCCCTTCCCTTCGCGCCACTGGCCAAACCGTTCACGAGCGTCGCCGACTTCGACCACTGACGCCGCAACTGGCTGGACGTCATCAACTGCCAACATGCATCGCTTCCTTTACTCGAACACTCATCAGGTTTGAGGCACCGGGGCGACGTTTGCCGGTGGTTTTTTAGCCGCCGCGCGCTCACCCAGGAACAGCACGGAGGTGAAGTTGAATCGACTGAAAACCATCGATAGAACAACCGGCCCCAGCAAGCCACACGCCAGGCCACCGAGCACCAGAAGGCTTTCGTCCTTCACGCCCAAACGCCCCAGGACAAACCGCGAAGTGGCGGCAAACAACACATGGAACAGGAAGATCCCATAGGAATACCCGCCGAGCCAGGTCAGCCACTTCGAGCGCATGTCGCTGGACAGCAACGCAATGCAGGACACGCAACCCACGGTCAAACCGATCAGGCTGCGGCGGTCGACGATCAACTCGCGATCAATCGCCGCCACGTACAACAGCGTCAGCGAGATCAACACAAACACCAGCGGCCCGATCACCTTGAACCGTTGCTTCAGCGCATCGACATTTTCCTGACCGATCATCCCCGCCACAAAAAACGGTAGCAGATAGATCGCACCGTTGATGCCAAACGCATCGAACTTGAACGGCGGCAGCAGAAACACCCCTGCCGCAAACGCAAACAGCAGGTACAAGCGTGTCGCCGTGCGCAGCAGACCACGCCACTCCAGCAAGCCGACGAACATGAAAATGATGAACACTGCCTGCAGGAACCAGAAGTGGTTGACCGGCACCCAGAACGACAACAACGCGTCGATCACACCGACGTCCTTGTTCACACCCGGCCCCACCGCCTGCAACACCGAGAACGGCACGCCCACGCAAAACAGCGGCACGATCAGCCGTCGCACCTTGCCGGAAAAGAACACCGAAAAGTCATTGCCGCGGATTTTGTAGATGGAATAGATGTAGCCGGAGATAAAGGTGAACAGCGGCATCCGCACATACACCATGGAGTCGGCGATCACCCGGAACGGCGAGCCCAGGTCTATTTTCAAGCCGCCGCCCAACGGGCCGATGACGTGATAAAGCACCAGCAGCAGGCACGCCAGGCCACGCAGGGTTTCGATCTCCAGGGACTTTTTCTTGCTCGACATAAAGCACCTGCCTCAATTCAGAATTCTTGATTCAACCTGCGCCGGCTTGTTCGCCCGCAACATCAATCCCAGGCCCACGAACAACACGGGCACCACCATCGAGAAGTGCCGGGCAAAGGAGCCGAAGTCCGGCTCGAACAGGCCTTGAACCAGCAGAAACGCCAGGGGAATCGCGATCAGTTCCTTAGGCTTGGTCTGGATCGGCGCGCCTTTGTAATCGGTCGAGGTGATGACTTTGAACAGCAGCAGCGCGGTCATGATCATCAATGCCACGAAGATCACCTGCCCCGGCCCCGACAGCAGAATCAACTCCACCGGGAACGACAACCGGAAGAAGATGATCATCGAGTCCAGCGCCTGCGAGACAAAGTCGCTACCGCTGAGCCACGAGACGATCAACGACTTGGACCCTTCCTCGCCCGCCGTGCGCAGTTCGTTGTTGCTGGCGCGAATCGACGACACCGGAAACCCGAGCGCCACCTGGATCGCCATGGCGACCGCCAGGTAGAACAGGAACAGCATCAGGAAGAAGGTGACGCGCGAGACATACTTCTTCATCACGCAGACACCGACCCAGGACAGTGAAAACAGAATCCAGTAGGGTCGGATCAGTACGCCGTAAATCACCGCCGAGAAGAAAAATCCGCCGCGATATTTGCGCGTCAACGAGCTGAGCAAAATGCTCAACACCGCCACCGACACAATGATTTCCTTGGTCAGGTTTTCAAGGAAAAACGAGCGAACGATGCCCCACAGACACAGCGTGCCGAAAATCGCCAGCGGCATGCGCCGGAAGACCACCACCGGAATCGCCGTGAGGAAAAAATTGCAGAACATGCCGTAGGCCCAGGCATTGGTCAGATTGATCCCGGTGGGCCGCAGCAGGAACGCCGAACACTCGTAGGAAGAGCGATCCGGCGAGAACGGGTTCCAGAAATTGCAGTTGTCGGCACGGGCGTAGGACGACCACAAGGTCATGGCATCCGGGCCAGGATCGCGAGGGACCAACAGCGGCATGGCCACCGACAGAAACAACCCGGTGAACAGGATCAGGAACGAAATCGAGGAATCGAGTCTCTTGCCGCGAAACTCGATGCACGGCAGCTTCAACCCCATGCCAAAGCCCCTTTCGGCCGGGTCACACGGGTCAACACGGCAATCACGCCGAGCTGCACGATGATCGCAAAGACGTTGCCCCAGGCAGCGCCGTAGATCGAGTAGTGCTTTATCAGCACGTAGCTGACCGGCACCGAAACCAGCAAGCAGATCGCTGCGCTGGCCAGTGACACCCGGCTGTTTTTAGAGGCAATCAAGCCGCCCCAGACGATGTCGCCAATGGCACGCAGGGCGAAGGAAAAAATCAGCACGCCGAGGATCGCGTTGTCCGGACGCGGAACACTCGTGGCGACGTAATCGAGCACAACATTGAAGAACAGATAAATCAGTACCGCCACCGCGGCGGACACCACCAGCGAGCGCATGACCCATTTGTTGACGAACAACTGCCGGACCGTGAACGGCTGTTGATCCGCCTGGAAACGCTTGGCGAGCACCGGAATGCCGACCACCGCCACCACCGCATAGGACAGCGCCTGCAAGGTATTGGCCGCCGACCAGGCGTACACGTATTTACCAAGGCTGGCGTAGGGTTCGATGTCGATGATCAGAAAGCGCTCGACGTACTGACTCAACGCGATCAACCCTGTGCCGAGATAGAACGGCAACCCGGCCTTCCAGACCGTTTTCGTCGCGAGTGAACCCGTCACCCGGCCCTTGTGCACGTTCACCACAATCAGGTAACCGGCGACGATCACCAGCACGTTGGCCACAACCCACAACCACAGCACACTGGCGATCCCGGACACCCAGCCGAGCATCATCCCGCCCACCGCCAACAGCGCCCAGAGGCCGGTCTTGATGAAAAACAGCAGCGCGCCGGCCGTGGCTTTCTGCGCGGAAAACACGAAGGAGTTGATTTCGAACGACAGGTGTTCAGTGAGCAAAACCAGCGTCACGCACAGGATCAGCGCAGTCGTCGCATCGACTGCCTGGAACAGCGAATACACCAACACCGTCACCACCGACAACAGCAGCCCCACGGCCAGGTACAGCAGCAGGACCCTGTCGACGACCCGTCGCGAACTGCCACCGACGCTGATCAACCGATTGATTTCGGAACTGAAGCCAACGCTGTAGAACTTCGACGCAATCAACGAGGCCGCGACCACCACGCCGTAAAAGCCCAGCGCCTCATAACCGAGGAAATGGGTGATCGCCAGCACCAGCAAAAACTTCGCGCCCAATGCTCCGCCGCGAAGCAGTAGCCGAAATATCATCGAACGATACCTTTGATGATGTCGTCCATGGCCACGGTTTTTGCCTCGATCTCGCGGCAGGTGTCGGTCAGGCGTTTGCCGAAACCGGACAGTGCGTTCGGCGCATAGACCGTGTCGATGATGGTGTCGACATTGATGTCGCCGCCGTTGATCACCCAGTCTTCCACGCCCATGTCCTGATAGGCGCCGAAGCCTTTGCGCTCATAGCTGATGTGGTAGGCCGGGACGCCGGACAGCAGCGATTCGATGGCGCCGTGCAGGCGCACGGAAATCACCAGGTCCGGCTGATACTTTGCCAACGTCGCTTTCAATGGCAGCAGGTCTTCGGTAATGCCCAGTTCGCGATAGAACGCACCGTCATCGTTGCCGCGAACGGCGCTCTGCACCGCGCATACCACTTTGCTTTTGTTCTTCAAGCGCTGCAGCAGCAACTTCAGATTGGCCACGTAAGCGACTTTCTTCTCCTTGCTCCACTCCGGCGGCTTGCGCAGCACCACACACACCGTTGCCGGCGATGACGCGCAACGGGTGAACTTTGGCTGCATGAGGATTTTGCTGGCCAATGACTGCACCGCCAGATCCGGTGCGCGGTAGACATTTTCACAGGCGTCGAAAATTGCCGACGACCTGTTGTCACGCACGAACACCGCATCGGCGCTGGCGTAGTGCTCGACGATCTTGCTGCTCTCGCCGTGGAACGGCCCGATGCTTTGCGGCAAGTACACCGACGGCACTTTGCTGAGAATCGCGGTTTCCAGTTGCTTGGCGTGGCCCAGTTTCAACTTGATGTGTTCGAAGGCGCTTTTGGAGCGCATGTAGCCGCCACCGACGCCGACGATCAAATCGGTTTTCTTCAACAGGTCAGCGAGACCGGCGTAGGACTGGTTGAGGAACACCGCCTGCTTGACCCGCCCCAGCCCCTTGGCCGCCATGACCGGCGCGTCAAAACGCGGGTGCGGCAAGTAACTGAAGGATTCCGGATCGGAGGCCACGACACTGATCGAGGTGTCGTCACCAAAGTTTCGCTGCACCAGGGCAATGGCCAGATCCACGAGCAGACCGTCACCGGAGTTGGACGCACTGTAGCCATGCAAAATCGTTACGTTCATATGCTTGAGTTCTACTTAAAAAGTGGGGGCGCGATACAGGTCATAGGTCTGGCGGATCATCAGCGCGGCGCTGAAGCGCTCGCGGACGATGCTGCGCCCTTCGCTGCCAAGGTCGAGCAACCGCGGCTTCTGGATTTTCGTCAGCACATCGGCCAGCGCCTGGTGGTCCCCGCTGGGGAACACGTAGCCGGAGACCTCATTGGTGACCAGTTCGGGCAGCGACGTGCAGTTGCTGGCAATCACCGGCAAGCCCATGGCCATGCCTTCGAGCGGCACCATGGCAAAGCCTTCCCAGCGACTGGGGACGATCAGCGCATCGGCTTTACGGTACAGCGCCTGGACTTCGCTCGGCGTCACCCACGGCAGGTATTGAACCCCTTCCATCGGCGGGCACTCGACCGAGTCCTCGTTCACGGCACTGCCCACCACCGTCAGTTTCAGGTCGCTGCGCTGGACTTTGGCGAAAGCCTTGAGCAACACGTCGAAGCCTTTCTGATAATCGAGACGACCGACGAAGAGCAGGTGAATAGGCTCGGGACCGTTGGTTTTCGGCGCGTCATCCTTGTGATGAATGCCGTTGTAGATCAGCTTCATGCGCTTGCGCTCGATGCCGAACCGCGCGGCCTTGTCGAGTTCGTACTGGCTGACGCAGATGATCACGTCGGTGACCTTCTGCAATACCCGCTCGATCCACCCGTAGGCTTTCTGCTTGGTCGGCGAGCTTTCCATCAGGAACGAAAAGGCATGGGGACAGTAGACGATCTTCGGCTTGCGCCAAGGTCGCAACAGCACGCACACGCAACGCCCGATGACACCGGAAAAGGTGCTGTGCAAATGCACGACATCGGGTTTCTCCTTGAGCATCACCTGAGTCATTCGCCAGGCGAAACGCAGCAAGGACGGCACATTGCGTCCGGTGCGGGCGAAGGTGCGGATCTGCTGCCCGGCAATCCCGTGCAGTTCCTTTTCCTGATCCTGCGGAACCAGATAGACCAGCTCATAGTTTGCCGCGTCGCCTTCGGGCGAAGCCGAAATCGTGCGGATCACCGTCGCGACGCCACCTTTGATCGTCTCTGCCACGTGCAGTATTTTTTTCACAACTCACCCACTTCAAACATGAAAGGACAACCGCTGACACTCAGGATTTATCGGACGCGTATTCGTAGTTGTAATAGCCGTAGCTACCGTTGCCGTAGTAGCTGGCCGCGCGCTTCTCGACGCCGTTGAACACCGCGCCCTTCAACTCGATGCCGTTCTGGGCGAATCGACGAATCGTCAGTTCGATCTCTTTGGCCGGGTTCACCCCGAAGCGCGTGACAATCAGGCTGATCCCCGCTTCGCGACCGACAATCGCCGCGTCCGTCACCGCCAGCAGCGGTGGCGTGTCGATGATCACCACGTCGTAAAGCTCGCTGAGTTGCGCCAGCAGCTCACGAAAGTTGACGTGCATCAGCAGCTCGGAAGGATTGGGCGGGACCTGCCCACGACTGATGAAATGCAGGTTGTCGACTTCGACTTTATTGATCGCCTGCTCGATGCTGCAACGCTTGACCAACAGGTCCGACAAGCCGTTGGTGATCGGTGTGTTCAGCGTCTTGTGCAGATGGCCTTTGCGCATGTCGGCATCGATCAGTACGACTCGCTGCCCGCTTTGCGCCATGACCGCCGCAAGGTTGGAGGAGACGAAGGTTTTGCCGACCTGCGGGCTCGGGCCGGAAATCATGATCCGGTTGTTGGTCGAGTCGAGCCCGGCAAAGTGCAGGCACGTGCGCAAGCTGCGGATCGACTCGATGGACAAATCCGTCGGGTTACGCAGGGCCAGCAGGTAGGCCGGCTTGTCCGCTCCGTCCTTGGCACGAACCTTTTTACTGTCTTCTTCCTGTTGCAGCGCGCTGTATGGAATCGACGCGTACACCGGCAAGCCGAGTTGTTCGATGGCCTCCGGACCCTCCAGGCCTCGGCTCAGGGACTTGCGCAGCAACACCAGCGCTACCCCGAAAAATGCACCGAGGAAGGTTGCAATCAGAACGATCAAGGCTTTTTTCGGTTTGATCGGGCTGGTCAGGTCGACATCCGCGGAGTCGACCAAGCGCACATTGCCCACAGCCCCTGCCCGGACGATGTCCAGCTCCTGGGATTTGTTCAGCAGTTGCGTGTAGATCTGCGATGCCACCTCCACGTCACGTGTGAGGTTCAGCAGTTCCTGTTGCGTCGCAGGCAGGTCCTGGGCCTTGCTCTCCAGCGCCTTCTGCTGCTGGGTCAATTCACCGATCTGGGTCATCAGTGCGCGGTACGCCGGATGCTGCCTGGTGAACTTGCGATCCATCTCCGCCTGTTGCATTTTCAGCTCGGAGATACGGGTGTCCAGACTGACGACCTGTTCCAGCACCGATTGGGTTTCGAGGGAAATGTTGACCGTCTTGCCGCGGGTCTGATAACCGTTGAGCGCATCGCTGGCCTTGGCCAGGTCGCGTTTGACCTGCGGCAACTGGCCTTGCAGGAACGCCAGGCTCTGCGCCGCTTCCGCCGACGTGCGCTGCACGTTCTGCTGCACATACAACGAAGCGATTTTATTGAGGATTTTCACTGCCTCGGCCGCGTCGCTGCTGGCCAGGGCCAAACGGATAATCCCCGACTCCTTGCCTTGCTCGGAAATATCCAGCGCATCCTGGTAACTCTGGATGGTCACGATCCGTGGATTGCGCACCACTTCGAAGCGGGTGCCAGGGTTCGCCGACAGCTGAGCGATCTGCCCCTCTACTTCGTTCTGTTTGAACACCTCGCCAGCGACGCCTTCGACCAGCAGGTTGTCGTTTTCATCGAACAACTGGAATCGATGCTGCTCACCGGCGATCAGCGTGAGTTTCTTGCCCAGCAGTTCTTTCGGCAGATTGAGCCGGTTGATCTCCAGGCGCTCACCGCCCCAGGCGTAGCTGTTCAGGCCGAAACGCGGCGCCGCGACACTGAACTCGGTCTCACCGCGATAACGTCGGGCGAGAAAACCGCCAATGAGCGGGAAGGTGTTGGGGGTGACGTCGATATCAAGGCGCAGATCATCGACCGTTTTGCCGATCACCGCACGGGACTTGATGATGCCGATTTCGGTCACCGACGGCGATTGACCGCCGAGCATGCTGTTGAGATCGGAAAACCCGAGCATGTCGTTCTTCTTCGGCTCGACCTGCACCAGCGCGTTCGCCAGGTACACGGGCGTTGCCAAAACCGCATAGGCAACGCCGGTCGCCATGAAGGCACCGGTGAGCGCGCCGATCAACCATTTCTGGTCAATCAAAGAGCCAAATATGCCGAGAAGATCAATACTGTCTTGATCGTTGTCACGGGTGCCGATTACTGACGGTAACTGCATAAGTCTGTTCTTACCATTCACTGATCTGAAGAATATTCATCAATGTCCGAGGCGCTGCGCCCATGAGCTAACAGCATCTTCAATCAATGCATGGGCATGAATAAAAGCGGCCTTTCCTTGACGATACGGATCCTGTATTTCTCGCTCGCTCTGCCACTTTCCGAGTAGAAACACTTTGCCCCTGGCATGAGAGGCAATCTTCAGTACTTGTTTTACATGCTCTCTTTCCATGACCAGAATCAAGTCTGATTCATTAACGATGTCCGGTGTAATTTGCCGCGCCTTAAACCCCTGGGCGTTGTGCCCGTGATCTTCCAGAACCTGGAGGGCCGACGGCTCCATGGCCTCGCCGACCCGCGCGGCAAGGCCCGCCGAGGTCACCGTGATCGCTGAAGGGGCCAGCGCGTTACGCAGCAAAGTTTCTGCTGTCGGGCTTCGGCAGATATTGCCCACGCAGACGACAAGGATCTTTCTGAACAAGGTTACTTTCCCGTGTAATATCAATAGGCCAACATCTCGAGTGGGCTTTAGTGAACCCACAAGACCTTGCGGCACTGAGAATTAGATTCGCCCTGTTAATACAAGTGCATTAAGTACCACAGCCCCCAAAAGCCACCCAACCAGAATTACCGGACCAAAAATAACTGTGATTTTCTGGAACTCACTACCTGACAAAAAATAACATTCGTGCACTTCGCGTCCTCGCGGGCATCGAAATAAAAGCAACAAGTCAATGATTGGAAAATGTCATTAGCCGCCAGGAGAACAGGCATGAAATCAGCACGTTTCAAACGGCTCACTGCCTCAACCCTGTTAATGCTGGGTGCAGCCAGTCAGGTTTACGCCAGTGACGTGTTCCCCGTACTTGCCGCCAACAAAACCATCGGTGTCCAGGTGAAGATCCAGACCTTCTCCCCCACCGACGCCGAGCAGATCAAGGCCGCGGGCTTCGGATTCGTGCGCTTTGGCGTCTGGACCAACAGCCTGGGCGGCCCGGCGTATCAAAAGCAGATCAGCGATGCCTTCGCCGCGGCCAAATCCGCCGATCTGCCGGTACTGATGACCGTACGCTCGACCAAGGCGCTGACCACCGCCCCCGACAACACCAGAGAACTCGTTGCCGCAGGCGAATCGTTCGCCAGTTCGGTGAAGGGGCTGGAGCAGTCATACGGCGCGCAGCTCGTCGCGATTGAAATATGGAACGAACCGGACCTGGCGAAGTACTGGCCAACCCGAAATCTCGACACGACCTTTGTTCCGTTCATGAGTGCCCTGTGCAAGTCGCTGCAGGACCAACCGCCATCGACGCCGCTGATCGGCTTTGGCTTCGCCCGGCCACCGAGTGCCGGTACGACTTCAGCATTGGCGTTGAAGAAAATCGTCAGTGAATACCCCCAATGCCTGAGCGCGATCTCCTATCACCCCTATGGCATGTCGGCGGCGCAGATCAGCAAGACCCAGGCGTTTATTCAGCAAAACTTCCATCTACCGGGCGTCATCAGTGAATGGGGCGTGCCCTCCCTCGGCTCCAACGGCGGGACTGAAGCGCAGGCCAGCAAAATCAGCGCCTTCATCGCCGACGTCAAGAAACTCGACATCCCGCTGACATCGATTTACGAGTGGAAAAACAGTGAAACGGGCAGCAACGACCGGGAGCGAAACTTCGGTTTCCTGACCTCCGACGGCCAGGCCAAACCGGCGAAAATGGCTGTTTCTACCCAGTTGAATCCGCAATAGGACGTACGTCCACCTGGCGCTGACGGTCAGTTGCCTGGAACCTGTGCCGCGTTTTGGCATCGTATTCATCGATACCAGGCCCCGCCTTTCAAACAACCGTTTTCAGGTTGTTGCCGCAGGGGCCGTCGATACACGTACACGCCCTTGAGTGGCTGTCAGCGCTCGGGTAATGTCATCAGACCCATAGGACAGAGCACGCCCATGACTTCCAAGCTGGAACAACTCAAACAAATGACAACCGTGGTTGCCGACACCGGCGACTTCGAAGCTATCGCTCGCGTTAAACCCGTGGACGCCACCACCAACCCATCCCTGTTGCTCAAGGCCGCGGCCATTCCTGCGTATGCCGAGCTGCTGAACGCCTGCGTCAATGACTGCAAGGGCGATGTGGGCCTGGCCAGCGACCGTTTTGGCGTGGCCGTGGGGCAAGAAATCCTGAAATTGATCCCGGGCCGCATTTCCACCGAAGTGGATGCGCGCCTGTCGTTCAACACCGACGCCATGCTAAAGCGTGCCCATCGCCTGATCGGGCTGTACGACAAGGCCGGTATTGGTCGCGACCGCGTGCTGATCAAGATCGCCTCCACCTGGGAAGGCATCCGCGCTGCCGAGATCCTGGAAAAGGAAGGCATCCAGACCAACCTGACCCTGCTGTTCTCCTTCGCCCAGGCAGCCGCCTGCGCAGACGCCGGGGTGTTCCTGATTTCGCCGTTCGTGGGCCGCATCTACGACTGGTACAAGAAAGCCAACGGCAACGACTACACCGGTGCCGATGATCCGGGCGTGCAGTCGGTGACGCGCATCTACAACTACTACAAGGCCAATGACTACAAGACCGTGGTCATGGGGGCGAGCTTCCGCAACCTGGGCCAGATCGAACAACTGGCCGGCTGCGACCGGCTGACCATCAGCCCGGACCTGATCGACAGGCTGGCCGCGGATACCGGCAAGCTGGAGCGCAAACTGGTGCCCGGCCATGCCGGTGAAGCGCGCCTGAGCCTCAACGAATCGCAGTTCCGCTGGCTGTCCAACGAAGACGCGATGGCGACCGAGAAACTGGCTGAAGGCATTCGTCAGTTCGCGCGGGATCAGGAGAAGCTCGAGGCGCTGTTGCAGGCCAAGCTGTGACCTGAGCGGAGTGTCATGCAAAAAGGGCGAACCTTGGTGGGTTCGCCCTTTTTTTGTCAGCAATCTCGCACTCACAGGGATTGTGGGTTGAAACCGAATCGTGCGCTCAATGCAAAACCAATGTGGTGAATGGCAAATCTGTGTTTAGCCAGCCAAGGCCACATCACTTCAGGGGATCAATTGCGCTCCAGCGCATTCACAAGGTCATGAAAGGCTTCACGATTGGTGTCGTTCAGGCCCATGAGGATCTTGTGCGCTTCGAGCACCTTGATCCGCACCACTTCTTCGGACTGATCCTGGTCTGGCAGATCGTCCAGGCATTCCGGGCACGGCACCGGCTTGTCAACGATGTTGAACACCTGCTCGAAGCCCATGGACTGCAGCAGCCGCGTGATGTCTTCGTGGGTGGTGACGACGGTCGGCAGCAGGCCGACCTTCTGCCGCGACAGGATCGACAGCTTGGCCAGCAGGCCAAGCGTGGTGCTGTCGATGCTGCGGGTTTCGGTCAGATCGATCACGATCGTGTTGAAATTCAACGCGCTGAAGATCCGCTCAATAGTCGCATCCAACGCCGAACACAGGGTCAGGCGAACTTCACCGACGAACTTCAGGACGAAGGTGCCATCCTGCTCGGCGAACTGGATTCTACCGGTACTCATCAAAGATTCCTGCTCAACACCAACAGGGCGATATCATCCGGCATCTCCCCTAGCGTGGCCAATCCAAAAACCTGCCGCAACCCATCCAGGGTGCCGCCCGCAGCCTTGACCCGTTGGGGCAACGCCGCCTCTTTTTCTTTGAGTGTGGGTTCTGGCAAAAGATCCAGAATGCCATCAGACATCAGCGTCAGGCTGAACGTCGGTGGCAGTTCCAGCACATGGTCTTCGTAGGTGGCTTCGTTGAAGAGGCCCACCGGCAGACCACGCCCTTCCAGATAACGAACACTGTCTGGCGTGTACAACACTGGCAACGGCAGATGACCGCCGATGCTATAGGTCAACAAACCTGTCTCCTCGTCGATGACTCCACCGACCATTGTGACGTGTTTTCCCAGCTTACAACTGATCAGGCCCCGGTTGATATGACCAAGAACCTCTGAAGGCTTGAATTCCGGCAAGGTGCCGCTGCGCTTGGATTCGAACAGCAGGCGCGTGGTCATGAACTTCAACAGCACGGTGACGAAGGCTGAAGAGGCGCCGTGACCGGAAACATCCGCCAGGTAAAAGGCGACCCGGCGCTCGTCGACCCGGAAGTAGTCGACGAAATCACCCGACAGGTACAGCGACGGGATGATCTGGTGAGCAAACTTGAACTCGTCGATGGTCCAGGGGCTGACCGGCAGCATGTTCATCTGCACCTGGCGACCGGCGTTCTGGTCCTCCTGGAGCAGGTTCAGGCTGGCTTCGAGTTCGCGGTTGGCCTTCTCCAGCTTCTCGCGGTAGCGCTGGTTCTCCAGCAGCAGGCGCGCACGATCCAGGGCCCGGCGCACGGAGTGCTCGAGCACGGCCAGATCTTCGAGAGGCTTGATCAGGTAGTCCGCCGCGCCCAGGCGCAGGGCTTCGACCGCGTCATTCATCACGCCGGCACCCGACACCACGATCACCGGGGTTTGCGGCGACAGCTCGGTCACCTGGCGAATGAGTTCGAGTCCGCCCATCTGCGGCATGCGCAGATCGCAGATGACCAAGTCGGGCTTGTCTTGCTCGAATACCTGAAGACCCTGCTGACCATTGCTGGCCTGCAAGACGCTGAAACCACTGTCTTCCAAATAGGCGGCGAGGCTCGCGCGCACTACTTCGTCATCATCGATTATCAGCAGCGTGGCACTGGTTTTTGGCATGTGGGCAAACGGCGCCAGAATTAGGTTGGCGTAGCAGGCGGGGACTTTGGCCCGGCGCTGACTACTGGATTCGCTTTCTAGCCTCTCTGTCGCACCGCTTTCGGGCATTTGCCCTACACACGTGTACACCAGAGGTGCCCTTCTAAGGCGCAGACGGTACTCCCATCCGCGGGGCGTTTCAAGCTCACGCCGATGGTCGCTTGACGTCTTTATTTGTCAAATCACCGAGAGTTATAAGAACAGGCAAATCCGTAACCCAATGGAAGGTTCGAACCCATGAGCCAAACCGCTCGGGACTACAGCGAAAAGCGCTATTTCATCCGCGTGCGGGGTCTTCACAGACAAAAAAAGGCGGCCTTGATGGCCGCCTTTTTCAGTTTACCGGTCGAGATCAGAAATCGTCTTCGACCTGACCGTCTTTCACCTTGAATTCACGGTTCTGCAAGTACGCATTACGGATGAAGGTGTACTTGTCGCCGGTGATCAGCTTCTCGCTCGACAGCAGGTTGGCACGGGTATCGACGATGTCCAGTGCGTAGAACGAGTTACGCACCGGCACGTCGTTTACGTATCGATAAGCACCGGTATAGCTGTCGACGTACTTGGACGGCGCATCACGCAAGGTGCTTGGCCCCAGCAGCGGCAGCATCACGTAAGGGCCGCTGCCGACACCCCAGTAGCCCAGCGTCTGACCGAAGTCTTCGTCATTGCGCTGCAGGCCCATTTTGGTGCCGACATCAATGACGCCCAGCAAGCCGAAGGTGGTATTGAAAATGATCCGCGCGGTATCAACGCCTGCGGCGCGAGGCTTGGCCTGCAGGATATCGTTGGCCAGGTTGCGCACATCACCGATGTTCTGGAAGAAGTTGTGAACGCCGTCTTCGACAAACTGCGGCGCCACGTACTGGTAGCCCTGGGCCAGGGGTTTGAGCGCGTAGGTGTCGATCACGTCGTTGAACTTGTAAATCGGGCGGTTGACGCTTTCCCAAGGATCCTCTTCCGTGGCTGCCTGGGCAACGAACGGAACCAGCATCGCACTGGCACATACACAAATCCTGGCTAGATGATTGCTCCAGCGCATAGAAAAAAACTCCTTGGTTTGTACCGGCTCGGGCACTTGGCCCGGGCAATAAGCTGGCAAGTATAAGACGTAAACGCCATTTAACGCACTTTGCACGAGTTCCACACAGAAGGAATCGTGCCAAATGTGAGCGATTCACACCCATGTCATTCAACTGTCACCGTCGCCCACTAGCCTTCAGACTATTTCAGGGACGTCCACATGCCGCTCGCCGAAGCCTTGCCCCAAACCGCACCCTGCCTGACCGCCGTACTGTTCGGCCTCAGTGGCTGCCTGGTGGATTTCGGCGCGCACACGCACCGGCACGGCAGTCACTCGGCCGAACACGCCGAGGCCACACCCGGCGCACTGGATAGCCTGCGCAGCTTGCAGCGCCAGCAAATCCCCTGCGCGTGGCTCGATGAACTGCCCCCTGCCCTCAGCCAATCCCTGGCCGCTGCGCTGCCGGAATGGATCAAACCCCCGCAACATCCAGCAACAAACCAACCATGGCCCGCCCCGAATGCCTGCTGGCAAGCCTTGATGACCCTGAACGTCGAGCGACTCGACGGCTGTGTGCTGGTGAGCGGCGAACCCCGTTTGCTGCAAGCGGGGCTCAATGCCGGGTTGTGGACCATCGGCCTGGCGTCCTGCGGCTCGCTGTGCGGGCTGGCACCCGAGCAATGGCAAGCGTTGACCCCGCAAGAGCGGGACATCAAACGCGCCAAGGCGACGATGCAACTGTTCGGTCTGGGCGTGCATTCGGTGATCGATCACCTCGGTGAACTCGACACCTGCCTGGCGGATATCAGCTTGCGTCGGCTCAAGGGCGAAAAGCCCTGACCGAGATCATGCACGTTGGCCGCGAGTGGATTAATCTAAAGGTAGCCATCGACCTTTGGCGCGCCGCCTTGGCGTGCCGCCATGGTCTATGCCAGTGCCTATCGATAGAAGGAAGAACGCTATGCCTGCCCGCGAACTGCAAGAACAGCTCAATGCCCTGCGCGAGCAATTGGAACAGAATCCTCCATTGTCTGAAGCAGAACGCGCCGAGCTGCACGAGCTCATGCAGCAGATTGAATTGAAGCTTGAGCTGGAAACCAAAACCCAGGACTCCAGCCTTGCCGACGGCGTCAACCTGGCCGTGGAGCGCTTCGAGCTCGAACACCCTACCCTTGCCGGCACCCTGCGCAACATCGGGCAGGCCTTGGCCAACATGGGAATCTGAACCCTCCAGATGCAAAAAACCCCGCTGGCGATGGCGGGGCTTTTTAATTTCTACGATCTGAAACGCAATCCCCTGTGGGAGCAAGCCCGCTCCCACATTAAAGCGTTACTGGCGGACCAGGCGATGGTTCGGCAGCTGCACCTCTTCAGTGCTGCGGTACGGGTTGATATCCAGCCCGCCACGGCGCACATAACGCGCGTACACCGTCAGTTTCTCCGGCTTGAGCAACCGCTGCAGGTCAAGGAAGATGCGCTCTACGCACTGCTCATGGAAGTCCGAGTGCTGGCGGAAGCTGACGATGTACTCGAGCAGGCTCGCGTGATCCAGCGCCGCGCCACGGTACTCCACCGCCACGCTGCCCCAGTCCGGCTGGCTGGTGACCGGGCAGTTGGACTTGAGCAAATGGCTGTGCACGCTCTCCTCGACAATGCGCGAATCATCGCAACGCAGCAGTTCCGGCCGTGGATGCTCGTAATTGCTGACACTGATATCCAGCTCATCGATGCACACGCCCGGCAAAGCCACGACGCCTTCACTCTCCACATCCTTGAGGCTGCGAATACGTACGCCCACCGGCTTGCCGGCAGCCGCTGACAAGTCCTTGGCCAGCGTCGCCTCAAGGCTCGCGGTATCGACAAACGGCGTCTGGTTCAGGGAGTTGAGGTACAGCTTGAACGACTTCGACTCGATGATGTTCGGCGAATCCGCCGGAATGCTGAATTCGCCGATCGCCACCACCGGCTTGCCCGAAGGCAACAGCCAGGACAGCTCGAAGCAATTCCAGAAGTCCACGCCTTTATACGGCAGGGTTTGCGCCGTCAGGCCCAGTTCCGCCCACTTCACGGTGCGCGGGATCGGGAACAGCAAGGACGGCGTGTAGGTGGCGATGTATTCGCTGGACTTGCCCAGCGGCGAGTGTTCGGCTGCGGGATGCATGGCGGAAACCTGACTGAAGAATCAGCGGATTCTATCAGCCTTTGCTCCCGCCTTTGAGTGCTTACTGACTGACAGTCAGTTTGCCGACCATGCCGGCCTGGTAATGACCGGGGATGTTGCAGGCAAACTCAAGGCTGGTGGCCTTGCTGAAGGCCCAGGTCAGCTCGGCGGTCTTGCCTGGCTCCACCAGCACGCTGTTGGGGTCGTCATGCTTCATGCCATGGTCCATTTTGCTGTGGTCCATGCCGGCCATGTCGCCGTGATCCATGGCCTTCATGCCGGTGGGCGACAGCATGCCGCTCTGTTGCATCTGCAACATTTCCTGCTGGTGTTTGGCGTGCATCGCCGCATCCCCCAGGTTGAATTCATGCAACAGCTGGCCTTTATTGACCAGCACGAAGCGCACGGTTTCCCCGGCCTTGATGTCGATGGCCTCAGGTGTGAAGGACATATCACCCATCACTACCTCAATGCTGCGGTTCGCCTTGGCCGCCGGGGCCGGTTGACCGAAATCGTAGCTATACCCCGAATCGGCCCACACCGGCGAACTCAGCGCCAGCAAACACAGGATTTGCGCCACGGATTTGCGTAAAAACATCGTCATACTCCAACAAGATAAGGCTCAGCGTGCGTAAAACTCTAAACTGCCGGCACTGCCCGCAACCTGACAGCCAGATTACAACTTTGACAGGTTGCCCTATGCCAATGCTTCCCACGGTATAAAGCGTTCGTTCCACTTGCCAAGAGTCGCCCATGAAACTGCTGATCGTCGAAGACCAACCGAAAACCGGCCATTACCTGCGCCAGGGCCTGGCCGAGGCCGGTTTCAACACCGAACTGGTGGCCGATGGCACTACCGGCCAGCAATTGGCCCTCAGCGGCGAATATGCCCTGCTGATTCTCGATGTGATGCTGCCCGGTCGTGATGGCTGGCAGATTCTGCAAGCAGTGCGCAGCGCCGGCCTGGACACGCCGGTACTTTTTCTGACCGCCCGTGACGCCGTGGAGGACAGGGTTCACGGCCTCGAACTGGGCGCCGATGACTATCTGGTCAAGCCATTTGCCTTCTCCGAACTGTTGGCCCGGGTCCGCAGCCTTTTGCGTCGCGGCAGCGCCACGCCCCAGGAAACCAGCCTGCAATTGGCCGATTTGCGCCTGGACCTGATCCGTCGCCGGGTCGAACGCAGCGGCCAGCGCATCGACCTGACCGCCAAGGAATTCGCCTTGCTGGAAATGCTTCTGCGCCGCCAGGGCGAAGTCCTGCCCAAATCGCTGATTGCGTCCCAGGTCTGGGACATGAATTTCGACAGCGACACCAATGTCATCGAGGTGGCGATCCGTCGCCTGCGCCTGAAGATCGACGATGAATTCCCCAACAAGCTGATTCACACCGTGCGCGGCATGGGCTACGTCCTTGAAGAGCGCCCCGCCTGATGCGCCGCCTCTCCTTGAGCACCCGCCTGGCGCTACTTTTTGCCGCCTGCACCGCCGTGGTGTCGCTGTTCGCCGGGGTGCTGTTCAGCCGCGCCAGTGAGGCGCACTTTGTTGAACTCGACCAGCAACTGCTGGACGGCAAGCTGATTGGCTTGCGTCGGGCCCTGCACGACCTTCAGTCGAGTGATAGCGAGGTGAAACTGGCCGAGGAATTGAGCCGGCAGGCTGACCTGTCCCTGCGAATCACCGGCAGCGACGGCCAGCGCTGGTATGACAGCTCGACCAACATTCCCCAGGCATTGCCGCGCCAGCCCGGATTGTCGACGGTGAGCCATGAAGGCATGGATTACCGGGTGCTGAATGCACCGCTTTTCGTGGACAAACCCGAGTCACCGCAACTGACCCTGCTGCTGGACATCACCCACCACCAGCACTTCCTGCAACGCATGCAGCATTTGATCTGGCTGACCGTCGGCCTGTCAGCCCTGGCCACTGCACTGCTGGGCGCCTGGGCGGCCCGCAGCGGCTTGCGCCCGTTGCGGCGGATCAGTGCGGTGGCCAGCGGTGTTTCCGCTCAGTCGCTGAACTCGCGGCTGCCTGAAGAAAACATGCCGCTGGAACTGGCGGAAATGGCCCACAACTTCAACGCCATGCTCGGACGCCTCGACGACTCGTTTCAGCGTCTGTCCGCGTTCTCCGCCGACATTGCCCATGAACTGCGCACGCCATTGTCGAACCTGCTGACCCACACCCAGGTCACCCTCACCCGCCCTCGCCCCATCGAGGACTACCGCGAAGCCCTGCACAGCAACCTCGAAGAACTGCAATGGATGGCGCAACTGGTCAACGACATGCTCTATCTGGCGAAAGCCGATCACGGCTTGTTAATGCCCAAATGCGAGCCACTGGAACTGGCGGAGGAAGCGGATCTGCTGCTGGAGTTCTTTGCGCCGCTGGCCGAAGACGCGCAGGTAAGACTGAGCCGTGACGGCAATGCCCACATCGAAGGTGACCGCAGCATGTTACGGCGGGCGCTGTCGAACCTGCTGGACAATGCACTGCGGTTCACGCCGGTCGATGGCGAGGTTCGGGTGCGAATCGTCGATCAGGCAAAAGAGTTGCGCCTGAGCGTTGAAAATACGGGCCAACAGATTGCCGAAGATCTATTGCCGCGCCTTTTTGACCGGTTTTACCGGGCCGATCCGGCGCGTCGTGAAGGCAGTAGCGAACATGCCGGATTGGGGCTGGCGATCACCCAGTCGATCATCCGTGCCCATGGCGGGCAGATTCGTTGCGAATCGGAGAATGGGTGGACGCGGTTTGTGATCGAGTTGCCAAGGGGGGATTGAGGCCGGCAGTTCCGGCCCCTTCGCGGGCAAGCCCGCTCCCACATTTGGAATGCATTCCCCTGTGGGAGCGGACTTGCTCGCGAAAGCGGTGTAACGGCTTACGAATACCGCAACGCATGAGCCGGCTCGATCTTCGCCGCCCGCCAGGCCGGATAAACCGTGGCCAGGAAGCTCATGACAAAGCCGGCCGTGCAGATCAGCGCCACATCTGCGCCTTGCAGTTCGGACGGCAGGTTGCTGACGAAATACACGTCGGAACTGAAGATGTGCTGCCCGCTGACCCGCTCGATCCAGCCCACGATCTGGCTGACGTTCAGCGCGGCAATCACGCCCAACACACCCCCAATCAAGGTGCCGACAATGCCGATCACCGTGCCCTGCACCACGAAGATCGCCATGATCTGCCGTGGCGTGGCGCCGATGGTACGCAGGATCGCGATGTCCGCGCCCTTATCGTTCACCACCATGATCAGGGTCGCGATGATGTTGAATGCCGCCACCGCGACGATCATCAGCAACAGCAGGCCGATCATGGTTTTTTCCATCTTCATCGCGCTGAACAGGCTGCCCTGGGTGTGGGTCCAGTCGTCAGCCTTGTAGGCTGCGCCCAGCCCGGTGGCGATGTCGCTCGACACTTGCGGCGCGGCATACAGGTCCTTCACCGCCAGGCGCACGCTCTGCACCTGATTCGGCTCCCAGTGCTGCATCTGCGCGGCATCGGCCATGTGGATCAGCGCCATGGTGCCGTCCAGTTCGGCACCGACCTTGAACACGCCGACCACATTCAGTCGTTGCATGCGCGGGGTGATGCCGCCCGGCGCATTGCTGACCTCCGGCACGATCAGGGTGATCTTGTCGCCGACGTTCAAGCGGAAGCGGCGCGCCGTGATCTCACCGATCACCACGCCGAACTCGCCCGGTTTCAGGGCTTCGAGGCTGCCCTGAACGATGTGCTTGGCGACAATCGACACCTGGCCTTCCAGCGCCGGATCGACACCACTGACCTGGATAGGCTGCATCGTGCCCTTATAGGACAGCATGCCTTCCATCTCGGTGAACGGCACCGCCGCCGTCACTTCCGGGTTTTTCATCGCCGCCGCTGCCACAGGCTTCCAGTCATCAATCGGGTTGACGCCGACGATGGTGGCATGGGGCACCATGCCGAGGATGCGCGAGCTCATTTCGCGCTGGAAGCCGTTCATCACCGACAGCACCACGATCATCGCCAGTACGCCGAGGGCGAGACCGATCATCGAGGTCATCGAGATGAAGGAAACAAAGCGATTGCGGCGCTTGGCGCGGGTATAGCGCGTGCCGATAAAGATCGATAACGGTCTGAACATTCGCTGGGGCACCGTATGGAAATAAATGACCCGACGCCTTTTCAGACATCGGGTTTCAGCCAATCAGATAGGAGTGAGGCAACCTTCCTGCAAGTGCAGGACGCGATCCATCTGGCGGGCCAGGTTCATGTCGTGGGTCACCACCAGGAACGCCGTGCGCATCGAGGTGCTGAGCTCCAGCATCAAGTCCTGGATCCCCTGGGCGGTGTGAGAATCGAGGTTGCCGGTCGGCTCGTCGAGCATCACCAGGCCCGGATTGTTCACCAAGGCACGGGCGATGGCCACACGCTGACGCTCACCACCGGACAATTCGGCCGGTTTGTGCTCCAGGCGATGGCCCAGCCCTACCCGCTCCAGCAACGCCGTGGCACGCTGACGCGCTTCGGGGATCGCGGTCTTGCCGATCAGCAGCGGCATGCAGACGTTTTCCAGGGCGGTGAATTCCGGCAGCAGGTGGTGGAACTGGTACACGAAGCCGAGGGCGCGATTACGCAGCAGGCCGCGCTTCTTCTCGCTCAGTGCCGACAGCTCTTCACCATCGAGCCAGACGCTGCCCTTGGTCGGTGTATCGAGGCCGCCCAGCAGATTGAGCAAGGTACTTTTGCCCGAGCCCGACTTGCCGACAATCGCCACACGTTCTCCCGGGTGCAACTCCAGTTGCAGGCCGGCCAACACTTCCACCGATTCAGGGCCTTCCTCGTAGGACTTGCCCAGGCTGCGGCAGCTCAAGATTGCTTTATCGCTCATGCCCGACTCACTCATAACGTAGCGCCTCCGCAGGCTGGGTGCGCGCGGCACGCCAGGCTGGATACAGGGTGGCGAGGAAACTCAGGACCAACGCCGCGGAGCAGACCATTACGACGTCCTGGCTCTGCACCTGCGACGGCAGGTAATCGATGAAGTACACATCGGCGTTGAGGAACTTGTGCCCGATCAGGCCTTCGAGGGCCGAGATCGCGGCACTGACGTTCAGCGCGGCGAAGATCCCGACCACGGCGCCGATCACTGTGCCGACCACGCCAATGACGGTGCCCTGCACCATGAACGTACGCATGATCGTGCCCGGCGTGGCGCCTAGCGTGCGCAGAATCGCGATATCGCCCTTCTTGTCGTTCACCACCATCACCAGCGTGGAAATGATGTTGAACGCAGCGACGGCAACGATCAGCAGCAGCAACAGGCCGATCATGGCTTTTTCCATGCGGATAGCCTGGTACAGGTTGCCGTGGGTACGGGTCCAGTCGCGGGCGTAGAAGCGGTCTTCGCCGAGATCGCGGGCGATGCTCCACGCGGTGCGCGGTGCCTGGAACAGATCGTCGAACTTCAGGCGCAGGCCCTGGACCTGATCCGGTTTCCAGCGGTGCAGCCGGGCCAGATCCTGCAGGTTGGTGACGCCAAGATAGCCATCGAGCTCACCGGCGCCGACATGGAAGATGCCGACCACGGTAAAGCGCTTCATGCGCGGGAACATCCCGGCCGGGGTCACGGTGACTTCCGGCGCGACGAACGTCAGCTTGTCGCCGATGGCCGCGCCGAGCTTGGCCGCGGCCTTGTCGCCGATGACGATGCCGAACTCGCCCGGCACCAGATCGTCGAGTTTTCCCTGGGTCATGAATTGATCGATGATAGACACCTGGCGCTCCTGGGCCGGGTCGATGGCGTTGAGCAGCACTTTCGAGACCTTGCCGTTGTTGGTCAGCAAACCCTGCATTTGCGTAAACGGCGCCACGGCCGTCACTTGCGGGTTCTGCTTGACCTTGGCGGCCAGGCTTTGCCAATCGCTGATCGCTTCGCCGGACTCGATGGTCGCGTGGGGCACCATGCCCAGCACGCGGGTGCGCATCTCATGATCGAAGCCGTTCATCACCGACAGCACCACGATCATCACGACCACGCCAAGGGCGAGCCCGATCATCGAAGTCAGGGAAATGAATGACACAAAATGATTGCGACGCTTTGCACGGGTGTAACGCGTGCCGATAAATACGAAGAGAGGTCTGAACATGTCGGGGCTTGTTCGGAGGGAAAAGGAACGTCCTTGTGGCGGGGGTCGATAACCAGCTTTACACTCAGACCACCGCCGCTACCATGGGTTCGCCATGTCGACATTAGATGAAGAAGATCGCCGCGAATACTACCGTATCGAGGATACGATCGCACTGGAAATTCGGCCCCTGTCCGCTTCTGAAGCCACAGGCCAGGAAGTGTTGCAGGATGCTTCCCCACTCTTCAACTTGCTCAGCGAACTGCACCTGAGCGAATTCGAGTCGCAACACCTGTTGCGCCAGATCAGCGAACGCGACCGCACGACCGCCGCATTTCTCAAATCCCAGAACAAACGCATCGATTTGCTGAGCCAGGTCGTCGCTCTGACAGTACTCGGGCAGATCGGCGAACCGCAGCCGGTGATCATCTCCGAAGGCGGCATCGACTTTCAGCATCCCTCACCCCTTGCCGTCGGCGCACGCCTGTCGGTCAAGCTGGTGCTGATGCCGCAAGCACTGGGCCTGCTGCTGCGCGCCCGCGTCACCCATTGCGACCGCAAGGGCGACGGCTATGACATCGGTACCGAGTTCGAACACCCGACCGACGCCCAGCGCCAACTGCTGGCCCGCCACATCTTGCAAAAGCAGGCCCAGGAACGACGCCTGGCCCGCGAACAACTCGAATCAGGCAATTAATTTAAGGAAGAACCGTGACCCTCATCTACGGCCATCGCGGCGCCAAGGGCGAAGCACCGGAAAACACCCTGACCAGCTTTCAGCAATGTCTCAAGCACGGCGTGCGTCGCTGCGAACTGGACCTGCACCTGTCCATGGACGGCGAGTTGATGGTCATCCACGACCCGACCCTCAAACGCACCACGGACCGTCGCGGCAAGGTAGTGGAACACACGGCGGCCGAACTTGTGACCTATGACGCACGCAAGGGTGGCCCGGGCTGGATCAAGCCGTGCCCGATTCCGACGCTGGAAGAACTGTTCGAGAAATGCGACTTCGATCACTGGCAACTGGAAGTCAAAAGCGCATCAAGGATGCGTGCGGCAACCACCGTGCTGGCGATTCGCGAGATGGTGCAGCGTCATGGCCTGATGGACAAGGTGACCATCACCTCAAGCTCCCGTGAAGTGCTCAAGGCTGCGCTGGAACTGGTGCCGGACGTATCCCGCGGGCTGGTGGCCGAGTATGCCTGGCTCGACCCGCTGAAGGTCGCTGCCAGCTATGGCTGTGAGATTCTGGCGCTGAACTGGACCCTGTGCACGCCGGAACGCCTGCAAAGGGCGCAGCGTCAGGGGCTGCATGTGTCGGTGTGGACCGTCAACGAGCCCGCACTGATGCGCAGACTCGCTGACTTCGGCGTTGACAGCCTGATTACAGACTTTCCCGGTTTGGCCACCGCCACGCTCGAGAATTGCTGAAATCGGTCTCCCCGGCCGGCTCAGGCCACCGGCCGGAGCCCGTCAAAAAAGCCGGTTGAGGCCGTCGTACGCGGCTACCCGATAGGCTTCGGCCATGGTCGGGTAGTTGAACGTGGTGTTGACGAAGTACTTCAACGTGTTCAGTTCGCCCGGCTGGTTCATGATCGCCTGACCGATGTGCACGATCTCCGACGCCTGATAACCGAAACAGTGAACGCCCAGGACTTCCAGGGTTTCACGGTGGAACAGGATCTTCAGCATGCCTTGCGGCTCGCCGGCGATCTGCGCCCGCGCCATGCTCTTGAAGAAGGCCTTGCCCACTTCGTACGGCACCTTGGCCTGGGTCAGTTCCTGCTCGTTCTTGCCGATCGAGCTGATCTCCGGAATGGTGTAGATGCCGGTCGGCACGTCATTCACAAAGCGCCAGCTACCGTTATCGACGATGCTGCCGGCGGCCGAACGACCCTGGTCGTGGGCGGCACTGGCCAGGCTCGGCCAGCCGATCACGTCACCGGCGCCGTAGATGTTCGGCACGCAGGTGCGGTACGCCTCGTCGACTTCGATCTGGCCACGGCTGTTGACCTTCACGCCGATGTTTTCCAGACCCAGCTGATCGGTGTTGCCGGTACGACCGTTGCACCAGAGCAAGGCGTCGGCCTTGATCTTCTTGCCGGACTTGAGGTGCAGGATCACGCCATTGTCCACGCCTTCGACGCGGTCGTAGTCTTCGTTGTGGCGAACCGTGATGTTGTTGTTGCTGAAGTGATAGCTCAACGCCTGGGAAATTTCCGAGTCGAGGAAGCTCAGCAGCTGACCGCGGTTGTCCACCAGTTCGACCAATACACCCAGGCCGCTGAAGATCGAGGCGTATTCGCAACCGATCACGCCGGCGCCGTAGACGATGAGTTTGCGCGGGGTGTGGCCGAGGCTGAGGATGGTGTCGCTATCGTAGATGCGCGGGTGGTGGAAATCGATGTCCGCCGGGCGATAAGGACGCGAACCGGTGGCGATGATGATGTGCTTGGCCACCAGTTTTTCGACCACGCCGTTGGCGCAGACCACTTCGATGGTTTGCTCGTCGGCGAAGCTGCCGGTGCCGAAGAACACGTCGACGCGGTTACGGGCGTAGTAGCCGGTACGCGAAGCGACTTGTTTGGAGATGACTTTCTCGGCGCTTTTCAACACGTCCGGGAACGAGAACCAGCGCGGCTCACCGATGGCCCGGAACATCGGGTTGGTGTTGAACTGCATGATCTGCCGCACCGAGTGACGCAGTGCCTTGGACGGGATGGTGCCCAAGTGAGTGCAGTTGCCGCCGACCTGGCGACGGCTATCGACCATCGCCACCTTGCGCCCTGCCTTGGCGGCGTTCATTGCCGCGCCTTCCCCCGCCGGGCCGGAACCCAACACCACCACGTCGTAGTTGTAGACAGCCATGCGTACTCCTCAGAACAGGCCGCGGCACCCTCGGCACCGGCGGCTAAATCACGCCAATGCGTGGCATGAAGGAACAATTTGGGGTCAGTGCAGAACCCGGACACAGTCTATAGAAGCGTCAACGCCGCGCACATTAACCCTTGGTCGCGTCGTAGGCTACTTTTGCCTGCGCTACAACGCCAGTTTTCAATGCTCAAATCGCCGAAATCATTCGGTTTTTTTGCCACTGAGGCGTTCAAAAGCGTGACTGCTGCGTGTGACGAAACCTTTATCGGCACGAATCACAAAAAATGCGCCGATATCATGTTTTTCTGCGTAGTCCCAACCGCGCTCCGGGCCGAGAATCAGCAACAGCGTCGATAGGCCATCGGCCATCAACGCGGAAGGATGAATCACTGTGACGGATGCCAGTGTGTGCGAGACAGGAGAACCGGTGCGCGCATCGAAGGTGTGGGAAAAACGCTGCCCGTTCTGCTCGAAATAATTCCGGTAGTCGCCGGAAGTGGACAGGCCATAGCCGTCGACAGCAATAACCCGCTCGACCACCTGCCGGTCATCCCGCGGTTCCTCCAGGGCAATGCGCCATGGCGAGCCGTCAGCCTTCCTGCCGGACGCCTTGAGCTCACCCGTGGCCTCGGCAAGGTAGTCGTGAATGCCCATCGCCTCGAGTCTTGCGGCAATCGTGTCCACCGCATAGCCGGCGGCGATGCTGTTCAAGTCGACCTCGACGGCGGCGTCCTTGCACAACCGGTCGCCATCGATGCGCAGGTGTTCATGGCCGACGCGCTTGCGGGCTTCGGCGAGCGCTTCGGCGGTCGGGACTTTTTCCCCGCGGGCCTGCGGACCAAATCCCCAGAGATTGAGCAATGGCTCCACCGTCAGATCGTAGGAACCGTCGCTTTGCCCTGACAGTTGCTCGCCCACGCGGACCAATTCGAGGATCGACGCCGGCATTGCCTGACAGCCGCTGGCCGGCAATGCGTTGAAGCGCTCGATGTCCGAGTCGCTGCGGTAGGTCGACATTTGCCGATCGACGTCAGCGAGGATTTGCTCGACCTGGACACGGACTTCGTCCGGCGCCGGAAGGCCGGCATGGCGCACATACTTGATCGAATAAGTGCTGCCCATGGTCGGGCCGCCGAAAGACTCCATCGAATCGCCATGGCCGCAACCTGATAGTGCGCCGAACAGCAAAAACGCCGCCCCCTGCCACCTGATCAACAATTCCCGAGTTCCCCCAAAAACATCCCCTGACACGCCGCCAAGGCCAGCCATTATGCGATAGAACTGTGGGAGCGGGCTTGCTCGCGAAGAGGCCGGCACATTCAGCATTGATAGTTCTCTCAGACCGCTATCGCGAGCAAGCTCGCGATGAGGCCAGCACAGGCAACATATCCCTACTGACAAACCCACAAACAAAAACGCCCCGACAAGGGTCGGGGCGTTTTCATTGCAGGAGCGGGCTTGCCCGCGAAGGACGTGCATGATGACGCGTGCTGCCTGGAGAACCGCGCCGCCTAATGCCAGTCAGTCAAGCAATTTCAGCCGCGACACCCTTTGTAGCAGCTGCCGAGCCCGCGAGGCTGCGTTCGGCTGCGAAGC
>NZ_AKJG01000152.1 GCF_000282455.1 Pseudomonas sp. GM74
GTGAAGTTCACTTCACCGCGACGAACGCGCCCGCCTGAAAAGCCTGTAGTGGCTGCAAACTCCCGGCAATTCCCCGCGCTTGACGGCTCTCGACCATTCGTCCTTTAACCCCCGAATTTGTTGGTCAAAGTCCATTTTTTGCGAGAGGTCATGACATGTCATGACGGATTTTCACGCAAGGTGAACCCGTGTTTTCAATTCAGTCGGATGAGTCCTGGCGATCGCGAACGCTGCTATCGAGCCAGGGAAGAAATGTCGGGTATTGGACGATTTTTGCCTGTTAATGCGTGCTATCAGTGATTACATTGCTGCAACAGGTGCACTAAATATCTGCAGTCAACCCATCTTGTTCATCGCTGGGTCAGTTCTCACACTGGGGACCACTCATTTGATAACGGCTTCTGACTGAAGGAGAAATGACCATGGTATCTGCGATCCGGTTTAACCAGTTTGGCACCCCCGAAGTACTGAACCTGCAGACACTGAGCGAACAAGCGCCAGGCCAGGGCGAGGTCTGGCTTGAGCAAGAGGCTGTAGGTGTGAACTTTCTCGACGTGACCCAGCGTAGGGGAGCGGTGCCCGTTTCATTGCCATCCGGGCTTGGGCTTGAAGGCGCTGGGCGTGTCGCCGCTGTGGGGGCGGGTGTCAGCAACGTGCGAACAGGGGATCGCGTGGCCTATGCCACCGGCCCCTTGGGTTCCTATGCTTCGGCCCGGCTTTATCCGGCAGAGCGGCTGGTGAAAATTCCGGATTCGCTGTCATTTGACGATGCGGCAGCCGTCATGTTCAAGGGCATCACGGCGCAGTACCTGTTGAAAGCCACCTATCCCGTAGGCCCTGGCACAACCATTCTGCTCTACGGCGTGGCTGGAGGGCTGGGGGAAATCATGGTGCCGTGGGCGAAGCACTTGGGTGCCACCGTGATCGGCGTGGTTTCAAAGCAGGCCAGTGTCGAGAAGGCCCTGGCATCGGGATGCGATGAAGTCCTGGTATTCGATGCTGACAACCTGGCCTCCCAGGTCGCTCGAATCACCCAGGGTAAAAAGGTCGACGTCGTCTATGACCCGATAGGGCGTGTTTCTTTCCAGGCATCCCTGGATTGCTTGCGACCACGGGGTCTGATGGTATCGTTCGGCGCTTCATCAGGTGCACCGTCAGCCGTGGAGCTATCAACGCTGAATGCCAAAGGCTCGCTGTTCCTCACACGTCCTTCGTTGGCAGCCCATACGGCAAGCGCCTGCGAGTACCAGGAACGAGCGCGGGATGTGTTGGCCGCCATAGGTACGGGTATTATCAAACCTTCGGTCCGGGCAAGCTACTCTCTGGCGGACGCAGCATTGGCGCATGCCGACCTGGAGTCGGGGCGTTCATCGGGGGCGATCATTCTAAAACCATGAATCTTGATGTTCTGAATAGTCAACACAGTGACGAAATCGCTGCATTTCTGGCCGTGGCCTCGCAAGGTTCATTTGTCGGGGCCGGCCGGCTATTGCAGCGACACCCGACAGTCGTCTCGAAACGACTCGCCGCCATGGAAAAGCGCCTTGGCGTTCGGCTCGTGGAGCGCTCAACCCGCCAGGTTCGAATTACTGAAACAGGTACCAGGCTGGAGCAGCGCCTTCGCTCAGCCATCGACTTGATAAATGAAGCGCAGCAGCAAGCGTCCGAGGGCGCCAGCGAAATCCGCGGTACTTTGCGCCTTGCATTGCCGGCAGCCATGGGCAGGCGTTGGCTTGGCCCGATGCTGCCGGAGTTTCTCAAGGCTCATCCGCATGTCTCGATCCTCGCTGATTATAGCGAGCGTCTGGTCGACATCATCGATGAAGGTTTTGACGCGGCGATCCGAATCGGAGAGTTGGAAGACAGCCGGTTGATCGCCAAAAAACTGAGTGACCATCGCCGGATATTGTGTGCCTCGCCTGCCTATATCAGACAGCACGGTATGCCCGAATCGCCACAGGACCTGATCAGGCACAATTGCCTTCGCTTCAGCGGCCTTGCGTCTTTTCCCCAGTGGAGACTCCATCGCGGCAATGAGCTGCAGACGGTTTCTCCCAAAGGAAACCTGACGGCCAATGACAGCGAATCATTACTTGCCGCGGCCCGCGCCGATGCGGGAATACTGGGGGCCGGTGACTGGTTGATGAGTCGTGACATTGCCGCCGGGAGGCTGTTGCATGTCCTTCCTGACTGGCAATTGGATGCCGCCGGCGGGGTCTATCTGATCAGGCCATCGGCCAGGTTTCCGAGCGCCGTGGTCGTCGCCTTCAAACAATGGATCGAGTCAAAGTTCATCCCCGCGCCTCCATGGGCCATTTGACTGGCTGACCTTTGGTTCCCACCTGACCGACACATGGCTGCCGGTCATGTGTGTTTATAAAACCCGGTGGTGACTCACGTTTTCCATTGGATCAAAGCCAATACAGGATAGCTGTGGACCACAACCAGCCGATGCAGAGGGTGATAGTAAGGTAGATCGCCACAATCATCAGAGGCTGATTCCACATGACACACCTCCCATAACCGCTTTTCTTTACATGGAGCCTGGTAAAACGGGCGCTCGTTTGAGAAATACCGCAATCATCAAGCCATTTGAGTGAAAGACGCATTCGTCAGAACACTCCAAGGGTAAATTCCATCGCCAGTACAGCGGACAACGCCAGCGTCATCACCAACGCGATAAACATCAGGCTCAACTCAGCGAGCTGCTTATAAAGGGGCAATGGCCGTTTCGTGATTCGAGCGATTGATTTATTAGTGGAAGCCATCACCCATCCTCACGTTTGCGTGGAACACGCACCACAGGCTTGACCTGGGCAACAAGGCGATGGAACTGCATGGTAGTGTCGCTTGTTTCATTTTTCACCCCTCGCGTCATGCCGAATCCGGCGAGTCCCGCCGTCTCCATGATGTCCGGGACGACAGCTGTTGCGGGTACCAGGGGTGGTGCAACTAATGAGCCATTTCAATAGGGCGAAGAAAAAACCCAAATGAATTAGCAAACTGTTTCGGGGGGATTCAAGCGAGAGAAAGGATGAGGGGGGGATATTCCTCAAATTTGGTGGCAAACACCTGGTTGGGTGGGTGTAGTACCCCATTTATGGAGAGAGTAGTGGCCCTGTTTCACCGATCACTTTTGGTTGGGGCTGCTTGCCCCAGAGGCGAGGTGGATTCAACGGGGCGGGAACGGCCGTTTCTGTCTGTGGTTCAAACCGGTCGAAGCAATACACTGAATTCTGTTTAAAAGACCAGTGACTTTCCGGCACCGCACATTACCCCGCGGAGAAACACCGATGCCGGGAATCACGTAACCGCTACTCAAGCAGCTGATCAATCAATACCGCGTTGGTGTAGATCAAACTGCCGTCACTCGCTCGGTGTCCAACCAGATGGAATTGACCACGTTCGTCGTGCAGATAGACGCGCATCTGGCAGTCGGACAAGGGGGCGTATCCCTCGGGCATGATCAAATCCATCGAGTCCATATCGACATCGACCATGGCTTCCCGCTCGTGGGTCTTCTGCAAGCGCTCTTCGGCCTCCTCCAGACGGACATGGAGAGGTCCGTCGACGTAGAAATGGACTTCCCCCATCGGGGTGGACTTTTGGGCGCCGCTGGGTTTGCACCAGCCTTCGATCGTCAGTGCACTCATGACGAAACCTCCCGTGTGGATTGCTGGAATCTGTAGCTTTCGTTCGTGCTCAATGCCATCACTTATGTTTGATGACTGCACAAGGGCAGGGTTCGATTTTTGGCGCCGCTTTTGGCCGATTCCTGCTGTTCGTCATCAGACATTGAGTATAGCCGGTCGCCGGGCCTCGCTTGCCAGCCCACGGTACAACCCGATGGGCTCTATACTCCTTACGGACTTTGCCGCCTGGTTGGGTGGTATTTGTCTGCCCTGCTTGGACGTCAGTGGCGATGCTTTTGCATAACCAATGAACAACAGGAATAGGATGAAGAGGAAATGGCAATAGCAATTATCCTGATACTAATCGTTATTGCATCAGTGCTATTCCACATACTGGCGCCCTGGCATGCGACGCCGGCAGCTTCCAACTGGGGGTCCATAGACACCACCCTGTTCATCACCCTGATCATCAGCGGAATATTCTTCATTGCCATCACGGTATTCATGGCAGTCGCGGTGATGCGGTATCGCCACAAGGAAGGTGCCAGGGCGGCCTATCAGCCAGAAAACAAAAAGCTGGAACTGTGGTTGATTATCGTGACCTCACTAGGTATTGCCGGGATGTTGGCGCCAGGCCTGGTTGTCTACAACGATTTCATCCGCGTGCCGAAAGATGCCTACGAACTTGAAGTAATCGCCCAGCAGTGGCAGTGGGCCTTTCGTTTTCCCGGCCAGGACGGGAAGTTGGGCAAGTCGGATATCAAGTTTGTCGATTCCGCCAATCCCCTCGGTGTTGATCCCAAGGATCCCGCCGGGCAGGACGATGTGCTTGTAATGAATAATGAAGTTCGCCTTCCGCGCGATCGGCCGGTGAAAGTCTTGCTGCGCGCTAAAGATGTCCTGCACGATTTCTATGTTCCGCAAATTCGCAGCAAGATGGATATGGTGCCAGGGATGGTGTCGTACTTTTGGTTTACGCCGACTAAAACCGGAAAATACGAAGTCCTTTGCGCTGAGTTTTGTGGTGTAGGTCATTACAACATGCGCGGCCATATGATCGTGGAAGAGCAGGGCGTCTTCGATCAATGGCTAAAGGGCCAACCGACTTTTGCGCAGACATTGACGACTGCGGCCAAACCCGGTCGAGACAGCGTGGTGGAAAAAGGCCGCCAGTTGGTCGAACAACTTGGCTGCAAGGCCTGCCATAGCCAGGATGGCGGTGCCAGTCTCGGCCCGGGATGGAAGGGGTTGTACGGCAGCGTTGAACAGCTTGCCGATGGCACCAGTGTGCAGGTCGACGAGGCCTACCTGAAAGAGTCGATTCTCGATCCGAAGGCCCGGCTGGTGCAGGGCTACCCGCCGGTCATGGTGGCCTATACTCTCAAAGACGATGAACTGGGCGCTGTCATCGCCCTGATCAAATCACTGGGTGCTGCGGGGCAAGGCGATGAGCCCTCGACCGGCGAAGCATCGAGCCCGGGTGAAGACCTGGTGGCGCAGGGGCAGCGGCTGGCAGGGTCGCTTGGCTGTCTGGCCTGCCACAGTGTCGATGGCAACAAGGGCGTCGGCCCCACCTGGCAGGGCCTGTATGGCAAGACGGAAACCCTTGCCGACGATACAAGCGTAAAGGTCGATGAGGGCTATCTCAAGGATTCGGTTCTTCATCCCAACGCCAAAATCGTCAAGGGCTTTGCAGCCGTCATGCCGACCTTGGCTGCGAGTGATGAGGAGCTCAATGCACTGATCGCTTTCATCAAGTCCAAAGCGAATGCTGACACTGACGCAAACAAGGCGGAGCCAGGGAAGTAGCCGTTAAGCAGCCAGGAAAACACTGAAACTTCGGCAGGAGGATGACGTGATGGCCTATGCGGAGCAAGCCGAAACAGAAGCACTGCACGAGCCCAAAAGTTTCCTGACCAAATACATCTGGAGTCAGGACCACAAGGTCATAGCCATTCAATATTCGTTGACGGCCATCTTCGTGGGACTTATCGCGTTGGTGTTGTCCGGTTTGATGCGCATGCAGATTGGTTTTCCCGGCAGCCTGGAGTTCATGGACGCCAGTGCTTACTATCAGGCGATGACCATGCACGGCATGATCATGGTCATTTACTTGCTCACGGCCTTGTTTCTGGGTGGCTTCGGCAACTATCTGATCCCGCTGATGGTGGGCGCCCGCGACATGGTCTTCCCCTACGTCAACATGCTCAGCTACTGGTTTTACCTGGTGGCGGTACTGGTGTTGCTCAGCAGTTTTTTTGTCCCTGGCGGCCCCACAGGTTCGGGCTGGACGCTCTATCCGCCACAGTCCATCACTCAAGGGACACCGGGGGGCGAGTGGGGCATTGTCCTGATGCTCATCTCGCTGGCGATTTTCATTGTCGCGGCCACCATGGGCGGGTTGAACTACGTCACCACGGTGTTGCAGGCGCGCACGCACGGCATGACCCTGTTTCGCATGCCGCTCTCGGTATGGGGCATCTTCATGGCCTCGATCATGGCCTTGCTGGCGTTCCCGGCGTTGTTCGTCAGTGCGGTGATGATGCTGTTCGACAAGCTGTTGGGCACCAGCTTCTTCATGCCGGCGATGATCTCGCTGGGGCAGCAGCTCGATCATCAGGGTGGCAGCCCGATCCTGTTCCAGCACCTGTTCTGGTTCTTCGGCCACCCTGAGGTCTATATCGTTGCTCTCCCTGCGTTTGGTCTGGTCTCCGACTTGATCAGCACCCATGCGCGTAAAAACATCTTCGGCTACCGAATGATGGTGTGGGCCATTATTGCGATTGGCGTACTGAGCTTTGTGGTCTGGGCGCACCATATGTATGTCAGCGGAATGAACCCGTACTTTGGTTTCTTTTTCGCCGTCACCACCTTGATCATCGCAGTGCCGACCGCGCTGAAAGTCTATAACTGGGTACTGACCCTGTGGAGGGGCGATATCCACCTGACCGTGCCGATGTTGTTTGCCCTGGCCTTTATTGTCACCTTCCTGGTTGGCGGCCTGACCGGGTTGTTTCTCGGCAATGTGATCGTGGACATACCACTCTCGGACACCTATTTCGTCGTGGCCCATTTTCATATGGTCATGGGGGTCGCCCCGGTCCTGGTGGTGTTCGGCGGCATTTATCACTGGTTCCCGAAAGTCACCGGGCGCATGTGGAACGACACCCTGGGCAAGTTGCATTTCTGGATTACCTTTCTGGGCACCTACGCCATCTTCTTCCCCATGCACTACCTGGGTTTCCAGGGCATGCCTCGTCGCTACTACGCCTATGAAAACTACGCGTTCATCCCGCAGTCCGCGCAAGACTTGAATGCCTTCATTACGGTGGTCGCATTGACTGTCGGCGTTTCCCAGCTGCTGTTCCTGTTCAACCTGACCTGGAGTGCATTCAAGGGTAAGCCGGCCGGCAGTAATCCCTGGGGCGCGGCCAGCCTGGAATGGCAAACGCCGGACACTCCGCCGAAACACGGCAACTGGGGAGAGAAATTGCCGGTCGTGCATCGCTGGGCCTATGACTACAGTGTGCCGGGGATAGAGCAGGATTTCGTTGCGCAAACGGTCTGCGCCGAGGAGCTGGAGCACATGCGGCAACTCAGTCCCGGGACTAAAACAGTGGACGTCAGGACATGAACAGGTTGCTATTGAGAAACGTCGATGGCGCTGATCCCGGCGGCAGTTGGAGTCGCGATCCCGAGGGTATTCAGGCCGCCGAGGATGCCAATAGAAGGCAAACCGCAAGGGTCGGCCTGCGCTTGTTTCTGGTGGTGGTGAGTTCGTTATTCTTCCTCTTCCTGATCGCCTTTGTTGCCCGTTCTCAAATGGCCGACTGGCTACCCCTGACAGAGCCTTTGGCGCCGTTAGGCAATCTTGGGCCGCTCTGGTTGAATTCGGCGTTTCTGGTATTGAGCTGCATCGCACTGCAGTGGTCGCGCCTGGCCGCCCGAAAGGCGCGGCCAGGTGCAACTGTCATTGGTTTTGCATTGGGGGGAGTCTTTGCCATTGCCTTTCTGGCGGGGCAACTCTGGGTCTGGCAGCAATTTGTCGCCTGGGGCTACTTTGTCGCCAGCAATCCGGCCAATAGTTTCTTCTACCTGTTGACCGGCCTGCATGGGCTCCACCTGCTGGGCGGGCTGATCGCCTGGTGCTGGATCGTCGCTAAATTCCTGCGTCATGTGCCACTGGCGCAACTTGGCGCCAGCGTAGAACTCTGTGCCATCTATTGGCATTACTTGCTGGGCCTGTGGTTCGTGCTATTCGCGCTTCTGGCCAGCACGCCGCAAACCTATGAAGCCATCGCCAGATTCTGCGGCCTGAGGTAACAGCCATGGCATTGCACCCACAAGCCCAAGCCCAAGCCCAAGCCGAGATCAGTTCATCCAATCCACCAGGCTTGCCGCCAGCACCGGGATGGCAGGGCATCGCCAGCGATTGGTCCTCGGATAAAGAGGCCTTCAAGCAGGTGCCCTGGGGCAAGGCGATGATGTGGATATTCCTGCTCAGCGATACGTTTATATTCACCTGTTTTCTCACCGGCTACATGTCGGTACGCATGACCATCACCAGCGCCTGGCCGAACCCCAGTGAAGTGTTCGCATTGACGATCGGCGGCAGGGAAATCCCGCTTATTCTGATCGCCATCATGACCTTTGTACTGATCAGCAGCAGCGGCACCATGGCCATGGCCGTCAATTTCGCCTATCGCCGTAATCGCGCGAAAACCACGGCCCTGATGCTGGCGACCGCTGCCCTGGGGGTGACTTTCGTCAGCATGCAGGCATTCGAATGGAGCAAGCTCATCGCAGAAGGGGTTCGTCCCTGGGGGAACCCCATGGGAGCCGCGCAATTTGGTGCCAGCTTTTTCATGATTACCGGTTTTCACGGACTGCATGTGTCAATCGGCGCCCTCTATCTCAGCATTGTGGCGCTGAAAGTATGGCGCGGAGACTATGAGCGCTCCGGAAACTATCAGAACGTCGAGATAGCCGGGCTTTATTGGCACTTCGTGGATTTGGTGTGGGTATTTATTTTTGCATTCTTCTATTTATGGTAGAGGAGCACGAGTGATGGCACATGCTCAGGGTCAGCAACATCCAATCAGTTTGTACCTTAAGATCTGGGGGCTGTTATTTGTCCTCAGCACGCTGTCGTACCTTGTCGACTATTTCCACTTTCATGGTTATCTTCGGTGGTCCCTGATTATCACTTTCATGTTGTTGAAGGCAGGTTTGATTGTCTCCATCTTCATGCATATGGCATGGGAGCGCCTGGCGATGGTCTACGCCATATTGGTGCCACCTTTGTGTTTACTGGTGCTCATCGGGCTGATGGCCACCGAGGCAGACTATGTCTTCCTCAGCCGGGTCATTTTCTTTGGCCAGTAAGCCGCTTTCCGATGGCCTCGAGTCTCCGGGCGCTAACCCGATATCACTCGCTTGAACTGATGCCATTTGTGCTGCCAGGCCACCGTCCAGTGGGGGGCTGCCGCTCCCGTGCCGGCGATCTTCAGCTTCGGATGCTGTTTGATTACCTGATCCAGTACCGATTCCTGATTCGGTTCAACATCCACGAAGAAGATATGTTTGCCTTCTTTTACTGCCTGTTTGAAATTGCGAAAGTGAGTGTTCGGCACCTGGAACCCAAAAAAACCGCCTTCCCAGATGCAGAAGCCCAATACAACAATGGCAAGGAAGATAAAGGGCATCCAGCCTGCGGGGGATTCGGTCCAGCCCATCCAATAGGCGCCAAGCAGGACCAGCGCCGCAAGTGGAACACCGATCACCGCACCAATCTCACCAGAGTGAACAGCATCCTGTTCCATTAACGAGCTGATCTCGTGGAGGTGATGTTCTTCTACATCAGCAACTTTTTCACTGAGTACATGAATCTGTTCGGAGTTGATGCCGCTGGCTTCCAGTTCATATTCAACGTTTTCAAGATCGTTGAGATTGTCACTGATGTAATAGTGTCGGTTCATGCCACACCTCCCGTCTCGGGTTTGCTGCAGACCTCCTGTGTCCGGCAGCAGTTGGTAGTTGTACTGCGGGGGAACGTTGCATACCCCGTGCAAACTGAAAAAAGTATAGCACTCGCCACCCTGCGGGCCGGTCGCTAGCTGATCTGCACAATGACCGGACCTTCCGTCACGATCGGCGGGTTTGCGTGGATATTCGATGCATTTTTCTGAACCCATTCACGGGCGACTTTCAGGCTCGCATCGCTGCCGGCCTTGTCCGTGCAAACAGTCACCGATGTGCCACCATCACCCGTATTCAACAGTGTGTAGCTAACGAGGCCAGGCACTGTCCGCAAGGTCGCTTCGATGTCGTCCTTGCGCTCTTCCATCAGCTCGAAAAGCTGCTTTGCTCCAGTACCCAGGTAGGTTCTTATCACCGCATACATAGTCGTCTCCCTTGGGAGTGCCGCCTTTATGCCAATCCAGATCCGTTGATGGCCGCTATCACTTGAGGTTTCGGTTCGTCCTGATTTATTAAGCTTAGCCAAACGCCGACGACAGTCGTAATGCGACGACCACCGGCCGTTTCTGGTCGATTGCTGTCTGGTGGCAGATTAGTGGCTATGCTTGGTCAGGTACCTGTACGCGTTGAAGGGGAACACCGTCCAGCAGGCTCGTGAAAACGTGATCATCTCGCATGAGGCGTCATCACAATTTGCCCTTGTGCCACGGAGTCGTCACTAACATGAACAAAAAAGAAGCCAAAGCCAAAGTAAAAGACCTGCTCTCGTCCGGAGTACCTAGATCGGAAGTATTCGCTCAGCTATCAGGCCAAGGGGTCAAGGACAGGCTGCTTGCCCGCTTGATCGCTACAACTGCTGACCCCTACCTCTGCGATATACATGACCGCAAGGTTAATGCCGTTATTACACTCATGTTTATCCAGGCTGCACTCGCTCTTCTACTCGGTTTTATTATAGGTTCAACTATTGGGCCTAATGCTAGATGGGTAGTTGGCGGTTTGGGTGCACTTATTCCGCTCTTGTTTGCCTGGGGGTTCTACAATCATCTGGCAGACGCATACAATGCGTACATTGTTCTATCCATGGGCTCGGCGGCGAATCAGGTGGAAGGGTTGATTTCAGGCTCTGTCATGATGTTTGTCGGCTCGGCCATAGGCATCGGAATGTTTGCTTATATATTATACGTTCGCCAGAAGTTGTTTCCGGATTTGGCTTTTTTTACACCGAGAAAAGTCAAGGGGCGATATGTGTTTTCTAACTGAAGAAACCGTTGAAGATGATTCGGTTGAATAGCGCGAAATAAATAATGGGGGCTTGAGTTAGGGCGCGGGGGCAGATCTGTTTTTCGCGTTAACCTGAACCGTGATGGTTCCAGTCAACATCCGCTGCCCTCGATTTGAGGGGTAATTACATTAATCGGCAAAACGCGCATTCTTCGCTACCGGTGGACTTTTTCGGGGCGATAGCGACGGTCCGGGCCTGACCGTCGCAAATGTGAGTACCGTATGCCTATACCTGACCTTGAGTTGACCGTGTCCGGTTCGTGGTGATCCGGCAGACCCGCGATCCGGGCCACAACATCGCGCGGTATTTGCGGGGCGGATCGCTGAGAGTGGCGATCAGGTCGGCTGAGCGATTTAGCCAGTTTGTTGCATCGGCCGGTTGAGTGCACAGCCAGAAGCAGCCAGTCGGAGATGTCCACGAAACCATGGGCGATTCACTCCGGGGCACACAGGCATTCAGCTTCTCTGCGCCCTCGGTTCCCGACTGGGAGCGCGGCGGCTACAAAGTTGCCATTATCATTTGTCGTCCATCTTTGTTGACGATTGTGGCCGGCGCTCAGTGCTCTCTTCGGCGTTGGGCGCTTCTGGAATACTCCCTGGCGTGAATACATGGGTCTGCAAGTCGCTGGCATCGACTTCGGCGACACCATGAACCGAACGGGCCAGATCAATGGCCTGTTCACACTGTCTATGAGTGTTGACGCGGCCGCTTAACCCCACTACGCCCGCATGGGTTTTGACATTGATATGCAGGCTAAGGGTCGGATCGGAAAATGCCAGGGCCGACTTCACCTTGGCGGTAATCCATGCATCGTGAACGGCCATTTCCAGACCATGAGAGTAATGCTGGAAGGAGTGAATTTTCATGGCTGAACCCTCTCTCGCGTAATCAGGTGTACTGTCCATCCCATTTGCTGTGCTGCCCTCTGCCTGTCAGGTGAACGCTATGCATTCCTGATTCGTTCTGGAGCGCTCGCCACGCAAACATTGACAGAAATTAATTATAGTACGGCCGTTGCCTGCGGTCAGAGCGCTGTCCCCGTGAACGTCCGCCTGAGTCGCTGCCACTCACGTCAGGCATCAACTCACGGACCGGGCAGCACCGTTGGTGGGGTCGCCGTCAAAGCGCATTTGTGTGAGACGCTCACGTTCTTCAGTCCCCGGCAGCACACCGCAAGTCGTGGCCTCCAGTACCGTGATGCCCTCTGCATTGAATATCCTGACTTCAGCCCTTGCATGTCTTCGCTCATCGATGTCAACGATGAGCCAGTGGCAGGTGATCTGCTCTCCCGCGTAAACGGGGCGTTTGAAGTTGAAACTCATCCCTGTGGCCAGCCACCCGATTTGCCCGCCGATTTCGGTGAGCAGACTGGCTGTCAGAAGACCATGGGCAATGGGCGCCTTGAACCCGCACAACTCTGCGTAGACTGTGTCGCAGTGAACCGGATTGTAATCTCGGGAAATCTGCGCGAACTGACGAATATCGTCTTCTGAAAAACAGCGGATTACCGTGAATCGGTCGCCGGCCTGAAGACCTTCGGCGGCACGTTCTCTTGGGCTCTTCATGAAAGCTCCCTGGAAGGCGAGGGTGGAAAGGTATGCTCGGGGCCTGGAAATGCGCCTGCACTCAATGACCAGTGCCCGAAATTAACCCGGCATCTGTTCGATAAACAACGTCACGGCAATGATGATCATGGTCGCTCCGGAGATCCGACTGACCCACTGAGCGGCGGCCGGGCGTGCCTTGAGAACAACCTGTGAGCCAAATCCGACCAGCAGATAAATAACGCCACAACTAACGGTGTGGACGAGCCCGAGCGCGATCATCTGCGTCGGTACCGGCCAAGGGGCAGTGGCGTCGGCAAACTGGGGCAGGAGCGCCAGGAACAGCAGGAACACTTTCGGATTCAAGCCGCTGACGCAAAGCCCCTTGAGCGCCCAGCGAAGCCATGAACCTGACGCCTGGACCTCATCCGTGTGGGGGGTGGAGGGACGGGCGAGCATGTTGATGCCCAACCAAAGCAGGTAACCCGCCCCGGCCACCGTCAGCCCTGACATGACCCCGGGGTGGTTGGCGACCAGGGTGCCAACACCCGCGGCTACCACCACTGTGGCAATCAGGTGGCCGGATAACAGTCCGCCCACAGCCGGTATGACAACGCGATGTTTCAGGCCGGCGGATATCGCGTAGGCCCAATCCGCCCCGGGCGTCACGACGAACAGAAACGACACCGCCCAGAAGGCAACAAAGACACTGAAGGTCATGGCGTCACCCGCGCCCGTTCATTAATCATCGCGTTGTTCATCGTCCCGCCTCTCATATCAAAGGCCGTCCCTCTTGTTTCCTGAAGAGGAGTACGGTTGTTAATGGATGGAGGAAGATTAATGAAATGTTGTTAGAATTAACTTTCAAAGATGATCGTATTTGCGTTGCAAAGAGGGAGATTATTCTGCGTGGACAGAACTGACCGGAAGATTCTTGCCGAACTGCAAAAGGATGGCCGCCTTTCGGTCACTGAACTTGCCGAGCGTGTGGGCTTGAGCCTTTCACCCTGCCATCGGCGAGTGCGGGCACTTGAGGACTCCGGTGTATTGCTGGGCTATCGCGCGCAGCTTGATCCCGGTGCATTGGGCCTGAATTTTTCCGCAATGGTATTTGCCACGCTCCGCGAGGGTGACCGGCAAGCCGTCGAGGCGTTCGAGGCGGCGCTCATCGATATACCTCAGGTGGTCGATGCCCAGAGATTGTTTGGGGAGCCGGACTACCTGCTGCACGTCGTTGCCCAGGACTTACCCGCCTTTCAACGGCTTTACGATGAGAGCCTCTCGACATTGCCTAATGTGCAACGGCTCACCTCGACCCTGGTGATGAAGCGGGTCATTCAAGACCGGCCGCTACCTTTGTGATTGGCGCGGCACATCGTCTGTTTTTTTCAGGATTATGTGGGGGAGGCTGACATCGTCAGAAGTCGAAGAACACCGTTTCCGCTTCGCCCTGAAGGTGAATATCGAAGCGGTAGGCCAGTTTCCCGTCAACCGTGCAGCACCTGGACCGCTGGATCCAATATAGCTTGAACGCAGTTTTATATTCCATAAATGAAGTACAAAGTATTTTTATAGTGCGTTTTAATCTATTCAGTATTTTGAATCGATTGGAGCACTTGTCTGTGAACACTAAGGCGCTTTTACCTTTTGGCTTGGCATTGCTGGCTACCTGCTCGACGGCTTTCGCGGGCGCCACCCTGGATCGCGTAACCAGCAGCGGGGAGCTGACCGGCGTTCTGATGGAAAGCTATCCGCCATTCTCCTTTCTCAATGAGCAGAACCAACTGGACGGGTTTGACGTGGATGTCGCCAAGGCCGTTGCGCAACGGCTAGGGGTGAAGCTGAAGCTGCAAACACCGTCCTGGGATGTCATCGCTGCCGGACACTGGAACGGACGATATGACATCTGCGTCTGCTCGATGACCCCGAGCAAGGCACGGGCCGAAGTGTTCGACTTCCCGGTGACGTATTACCAGTCCCCGGCCGTGATCGTGGTGAATGCCAAAGACAAGGACATTGTCACGGGCAAGGATCTGTCAGGTAAAAAAGTCGGTGTGATCAGTGCATCGACCTATGAAGCCTATCTGAACAAGGATCTGGTGATCGAGGGCGCCGAGGACAAGCCGTTGAGCTATCCATTCGAAAGCGTCCAGGTCGCGCCATACGACAACGAAACGGTGGCCTTCCAGGATCTGGCCTTGGGCACGGGCGTGCGCCTGGATGCCATGGTCACCAACCTCATCACTGCGCGCGAACGCATCGCCCAGGATCCTCGTTTCAAAATTGCCGGCGACACGCTGTATGCGGAGCCCAACGTGGTAGCGATCGAGAAGGGCGATCCACAATGGAATGCCAAAGTCACTGAGGTCGTCTCCCAGCTCAAGGCTGACGGCACATTAAGCAAGATTTCACAGAAGTGGATCGGTGCCGATATCAGCCAATGACAGCCCTCAATCCACATCCGGCCAAGGCGGCTGTCGCCTCCGAAACCAAGACGCGTCGTTTCAGCCGGCTGCCTGGTTTTCGCACTCGCCTGTATTTGACCTGGGCAGTGCTGTTGGGCCTGTGCGTCATGTTTTTCATGAGCTTCGATCTGAATTTCTCGATCATTGTGCAGAAGCTGCCCAATCTGGCTGGCCTGCATTTGGGGCCTGACGGTTTCTTGCAAGGCGCCGCGCTGACGCTGTTCTTGTGCTTCTGCTCGATCTGGCTTTCGTTGCTCCTTGGCTTCGTGACGGCGCTGGCGCGCCTGTCTCGCAGTGCGGTGGCTTTCGGCATTGCCAGTTTCTATGCGTCTTTTTTTCGCGGTACTCCGCTGCTGATCCAGATCCTGCTGATCTACCTGGGGCTGCCGCAGTTGGGTGTTGTTCCGGGCGCCATCAGCGCCGGGATCATTGCGCTTTCGCTCAATTACGGTGCCTACCTCAGCGAGATTTTTCGTGCCGGCATCATGGCTGTAGCACCCGGACAGCGCGAAGCGGCGATGGCTCTGGGGTTGGGGCCGGCGGCAACGTTTCTGCACATCGTCCTGCCGCAAGCCATGCGCACGATCATTCCCCCGACAACCAGTCAGTTCATTTCAATGCTCAAGGACTCCTCGTTGATATCGGTGATGGGCGTCTGGGAAGTGATGTTCCTGGCGCAGTCGTACGGTCGCTCGTCCTACCGCTACATCGAAATGCTCACCACCGCAGCCGTTATCTACTGGCTCCTGTCCATAGGATTGGAGTTGATACAGAACCGTCTTGAACGCCACTACGGCAAAGGCTTCAAGCATCAGCGCTGACCCGCCCGTTTAATGACTTTTTACAGGTACTACGATGTCCGATCCAAAACCTCTGTTGTTTGCGTTATACGAGCAAGCCAGTGTTGGCTGTGGCGGTGCGCCGAGCCTCTGGACGCACCCGGCTGACGAGCGACTGACCATCAACTCCCTGGGCTACTGGTCGAACCTGGCACGCATCGCCGACCAGGCTCATCTCGACATGCTGTTTTTTGGTGATGTACTGGGTTTCTACGATGTGTTTGGTGGTAATGCCGACGCGGCCATGAAGTGGGCGGTGGAAGCACCGGCCAACGATCCCTTGATGATCATCCCGGCATTGGCCGCCGTGACGGAAAACCTGGCCTTTGGCGTCACTGTCACCACCAGCTACGAGCATCCGTTCACCCATGCCCGGCGCTTCAGTACGCTGGATCACCTGACCAATGGCCGGGTCGGCTGGAACATCGTCACCTCCTACCTGACCAGTGCCGCTCGCAACTTCGGCCTGGAGCAGATGATCAAGCACGATGATCGCTATGAACGCGCAGAGGAGTTTCTCGATGTCGTTTACAAGCTCTGGGAAGGCAGCTGGGCAACCGATGCCGTGGTTGCCGACAAGTCTCGCCAGGTCTATGCCAGGGGCGATCGCGTGCGACCGATCAATCATGTCGGCGAGCATTACCGGGTGGCCGGGCCGCATTTGACGTCCCCGTCACCGCAACGCACACCCTTGCTGATCCAGGCCGGTTGGTCAGGCCGTGGTCGCGAGTTTGCGGCCAAGCACGCCGAACTGATTTTCATCGCCAAGTCCAACCCGCTGGAAATTCGCCAGGGACTGGAAGATATATGGACGCAGGCCAGGGCACGGGGGCGTTACGCTGAAGATATCAAGTCACTGACGGTACTGCGCATCGTCACGGCCAGGACCGAGATCGAAGCCCAGCGCAAATATGACGAACTGCAAAGCAACTATCACTTGCAGGCGCAGCTGGTGAGCTATGCCGGTGATACCGGTATCGACATCAGCCGCTACGCGGACAGCGAGGCGTTGTCCACCCACACCGAAGGCATGACCTCTTATGTGATGCGGCCTGATGGCAGTGGCAAGCCCTTGACCGCTGGCGATGTCAAACAGCGCTTCGCCAACGTCACCCGGGGCAGTGATCTGATTCTGGTGGGAACGCCGCAACAAGTGGCCGATCGCATCGAAGAGCACGCCCGTATTTCCGGCACCAGTGGCTACATGCTCAACCCGCTGATCAGCCCGGGCAGCCTTGAGGACTTCGTTGAACTGATCATTCCTGAACTGCAAAAACGTGGCTTGTATCGAACCCGGCCACATCGCGGTACTTTCCGTTCGCGGTTACGAGAGGATGGCGCGAACCATTTGCCGGATTCAGCCTACGGCGCCTCATTCCGTTTTGATAAAGGTTTTCAGGACGGGGCAGTTTCAGCCGCAACACCCTTTGTAGCAGCTGCCGAGCCCGCGAGGCTGCGTTCGGCTGCGAAGCAGTCGTAAAACCAGTAATCGCGGTAC
>NZ_AKJG01000153.1 GCF_000282455.1 Pseudomonas sp. GM74
CAATTCAATCGGCTGAGTCCTGGCGAACGCGAACGCCTGCATTACCCAAGTCCATCTGGTACTGGAAAAACAACAGCTGGCCGAACAGGTTCTGGCGCAACCCGCCCCCAATTGATCGGGGGAGAAATGTCGGGTATTGGTATTCGCCATTTGAGAATGTCCGTGGATTTATGCTGACGTTTCAAGACTTTCCTTACAGGCGGTGATGCCTGCATCGTGCTAGCTACGCAAGGTGTGGCGGGTACCCGCCGAAGAGGCGCGGACTACTCCTTTCGCACGCTCTCAGTACCAGGTGTTCGTACGTACCAAGGACGCTGTATACGCAGCACCAACCGGTCGATCTGCGGCACCAGCAGGTTGGCGGCTAGCACGGCGAAGCAGAGACCATCGGCATAAAGCCCGAATTCGCGAATCAATTCAGTCAACGCGCCAATGGCCGCGCCGAAGAGGATGCGACCGGCGCGTGTATCGGGACTGGTGACCGGATCGGTGGCGATGAAGAAGGCAGTGAAGAGATAGCCGCCGAGACTGAGGCTGTACAGGCTTTCCTGTAGGCTATGGCCGGCTGCCATGCACAACAATGCTGTACTCGCGAGCATCGCCAGCGGAATCTCGATTCGGATCACCCGCAGGGCTGCCAGTAGCAAACCGCCGGCAATGTAGCCGTACCCCGACAGATTGGGGGTGATCAGTGTGAACTGGTTCTTGGCCAACTGAGTGGCGCCGGCGAACGCATCGAGGTCAAGGCGTGGCGCCAGCTGCAACTGTTGTAGAAGAACCGCCTTGGCGTCCAGAGTGAGAGTCCAGGGGGCATAGTTCGAAGGCGCAGGGTACAACTGCTGGTAGAAGCAGATAGCGATGATCCCCAGGCCAACCATGGCGGGGTTGAGGCGGTTGCGACCCAGGCCTCCACTGCCGTGTTTACACAGTGCGAGCGCGGCAAAGCTGGCCAGGGCGATCATCCACAGCGGCACCAGCAGCGGCAATGCCCGAGCCAGTATCAGGCCTAGTACCAGCCAGCTCAGGTCGCTCAAACCTTCGCGAACATTACGTCCGCGCAGGCGCAGCAGGCCGGCTTCGAAGCCCAGGGCGAGCAGTACGCACCAGAAGGTCTGCAACCAGACCACGATGCCAAATTGCCAGGCGTACAGGGCGGTGCCCGGCAGGAGACACAGGCTGACCAGCAGCATTATTGTGCGCAGTTGTCGGTGCGCGGTAGAACGGAGTATGAGGCTCATGCACGTAGCTCCGTCTTGCTCTGGCGGAAGCGTTCGCGCAGCGGCAGATTGCTCGGGCAGGTGCTGCTGCAGCTGCCGCATTCGATACAGGCATCCAATCGCAGTTCCTGCAGGCTGGCCTTGTCAAGGCGTTCGGCAGCAGCGTAGAGATCCAGCGGTCTGAGCGACATCGGGCAGACATCCACGCAGCGCGTACAGCGAATGCAACTGCCTGCGGGCTGAGGTGCCGGCAAGTAGCGCTCGGCGCCGAATATCAGGCAACTACTGGTCTTGCTGATGACGGCAGTGGGGTCCGGTAGCGGCTGTCCCATCATCGGCCCGCCGACCTGGGTCAACTGGCCTTCGGGGGCCGCGCCAGCAACTGCGCGCAGTGCGCTGACCGGGTAACCCACCGGCACCAGGACATTCCCGGGGCGCTCGCAGTCCCCGGTCAGCGTCAGCACGCGTCTTACCAGTGGTTCGCCGTGGAAGACGGCCCGGCCCAGTGCGTAGAGCGTTGCGACATTCAGCGCCAGTACGCCGATATCGGCGGGCAGGGTCCCGGGCGCCAGATTGCGGCCACTAAGGGCCTTGATCATCAACGGCTGCCCTCCTGCCGGGTAACGCGCCGCAAGCGGACATATCTCGACCCGGGTGCGCGCCTGGCGAGCGGCGGCGCGTAACGCGGCAATCGCCTCAGGTTTGTTGGTTTCGATACCGAAGCGCGTCAGTGTTACTCCCATCAGGGTGGCGACATAGTCGGCGTACTCGATCAGCGCCTCGGCACGTTCGCGCATGAGACGGTCATCGCAGGTAAGGAAGGGCTCGCATTCGGCACCGTTGATCAGCAGAAGATCGGGCTGCCGGGCGCCGGCCAGCTTGAGGGCCGTCGGGAAACCCGCCCCGCCAAGACCGACTATGCCCATCTGCAATGCTCGTTCGACCAGCGCCTCGGGCGTTTGCGGTAGCCCCGGCACTGGCCGTTCGATCCACTCATCCAGACCATCTGCGTTCAGAATGACGGCCATGATCGGCCCGGCCGAGTCGGCCGCGAAGGCGAGATCAATGCGTTCCACGATGCCGGAGGTGCTGGCATGCACCCAAGGGGTGTTGTCATCGCCAATACCGATCACCTCGCCCTTGCGCACATGCTGTCCCGGCTGCACGCAAGGCTGGACGGACCGGCGACCGCGCTCGAGCGGAATCGCCAGCTGTATGTTTGCAATCGGGACCGAGGCAACCGGTGTGGCGTTGGATAATTCTTTGTAGCCCCTGAGCTCGATCCCTCCGTGCCAACTACGCTGTGAGGGTGAGGCGATGGCCAGCAGGTTGCGCCAGAAGGGTTTCTGTTGCGGCTGACGCTGGGCGCGGACGCGGCTCTGCATGCGCTCGACGCTCTGCAACGAATGGTCAGACATTTTCTGTCCTCCAATTTTTGGGCAAAAAACACCCCTGTGCGCTAATGCACATAATGGTTTTTTTGCTTCCAGGACGTTGAGCGAAAAGGGAGGGGGACAATTGATCACCCCGCAACTCAGAGTGTCGAGTGGAGGTTTTGTTCGCTTTTTGACCAGCCTTGCTGATGAGCGGTAGGTCATCCCACGCGGGAGCGTGGGAACGATGTCAGGCCGTGATCGGGGCGGGTAGCGCCTACGTGCGGGGCGTGCCGGGCGCTATTTCCGGTAATGCAGCTTTAATCTCTTGTAAGCAGTGGTGCCCGCAGTTTGGGTAGAAAAGCGCGCCGCGGCCTGGATCTGAGAGGTGTTGATTGATGCGCGTAAGCCTGCTGGTGATGCTGTTGACGCTGCTGTATGGCTGTGGCGAACGGATCGAGCGCGTTTCCGGACCGACCATGGGGAGCACTTATTCGATCCAGTACGTACCCGCCGCGCAGACGCCCGACTCGCAGCGAGTAAAGGCCGAAGTCGAGACGATACTCGGGGCGCTCGACCAGCAGTTTTCCAACTGGCGCGGCGACTCCGTGGTTTCTCGCTTCAACGATCTGCCAGCCGGCGCCTGTCAGGCGTTGCCGGAAGATATGCATCGTTTGCTGGCGTACGGTGAGATTCTGTTCCGCGAGAGTGGCGGAGCTTTCGACCTGACGGTGCAGCCATTGATGAACCTCTGGGGCTTCGGTCCGCAGTCTCGGGGGGAGCACCTGCCGGATGCTGGCGCGCTGGCACGGGAGCGGGCACGGGTAGGGCATCAGCACTTGCGCCTGGATGGCGAAAAGCTTTGCAAGGATGTGGCAGCGCAACTGGATTTCGACAGCATGGTCGCCGGCTATGCGGTGGATCGGGTCGGCGATAGGCTTTCGGCCCTGGGTATCCAGGCCTATCTGGTCGAGATCACCGGCGAACTCAAGGCGGTCGGCCGCAAGCCGGATGGCTCACCCTGGCGCATCGCCCTGGAGGTGCCGAGCGGCGCAAGCGAGCAGCAAGTGGAGCGCGCCATTGCACTGGATGGCTACAGCGTTTCCACCTCCGGCGATTATCGCAACTATTTCGAGGAAGGTGGCCAGCGCTATTCGCACACCTTCGATCCACGTGTCGGCAGGCCGGTCAAGCACGCGCTGGCGGCAGTGACGGTGGTCGACCCCTCGGGGCTGCATGCCGATGGCTTGTCTACGCTGTTGATGGTGCTCGGCCCGGAGGAAGGCTATGCCTTCGCCGAGCGACATGACCTCGCGGCCTATTTCATCATGCGCCAGGGGCAGGGTTTCGTTGCCCGGGCGACGCCGCGATTCGAGTCATTGTTTCCCGTGCAGGGCAAGACGAAGCAGTAGTTGAAGGAAGCCTCGCCTACCGGTCGACCAAGCGCTAATGCGCAGCGCACAGGATGGTGTCGTGGTGCTGTCCATCGCTGGAGGCGAATCAATGCGACTGTCCGCTTCTGGCCGATTGTGTTGAAAAAGTCGATATTGATATCCTCATCCGTTCTATTGGACTGGTTCTGGATAGATGCTCATGTTGACTGGCTTGAACCATTTTACGTTGGCGGTTGTGAACCTCTCTCGCAGTATCGAGTTTTATGTGGCTCTACCCGGCTTTAGATTGGCTGCCCGCTGGGAGACGGGGGCTTATCTTTCCCTCGGTGATCTCTGGCTTTGTCTGTCATTCGATGAGAGCCGTGCGGCGGAAAAACAGCCTGATTACACCCACTATGCGTTTTCGGTGGGGCAGGATGATTTTGAAGAAGTCACCGCCTACTTGCGGCTTCGTAACGTTATTGAATGGAAATCCAATTCGAGCGAAGGTAACTCGTTTTATTTTTCGGATCCCGATGGGCATCGCCTGGAAGTGCATGTAGGCAGCCTGGCTTCAAGGCTCGAGCAATGCCGGCGCCAGCCGTATGCAGGTATGGAGTTCTTTGACTGACCGTTTTTGTCCTCTGCGCAGCATTGATCAATGGTTGCGATAGCGTTCGGTCAAGGACTGCACGAGGGTGACGTAGGATTGCGTCTCGGCGTAGGGAGGCACCCCGTTGTACTCGACCACGGACGCTTCGCCGGCGTTGTAACCTGCCAACGCCAACACCTGGTTGCCGTTGAAGCGCTTGAGCAGCCAGGCCAGGTAGCGCACGCCGCCACGAATGTTCTGTCGTGCGTCGAACGGATTGTCCACGGCGAAGCGCTCGGCGGTGGCGGGCATCAACTGCATCAGCCCCTGGGCGCCGGCTTCGGAAATGGCGTTGGGGTGAAACGCCGATTCGGCATGTATCACTGCGCGGACCAGCGCCCGGTCGACACCATAATGACCCGAAGCGGCTTCGATCTCCCGCCGATAGGATTGGGTGTCCAGGCGCAGTGAGGTGACCTTGAAATCCTTCGGCGCCCTGCACAGATAACAGCCCTTGATGTAATAGAGCTCAAGGACATCGACCCGTGCGGAAATCCCGACGGGGCGCCGGCTCACATATTGACGAACCCCCCTGTGGATGAAGGTGAACACCCGAACCCGCACCGCGCCTGGGCTGTCGTCCCGTACAAGCCGGGGCAGGGCCATTGCCTTGGCGCCGACACCTGCGCCCGCCATGCCATTGAGGCGAGTGCAGCGGGCGCTGGCGATGGCCTGGCTGCTGTAGCTGATGGCACCGTCCCTGGCTTGGCACTTGTACATGGCGCTGGCGCACAGTGGAGCGACCAGCAAGGTCAGCTCGATGCAGCCAAGAAGGCTCTTGCGAGCCCATCGCCATGCACTGGAACTCATCACATCGCTCCGCGCCGCAGGCGCCGATCAGGCTTGGGGCGCCTGGCCCGGGCGCTGCCTTTGGAGGGCCTATTCCGGGTGACCCGCCTTTTGTTCTGATAGTTATACCCCTTGTAACCGGCCTTGGAACTTGCATTGACGTACGGGCTGCCGGCGTTCCCAGGCGAGGCGCAGACCTGATTGCTCGCACGACGCGTCGTCCCGGCTTGCCAGGGCCGGGCGCAAGTCCGAACCTCTGGGCCGATGGCTGCCTGTTGCCCGGATGCAAAATGGTCAACAGGCGCCAATGGCTATCGGCTGAAACGTTCGGCCAGGCTGTGCAGGTAATCGGCCATGACTTCAAGATCCTGGCTGATCGCCGCGCCTTGCTTGGCCTGCCCGGCGCTGTGATCGCACAGTTGGGCAATTCGCGTGATCTGTTGATTGATATCTTCAGCCACGTGACTTTGCTCTTCAGACGCCGAGGCCATCTGCTGGCTCATGCCGGTAATCCGGGTGACGGCCTGGCTGATGCCGACCAAAGCCGACTGCACCGCCTCGACACTTTGCATGCTTTCGCGGGAAATCTGCTCGCCACGATTGGCCGTTGATACGGCACGATCGGCACCGACATACAGTGAAGCGATGATGCCGTGGATCTGTTCGGTGGAGGTGCGGGTGCGTTGGGCAAGGGAACGCACCTCGTCGGCAACCACGGCAAAACCGCGTCCTTGCTCGCCGGCCCGGGCCGCCTCGATGGCCGCGTTGAGCGCCAGCAGGTTGGTCTGTTCGGCAATGGAGGTGATGACATCCACGACACTGCCGATCGATTGCGTTTCGCTCGCCAGTGCATTGACCGCCTGGCCAATCTCGTTGACTGCCTCGTGCATGGTTTTCATGGCGCTCAGGCTTTGTCGGGCCAGTTCACTGCCGTCACGGGTCAACTGGTCAGCTTCCGAGGCGGCATGTGCGGTGCTGATGACGTTTTGCGTGACTTCCTGAATGGTGGCGGCCATCTGTGAAATGGCGGCGGCAGACTGATCGGTTTCACTGCGCTGGCGATCGAGCGACTGCGCCTGGGAGCCCGAGAGTTCGGATGACTGCGCCGCCTTGGCCTTGACATTGACCCCGGCATCGACGAGCCGGCTCAGGGCAGTCTGCAAGCGCGCTTCCTCACTGACCATGGCCATGTCCAGTTGCCCCTGGGGGCCGTGGTTATCGCTATAGGTGAGCGCGACCAGCGGATCGGAAAAGGCTTTAGGATGCTCGGCCAGGGTGCGCTCGATGGCCCTGCGATTTCGGGATTCGATCAGGTACCAGGCAACCCCCAGGCTCGCGACCAGGACCCCTTGTGCCGCCGTTGTCGGTAGCCACTGACTACCCAGCAGTGAAACCCCGCCAGCCATCAATAATGGCCACCCCTGTTGCAGTGGCCGGAAAATCCGCGCGCTCAGCGAAACGATCGGCTTGCCGGCCCGCATCCTGGAGTAGAGTACTGACGCCCGACGAACCTGGTCACGGCTGGGCACCGAGCGGACCGACTCATAACCACTCATGCGTCCGTTTTCATAGATGGGCGTGACGTAGGCACTGACCCAATAGAAGTCACCATTCTTCGAGCGGTTTTTCACAATACCCATCCAGGGTTTGCCTTGCTTGATGGTGTGCCACATATGCATGAATACCCCGGGTGGCATGTCGGGGTGTCGAACCAGGTTATGGGTCTGACCAACCAGTTCGTCGTAGGTGAAACCGCTGATGGCAACAAAGGCGTCATTGCAGTAGGTGATGCGGCTATCCAGATCGGTCGTGGATATCAATCGCTGTTCGGTGGGGAAAACTCTTTCATGCTCGGTTACGGGTAAATTCACACGCATACAATGCGACCCCTCGGATTATTATTATGTTGAGCATATAAATCGGAAATGCGCCCAGGCATTGCGCCGGCCGGGCCAGGCGTCAGATCGGGGGATTCAACGCGCGGGCCTGAAGAGGAATTTATGGACGGGGGAGGCTATCGACCCTTCATTCGACGACAATTTCTTTTCATTTCATGACAAACCAGCGATATCAATGTGAAATCATTCGCCCTCTATACAGGGCAGGTGCGTGGCATTGCGGGCAAGCCATGGACAAAGGCGGCAATCTGCTTGCTGTTGCATAGATGCACCACAGGAATTTGCGGGCCTGTGGCCAGGCGCACCGCCTCGATACCCGGGCGGTAACCTTGATCGAAATACCATACAAAGTTCAGAAAGGTCAGGAACGCCCGGTCGAGCTTCTCTGGGCAACCGGCCGCGAGGTCAGGGCGAGGGCGCTTGCTGATGCTGCGCAGGATCACTCGGGCGAAGCAGGTCAGTCGCGGCGTATCGAGCCAGATGACCAGGTCGGCCCGGGGCAGGCGAAGGTCAAAGGTGCGCCGGGCATAGTTGCCTTCACAAATCCAGGCATCCGCGGCGATCGCTGCGCTGACCCGCGCGCGGAACTGCTCCGCGTCGGGTTCGATCCAGCCGGGCTCCCAGAACAAGGTGTCGAGATGCACCACGGGCAGGCCCAGACGCTTGCCGAGGGCGCGGGCGAGGGTGGATTTGCCGCTACCGCAATTGCCTAGAATTACAATCCGTTGCATGAGTGACGTCCTGTCGCGAAAAAAGCCGGCAATTGTGCAGGGTTCTGACGGCCAGTCAACGGCCTCTGAGGGAAACCCCGCTTACATGACGCCTGCCGGCTCGTTTCGTGTTGTCAGGCGGATGCGCCCACGCCCTCGGGTTTCTCCTGCGCCGCAATGTCATGCAGGGAAATCGTTGAAGTCTCCGGTAATGCCAGGCCGCCCGCCAATGCGAGCAATGCAATCGCAATCAGGTAGAACGCCGGCGACAGGTTGCTGCCTGTGGTGCTGATCAGCCACGTCGCCACCAGCGGCGCGGTGCCGCCGAACAGGGTGTACGCCATGTTGTAGGTGATAGCCGACGCGGTGTACCGAGTACGGGTCGGGAAGGTTTCCGAGAGCAAGGCCGCGGTGACTACGCCACACAACACCGCGCCAACCGCCAGGAGCATGACGCCGACGATGGACGCTGCGAACGACCCGGAACTGGCCATCAGGAACGATGGATACACGACCACCATCAACAGCGCGCAAGCGGTCATCACCGTGACTCGGCGCCCGACCCGATCCGAATACAACCCGGCCAGCGGGCAGATCGCCGCGGCAAACAGCAATGCAATCAGTGACACCAGCAAGGCTGCTGCGCGACTCAGGCCACCGGCCACTTGCAGGTAGGTCGCGAAGTAGGTGGTGAACATATAAAACGAAAGTGCGGTGAGTGACACAAAAGCGCCCAGGCAACAGATCGCCGCACCATGGTTGCGCAAGGTTTCCTTGAGTGGGGAGTGTGCGACAGCATGTTCCTGAGTCACTGCCTGGAATGCCGGTGTCTCATCGAGCTTCCAGCGCAAGTAAAGCCCCACCAGGCCCAGGGGCGCGGCAATCAGGAACGGCAGGCGCCAGCCCCAGCTCCCCATGGCTTCGGCGGACAATGACGCCTCGAGCGCGTAGGCCACCACGGCGGCTGCGGCGAAGGCGGAAAATGTCGACACCGGAATGAAGCTGCCGTACCAGGCGCGTTTATCACTCGGTGCATGCTCCATCAGGTAGGCACAGGCACCTGCGTATTCTCCGCCGGCGGAAAAGCCCTGGGCGCAGCGGATCAGGGACAGTAGGATCGGCGCCATGACCCCGATCGCCGCATAAGTGGGCAGCAGACCGATCAAGGTCGTGGCACCGGCCATCAGCAGGATGGTCATCGCGAGGGTGCGCTTGCGACCGATCCTGTCGCCCAGCATGCCGAAGAAAATCCCGCCAAGGGGCCGAAACGCAAAGGCCACGGCGAATACCGCAAAGGTCTTGAGCAGCGCGGCACTGGCATCGCCGCTGGGGAAGAATTGCTGGGCGATGGTCGTGGCCAGAAAACCGTACACGGCAAAGTCGAACCACTCGACGAAATTGCCGATCCCTGCGGCCACAATCACTCTTCTCAGCGTCTGTGGGCTGACTTGTTCCATAGTTGCGCTCGTCATGCTTGACCTCGACAGTTCGTCAGTAAGCTATCGATTATCGGGGCAGGCACTGAGGTGGCTCACTTCAAAAGTGTCATCCACATAGTCAGTACCGACTTCATGCCGTTGAGTCAGGCATGATTCGCGCCAGATTGGCCGAGGGAGAGAAAAGGGCAATTTTTTTGCAAATTTGAAAAGCGTCGAGGGTATTGTCGGTCGCAGGGATCAGATCAATCAGAAGGGATGAAGATGACATTGACTGCCGAAAGCCTGGTCAGGATCGCAATGGCCAATCCGCTAAACGCGGAAATTTCCACTCGCTTGCCTGAGTTCGGTGTGAACCAATGCCTGCTCACGGCCGGCTGCCTGTTCCAGGCCGTCTGGAATCATCAGGCACAGCGACCGCCAGGGTGGGGCGTGAAGGATTACGACGTCTTTTATTTCGATGATGACCTGTCGTGGGAAGCGGAGAATGAGGTCATCCAGTCAGGTCTGCGTCTGTTCCAGGACCTCGACGTGAACATTGAGATCAAGAATCAGGCCCGCGTCCACCTGTGGTACGGCCAGCGCTTTGGCGGGGATTATCCAAGGCTTCAGTCGGCTAAAGACGGGATTGACCGCTACCTGGTTGCCGGCACCTGCATTGGCCTGGATATCGAAACTGGCGAGGTCTATGCGCCCAACGGCCTGAGCGACACAGAGCACGGGCTACTTCGAATCAATCCAAAAAACCCCAAGCCAGAGTTGTTCGATCAGAAGGCGAAAAGTTATCAGGCTCGTTGGCCCTGGCTCAGGATCGTGGAACAGCAACGTTGAATCGGGCCAGTAAATTTAGCTGGTATCATTCAAGAATTACTGGCTGAGTAGAACAACATGAACCGTCAAAAGAAACTAAAGCAGCTGTTCAAGGCTAAGGCCAAAAAAGCCAGTGCCAAACTGGCACCGAAGAGCAAGCCTAAATACATTTGTAAAGCGGACCGATTGAAGCTGGCTGCACAAACCAGTGACGAGTCGACCATCGCCTCTGAGAGCTGATTCAGGTCGGACCGCGTAGACGTGGTCGACCCCATCCTTCAAGTCGAAGCCGCTTCGCGGCTTTGAATGGCCAGATCCCCCTCCCTACATTTCTCGAATATTGCCCTTTTTTTCCTGGCGGCAGCATGTCGTTTGCGGTCTTGAAAACGGCGCCGTCGGACATCCGACCCGGCCAGGTGCCCGATCCCGAGGCCGAAGGGCCGTTCAATTTGCGACAGGTTACATTTCTGTTAACGACCCAATGATTTCGGTTTTAAATTTTATCTATTTGATTTTTAAGGAAATAATCTACTTCCTATGTGTGTTTTTACAGTATTTTCTGTGTATACATAAAAAATACAAAGCATTGACGACACCCGAAACCCGTGCGAATCTGAATTCAACAACAAGCCGTAACCGCTGATTTGACTGCCTCGGGAGGTCATTGTGAAAAACGGCAAGAGCACTCTTTATGACGACCTCAAGCGTCAGATCCTCACGATGGAACTGGATCCGGACGAGGCGCTGGATGAGGTTGCCATCAGCGAGCGGTACGGGCTTTCGAGAACCCCGGTACGGGAAGTGTTTCGACGTCTTGCCGGTGAGGGGTACATCGATATCAGGGAGAACCGCGGTGCCAGGGTGATACCCATGAACCACTCGACACTGCGAAACTTTTTCCTGGTGGCTCCCATGGTGTACGCCGCGATAGGTCGCCTGGCCGTTCAGAATTTCAAGGCTCAGCAGCTGGTTGACCTGAAAGAAACGCAACGCCGTTTCCGTGCTGCGACGGTGTCCCGCGACGCCCTGATGATGGTGGTGGAAAACAATCGCTTCCACGCAATCATGGGTGAAATGTCAGGTAATCAGTACCTTGAACCCAGCCTCGAAAGATTGCTGATTGATCACGCGCGGATTGGCCATACATTTTTTCGCCCTCGTGATGAGGACATGGAACAACGACTACAGCTTTCCGCAGAGCATCATGATTCTTTTATTGAAGCCATTGAGCGTCGTGACGAAAACGCTGTAGTTGACCTGGTCTTTGAGCATTGGGAGCTCTCCCGCGAGAACATGGAAATGTTTATCGCCCCCCATGGAATGAAAGCAGACCTGCCATCTCCATTTAAATAATACCGCTCCTCGCTTGATTGGCTTGAGGATCGATACAAGTTGATGCCGCAGAAACTAAGGCATTGAATATCAATCCGGTTACGAATTGATAGGCAACAACAACTGAAACAGAGGGTGAGCTTATAGCTGTGCACCACGGGCCTCTATTGTTTAGAGACTAATATAAAAAGTATTAACGTAGGTCGAGAAACGCCATGAAGAATATTTGGAAGGCAGTCTGCGCGGTCGCGATGATGGGCATGGTAATGCTGCCTGGTCACGCGGAAGAAAAAACAATCACCATGGGCACGTTGACCTGGGAAGACTTGACACCCATTACCGGTATTACCAAAAAGGTACTTGAGGATTCCGGTTATAGCGTAAAAGTCATCGAGTTTTCCGAGTGGGGTATCGCTTATGCCGCTCTGACCAAAGGTGATATCCAGGTACTTGCCTCACAAACCGACTACGCGGCGAATGACTACTGGAACAAAAACAAGAACCGCCTGGAAAAACTCTCTCCGGTTTCCTATGGCCTTTACCAGGCGATCGCCGTACCTAAATACGTCGACATCGACTCAATTGAACAACTCAATGACAACGCCGAGAAGTTTGGCAACAAGATCATCGGCATCGAACCAGGTTCGGGCTTGATGAATGACGCGAGCAAGGCGGTCAAGGACTACGGAATCAAGTTGCAACTGCTCGAAGGCAGTACCGCTGCCATGACAGCCGCATTGAAATCGGCAGTCGATCGTAAAGAGTGGGTTGCCGTCACTGTGTGGGAGCCATCATGGATGGCGCAGAAGTTCGACCTGAAGTTCCTCAAGGATCCAAAAGGCGTTTTCCCACCACCACAAGGTTACTACTGGATTGGCCATAAAGACTTTTCAAAGGAATACCCACGTGCACGTGAAGTAATGGCCAGCGTATACGTGCCGATTTCAGATATCACTGCAATCAACGGTGAAGTGAAGGACGGCAAGACCATGGAGCAAGCCATTCAGGGCTGGACCGATGGGCACGCTGATCTGTTGAAGCGCTGGGAAAACATAAAGAAGTAAACAGCACCTTTTTAAACGCCGCTGCCGCCCTTTGATTCATTAGAAAAACCAGAAAAACTGGTTCGACGGGTACGAAAAATGACAACGCCCAACATTGATACCAACGAAGTGCTGATAGATTGCCAGTCAGTCTGGAAAATCTTCGGGAAAGCCGCACCTGCTGCGATGAATGCCGTCGTTCAGCAGGGGCTCACCAAGACTCAGATCCTGCAAAACTACGGCTGCGTGGTCGGGGTCTCGGATGTCAGTCTCCAGGTTCGCCGGGGAGAGATCTTCTGCATCATGGGATTGTCAGGCAGTGGCAAATCTACCCTGATAAGGCTGTTGAACAAACTCATCACACCCAGCGCCGGAAAGATCGTCGTCAAGGGTAAAGAGCTCTCGTCGTTGAGTGCCGCACAACTGCGTGAGGTGAGGGCACGTCATATCGGCATGGTTTTTCAGAGCGTTGCGTTGCTGCCTAACCGTACGGTCCTGGAGAACACGGCGTTTGGCCTGGAAGTGCAAGGCGTGGGTAAGGCCGAGCGCTACAAGGTCGCCGAGCAGGCCTTGGCCAAAGTAGGTTTGAGCGACTGGACGTCACGCTACCCCAGTGAACTGTCTGGGGGCATGCAACAACGGGTAGGGCTGGCCCGGGCGATCACCGCAGACCCGGAAGTGATCCTGATGGATGAGCCTTTCAGTGCACTCGACCCGTTGATTCGCCGGCAGTTACAGGATGAGTTCCGGCAACTGACCAAGGAACTGGGCAAGTCTGCTGTATTCATTACCCACGACCTGGACGAAGCGATTCGTATCGGTGACCGGATCGCGATCATGAAGGACGGCGCGATCATTCAGGTGGGTACGGCCGAGGAGATCGTGCTCAACCCGGCGGACGATTACGTCGCGGAGTTTGTCGCCGGAATCTCCAGATTGCATTTGGTCAGGGCAGGCTCTGTCATGACGCCCGTCGAGCCGTTCAAGGTAGCGAACCCCGGCTGCGACATCGCCAGGCTCACCAAAACCACGGTCGATGCGGATATCAACGAGCTTATCGGCCTGACGATGAAGTCCGAGCGCGACGCACTCGCTGTGGTCGATAACGCAGTGGTGGTGGGGATCATTACCCCGCGGGATTTGCTGCGTGGCGTCCAGGGCATTCCCAACGAGTTCGCGGTATCGAAGGCCGCCACTGCACTGGAGGCGTCGACATGAGCACGCCTGACTTTTCCAACCAATTCGATTCGGTCGTCGACTCGAGCCTTGAATGGCTGATGGACAATGGAGAGTCCGTGTTCGACACGACCAATGGGTTTTTGAAGGGCGTTTACGAAGGCGTGCAGTGGTGCATTGCCTACCCACCTTACTATGTCATTGCGATTGTCATTGCCCTGATCGGCTGGCGCGCAGTGGGGGTGCGTTTCGCGATCTTTACCGGACTGGCCTTGTTGTTTTGCGATGTCATTGGCCTATGGCCAGAGACAGTCAGTACCCTTGCCCTGGTGCTTACCGCTACCGTGCTTGCCCTGGTGGTCGCGATTCCACTGGGCGTACTGGCGGGGCTGGCGCCTTCGTTTGATCGGGTGGTGGATCCGTTCCTGGATCTGATCCAGACCATGCCGCCCTACATCTACTTGCTGCCGGCCATTGCGTTACTGGGCTATGGCACTGCCACGGCACTGTTGGCGACTTTTATCGTGGCTGTGCCACCCGCCATGCGCCTGACCTCCCTGGGGATTCGCATGACGCCAAAAGAATTCATCGAGCTGGGGGACGCCAGCGGTGTCACCGGGTGGCAGATGTTTTTCAAGATCCGCCTGCCGTTTGCCATGCCAAGCATCATGGCCGGGGTCAATCAAAGTCTGATGATGGCCTTCGGCATGGTGGTCATCGCCGGCATCGTCGGTTCCGGCGGCCTGGGTGAATCGATCTATGGCGCTGTTCGCACGCTGGACATCGCCAAGTCGATCAATGCCGCCATTGCCATCGTGATCCTGACCATGATTCTGGATCGATTGGCGCAGAGTGCCGCGCGTTCCCGGATGGGAGAATCGAAATGACTGTTGCAGAAATCCATTTTTCACCAGGCGCATTCCTCGCACCCGCAGTGGATTGGCTCAACGCCAATTTGCACGGGCTGTTCAAAGTCATCAGTCAGGTGATCGAAGCGGTACTGGGCGGGGTTGAGGGTGCATTGCTTGCGCCGCATCCCTATGCCCTGATCGGTGGGGTAGTGGTGTTGGCATTCTTTTTCGCCAACAAAAAAGTGGCCCTGTTTGCCGGGTTGATGTTGGCATTCTGTCTGTTCTCCGGGCTATGGGTCGCGTCCATGCAGACCATTGCCCTGGTCTCGGTTGCGGTGCTGATTTCGGTATCCATAGCCTTTCCGCTTGGTGTACTGGCGGCACGGGTGAAACGGGTCGACGAGGCATTCTTGCCGATCCTCAACATCATGCAAACCGTACCGCCTTGGGTTTACCTGATCCCGGCCGTGATGCTGTTCAGCCTGGGACGGGTGCCCGCGATCATTGCGACCATCGTCTACGGCATTCCACCGATGCTCAGATTGACGACCCTTGCCTTCAAGCAACTGCCCAAGGAATTCCTTGAGCTGGGCCAGGCCATTGGTGCTTCGCCGAGGTCGATCCTGTTCAAGATCGAATTGCCGACTGCCGCGCCGACGCTATTGGTGGGACTGAACCAATGCATTCTCTTGTCTCTGGCAATGGTGGTGTTGGCAGGTCTGGTGGGGGCGGGAGGTCTTGGTGCTGAAGTCACCCGAGGCCTTACAAGGATGGAGATGGGGTTGGGCCTGCGTGCCGGCCTGGCGATTGTCGCTGTCGCACTCCTTCTGGATCGGCTGTCTCGTGGCGCGTTGCAGCGCCACTCCCCGCGCAAGCTCGTGTGAGAGATTTTCAGAATGAGACGTAGCTTTTTTTGTGTCGATTCCCATGCGTGCGGGAACCCGGTTCGCGTCGTCACGGGTGGCGGGCCATTGCTGCCATCCGTGTCGATGGCGGAGCGACGTGAAATCTTCGTTCGAGATCATGACTGGGTGCGCACGGCATTGATGTTTGAGCCACGTGGTCACGACATCATGTCCGGCGTGATCATCTATCCGTCTTCCCGCGAGGATTGCGACTTCGGTGCCTTGTTTATCGAGGTCAGCGGGTGCCTGCCCATGTGTGGGGCAGGCACCATCGGGTTGTCCACGGTTGTCATTGAGGAAGGCCTGGTCACACTTCGCGAACAAGGTCGGCTGGCCATCGAGACACCGGCAGGCCGCGTGGATGTCGACTACACCATGAACGGTGAATATGTTGACTCGATCCGCCTGTTCAACGTGGCCAGTTATCTGCACAGTGCCGATGTGGTGGTGGATGTGCCTGGCGTTGGCGAGCTTGTCGTAGACATTGCCTACGGCGGTAATTTTTACGCGGTGGTCGAGCCGCAGGAAAACTGGCCGGGTTTGAATGAATTGACCACCGCAGACATCGTCAGTCTGAGTCAAAAGCTGCGCACCGCCTTGGCTGAAGTCAGTGATCCCGTGCATCCAGAGAACAGCAGGATCAGCGGCGTTCACCATGTCATCTGGTGTGACGAGGAACACTCGACGGCAGCAGACGGGCGCGGTGCAGTATTCTACGGTGACAAGGCGATTGATCGCTCGCCCGGCGGCACAGGTACTTCGGCACGAATGGCGCAACTGTTTGGCAAAGGTCGGTTGAAGGTCGGGCAGATATACCGCAACGAAAGCCTGATCGGTACGATCTTCGAAGGAAAAGTCGAAGCATCGGTGAAAGTGGGAGCGTTTGACGCAATCAGGCCGAGTATCGGTGGCTGGGCGCAAATCACCGGGCACAACACCATTTTTGTCGATGACAAGGATCCGCTTCGTCATGGCTTCCAGCTTGCGTAACCAGGCAGGAGTGATGTCAGGATGAGGGGCTTCTCAACGCTACCAATGACGCATTCTCGAACGTAAAAGAGTGGATTGAAGATTGATCGAAAGACGGCAGTTTAGCGGAGGCATGAAGGGGAAGAATCTTCGCTATGTGAATGACAACCCCAACCAGCCGACGCAAATGGTTCGAGCGGGATTCCTGTTGCTTGAGCACTTCTCGCTACCCGCGTTCACCCAGGCGCTGGATACGATTGTCACCGCCAATCTACTGCGTCCCAAGCTGTTCTCGTCCCAGACGTTCGGCTTGAACGACGGGGAGGTCGTCAGTGACTTGGGGCTGGTCATCCGGCCAGATGCCCGTATCGATTGTTCGGTACTTCAAGACCTGGACCTTCTGGTCATTTGTGGCGGTTACCGGACAGAGCTCAGGGCTGGCGATGAGTTCATACAGTTACTGAAGACCGCCGCGGGCCTGGGCATCACGCTCGCCGGATTGTGGAATGGCGCATGGTTCCTGGGGCGCGCCGGATTGCTTACTGGCTACCGGTGCGCCATTCACCCCGAGCATCGCCCCGCACTGGCCGAGTTCTGCAAGGCGACACAGGTCAGCAGTGAGCCCTATGTGATTGACCGAGACCGGCTCACAGCCTCCAGTCCCTCCGGGGCCTTCCACATGGCGCTGGACTGGATCAAAGGGCTGCACGACAAAGCACTGGTCGAAGGCATCGAGGATATTCTCGCTTTTGAAGAGTCGCGCTACCGGCGCATCAAGCCGACAGAAAACATCTGTTTGAGTGCACCGCTACGGGAAGTGGTCAAGCTGATGGATGCGAACCTCGAAGAACCCCTGGAACTGGAGCAACTGGCGGCCTACGCCGGCCGTTCACGCCGCCAACTCGAACGCCTGTTCAGGGAGCAGTTGGGCACTACGCCGCAGCGCTATTACCTGGAGTTGCGCATCACCGAAGCGCGTCGGCTCCTGCAGCATACCGAGCTCTCGCAAGTCGATGTGCTGGTTGCCTGCGGCTTTGTTTCACCCAGCCATTTCAGCAAGTGCTACAGCTCCTACTTTGGCTATCGCCCCTCGAAGGAAGTCCGACTGGTCAAGTAAAGAAGCAGCAACCGCCATTCGTGAGGCGAACACGCTCAGGGATATACCTGGGCCGTGTCACGACGATCACCCTCCTGATTTCGCAAGCGAAGCGGCCCTGACGCCTGTTTTCGCCAAAATCCGGCGCTCCGACGCCACCCCATATCCGCGTCTCCCAAACCATCCATCGCCTCGGTATGAAGGCTGTTTTGAATGTGTATTTTAATTGTAGACACAAAGAATAATGTTGTTTTATAGTGAGAATACAGGTAGTAGACAGCGCTCACTCACCCGTACAAAGGTTTCTAATAAATGGCTACCAAAGAACTCGATCTGCAGGCCACCGCGGATCTGCCCGTTGACCGTAAAGCTGTGCTGGGAGAGGCGTTGCGTCGCCGGATCCTGAGCATGGAGCTGGCACCTGGCGCAGTCGTTGACGAACTGGCCTTGTGCGACGAGTTCGGCCTGTCCCGACCACCTGTGCGCGAGCTGATGCGGCAGATGGCGGCCGAGGGATACATCGATCTTGAAGCGAACCGTGCCGCCCGCGTGTCGTCGATGAGCTACCAGTCGCTCAGAAGCTTTTTCCTGGCGGCACCGTTGATTTACATCGCCACCACCCAATTGGCGGCTGCCCATGCAACGCCATCGGAGATTGCAGAGCTCAAACGCATCCAGGCGTTCTTCCGCACAGCCATCGAAGAGAAAGATGTAGAGAAGCGCGTGCTCTATAACGACGAGTTCCATTTGCAGATCGGCAAGATGGCGCACAACGCTTACTTGATGCCAAGCCTGCAACGCTTGCTGATTGACCATGCGCGGCTGGGGAAGATCTTCTATCGCCATCCCACGACAGTGGATATGCAAGCAGACCTGGAGGTCGCAGCACAACAACATGACGACATGATCAGTGCCATTGAAAACCATGATCAGGTTTTGGCGGGCGACATCGTGCGAGCGCATCTGGAATTGTCGCGCCGCCGAATGTCCGAGTACGCCGCGCCGGAAGGGCTGGATGTAGCACTTACCTACTAAAAAGCAGTACCGATGCCACTTGCATGAACCGTGTGATGAGAACGTGCAGAAGGGACGCTTTTAGTCATTACAAATATAAAAGAGCCCAGGTCGCGAAAAATGGCAAAAATCAGATACACACCTGCAGATGACTCTACATGCGGCTGGTTCCACCTAAGCCTGCCGAGAGTGGCCCGTCCGTCACACTCCGGCATCCGCTCGGCCCGCTGGGTCGTGCTGGGTGCCGGGTTTACCGGGCTTGCGGCGGCCCGCCAATTGGCGCTGAACTTTCCGGATGACGAGATTGTTTTGATCGAAGCCCAGGAGGTTGGTTACGGGGCCTCCGGCAGAAATGCCGGTTTCGCCATCGACCTGCCACACGATATCGGTGCCGATGACTATATCGGCGATATCAAGACGGCAAAAATCAGCATGGCGTTGAACCTGACAGGGCAACACATTCTGAAGAGTCTCGTGGAAAAACACCGGATCGACTGTCAGTTCCGCTTGTGTGGGAAGTACCAGGCTGCCATTGAAGACCGGGGTATCGCGGTTCTGGATGCTTATCGCCGTGGCCTGGACAAGCTCGGTCAAGATTACGAAGTGATCGAAGAGAAAGACTTGCCGGATCACATCGGCACGCCTTTCTATCGCAAGGCGTTGTTCACCCCGGGGACGGCACTCATCCAACCGGCCGCCTTGGTCAAAGGCCTGGCCGACAGTCTGCCGGCCAACGTGACGCTTTATGAAAACACGCCGATTACCGACGTGGAGTATGGCGACAAAACCATCCTCACCCATAAGAACGGTCGTATTGTCGCGGACAAGTTGCTGCTGACCAATAACGCGTTCGCCATGAGCTTCGGCTTTCTGAAAGGGCGCATGCTGCCGATCTTCACCTACGGCAGCCTGACCCGGCAGCTGACGGAAGAAGAGCAGGCACGTCTGGGAGGCCGACCTTATTGGGGTGTTATTCCTGCCGACCCTTTCGGCACCACATTGCGCCGGACAACGGATAACCGCCTGTTGGTGCGTAACAGCTTCAGCTTCAATGCCGACGGACGCAGCCATCAGAAATACCTGGAGCGGTTTATCCAGCGACACAAGGATTCGTTCGATCGCAGATTCCCCATGCTCCCCGATGTCAATTTCGAGTACACCTGGGGCGGTTCGCTGGCATTGTCGCGCAACCACATGGCGCACTTCGGGCAACTGGCCAACAACGTCTACGGTGCACTCTGCTGCAATGGACTGGGTGTAACCCGTGGCACGGTGACAGGAACCTTGTTGGCGGACTGGCTGGCAGGCAAGAAGGACCCGCTTATCGATTTTCTATTGTCGTCCCCAGGGCCTAATAGAAACCCACCGGAACCCTTACTTTCAGCAGGCGTGAATATGAACTTGCTGTGGGGACAGTGCCGGGCAGGGAAAGAAAGCTGATTGCGCAACACTCTGACAGGAAAGTTAAACGTTAAATAATTGGTTCGAAGTTTTTAGCTTATTGGTTAGTCCATTAAGGCTGATGGTTTCTTATCGAGGCGGCTTTGATTCGCCCGGATTTTGGGTTTGCGCTTCAGCCATCTGAATGACCGAAGCGAAATAGGAGACAATAATGACAAGTCCTAATACCTCTATTGAGGATGTTCCTCTCAATAATTTTCACCGTTTGCTGACAGCCCGTTCCGGGGGCGGGTCATTTGTAGACGGTTATGTACTGAGCATTATCGGTATAGCGATGATGCAAATAACATCCGCTCTGAACTTGTCGGAGTTCTGGCAAGGAATGATTGCCGCATCGGCACTCATGGGGGTGTTTTTTGGTGGTTTCATCGGTGGCTGGTTGACCGACAGGCTGGGTCGAAAAAAGGTTTATTTCGTTGGTCCTACGCTGTTCATCGTTTGTTCGTTGGCACAGTTTTGGGTCGAATCCGCGCCAGTGTTGTTCGCCCTCAGATTTATCATCGGTCTGGCGGTGGGTATTGAATACCCGGTGGCCACGTCGTTGTTGGTCGAGTTCCTGCCGAAGAAACAACGCGGCCCCAGGCTCGCGGCGCTGACCATCCTGTGGTTTGCCGGTGCGGCGTTTGCCTATGTTGTTGGCACTTCAATCCTCAATGTGGGTGGGGATGACGCCTGGCGTTATGCCCTGGCGAGTGCCTCCGTCATCGGGCTGTTGCTGCTATTGCTGCGCGTCGGTACCCCTGAGTCCGCGCGCTGGCTCTTGAGCAAGGGTCGCGAGGTTGATGCCGAGCGCGTGATCAAGCATGTGTACGGTCAGCACTATTCGCTTCGAGATCTTCCTGAAGAGCCAGACCAGAAGAAAATGTCATTCCGGGATTTGCTTCACTCCGGGTATGGGAAACGCTTGTTCTTTGTTTCCATCTTCTGGTCCTGCTCGATCATTCCTGTTTTTGCAGTCTATGCCTTCGCCCCCAAGGTCCTCCTGGCGTTGAATCTGAAAGGGGAGTGGGCTTCTTACGGTTCCATGATCATCACCATGCTGTTTGTTGTGGGTTGTGTACTCGCGACAAGGCTGATCAACACGATTGGCCGGCGCTGCATGCTGATTCACAGCTTCCTATGGTCGGGTCTGGCGCTGTTGGGGTTGGCGACTTTTTCACACAGCAATGAAGTGCTGGTGCTCTTCCTGTTCGGCGCCTATGCGGTCTTTATCGGTGGAGCACAAGTTCTGCAGCTTGTTTATCCCAACGAGTTGTTCCCTACAGAGATAAGAGCATTTGCCGTAGGCATCGGAACTTCTCTTTCCCGTGTGGGAGCAGCAGTTGGCACTTACCTGGTACCTGTTTCGCTACAGACGTTGGGTATCGGCAACACGATGTATGTGGCCGCTGTGGTCACCTTTATCGGCCTGATGGCGGCTTGGGCCATGGCACCTGAAACACGTTCGTTGAACTTGCGCGACGCAGCGGCGCTGAGCAGTTGAGAAGTTGAGAAGTTGAGAAGTTGCAACTGAGCCGTAGGCAATGAGTTGTCCCTGATAAATGGCGGTGGACGCCAGGTTGAATAAAATCCCCTTAGTGATGGAGAGGCAATCATGAAATTCGAAGGCATTTATACCCCGGCAATCACTCCTTTGACCGCGAGCGGTGAAATCGACAAGCCCGCTTTCGCCGACGTGCTGGAGTATCTGATTGAGTCGAAAGTGCATGGCATTATCATTGGTGGTTCGACCGGCGAGTACTATGCCCACACCACTCAAGAGCGCATCGAACTGGCGACCCAGGCCAAAGATGTCATTGGCGCACGCCTGCCGCTGGTGATTGGTACCGGTGCAATCCGCACCGAAGACTCCGTCGAATACGCAAAGGCCGCTCGCGAGATCAAGGCCGATGCGATTCTGGTGGGCTCTCCGCCCTATGCGTTGCCTACTGAGAAAGAAAACGCCATCCATGCGCTGACCGTGGATCGCGCCGCCGGCTTGCCGATCATGCTCTACAACTACCCGGCACGCATGGGCGTCAGCATGGGCCCGGAATATTTCGCCGCCGTAGCCGAAAGCAAAAACATCGTGGCCATCAAGGAAAGCTCCGGCGACATGGCGCAAGTCCATCGTCTGGCACGGGAGTATCCGAACATCAGCCTATCCTGTGGTTGGGATGACCAGGCGCTGGAGTTCTTCGCCTGGGGCGCGCGCAGCTGGGTTTGCGCCGGCTCGAATTTCATTCCGCGCGAGCACGTTGCGCTCTACGAGGCCTGCGTCGTGGAAAAAGACTTCGATAAAGGCCGCAAGATTATGAGCGCCTTCATGCCGCTGATGGACTTCCTGGAAAGCGGTAAATTCGTGCAGTCGATCAAGGCTGGCTGCGCGTTGAACGGCCTGCGCACCGGTGGCGTGCGCTCGCCTCTGCAACCTCTGTACGAGCACGAGAAACAGGCCTTGCAAGACATCATCACCACTCTGAAACGTGACGTCGCCCAGGTGACCGGGAGCGCAAAATGACTGGCCTTCTCAGCGCGGCAGAATATGCCGCCATTGCCCGGGAACAGAAGTTTCCGACTCAGTCGTTCGTCAACGGTGAGTCCTACACATCGGTGTCGGGCAAAACCTTTACCACAACCAACCCGGCGACCAATGACGTGCTGGCCGAGATCACGGCCTGCAACGCTCAAGACGTTGACTTCGCGGTGGCCAAGGCCAAGGAGGCCTTCGAAGATGGCCGCTGGCATAAACTGAGCCCCGGCGAGCGCAAGAAGGTGTTGTTGCGCTTTGCCGATCTGCTGGAGCAGAACTCCCACGAGCTTTCTGTCCTGGAAAGCCTGGATAGCGGAAAACCCGTTCGCGAGTGCCAACTCACGGATGTTCCAGAAACCATTCACATGATCCGCTGGCATGCTGAGCTGATCGACAAGATCTACGACAGCACCGCACCGGTCGGTTCCGGCGCGTTGAGCCTGGTGGTGCGTGAAGCCATCGGGGTCGTCGGCCTGGTTCTGCCCTGGAACTTCCCGCTGCTGATGCTGGCATGGAAAATCGGCCCATCGCTGGCCGCGGGCTGTTCCATCATCGTCAAGCCAGCCAAGGAAACCACCTTGACGGCCCTGCGTGTCGCCGAACTGGCTTATGAGGCAGGTGTGCCCGCCGGTGTGTTCAACGTGCTGTCCGGCGGGGGCAGTGAAGTGGGCGAACCGCTTGGCCGCCACATGGATGTGTCCATGGTCAGCTTCACCGGCTCGACAGCCACCGGCCGCAAGTTCCTCAACTACGCGGCGGATTCGAATCTCAAGCGCATTGTGCTGGAGTGTGGCGGCAAGAATCCGGCTGTGGTGATGGATGACATCGAAGACCTGGATCTGGTCGCCAGCCACGTCGTCAATGGCGCGTTCTGGAACATGGGCGAAAACTGCTCGGCGTCCTCGCGCTTGATCGTGCATGCGGACATCAAGGACGAGTTGTTGAAGCGCATCGGCGTGCAAATGCGCGAATGGAAGATGGGTAATCCACTGGATCCGGACAATCGTCTTGGCGCCATGGTCAGCAAAGCGCATTTCGAGAAGGTTCGTTCCTACCTCGAGCGAGCGGTCGTCGAAAAACTCGACGTCGTTTATGGCGGCAACACCGAGAGCGACATCTTTGTCGAGCCTACCGTTGTCGATGGCGTCGGTGTCGATAGCCGGCTGTTCCAGGAAGAGATCTTTGGCCCTGTGCTGGCGGTCACTACGTTCAACACTGTTGACGAAGCCATCGCTCTGGCCAATGACTCGGTGTATGGCCTGGCGGCTTCGGTCTACACCGACAACCTGCGCAACGCCATCAAGCTTTCGCGGGAAATTCGCGCAGGGATTGTGACGGTCAACTGCTTCGGTGAGGGTGACGCTTCCACGCCGTTTGGTGGATACAAGGAGTCCGGGTTTGGCGGGCGCGACAAGTCAATCTGGGCCCACGATCAGTACACCGAAATCAAGACCATCTGGATCGACGTCTCTGAGCGGTAATCTGCCGAACGGATGACAGCGGTATGCACACCCATCCCGAATACCACGAATGTCGGGATGGGTGTTGCATCAAACAATGGCAAAAAAAAACAAAAAGCCAACTCTGTCTTTTGCCTGTGCGTGGTGGTTATTCAATGACACGCCGTCTTATCGGATGCTGGCTGGCGCGACAATCATCGTCTGGCGATTGTGTTTTCACCCCAGGGGCATTCAGTTCAAACCAAGGTGGTTGCGCAGTAAGTGTGTAGGGCAGGGCAGCATCGCTGCTGCCCTTTGAAAGTTCCCGTTATTTGCGGTCCATACGCCCGAAAGCGCCTGGACGGCTTATCCCTGTTTGGTGGAGAAGATCGCAGGCATCTGAAGATGCTTGTAGATGGCGAGAAACCTCAAGCCGAAGGTGAAAATCAACGCAATCCAGCCGGCGATCCAGATCGTGGGGAATACGTCGCGCAGCAGAACATAGAGCGTGCATCCCAGCAAAATGGGCGTGGCGTAGATGTCACGTGACATCAGCAACGAGACTCTTCCGGCCAGGACATCACGCGCGATGCCGCCTCCAATACTGGTCAGCACCCCCATCATCACTGCCAATGGCGCCGCAAGATGTAATGCCAGGACTTTCTCGGTAGCGGCCAGTCCGAACAGCGCTGCCGCTAACCCATCGAGATAAAGCAACAGTCGATAACGCTGTTGCAGTCTTTGGGTCAGAAAAAAACCCAGCAGTGCTGCCAGCAAGGCAGCCCAGATGTAGTTGAAGTCGGCAATCCAGAAGATCGGAAGATCCAGCAGCAGATCTCGCAGAGTGCCGCCGCCAATAGCCGTGATGATTCCGAGCACCACAGCACCAAACAAATCGACATCGGCTTTCTTGATAGCCAGCACACCTGTGATGGAAAACACCGCAATACCTAGCATTTCCTGGAGATAATGCATGTTGTATTCCCTTCTCAGGTGACCCGGCAGTAGAACCACGCAAGTATGATCAATATGAAAGCCGCTGACGCGAAAATGCTGTCAACCCTGATCAGTGCCGTGGGCTCGGAAAGTACGGAGGCGAGGACCGAAGATGCGTTCGTTCACATCCTCCAGTGACAACTTACGGAGACCCAGCGCTATATCGTCAAGCTGATCCTGCAAGGCCATAGCAATACGTCGATTGCCGCCGTGCTGAACATATCGGAAGGCACCGTGAAGGTGCACAAGCGCATGAGCGTATGTTGCTTCACCACGGACCTAGCGGATACCGGCACCCGCCATGGACTCTGGCACCCACTGCGCCGTCGATAGCGGCTCGATGTAGCGGATGCCGCCATGCGGGCCCACCACGCCGTTGATGTTGTAGGTGCCTTTCGACAGGTCGTAAGTCATGAAAGGGGTGGCGTCCGGGACCTGCTGGTCGTAGCTCTGGCTGAAGAACGCGAAGGAGCCACGGTACAGCTGGCCACGGGTGTCGTACTGATCGGAGGCCACCGCGGCCCAGGTGTCTTCATCCAGGTAAAAGCGACGCTTCTGGTAGATGTGCTTCGCCCCTGGCTTGAGGTTGCCTTCCACGACGTAGACCCGGTGCTTTTCCCAGCGTACGAAGTCCGGGGCAACGAAGTTGGGCGTGGTCAGCGACTTGGCAGCGCGGGCGTAGGTGAGTTTGTACGTGTTGTAGGGCACGATCATTTCCTGCTTGCCCACCAGTGTCCAGTCGTACAGTTCCAGCGCACGGGCAGTACCGGGGTTGGGGGTGTCGTAGGCCAGGATCGAGATCTGTTTGACCCGGCGCTGAGCAGGCATGTACTGCCAGGCGCGGCCAGGGAACTGCGTCGGGTTGGTGGCGTTCTTGAGCATGATCGACTCGCCGGCTCGGCGCGCAGGTCCGGTATAGGACAGTTTCAACTGATAGTAGATGTCGGAACTGTTGAACGGCTTCGACAGGTTCTCGTAGATCGGGAAGGAGATGAATGCCTCGCCGGTGACCGCAAGGCTCGGTACACCTGCCGTGTCGACGCTCCAGGAGTCGTACTTGGAATGGATGTTGACGCCCTGGTAGCGCAGCAGGAAATTCCACATCGCTTCGGCGCCGGATTGCGGGATCGGGAAAGGCACCCCGGGCATCACATTGTCGATGGCGATCCCGCCGTTGAGGGACCTGGCGTTGGTGGCATTCTTGCGGCTGTTGTCCAGTATCGCCTGTGGCAGCGATGCCGTGCGGTGGGTCGGGTAGACGTCGATGCGAAAGTCGGGGTAGCGCTTGGCCAACGCCACTGTGGTGGCGGTCAGCATGCTTTTGTACGCGTCGACGTTCCTGCCGTTGATCACCAGCAACGGTTTTTCGCCCGCAAAGGGGTCCGGGCGCATGCTGTCGCCGGTCTTGAAGCTGGATGGGGCCGTGGTCAGACCACCGTTGTAGGGCGGAATGGAACCGTCGGCATTGCCGGCCTTTTCGGCGCCCACCCACGTCAGGCTGGTGCCCAGCCGAGTAGCTTCCTGGCTCGATACATAGGCTTGGGCATCGATGGCCAGCGCCATGAGGGGTACGGCAGCCAGAAGACTTTTCACGAATTTCATATTGTTATTCTCCTGCCTGGCGTACCAGGCAACTCGTGACTCAGGCGCAGCAGTCGCTTACGTCGACTCATCGCCAGAGACCTTTTCAGTACTGCCATTAGAAAGCCCCCGTATCAGGGGCGCTTTTCATTCGACGACAGCCCCTTGGCTATTCATGACAGGCCCGGACAGCCTCGGCGCGCATTCGATGGGGAGAGTGACCATCACTTGTTTGTATTTCTCAAAGGAATCATCGGGTTACTCAATGGTCACAGCTATGACTCTTCCATACTTCCGACGTTTAGGACGTTTTTATGAATCGCGCAGTAATCTTGATCGTGGCCATTTCCAGCGCCGTCTTGTTGGGAGGCTGCGGCCCGCATTGGGATGACGGAGAGCGGTACGGCCGATATCACGATCATGACCATCGACGTGGTTACGACCAGCGAGGGGACGATGACCGAGGTTATGACCGTGACTATGATCGTCGTGGCTATGATCGTAGTGACTATGATCGCGATCACCGTCGCTACCGTGATCGCGATGACAACGACGACTGATACGTCAGCTTCGAGTGATGGAAGCCAGGTCTGGACAACACAGCGAATAATTTGCAGTCCGTCTCATACCTGGCACTAAATTGAACAAAATCATTGAAAAAAACCGCCATAAGCTTTAAACGGAAAGCCAAATGGCACATTGAAAGCAATCAGCCAGTGAGTTTCAGCAGTCTTGGCTCAGGGAGCGCTGATGAGTTTTCGTACACTGACCGGCTCCCCGCGGCAATCGAGCAATGACGCAGTTGCCGCATTTCACCCTCCAGGGAACCCGGATACCGTCGGCATGGCTTGCGCCGGCAACGACGACAGGATCGGACAACTGCTGGACTCGGCGCGCAACTGGGCCCATACCACCGCTTGGGCGTTTTACCGCGCCGGTGAACAGTTGCATCGGGTTGGCCAGGGTGACCCACGGGGACATTGGCCCTCAAGCGTTGCGAATGATGATTTTGAAGCCTTTTGCCTGGCTTCGAACCTGCACCGCTGGCCCACTGGCAGGGGCGAAAGTGAGCTGGGTTGGCTGCTCGCACCCGTCAACGATGCCGCGGAACCGGCGCTTGCCGAACTTGCCCAGCGCCTGGGCATCGAGCTACAGACCAATACCCTGGCCCGTGCGCAGATCACTCAGCGTGTGCTGTATGAAATTACCTATCTGGCCAGTTCGACCCGTGACCGGTCAGAGTTCCTGGTGGGGGCTCACCGGCTGCTGGCCAGCCTGATCGACGCCGAGAACTTCTATCTCGCGCTGTATGATCCGCACACCGGCAAGATCGACTACCCGTATTACGTCGACATCATCGACGTCGATGCTCTGGAATCCGAAAACTACGAATACCTGGACCCTTCGCGGCTGTCGCTGACGGGCCAGGTGTTGACCACCGGCCAGCCGTTGCTGATCGATGCCGCCGGTATTCTCGCGGCCCAGGCCGAGGACCGTTTCCACTGCGTGGGTGATCGTCCCGAGTACTGGATGGGCGCGCCGTTGAAAAATGCCTCGGACGAGGTGTTTGGCATGCTGGCGATGCAGGTCTACGACGTTTCTCGCATCTACAGCGCTGAAGACCGCGCGCTGTTCCTGGTGGTCGCCCGCCACGTGGCCATGGCGCTGGACCGGATTCTGCACCGGGAAGACCTCGAAGAAACGGTGTTGCGTCGCACCCTGGAGCTTTCGGCAGTCAACGACGCATTGCGCCAGGAAGTCACGGACCGGGAACGCGCCGAACATCTGCAAAGCGCGCTGTTCCAGATTGCAGAACTGTCGAGTCAGCCGGGTGACATGGCCGAGTTGTTCCGGACCCTGCATGGCATCGTCGGTGATCTGCTGTTTGCGCAGAACTTCTACATTGCACTGTTTGACGACGGGACCGGTGAAGTGACGTTTCCCTATTACGTGGATGAACGGCAGACGACCTGCCCGACGGCACGCCGAGGGCGCCGGGGCTTGACCGAGTACATCATCCGTCAGCGCCGCCCCTGCCTGATTGACGTCGGCGAGGCCGAGCGATTGTCCGCGCAGGGTGAAATCGAAATTGCCCATGAGTCGGTGCGCTCCTTCTCCTGGCTGGGCATACCTCTGTTCGAAGACAACGTGGTACGCGGTGTGCTGGCGGTGCAAAGCTATACCTCGCAGGTGCGCTATACCCTGCGTGACCAGGAACTGTTGACCTTCGTGTCGCGGCACATAGACACCGCGTTATCGCGACGCACGGCCGCCGAAGCGATCCACGCCGCCAACCTCCAGCTCGAAGCCCGGGTACAGAGCCGCACCCGCGAGCTCGATTACGCCAATGCCAAGTTGCAGCACGAAAACTCCCACGATGCGCTGACCGGGCTACCCAATCGCACCTACCTGCAGCAGCGCCTCAACCTGGCCTGGTCGCGGTTCGGCAGCGAAGGCGGGCCCCTGGCGGTGATGTTCATCGACCTCGACCGCTTCAAGATGGTCAACGACAGCCTCGGCCACCATTTTGGCGACCTGCTGTTGATGCAGGCTGCCCAGCGTTTACGCGGTTGCCTGCGCGACACCGACATGCTGGCGCGTCTGGGAGGCGACGAGTTTTCGGTGCTGGCTCCCGAGGCGTCGCTGGAGGTGGTGATTGAAATCGCCGAACGGATCCTGGTGGCATTCGACCTGCCGTTCTTCATCAATGGCCATGAAGTTTTTTCGTCCTGCAGTATCGGTATCGTCAGCGCCGACAGTCAGGTCCATCACGAGCCTGCCGACTTGCTGCGCGATGCCGATGCGGCGATGTACCGGGTCAAGAGTGCCGGGCGCGATAGCTACGCGGTGTTCAACCAGGAAGTGCGCCGTGAAGTCTCGGACCAGGTCGAACGAGAAGGGGCCTTGCGCAACGCGCTCAAACGCACCGACGAACTGCTGCCGTATTTCCAGCCGATCGTCAGCGTCGACACCGGCGAACTCTTGGCCCTTGAAGCACTGATCCGCTGGCACCAGCCGGGGGGCCGGGTGATCGCACCGGGCGAGTTCCTGCCGGATGTCGAGGGTTTGCGCCTGATCGGTCGACTGGACCTGTACATGCTCACCAGCATTGCCACGATCCTCGCACAACCCGAACACGCCGACTGGCCGCCGGTGCACGTCAATTGCTCCAGCTACAGCATGACGCGCCCGGATTTCGCCACTGAGGTGCTGGCACTTTTGGCGCAGCACCGGGTCTCGCCATCGCGAATCTGCCTGGAGTTGACCGAAGGGGCACTGGTAGCCGAACCGGCGATTGCCCGCCAGACCATGCAGCAACTGGCCGACAACGGCATGACGGTGGTGCTCGATGACTTCGGCGCAGGGTTTTCATCCTTGAGCTATGTGCATCAATACCGTTTCAGCGGCTTGAAAATCGACAAGTCGTTTATCTTCGAACTGACCACCAGCGCCCGCAGTCGCGCGATCGTCCGGGCCATTGTGCGGATGGCCGAATCGCTGGACCTGAGTGTGGTGGCCGAAGGCGTCGAGGATCAGGCGACGCTGGAGTTGCTGCGTGAAATGGGGGCAGGGCAGGCCCAAGGTTATCATTTTGCCAAGCCGATGGCCTTGAAGGAACTGTTTGCCAGTTCACTGCTCGGTCCCCGGGGTTGCTGACAAAACCACAGCACGAGGGCTGCTGCACTGATCAAGGCACCCAACAGGCTGACGGCAATCCAGCCCCATAGCGCATACACCTGGGTCGCGGCGGCGGCACCCAGTGCGCTGCCCACCGAGTAAAAGAACATGTAGGCACCGACCATGCGACTTTGGGCGTCGGGTCGTGCGGCAAAAATCAGGCTCTGGTTGGTGACATGGACGGCTTGCACCGCGAAGTCGAGCAAGACCACTCCACAAACCAGCGCGATCAGTGACGACTGTGCAAAGGCGATGGGCAGCCAGGACAGCGTCAGGATCGCCAGCGAAATGCCGGTGACCCGTTGCCCCAGCCCCTGGTCGGCCCAGCGACCGGATCTTCTGGCAGCAAGGGCGCCGGCGACGCCCGCCAGGCCGAACAGGCCGATGAGCGTGTGTGAAAGCGACAGTGGAGGGGCGCTCAACGGCAGCACCATGGATGTCCACAGCACGGAAAAAGCGGCAAAGATCAGCAAGGCCAACAGGCCTCTGGTTCGCAACACCGGTTCGGTCAAGAACAGCGTGAAGAGCGAGCGGATGAGTGCCGGGTAGGTGTATCGACTGCGTGGCGTCACTGCGGGGGGCAACACTTTCCAGAACACCGCCGCGAGGGTCAGCATCAATCCCGAGGAAACAAAATACACGGTGCGCCAGCCCGCCAGATCGGCAATCAGCCCGGAGGTGAATCGCGCCAGCAGAATGCCCAGGACAATGCCGCTGGTGACGGTCCCCACGGCCTGGCCGCGTTGTGCCGGCGTTGCCAGCGCGGCGGTGCAGGCCACCAGCACTTGAACCATTACTGCCAGCAAACCCACGGCGATCATGGCCCCCAACAGGGTCAGCCATTGCTGTGCGGCGCCAACGCCCGCCAGCGCAATCGAAGACAGCAGCATTTGCGTCAGAATCAGCCCTTTGCGGTTCAACAAGTCGCCCAGCGGGACGATGAACAACAACCCCAGCGCGTAACCGACCTGAGTCGCCGTCACCACAAACCCGATCATTGATGGGGCCACATTCAGGCTCCGGGCCATTGAATCGAGCAAAGGTTGTGCGAAGTAGACGTTGGCGACGGCAAGCGCGCAGGCGACCGAAAACAGAAACGTGAGCTGCGCAGAAAGCCCCGAAGCCTGCGCGGCGAAAGGATGGGTGGCTGAATCGGTATCTGCTTTCAAGTGAGCCTCCGTGGCGCTAAACTGGTTTCAATTAGCAACTTGATTCAATTGTTATCGAATCAGGTTTCATATTGCAACCACATTGCTTAAAGCCAGACGACGGACCTGGCGGTCCTTATCCAAAAGGTAAACACGATGGTCGCAGCCCCTTCATCGCAAAACAGCGAATGCCCGGTAGCACGAACACTGGAAGCCATCGGGGATCGTTGGTCGCTCATGATCATTCGCGACGCGTTCGACGGCATTCGCCGATTCAGCGAATTTCAGAAAAGCCTGGGGGTGGCCAAGAACATTCTGGCATCGCGCCTGAAGACGTTGGTTGAGGTCGGTGTGTTCGACGTTCAACCTGCATCGGATGGAAGTGCCTACAAGGAATACGTCCTGACGGAAAAAGGACGGGAGATCTTTCCCGTGGTGATCAGTATGAGGCAGTGGGGCGAACGGTTTCTGTTCACGCGGGACGAGACGCGTTCGGTGTTGCTGGACAATGAGTCCGGCCAGTCCCTGATGCCGATTGAAGTTCGCTCCGTGAGCGGCCAGAAACTTGGACCGTCGGATTGTCACAGAGTGAGGGTGATTGCAGACGAGTCGTGAATCGAACGGTTGAAGGCGAATCAGTCGAGCAGCGACACCAGCCGCGGTTCGATTGATTGCCCAACGACTTCAAGCAACGCCAGGGTGACAGGCAATTTGAAGCGTCGGCGCCCGGCGCTGCCTGGATTCAGGAACAGCCGTTCACCGCGCCAGTCGATGCGGGGTTTGTGCGAATGACCGGTGATCACCAGCTTGATACCGTCATCAAGATTGACCGCTACATCGACGATGTCATGCACCAGCAGAACCGTCCAGCCGTTGAACTCCAGGCGCAGACAATCGGGCAACTCCCGCGCCCAGGGGGCGTCCAGGTCATTGTTGCCACGCACCGCATCCACCGGCGCGATTGCGGCCAATTGCTCGAGGATAGCCGAGCTGCCGATATCACCCGCGTGGAGGATGCGATCACAGCCTTGCAGGGCGGCAATGGCTTCGGGGCGCAGCAAACCGTGGGTGTCGGAGATGACGCCGATTTTCATTGATGGCGGATCGAGCGGCATTCTGGTTCCAGGCTCAAGGGGATGTCTCCTGCGCGCAGCTTTGTTGAACGAAGCGGTCGATCAACCACCTCGCGGCCGGCCCCGGTGGCAGATCCGTGCGGTAGATGACGTCGAAGGCGTAAATCCCGCTTTTGTATTCCGGAATGTTCAGTTGTACGAGTCGGCCGCTCTCCAGGTCTTCCCGGACCATCGGGGCCGGCATGTTCCCCCAGCCGATGCCCTCACGCAGCAGCATGTGTTTGGCGCCAAGGTCCGCCAGGCGCCAGGTGCGGTTGCTGAGCACGGCGAAATCCTTGTCCTTGGTCAGGACCGAACGATCGGACAGCACCAGTTGCGTGTGCTCTCGCCCGGCGCCGGGAACATTCGAGTCGCTTGATGCCAGCGGATGATTCGGGGCCGCCACGGGAATCAACTCGACACTGCCGACCCCCATTCTCTCGATACCGTCGATGCCCTCGTTCATGGGGCCGCTGACACCGATTATCGCACCACGGTTGACCACCCGTTCAGTGACCGCGCCGAGGGCTTCCATGTGCAAGTGCAGGGCAACGGTCGGGAACTCTTCGCGGAAGGATTTGAGTGCGTCGACCACACGTTCGGGGGGCAGCATGACATCGAGCACCACGTGCACTTCGGCTTCGAGCCCCTGAAGCAGGCCCTTCACTTTGGCGCGTAGTCCATGAACACTATTGGCGATGGTCCGGGCTTCGGCCAGTACGGTGCGACCGGCATCGGTGAGCTGGGGTTTGCGGGTTGTCTGGCGGTCGAACAGAGACACACCGAGCTGCATTTCCAGGTTGGCGATCGAGTAGCTGACAACCGAAGTGGCGCGATGAAGTTTTCGGGCGGCCGCCGCGAAACTGCCGACTTCCACGACCGTCAGGAACACTCGCAGTTGGTCCAGCGTCGGTGTTCCGGGGTCAGAGATCATGCCTGTTTCCTTGATCCGGACGTCGCTCGGAAAATTGCACGATTTGTCTCTCCTTTACCGGTTGAGCGGGTGTGCTTTTCTAATAAATCGAATTTAATGATCTAAATTAGTCAGCTATTCAGATTAGCTGATGCAGCGCAACATTTCCTCACCAAGGCGCTTCCCTTTGAATCGCACCTAACTGTAGGAAATATCCCATGACGAACTCTGCAAACATCGCTCAATCAACCACCTCTGAACAGAGCCGCTCCGATGTGACCCAAGCCTCGGCCTCGTTGATCGGCCGCGTACTGCTTAGCGCAATTTTCATCCTTTCCGGTTTTTCGAAACTCGCCGCTCCGGCAATGATGGTCGGCTATATCGGTTCGGTCGGCCTTCCGTTTCCACAATTGGCACTGGCGGTGGCGATCATTGTAGAGATCGGCGGCGGCCTGGCACTGATTGCCGGATACCGCACCCGCACCGTCGCCGCCGTACTGGCCGTGTTCAGCGTGTTCACCGCGCTGGCGTTCCATAACGCACTGGGCGATCAGAACCAGTTCATCCACTTCTTCAAGAACATCGCGATGGCTGGCGGCCTGTTGCAGGTCGTGGCCTTTGGTGCCGGTCGCTTCAGCCTCGACGCTCGCCGTCGTTGATAGACCCGCGCTGCGCGGGGCTCGCACCCTCGCAGCGTAATGTTTTATCCCTTCTTTTCGATTACCGAGGCCACCATGAAAGCCCTACGCGTGTACGAATACGGCAGTCCTGACGTTTTACGCCTGGAAGAGATTGCAGACCCTGTCGCCGGTGTCGGTGAAGTGCTGATCGATGTCGCCGCAGCCGGGGTCAACCCGATCGACTGGAAAATCCTGTCCGGTGCCATGAAAGCGTTCATCCCGTTGCCGCTGCCTTATACGCCGGGCGTTGAAGTGGCCGGCACCGTCGTCGCGTTGGGGGAGGACGTCACTGAATTCAACATCGGCGATGAAGTGTTCGGCTTCATCAACATCGTCGGCGGTTATGCGACCAAAGCCGTTGCCCAGGCTGGCAGGCTGGCGCTCAAACCAAAATCACTCAGTGCCTTGCAGGCTGGCGCTGTCCCGGCATCGGCCCTGACAGCCTGGCAGGCACTGACCGAACACGCTGGCGTGCAGCGTCGCCAGAAAGTGTTGATCCACGCCGCAGCCGGTGGCGTGGGCAGCATGGCCGTGCAGATTGCCAAGTACCTGGGCGCTGAAGTCTACGCAACGGCCTCGGCACACCATCATGCCTACCTGAAGGAAATCGGGGCGGACTACACCATCGACTACACCACCCAGGCTTTCGAGGAACAGGTATCCGGCCTCGATGTGGTACTGGACCTGGTGGGTGGCGAAACGCAAACCCGTTCGTTTGCAGTACTTAAAAAGCACGGTGTGCTGGTATCGCCCGTGAGCGCCCCAAACATGTCGCTGGCCAACGACTACGGCGTGACCCCCGCGAACTTCACCACCCGTTCGGATGGCCGGCAGCTCTCGCTCATCGCCGAACTGTTCGACAAGGGACACCTCACTGTCAACGTAAAGGCATACCCCCTGAGTGAATCAAGCGTGGCGATCGAAAAAAGCATGGGCCGTCACTTGCGCGGCCGGCTTGTCCTCGATACCAAGAGGTAAGTGATTGCCAGTGATTGTCCGTAGAGTTGGGCGTCGATACTGGAGACGCCCATCAGCGGCTGTGTTGTGTGGCGACCGTTACTCGTGTGTCCGGTCAACAGCTCGCCTCACCTGGCTCAACAGGTGATCGACATCCTCGGCGGTGGTGGCGAATGAGGTGACAAAACGAACGACATTCGGTCCCCAACGATCGTGATAGAACCCGAAGCCGGCCTTCAGCAGCGCATCGATCATTGCCGAATCCAGCCGACAGAACAGGATGTTCGCCTCGGTGCCACCGAGCACCTCAACGCCGCTCAGGCCAGCAAGCCCTTGTGCCAGGCGTTGGGCGGCAGCGTTGGCCTTGCGTGCATTGCGCAACCAGAGATCGTCGGTCAGGTACGCATCGATCTGCGCCGACAGAAAACGCATCTTGGAAGAGAGATGGCCTGCGCGCTTGCGGCGATAACTCATCTCGGTGGCGAGGGCGGTGTTGAACAGGACGATGGCTTCCGCCGCCAGCACACCATTCTTCGTGGCACCAAACGACAGGGCATCCACGCCGACCTTCCACGTCATCTCGGCCGGGGAACAGCCGAGCGACACCAGGGCGTTGGCAAAGCGCGATCCATCCATATGCAATCCCAGGGAAGAGGATTTGCAGACGTCACCAATGGCTGCGATTTCGTCCAGGGTGTAGATACTACCGACTTCAGTGGCCTGGGTGATGCTGACGCAGGCGGGTTGAGTCGTGTGTACGTCGCCGACTTTGTCGCGAGTGCGCTCGCGCAGTCGAACGATATCCAGCTTGGCCGCCGGCCCGTCGACGGTCATCAGCTTCGCGCCGTTGGAAAAGAACTCCGGCGCGCCGCATTCATCATTGTTGATATGGCTGGCCGGGTGGCAGTAGATGTTGCCCCAGGGTGGCGTCATCGCGCTCAGGCACAGGGCGTTGGCGGCGGTGCCGGTGGGCACGAGAAAGACCTCGACGTCACGCTCGAAGATTTCGCAGAACTTGCGCCGGACCTGCGCCGTCAACTCGTCGGTGCCATAGGGGCTCGCCTGGCCCGTGCTGTGTTTGACGAGGGCTTGTGCCACCTCCGGCGATGCACCGGCGATGTTGTCACTTGAAAAACCCAGCGCGGGCGGTCTGTTTGTTTCACCGTTCATCATCCAGTTCTCGGCTGCGCAGGCGAAGGTGTTTCGCCCGGATTGGCGCATCCTATGGAGGGTGAGGGTCGCCGCGCTTGTAAAAAATTGACGGTCGGCTGATGACCGACGGACTAAGTCCTGTAGCGCGATGGCGCGACGCCGAATGCCTGCCGAAAGGCGCGATTGAAATGGCTTTGATCGTAAAAGCCGACGGCGTGGGCGACCTCGACGATGGGTAGCACGCTGCGAGCGAGCAGGCCACAGGCCCGTTCGAGGCGCAGGCGAAGCAGCCAGGCGTGGGGTGTCATGCCGATGGTGCGCTTGAACTGCTTGAGGAACGGGAAGCGGCCCAGCCCGCACAGGCCAGCGAGATCATCGAGGGTGATTCGCTGATCGATGTGGCTGAAACAATAGTCCCTGACGCGAGACCATTGCAGGGGCGATAGCGTGCCGGTAATCGATTCGGGCCTGATCGCCCGTGACTGGCTCAACAGATGTTCAAGCAGGGTAAACCATTGCGTTTGCACCGCGAGGCTGCCGGGTCCGACGGCCTGCTGCATCGCTTCGTGCAACGCCCGCAGGTTAGCGACAAGCCCGGTGTCTTCGAGCAGCGCACCGGCCAATTCAAGCTCTTTCGGCTGACCGCTGATCTCCTCGGTCAGGCTCGCGACCAGCGCCTGGGACAGGCGGAATGTCTTGAGCGTATAAGCGCCGCCGCCCTCGGACACGCCATCGTGGATTTCGCCCGGCGGCATCAGGGCAACACTTCCCGGCCCCAAAAGAAACGACTCGCCCTTCGACCGATGACGCTGGACGCCTTCGGTGACAAAACCAATGTGGAAATCGAGGTGGTAATGGCGATCGAAGCCGATATCCGCAAAACGTGCGGACCCCAGCACCAGGCCTGGTACGTCGGACACGTGATGGTACTTGGCTTGCTCAGTCATGAAACCCGTTCAACAATCGGCGAGGAGGGCGAGAGACCCAGAGTTTAAGCGCGCAAGAGGTATAGATCCATGGGTTGCCAGAGGTCGTCCATGAGTCATTGAGTGTCAACCGAAGTCGCTCGCCATGAGGATGTTGCGCAGCAAGTGATTACGGCTCAATTGTCCGCTGCGCAACATCCTGTAGTCGCCCTTAACCTTGTGGCACCACCCGCGCTTCGTTTCCGGCACCTTCGACGTATACGTTCATGCCTTTTCTCAGCGCCGGGTTGATCGGCTGGGTCACCTGAACCAGTACGCCGCTGTTGGTGCGCACGATGATCTGCTGTGCGTCCACGGGCTGATCATACTTTTTCTTTTCAACGTAGTTGCCGCCTGCCGCCCCCGCGAGGGCACCGGCGACCATCGCCACATCCCGGCCGGTTCCCTGGCCGACCAGGCTTCCCAGGGCCAGGCCGCCAATACCCCCCATGATGGCGCCGACACCGCTATCGTGATTGGTCTGCATCTGGGTCTGTGTAATCTGCTCGATTTTCCCTGAACGAATCTCCATCTCGCCAGCACCTCCGCCCCCGGCGCCCACCGCGGCACAGCCGCCAAGCACCAGTCCAAAAAGCGTAATCGTCAGCCAGGAAGCGATTGTTTTCATCGTCGAACTCCATTTTCCGGGGAAGTGGGTCATGCACACGCATCCAATGACGTTAGACGAAAATGTCCGGTTCATGCGCTTGTTTGCTTGCGCACTGCGCGTGAGGTTGGTGGTTCAGAACGCCAGGCGGGGGATGGCCGAGGCCAGTGAAGCGACCGTTCAACATGACTAATTCGCCTTCAGCGACTGCCCGTTGGCATTCGTAGGCGCAGGTCATCACGCAACTTCAGTATGGAATGGATAGTCCGTGTAACCCACTTCCGTGCCACCGAAGAACGACTCGCGGTCGTACGGGTTCAGCGGCCAGCCGTTGCGCAGGCGCTCTGGCAAGTCTGGGTTGGCGATGAAGTGGCGACCGAACGCGACCAGGTCTGCATCGCCGGCCTCGAGGATTGCGTTGGCCGACTCACCGGAGAAGCCGCCCGCCGCGATAAGCGTGCCCTTGTAGTGCTGGCGGATGAGTTGGGACGCCACCGGATTCTGGTCGCGGCGCTCGTCTTCGGCGACCCCCAGGATGCGCGGCTCGATCAGGTGCAGATAAGCGAGGTCCAGCTTGTTCAGTTCGCGCGCGACATAGGTGAACAGGCCAATGGGATCGCTGTCGGACATATCGCCGAAATTGCCGCTCGGCCCCAGACGCACCGCCACCCGATTACTGCCCCAGACGGAGATCACCGCCTCTACCGCTTCCAGCAGGAAGCGGCTGCGGTTCTCGAACGAGCCACCGTAGATATCCGTACGTTTGTTGCTGCCGTCCTGGAGGAATTGATCGAACAGGTAGCCGTTGGCCGAGTGCAACTCCACGCCGTCGAATCCGGCTGCGATACCGCGTTCGGACGCGGCGCGGAAGCTGTCCACCAGCCCGCGGATTTCCGCGATGGTCAGTTCGCGCGCCGGGGAGCCGGGGGTCCAGCCGGACTCGGTGTAGGCAAGGCCGCCGTGGTCCACGACGGAAGGGGCCACCGGCTGGGCACCGCCTGGTTGCAGGAGACTATTGGACTGGCGCCCCGCATGGTAGAGCTGCAGGAAGATTTTGCCGCCCTTTGCATGAACGGCGTCGGTCACGAGCTTCCAGCCGGCGATCTGGCTGTCGTCATACAGACCGGGAGCACCGAGGTAGCCATTACCATTGGCGGCGGCGATAGTGGCCTCGCCGATCAGCAGGCCACCGGCGGTGGTGCGTTGGGCGTAGTACTCGGCCATCAACTGGCCAGGGATGGCGCCCGGCTCGGCACGCATGCGGGTCAGTGGCGCCAGAACGACGCGATGGGAAATCTGGTATGGGCCTATCTGGATACTCGTATGCAGTCTGGACATGACAACGATACCTATCAGTGGTGGGATGGGCGCAATGTAGGCGTAAAATTCCCGGAGAAAAATATCCCCTGAGGCCGAACATTTCGGATGTTTTTTCCGTAATCCCGCCCTGTTGGTGGGGTTCTACCGGAGCAGGCAGGAAAAGTGATGGAAAGTCTGAATGGCATCTCGATGTTCGTGCAGGTTGCCGAAACGCGCAGCTTCACCGAGTCCGCCCGCCAGTTGGGGGTGTCGTCCTCGACCGTGGGCAAAACCATCGCCCGGATGGAGGAGCGCTTGCATGTGCGGCTGTTTCATCGCAGCACACGCAGTATCACGCTGACGGCCGAGGGGACCCTGTTTCTTGAGCGCTGCCGGCGCATCCTCAGCGAGGTCACCGCTGCCGAGTCCGAGCTGTCAGGTCTGGCTGGCAGTCCACGAGGGCGACTTCGGGTGGGCACTCCGCTACTGGGCGAGCTGATGATGCCGGCCTTTGACGGGTTCATGGAGCAGTATCCGGAAGTCGAACTGGATATCGATTTTTGCGACCGTATGGTCGATGTGATCGAGGAGGGGTTCGACGCGGTGATTCGCACCGGCGAGCAAACCGATTCACGCTTGACTGCACGCCGCCTGGGTTCCTGCGCACATGTGCTGGTGGCGTCGCCGACGTATCTGAAGCGGCATGGCGTACCCACGTATCCGCGTGAACTGGAACGCCACTCATGCCTGCAACACAAGTTCCCCGCAACCGGAAAGCTGGAGCGTTGGCCGCTGCGGCTCGAAGCCTCCGAGGCTGAACCGGTGCTGCCCGCCACGATGACGTCGAACACGATCGAGCCTCTTGCCTACGCCGCGATCCAGGGCAGGGGGATTGCTTTTCTGCCTGCTTTCCTGGTGCGTAAAGCGCTGGAAAGCGGCCAGCTGGTCACGGTGCTGGACGACTACATTGACCGCCAGGTCGTCTTCTGGATGCTGTGGCCAGCCAGCCGTTATGCCTCGCCCAAGTTGCGCGTGTTCATTGACTACATGAGTGCTCACTTGCGCATCTGATCGTTTACGCCTGCGGGTTCAGTATCACCCTTGACTGACCGGCATCAGGGCGAGCCGCTCCCGCAGGGTGTGGGCTTAACCCAAGGCCGTGAAATCGCTGGCGTTCAACTGCTGGACGCCCACCAGCTGGATTTCGAACTCGGGGGTGGCGTCGGCGTTGACACTGCCCTGGAGAACGCCATCGGCAAAGCGCAGTTGTCCGGTGGCGTTGGCAGGGTCGAAGGCGTTACTGCCGATGAAGGTGAAGGCGTCGACAGCGGTGGTCAGCGGCCTGGCGTCCAGGCCGGTGAAATCCAGATGATCGCCCTCGATGCTCTTGAAACCGTTTATCACATCGCGCAAAGCCCCCACGCCCATGTCCGACAGCGCACTGAACGCGAAGGTGTCCGCGCCAGTGCCACCGGTGAGGTTGTCGGTGCCTGCACCGCCGATCAGCCGGTCATTACCCGAACCACCCACCAACGTATCGTTGCCCGCACCACCGTTCAGAATGTTCGCGGCGCTGTTGCCCGACAGACTGTCGGCGTAGGCGCTTCCCGTCAGGTTTTCGCAGGACCTCAAGGTGTCGAGCCCAGAGCCCGTGGTGTTTTGTTGCGCCGAGGTCGAGAGGTTTACCGTAACGCCGGAGAGGGCGCGCTCAAAAGACACCGTGTCAATGCCATCGCGCCCGTCCAGCACATTGTTGCCGGGGCCGGCGAACAGCGTGTTGTCCAGCGCATTGCCCGTGCCATTGGCGGCGCCAGTGCTGTCGATATACAGATGCTCGACGTTGTTGCCGAGAGTAAAGGCCGCGACGCTGCTGTGTACGCTGTCGACCCCTCCAGACGCCGCATTGCCGTTGATCTCGATCACGGCGTCATCGGCGTTGTCGACATAGTAGGTGTCGTTGTCATCGCCGCCGCTCATGCTGTCGGCTCCTGCGGCACCGTCGAGCAGGTTATTGGCGGCATTGCCGGTGATGAAGTTGTGCCGCTCATTGCCGGTGCCGTTGATGTCCGACACACCGGTGAGCACCAGGTTCTCGAGATTGGCGCCCAGGGTCCAGCTGACCGAGGCCTGCACCGTATCGATCTGCGAGGTCGAGGTGCTGGTTTCCACCACACGGTCCGACGCATTGTCGACCACATAGATGTCGTTGCCATTGCCACCGGTCATGGTGTCGGCGCCCAGGTCGCCATCCAGTGTGTCGTTGTCCGAACTGCCCACCAGGGTATCGGCCTGGGCGGTACCGGAAATCAAGTTCCGGGCGTTGTCGAAAATGTCCTGCACGCTGTTGTTGTCGTTGGGGTTGCCCTGCAAGCCAAGGTCACCGGCAATGTAGTCGGCCAAACGCTGGCCGACGATCTCCGCCGACTCCTCGTGCAGGTGCCAGACGTCATCGGGATACGTCAGCGGATCGACTTCGTGGCGCAAAGGGAGGTCGGTGTAGTCCACTGCCAGCTTGACGTCGGCACGCTCTGCGGCGATGGCTTCCTGGGCGGCGCGGACATAGCCAGCCCCCTCGACGATCGAGGCAATCTTCTCTTGCGAATAACCACGGGCACGCGCTGCGTCCTGGTCGTAGTGACCGGTTTCCATCATGTACACGCTGAAGTTACCGAACTGGGCATGCAGGTAATCAAACACCTTCAGGGTCGCGGCCTTGTACGCCGCTGCTGCCGCTGCTTTGTCCGTGGCGCGGGCGACCTCCTGGGCGGCTTCCTCGCCCTGGCCCCAAATGATGCCCATGGTGACGTTACTGATCGATTGCAGTTCGCTGATCTGGTCCCGCAGCAGCGTCACGGCGCGCAACAGCGCAGCCCCGGGTTGGTTGGTGTCGGTCAGCCACCAGCACAACTCTAGCTCTCCGGCGCTGAGCGTCGACAGGCCGGTGACCGTGCTGCCTCCCACTGCGATGTCGATGCCGTTGCCATTGGCATCGGTGAACTGGCTGCGCACGTCATAGGGGGTGTAGCGGTCCAGGTCGTTGACCAGCATCGAGGTGCCGGACTGAGCGTCGTCCTCGGTCATGCGCAGCAGGCGCGCATTGGATTGGCCGAGGGTGGGCAGGTAGAGGATGTCCTGCCGGGCTGGCTCGCCGAACACGAAGTCGCTGGCGGTCAGGGTGTCGAGGTAGTTGCCGTTGAGGGCGATTTCAAAACGATTGCCATCGGCATCCGCTTCGGCGGACTTGATGTAGGTCTTGTCGCCGGCTGAATTGAGGGTCAGGTACAGCGTGCCATTGCTGCCATCGCCGAGACCGAGAAACCCCAGGCTCGAAACATCGATCTTGTCGACGCCCGCGGTGAAGTCATAAATCGTGTCGGTAGCGGTGACACCGCCGGTGTCGTAGTCGCGGTAGCTGTCGAGTACGTTGCTGTAGCGGAAGGTGTCGGCACCGTCGCCGCCGTACAGCGAGTCGCGTCCGGCACCGCCGTCTAGCTTGTCGTCGCCAGCGCCGCCACTGAGGCTGTCATTACCCGCCAGACCGAGCAGGGTATCGCCCGAATCGCTACCCAGCAGCGAGTCGCTGGCACTGGTGCCGGTGATCACACGATTGAAGATGAAGTGGCTGGCGGTCAGGGTACCGGCGAGGTTTCCCGAGAGAATCAGCTCGAAGCGATTACCGCTGGCATCGGCATCGAAGTCCTTGATGTAGGTACGGTCGCTGCTGGCGCTGTAGCTGACCTGAAGGGTGCCGCCACGGCCATTGCCCAGGCCTGTGAAACCGAGATCGGCGAGATCGATCTTGTCCTGGGTGACGTCGAAGTCGGTGATGCTGTCATCGAAGCTTGTGGTTGCGTTGCGGTAACTCTCGGACTGAGCGGTGAAACGGAACGTATCGGCGCCGGTACCGCCAGTGAGTTTGTCGATGCCTGCACCACCTGCCAGAATGTCGCCACCGGCCCCGCCATTGATAGTGTCGTTGCCGGCTCCGCCGTAGAAAATCTCGCTGGCGGCGCTGCCCGGCAGGGTGTCGTTGCCGTCCGTACCTTGTACGATGGTCATCGGCACCGTGGCGCTGACATAGCTGCCGTCGCCATAGATCAGCGTGGCGCCGTTGCTGGTGTGACTGATGGTATTTCCAATAATTGCATTGCGATCGGTGCCGTCTTCATTGCGCTCTGCAACGCCATAGGTCGACAGGTTGCTGCCGCTGATGATGTTGCCCTGGATGATGTTATCGCTGCCATTGAAGTACTTGCCGGACACGCCCAGGGTGTCGTCGTAGGACTGGATGATGATTTCCGGTACGGGGCTGCCCAGGGAGTTGTTGTTGAGTGTGTTGTCGATGATCTCGACGTGGTTGCTGCCGTAAATGCGGACCCCGGTGCTGGCGTTGTCGTGGATGTCGACGCCGCTGACGGTCACCTCGCTGGACAGTTTGATCAGCACCCCTTCGGCTCCGTTGCCGTACACCTCGCCACCGGTGATGGTGATGTTGCTGGGGGAGGGGATGTCCTCGCTGCCGCGCTGCACCACGATGCCGGTACCGCCGTTGTTGTAGGCAACGTTGTTGGTGAGCGTGAAGTCGTGGGTGCTGGTAACGATGTTGAAACCGTGCCGGTCGTTGTCGTAGGCGACGTTGTTTTCGAAAGTGCTGTCGCTGAGGAAGTCGGCAACGAAACCGTCCAGGCCATTGCCGTGGGACACGCTGTTCTTGATGACCATGTTGACGGTCTGCTCGTGGGGATCGAAACCGTACCCGGAGCAGTCCTTGATCTCGACGCTGTCGAGGGTGACGTTGGAGTCGAAGCCCGCTTCGCCGGGAATGTAGCCGTTGAACCAGCCGTCGATCTTGCCCGTGGTGTTGTCACGGTTGCCGTCGATGGTGAGGTTGCTGACGCCGAAGTCGTGGGTTTGCTCGCCATAGGCGGAGCGGATGACCCCGGTGATCTTGGTGTCGGAGCCGTCAGCCACCTTGACGGTGGTTGCGCCCATGCCGTCGCCATACAGGTAGACATTGCTCTTGAGCATCAGGCAGCCGTCGGAGGGTTCCTCACCTCCGGAAACGATATAAGTTCCGGTCGGCATGTAAACCTGCCCCCCGCCGGCAGCGGCCGCCGCATCAATTGCATTTTGTATCGCCGCCGTGTCGTCAGTGATGCCATCTCCTTTGGCGCCAAAATTTTGTACATTGAAAATCATGAGTTTATCTCCGTATCAGGCGAGAACCTCGGTAGTGCCAATATTCAATCGATAGCTACCGGTTTATGACCCAACGGAGCGCAAAAGTTGTGACCGCATATCGGAGGATCGTCAAAAAACCGATCAAACTGATTAGCGGTTATGAGATGTTTCGAAGGGATAACGTTTTGTTGACGCTCGCTCAGGTAGCGAGGTCGAAGTGGACCCGCCAAAGAACTGGTGGAAAGCTGTGTGGAAGGTGTCTGGAGAGTCCGGGGCGTTTCAAGTGGGCTCTACGTTTACCCCGAGGTTTAGTGAGATACTGGCACCGTAATACTTTGGACTTCCCCTTTTACTGCATGGATTGCACCTCGCTTGAAAACCATAGCGCTTACCTTCGCCTTACTTATTCCTATCGGCACCACGTACTCTCTGCACGTTGAGAAGCCCGAATGATGTTTACCAAGCGGCGCAGCTCCTTGGTGGGATTCATTCTTTTTGCGGTCGGTCTGGTTGGTTTTTCGACCTTGTTACTGCTGAAGTCTGAGACCGAACGCCGGGAAACGCGTTTTTCAGAATACGTGCAGAACATTTCCGGCATCGTGCGCAACCAGCTGGATACCAATGAAGCGGTATTGTCGGGTTTTTCAGCCTTTCTTCAGGCCGTCGACCAGAGCGATACGGAAGCAGCAGCCCGTTATGCGGCAGCGGTTTTATCCGCGTACCCTCATATTTACATGCTCGAGGCGGCAAGGGCGGTCCCCATCGACGAGCAGGCTGCATTTGAAGCACTGTTGAAACGCACCTGGCGTCCGGATTTTGCGCTCAAGGATTTCCCGAACCTCGCTCAGCAACCTGCCCAGCATCAGGTCTCTCTCAATGAGACTTGGCCCGTGTTGTTCATGTACCCGCCACTCCCGCAAACCAGTTCGATCTATGGCGTCAGGCTGGAAACCGTTGGGCATCTTTCATATGCACTGGCTCGAACCCGCAGTAACCAGAAACCCGTCGTATCGCCGGTTTTCTCGATGTACGAAGGTGGTAATGCTTACATCCTGATGCAGTCTGTCCGTCGGACCGAGGATGCAAGAGAGAGCACACGCCCCAATTTTTTCGGCAGCACGATGTTGTCTTTGCTTTTGATCAGAACTGACTCGCTATTGGAAGCCGTGAACGATGCGAACGTCGATCCTTTTGTCCATATCAGCGCTGTTCTGAAAACCGGCGCTGGTTCAGAAAGCAACGTGTTTTCTACAGACACCGAGCAGGCTGGTTTCCTGGATCAGCTTTTCCTGCCGCGCCTGACGGATCGGGTCGACATTAGAAACGCTTCACAGCCCATGACGTTGCTGTTTGAGCGTCAACTACGGTTTGGGGATGTTCTGACCGCCGAAACATTGGTGATCCTTGCTGTTTTGGCCTCGGCGCTTGTCCTCATGCCGCTTGTGTTGATTCGGCATTTCAAGGCGATAGAAAGGGCTGAAGTCGAGCACGAACGAGCAACGTATCTGGCAACCCATGACGTACTCACCGAACTGCCCAACCGCTACCTGTTTGCCGATCGTTTTGAGCAGGCCATCGGCAATTGGAAAGTAAATGGAACACAGTTTGCCGTGTTGTTGATCGACCTGGATCACTTCAAGGAAATCAACGACGAATGCGGCCATGAAGTAGGCGATCAAGTGCTTCGAACGGTCGCAAGTCGCATGCTTCAGGCGACTCGCTCGCGTGACACAGTCGCACGCTATGGCGGGGATGAATTCGTCATTCTGCTTACGGACATTACCAGCGCTGAGAGTGCTGAAAAAAAGGCGGAGAGGTTGTTTGAAGCCATCGCGCAGCCAGTCATGACAACCGCTGGAGTACGATTGCTCTCGTGCAGTATCGGCGTTTCGCTATTTCCCGTTCACGGCCAGAGTCTCGACACTTTGCTCAAGGCGGCGGATCAGTCCATGTATGGCGTCAAACAATTAGGTCGCAAAGGCATTGCAATGACTGAAACGCTAGAGACCTGATCTGACGAAGCGATGATGAAATGCCTGCCGGCTGGTCTTGTGGCGCGGCAGGCGTTGATCACGCAGGACGTACCACACTGAGCTTCGTTAGTTACCGCTCAAATTCCCATTGTTCAGCGGTTACAGTAGACACAGATTATGGTTTACGGGGGGGGGACAGTGAAGTGCGGGCTACTGTCGTATAGATGACGCACGGCACCGGAATCGTTGGCTACATTTACAAGCGATCAATCACTGAACACGCAGTACGGATGCTATTGACTCTCCGGCTTCAAGACGTTCCAGCAGACCGGGTTCTGCACGATCACTGGCCAATGCCTGGTCGATGACTGCGGCAAGTGCCCGACTGTCAAGAATCAGTAAACCGTTATCGTCTCCCAACACCAGATCGCCCGGGTGCACCTGAACCCCGCCGCACTGAACCGGTACATTCAACTGGCTCTCGGCGTTGCCGTGCAGTTTGGTAGTCAGCAGGTTGGTGCCACGGGCAAAAACGGGCAGTCCGGCTTCGCGCAGTTCAAGGATATCAGTCACCACGCCATCGACCACGATGGCCCTGGCGCCTCTCGCTTGAGCTGCACAGGCTGTCACCGTACCGACACAGGCATGAAGTCGATCACCGTTCATGTCAATTACCAGCACGTCGCCGTCTTGCAGGCTTGCCAAAGCGCGGTTGACGGCAATGGCATCGGCGTTGATCACGCTCAGCGTCACTGCGCGACCTACCACTTTGACGGCGCTCAGCATGGAGCGAATCTCGGTACTGACAAAGCCGTCTTCGAGCAAATGCCCGAGGGTGGCGAAGCTGACCTGATGGAGCTTTTCAAGCAATTGTGTAGGGGCGTTCATGGCTTACCTCTGCTTTGCTGAATCAATGAGTTCGGCCACGCAATCGATTTCCAGTGCCACCCCCCAGAGTGCCACGCAGACCGTGGTGCGTGCTGGTGGCGCATGGCCGAGTACCTCGGCATAGACCCGGTTGAAGGGTTCCAGTTGAGCTGGATCGGTGAGATAGCCGTTAACCTTGATCACGTGATCGAAGTCCGAGCCCGCCGCGATCAGGATGGCTTCCAGGTTGCGCAAGGTCTGGCGCACTTGCTCTTCGAAGCCTTCTGGTTGCTGGTCCAGTCCGCCTGTGGCGGGTATTTGACCGGCAGTGAACACCAGATGGCCGCTGACCACTGCCTGGGAGTAAGGGCCGACCGGGCCGATTGTGCCGGGTGCTGCCTGGATACGCTTCATGAATGAACCTCGCTGAGAATAGAGGCCCGCCGACCCGACATGGGCGACGGGCCGGTGAATCAGAACAATGCCAGGGTGTAGCTGACGAACACGCGGTTCTGGTCCTGATTGGCGTCGGCCTCGGAGTGCAGAACGCCATAGCGCCAACCGAAACCCAGGCCTGTGAACGTACCGTCCTGGATAACGTAATCCAGGGCCAGGTCACGCTCCCATTCCTGCTGATCGCTACCAGAAGTGGTCTTGATCTGGCTGCCTTTGAGATAAACCATCGACGCACGAAGGCCCGGTACGCCAGAGGCGGCGAAGTCATAGGCGTACTGGCCGAACCAGGTGCGTTCGCCGGCCCGGTTGAAGCTGGTGAGCATGCGGTCGGTGAACAGATACAGGCTTGCGCCACCGGCCCCTTTGTCTACCAGGGAGCCCTGGTTGAGCTGGACGAAGTTGCTGCCGTCGGAAACGCTCTGGTAACCGCCGGTCAACCCGTGGCCACCAAGGCTGTAGGTGAAGAGGGCGCTCCAGGTGCGGTTGTCGATTTCACCGGCACCGTTTCGGCTATAGCCACCGACCCGGTAACCTTCAGCCCGTCCGCTGGCCGAGCTGTTGGCGCCGTCGGAAGATGTATCGAAGTAGCGCAGGTCAGTCTTCAACGACTGGCCTTCGCCGAGTGCGAGCACATGCTGCAGCCCGAAAAAGTGCTGGGTGTAGTAGTCCTCGAGATTGGCCAGGTAATACTGGGCGGTCAGATCTTTAGTGACTTTATAGTCGGCACCGGCGAAGAGAAACTCGTTGCTCTCCTGACTCCCACCGCTGACCGCCAACCCGGTACTATCACTGGAGCCACGCCCGGTAGCGTGCTCCAGACGGCCGGCGGTCAAGGTCAGCTTGTCGAGATCGTTGCTGGTGATCTGGCCGCCTTCAAAGGTCTGTGGCAACAGGCGACCGTCGTTCGCGACCAAGATCGGCAGCTTGGGCGTCAGCGTGCCGTAACGCATTTCGGTCTTGTTCAAACGGGCTTTTGCGGTCACGCCCAGGCGGCTCCATTCATCGGCAGCGCCATCACCTTCAGTCGGGATCATCGAGCTGCCGCGATGACGGCCCTGGCCGCTGTCCAGTGTCAGGCCCACCAGCCCCAGCGCATCGACGCCAAACCCAAGAGTGCCGTCGGTGAAACCGGAGGTGTAATTGAGCATGAGCCCCTGCGCCCACTCCTCGGTCTTACTCTGGCCGGCACTGCCGGGCCGGTCGCGGTAGTCGTTGTTGAAGTAGAAGTTACGCAGGCCCAGTGTGGCCTTGCTGTCGCTAATGAAATCGGCTGAAGCGACCTGGCTCAGGGTCAAAAGGCAAGCGCCGGCGCTCACACCAAAAAGGTGCAGGTTTTTTTCCATGGTGTACGAATCCAGAGGGTGCGTGAATGGCAGCAGGGTCAAGTGCAGGTGGATTTATTCTTGTTGTGGGTCACTTGGTGCTATTCAGCCCGCCCAGCGCTCAAGTCGCGCTTGAAGGTTTCGGTCAGCAGTAACAGGGCAATCAGAGAAATGACTGCGGAGCCGATCAGGTACCAGGCCACTGACGAGCCTTTGCCGGTCATCGCCAGCAGCGCCGTAGTCACGATAGGTGTGGCCGCGCTGCCCAGCAGCCCGGAGAGCATGTAAGCCACCGATAGGCCGGAGTAACGCACACGGGTGCCGAACAGCTCGGCGAGGAAGGTTGCGATGGGCCCGTAGTTGGCGGCGAACGCGGTCATCAACAGGCCATAGCCGAGAAACACCAGCGGCAGCTCGCGAGTATCCATCAGCCAGAACATCGGGAAGGCGACCAGCGCTTCACCGACGATACCGGCGATGATCACTGGCTTGCGGCCGAAGCGGTCAGACAGTGCACCGAAGGCTGGCAAGAGCACAATGCACAGCGCACAGGAGGCCAGTACCACGCTGAGCATGATGGTGCGGCTGAAACCCAGGGTCTGGGTCCCATAGGTCAGGCCGAAGGCGACGATGATGTTGAAAGATGCACCGGTCGACATGGTTGCCACGCCGCCGAGCAGGACTTGCTTCCAGTATTTGCTGAAGACTTCGGCCAGCGGCAACTTGATTTGCGGCTCGCTGGATTGAGCCTTGTGGAACGCTGGTGTCTCGGTGATGTTGAGGCGGATGTACAGGCCCACGGCAATCAGCAGCGCGCTGGCCAGGAAGGGAATGCGCCAGCCCCAGGCAAGCATGTCTTCAGCCGGCAGCAGCCAGGCGATCGCCAGGAAGGCCAGGTTGGCAATCATGGTACCGGCCGGTACGCCGATCTGTACCCATGAGCCATACAAGCCACGCTGGTTGGCGGGGGCATGCTCGACGGCCATCAACACCGCACCACCCCATTCACCGCCCAGGGCCAGGCCTTGAATGATCCGCAGGGTTAAAAGCAGGATCGGTGCCCAGATGCCAATGCTGGCGTAATCCGGTAACAGACCGATGGCAAAGGTTGCCGCGCCCATGGTCAATAGCGAAATCAGCAGCATCGATTTGCGCCCAAGCTTGTCGCCGTAGTGGCCGAACAAGGCAGCCCCGACGATGCGTGCACCATAAGCCGAAGCAAAGGTACCGAACGCCAGGAGGGTGCCGATCAAGGCATCGAACGCCGGGAAGAAAATCTTGTTGAACACCAGGGCAGAAGCCGTGGCGAAAACAAACAGGTCGTACCATTCCACCGTGGTGCCAATGACGCTGGCGACGGCGACTTTTTTCATGTTGACGCTGGGTTCGACCGTCGGGGTAGCGGTCTGGATGCACGCGGAGCTGTTCATGCCTTTTTTCTCCAAATTGAGCGTCGGGCTCAGTGGATTGATTTATTGGATGGCAGTGTGGGTAACGGTGATGCTGTGGCCGGATATCGGTTTTATTGTTTTTTCAGGCGCAAGCGGGCCCTGCCTCTGAGGTCGTGTGGATGACGCGACCTCAGAGGTTCGGTGCTACTTACTTAATCAGTCGCTCAGGTGCTGAGCTCGCCGCAGCACCGCATTGAGCAGCACGTCGCAGCCCATGCGGACATCGTCAGGCAAGGCGTCTTCGGCTTCGTTGTGGCTCAGGCCACCAACACAGGGAATGAAGACCATCGTGGTCGGGCAATGTCCGGCGAGGTGGATGGCGTCATGCCCGGCACCGCTGACGATGTCTTGATGGGGGTAACCCAGCAGCTGGACCGCCGAACGCACGGCGGCCACACAATCGGCATCGAAGGGTGTCGCCGGGCTGAGCCAGTGACGATTGATCGCCAGGCTCAAACCGCGCTTGTCAGCCACGATTTGCAAACGCTCGTATACGGCTTGCTCCATTGCGGCGATCTGCTGGTCTTCGTGATGGCGCAGATCGACAGTAAAGTTGATCCGGCCAGGGATGGTATTGCGCGATGACTTGGCTATCTCCAGTTGGCCCACTGTGACCAGCCCCTTGGGCGCGAAGTCCCTGGCGATGGATTCCAGCACGCTGGCCATTTGCGCGACGCCGAACAGGGCATCCTTGCGCAACGGCATGGGTGTGGTGCCGGCGTGGGCACTGACACCGCCAACCTGCACATCCAGCCAGCAGATCGCCTGGCCACCGGTGACGACACCCACCGGCAGACCGTTGTCTTCCAGGATCGGGCCTTGTTCGATATGGGCTTCGAAGTAAGAATCGAAGGCTCGCTGCAGGGGCAGTTCACCACTCTGGCCTATATCGGTCAGGGCCTGCGCGACGCTGATACCATTGGCATCACGGGCATCCAATGCCGTTTGCAACGGCAGAATGCCAGTGAACACCGCCGAGCCGAACATGGCCGGAGTAAAGCGCGCACCTTCCTCGTTGGTCCACACGGCAATTTCGATGGGCCGGCGGGTTTCGATGCCTTGTTCATTCAGGCAACGCACCACTTCCAGTCCGCTCAGCACGCCGTAGATACCATCGAAGCGGCCACCTTTTGGCTGGGTATCCAGGTGGCTGCCCATGACGATCGGCGGCAGGCTGTTGTCCTGGCCTTCGCGGCGGGCGAAAAGGTTGCCAATGGCGTCGAACGCGATACTCAGGCCAGCCTCACGGCACCAGCCCATGAACAACTCGCGGCCAGCCAGGTCTTCCCTGGAAAGGGCCAGGCGACAGTTGCCGCCGCGCTCGGTGGCGCCAACTTTGGCCATGTCCATCAGGCTGCCCCACAGGCGCTCACCGTTGACCTTGGATACTTTCATCATTCACCTCTTGTCGCGTGTCTTAATAGCCCAGGGACGTATCGACCGGGTTGTTCAGGGGGGCGCCTCGCGCCAGCCGGCGCGCGTTTTCGGCGATCTGGCTGGCGATGCAGTCGTGGGACGCCGCCGATGCCATGTGTGGCGTAACGATCACCCCGGGCATACACCACAGGCGATCATCGACTGGTAGGGGTTCATGCTCGAAGACGTCCAGCACAGCACCGCGCAGCTGACCGCTGCTCAATGCCTGTTGTAGATCGTCGATGCGTACGTGCTGGCCGCGACCGCAGTTGACGATCACTGCACCTGGCGCCAGAGCCTGGAAAGTTTCAGTACAGAGAATGCCCTGGGTAGCCGGGGTCAACGGCAGCAGGTTGATCAATAGATCGAGGCCTTGGAGAAAGCCGCTGAACTCCCGATCGCCGCTGTGGCAGACCACGTTGGGTAGGTTTTTGACACTGCGCGCCCAGCCGCGAACGCTGTAGCCGGCACTGGCCAGGTCTTCGGCAATGGCTGCGCCCAGCGAACCCAGGCCCATCACACCGACCTTGAAGTCCTTTGCCTGAATCTGTACCGGGCGCTGCCAGAGCAGGTCAGGCTGTTGCTGCAAGACCTGGTCGAAACGTCGGTGATAGTGAATCACCGCCCAGCGTACGTACTCGGTCATGCCTTGGCGGTGCACGGGATCGACCACTCGGCACACGGTCAAATTCGGGCAACTGGGATCGGTGTGCAAATGATCGACACCCGCGGCGACCGAATGCACCAGTTGCAGATTGGGCAGCGCGCCCAAACTGTTGGCCGGCGGGAACCAACATGCGGCGACTTGTGCTTCACGGGCGACCGGGTCATCGGCCAGCACCACCCGTATGTCCGGCGCCTGACGGGCAAAGGCCGCCTGGAGCTGGCCGAGCAGGATGCTATCGCGCGACAGCAGTACGACGGTGTTCATGAGCAATAGGACTCGCGCTGATCTTCAATCAAGGTCAAGGCGGCATTCCAGCTCAGCCCCATGATCTCTTCGGCTTCGTCGCGGCCGAACTGTTCTGCGGTGTGTTTGCAGACGTCTTCGTTGGGATAGACCAACTGGCTGCCGCCGGCCAGCGCCGCGACCTGCGCCTGGCACGCGCGCTCCAGGAAGTGAATTTCGTGGAAGGCTTCAGCCACGTTGCCTCCGGCTGCCAGCAGGCCATGGTTACGCAGGATCATGGCCTTGTGTGGCCCCAGGTCGGCGACCAGTCGTTCACGCTCGGCCAGCGACAGCGCAATGCCTTCATAGGTGTGATAAGCCAATTTGCCGTAGAACTTCAGCGCATGCTGGCTGATCGGTAACAGGCCTTGCTCCTGGGCGGCCACGGCCATACCGGCTGCGGTGTGGGTATGCACCACGCAATTGAGATCCGGGCGGGCCATGTGGATCGCCGAATGAATCACGAAGCCGGCGGCATTGACACGGGTACGCTCGTTCGCACCGCCCACCACCTGACCGTACTGGTCTATGCGCACCAGGTCGCTGGCTTTCATGCGATCGAAGATCACACCGTAGCGGTTGATCAGGAAGTGGTGTTCAGGGCCTGGAATGCGCAGGGTGATGTGGGTGTCGATCAGGTCGGTCATGCGAAAGTACGCGACCAGTCGATACAGTGCGGCCAGCTCGCAGCGGGCTTTCCACTCGGCGGGGGCAAGGTTGTCGGGTGTGTACATGTGAGTTCCTTGTTAATGCGCAAATTGGGTTGCGGTAACGGTGGCTGGCCAAGAGGGTGCAGCCCCATTCACCACCCACCGAAGTGCCCTGGATGATGCGTAGCTCTGGCGCCTTCCTGCTTTATCTCGTAGCCTCTATCATTAAGCAATTTGCTAATTCTTAAGTGCCGATTAAGTCACGCTAATAATGGACATCAAGATGAGCAGCAAAAACTCGAATGAAGAGCTGATGCAGGCTAGATGGGGAGGGCGGCGTTTCCTCAACGATCGTCTGGATTGGAATTTATTGCGCACGTATCTGGCGATTGGTCAGGAAGGGAGCATCAGCCGTGCTGCGGCGCGGCTGTTCATTACTCAATCGGCCGTTAGTCAATCGCTCAAGCGGCTGGAAGATCAGTTGGAGTGCGCCTTGATTTCGCGCAAGGGGCCACGCTTCGATCTCACTGAGGCAGGAGAAGAAATACTGCGAATTGCCGAAGAGATGTACGGCAACGTGTCGCGCATCGGCTCGGCCATCGAAGGTCCCCAGGATGATGTGGTGGGGAAGGTTCGTCTGCTCTCGATCAGCCGGGTGCAATCGACGGTCTATGATGATTTTCTCGCGAACTTTCATCTCAATCATCCGCGTGTGGAGTTGGAAATAGAGGTTATGCGCAGCTCCGACATACTCAGTTCGCTGATGCAGAAGACCGCCACCGTTGGTGTCGGTTTATGCCGCATCGCTCAACCCAAGCTTGAGCAGCGTTGTCTGATACGTCAGCGATATGCGTTCTTTTGCGGAAAACGCCATCGCTTTTTTGGCGTGCGTGGCCTCGATCTGGCTGAGCTGCAAGGGGAAAACTTTGTCAGCTTCACGAGCGACCAGATTGGCGGCAATCTTTCGCCGCTTACCGTGTTTCGTGACCAACAGGGCTTCACCGGCAAGATCGTCGCTTCGTCATCAAACTTTGAAGAAATCCGCAGGTTGGTGATCGCAGGATTTGGTATCGGCTGTTTGCCAGAGCACTTACTCGATATTGATCTCTACAACGGTATGCTTTGGCGTCTGCCGCCCAGGGATGGTGTCTCCGATGTGGACATTCACTTGCTGTGGAACCGCGAGCAAAAAATGACTCATGCAGAAACTGTATTTCTTGAAAGTTTCCAGCATGCCATCGCAGTTGCAGAACAATCCGTTGATCAGAAGGCCGACAAGCAAGACTGACTTTGATTGGCATCATCGGTGATGGGTGTCGGCGCAATCCCGATAGGCTGCTGCCGCCATTGCGACACGCGCCGATGATCAGTCACCTCGCAACGCACCAGATCTAAACTCAAAACAAATCACCGGTGTGGCCATTTTTGTGGCTTGACAGCCGCTCTTAAAGTCATATAGCTTGAAATCGTATACTTTCTACCGAGTGGAGAAGCTGATGACACGTCTAAGAGTTCTTTTCGCATCTACCGCAACAGCCCTAGGGCTTTCATTGGCAATTTCTGCACCGGTACAGGCCGATACCTTGTCGAAAATTCGAGAACGGGGAGTGCTTGTCTGTGGTGTGCACCCTGGCCTGGTCGGCTTTGGTGCGCCCAACAGTGCGGGTGACTGGCAGGGGTTTGATGCGGATTTCTGCAAAGCATTTGCTGCGGCGATTTTCGAGAAGCCGAAAGTCAAGTTTGTCCCGCTGTCCGATCAGGCACGTTTCACGGCGCTGCAGAATGGCGAAGTGGATGTTCTCTCCCGGAACAGCACCTGGACCCTGACACGCGATACCACGATGGGGCTGCAATTTCCGGTGGTGGACTTCTTCGACGGCCAAGGCTTTCTGATCAACAAGAAACTGGGCGTCACCAAGGCGGCTGAACTCGATGGCGCTACGGTCTGCATCCAGCAGGGCACCACCAGCGAGTATGTGGTTCGCAACTTCTTCGACAAGCTGAAGATCAGTTTCAAGCCTGTGGTAATCGAAAGCGGTACTGAGTTTTTCTCGGCCTTTTTCGCAAGCCGCTGCGATGTAATCACCAGCGATGTGTCGCAGTTGGCGGTTATCCGGCTCAACTCGGGCAACCCTGAAAACTACGTCATCCTTCCTGATGTGATCTCGAAATCGCCAATGGGTCCGGTCGTCCGGGGCGATGACAAGCACTTTGCAGACCTCGTCAAGTGGACAGTCTTCGCAACCTTTACTGCAGAAGAACTGGGTATCACTAAAGAAAACGTTAAACAAATGCTCACCAGTAACAACGAGGACATCCGGCGCCTGTTGGGTGTAACGCCTGGTGTCGGGGCAGGGCTGGGTCTCAAGGATGACTGGGTGATCAATGTCATCTCCGCGGTAGGCAACTACAAAGAAATCTTCGAGCGCAACGTGGGTGCAAACACGCCCTTGCAGATGAAGCGTGGCCAGAATTCACTGTGGTCGGACGGTGGTCTGCTGTACTCCCCGCTTTTCTGATCCGTGATGTGAATGGCTCAAACGCCGCATAGATGGCGAATCAGAAACGAGAGGTGAAGGTCATGTCGGCAAGAGATGGCGCAGTTAAACACCAACACCGGGCTGTCACGGTGTTGGTCCAGCTTGTAGTACTCACGGCTGTCGTGATTGTGGTTTGGTATTTCGGGCACGTGATCAACGAGCGCCTGACACAGAAAGGGATCAATACCGGGTTCAGCTTTCTGTGGACTCGCGCCGGCTTCGACCTCAGTGAAAGCATGATTGCTTTCAGCGGTGACAAATCATATGCGTACGCCTTGCTCGCGGGGTTTTCGAACACGTTGAAAGTGGCACTCTGCGCCATTGTATTCTCCGTGCTGATCGGGGTATTGGCGGCGCTGGCTCAGTTGTCCAAATTCGGCCTGGCCAGACGAATTGCCAAAGTGTATGTCTCGACGATCCGCAATACGCCGCTGCTGCTGCAGTTGTTCTTCTGGTTCGCTGTTTTTACTTACGGCTTACCGGTAGTCCGGGAGGCTTTGGAACCGGTACCGGGTGTGTTCATCAGTAATCGCGGGATCAATTTTCCGTGGCCGACTCCCTTCGCATTGATGGCGATCGTCGCGATCTTCTGCACCGCTGTGGCGTTGATCTTGAGAAGCGTGAGGACCGGTGGCAGTGCACTGAAAAATCCGGGAGCCTTACTGATACTCCTGAGCCTGTTTGCTTTTGTGTCCACGGCTTATGCCCTGTGGTCCGGGCAAATGACATTTGAATGGCCCACGGCAAGCAAGTTTTCAATCGGCGGCGGCGGGCACTTTTCTCCCGAGTTCATGAGTATGTTCATCGGGCTCTCGGTGTACACCGGCACTTATATAGCCGAAGCGATCCGTGGGGCCGTGCAGTCCATTGCCCAGGGACAGATTGCAGCCGGTTATGCGCTGGGCCTGACGCACTTTGGCGTGCTGCGTTACATCGTGATGCCACAAGCGTTCCGGATCGCGATGCCGGCGGTAGTCAGTGAACTACTGAACCTGATGAAAAACAGTTCGCTCGGTGTTGCCGTGGGATACCCGGAACTGGTCTCGGCGGGAAATACCGCCATGAATCAAACGGGGCAGGCCATCGAATTGATCAGCATTTTCATGCTGGTTTACGTCACGGTAAACATTATTACGACGCGGGTAATCGGTCTTTGGGAGAAACATTATGTCTGGTGATCTGAATAATGGTGCCCAAGTGTCGATTGCCGCACCCTTGACGCTAATCCAGCGCCTCAAAGGCCTGGGTTCAGGTATGCCAAGCCGGATTGTGCTCGGCGCACTGTTTCTCTGGGGCGTCGTTCTGGTTGGCCCAGGTATCTTCAAATGGTTGTTGCTGGATGCAACCTTCAGCGGCGATGCCGCGCTATGCCACCAGAACGGAGGCGCTTGTTGGGCGTTCATCGGCACCAAGCTCAATCTCATCCTGTTCGGGGCCTATCCTCCCGAGTCGCTTTGGCGTCCGATCACCTTCGTTGCATTGATCGCGGCGGTTGCGCTCTGGTGTTTGCTTCGGGTCCGCCATCACACAACAGCCATTGTGCTGTGGGTACTGGCCGCGTTGATTGGTTATCTATTGATGAGTGGCGGACTGTTCGGTCTTGAGTCAGTGGATCGTGCGCGTTGGGGTGGACTGCCGATTACCCTGCTGATCAGCATTGCCGGCCTTGTGTGTGCGTTCCCTCTGGGTGTGCTGCTGGCGATGGGGTGTCGGTCGCAGATGCCGCTTGTCTCTGTTCCGTGCCGGCTTTATGTCGATCTGATTCGCAGTGTTCCGGCGATCACCATTGTCTTCATGACCTTTGCGATCATTCCGTTGATCCTTCCGGACGAGCTTATTTTCGACAAGCTTTTTCGGGCAGGTATCGGTCTCTCGCTGTTTACCGCCGCGTACTTTTCCGAAGCCTTGCGCGGTGCCCTGCAAGCACTTTCAGTCGGTCAGCGCCAAGCGTCGGCAAGCCTGGGGTTCGGCTATTGGGGCAGTCATGCCTACGTCATCTTGCCGCAAGTCATCGCCCATTCGCTGCAACCGATTGCCAACATCGCCATCGCGTTCGTCAAGAACAGTTCGCTGTTGATGATCATCGGACTTTTCGATTTGCTTGGATCGGCAAGATCAAGCCTTTATGACGAAAACTGGCAAGGGTTCTACAAGGAGCTCTATCTGTTTGTCGGCGTCATCTACTTCGTTATTTGTATGTATATCCAACACTACGTCGCGGCGATTGAACGTGAGCGTAGGGCCCGCCTGTATCAATAATGGATGCCTCCATGAAAGAAATAATAGAAGTACCGTTTTTATCTGACGCGCTCAGACGTTTGAATACACCGACCTCTTTGTTGATTCGCTCGGGTTCGATGCTTTATACCTGTGGCCTGCCGCCGCTCGATCCGCTGACCGGGAATATTGTTCGAGGTACGATTGCTGAACAGACTCACGCGGTATTGCAGGTGATGAAAGTTGTTCTTGAATCGGCAGGGTCGTGCCTCGATAACGTCGTGAAAACCACGATTTTCGTGACCGATCCATCGATGATGGATGAGGTGAACGCCGTGTATCGCGAGTACTTTCCTGAAAACCCACCTGTCCGGTCATTCGTTGCAGTCAAGCCATGGCCGTTTCCGTTTGATATTGAAATCGATGTCGTCGCCCATCATTAGAAAACGGAAGTGGCGGGTTGTATTTTGTAAGAACTAACAGTTCTCCTGGTCGCTACAAGCTAATTAACTAGTTGGTTTAATAATCTTTCCCATGAACTCGAACTGAGTTGTTTCGACGTTTAAGGTTTTCTGTCAGATGCTCGATGAAGGAATGTATTCGATGAAAAATGACATTGCCGTACTTGATTCAACTCAAGTGGCCAAACTGATCGGCCAGATTGATGTGCTGTCCGCAATGCGTCGTATGTTCCTGGCGTTGGGACAGGAAAAGGCTGTGCAACCGCCACAACTGCGCAATCCGTTTCCCAACGGGCAAGGCAACTTTATCAGCTACCTTGGAACGCTTGCCGAGGAGCGGGTCTTTGGTGCAAAACTCTCACCCTATATCCCGCGTCCGGAAGGGGCCCTGGTGACGGCCTGGACGTTGATGATGTCGATGGATGACGGTCAACCTCGCTTGCTCTGTGATTCGGGGCAATTGACGGCTGAGCGAACAGCGGGCACGACAGCGCTCGCCGTCGATTTACTTGCGCCCGCGCAGGTCAGCAAACTGGCCGTAGTGGGAGTAGGGCGGTTGGGGCAGGCTCATGTCCGGCATGTTTCGGCATTGCGCGAGTGGGGGGATATCAGGCTGTACGCACCCAACATTGACGCTCTACCAGTGTCCGAGCAGCAGGCACTCCGGGACCTCGATCCGCGCGTCAGCATTCATACCGAACTGGCCAGTGCAGTTGATGATGCGGATGTCATCCTGCTGTGCACCTCGGCCGGTCATACGGTGCTTGACCCGGCTGTGCTGAAAAAGCCTGCGCTGATCACGTCCATTTGCACCAATGCCCCACTGGCGCACGAAGTACCTCCTGAATCCCTGCTGAACATGAGCGTTTATTGCGATTACCGGGTTACCACGCCCGACAGTGCAGGGGAAATGCGCTTGGCAAAAGACCAGCATGGCTGGTTACCCGAGAGTATTTGCGCAGATTTGCCCGAGCTGATGACGGGAGCCGCCCGACTTCCCGATCCCGAGCGCCATACCTTCTTCCGCTCAATCGGACTGGGGCTGGAGGATATCGCCATTGCCAATGAGCTTTATCAGCTGCATATGAAGAACAACTGAGTAGAGGTTCAGAAGTCGTTCTGCCTATTTCAGCGTAATAATAAGCCGGGGGATGGAAGCATCCCCCGGCTTATATCCGGGAGGTTGCCATGGCAGCTGTTACCGATACGCTGAAGCTGTTTCTCTGCGGCGACGTCATGACCGCCCGCGGCATCGACGCAGTACTGCCGTATCCTGGCGATCCGCGGCTTTACGAAGCTTACGTCAAGAATGCTGGCGATTACGTCCGGCTGGCAGAACGAGTCAATGGCTCGATTCCCCGCCCAGTCGATTTCACCTATGTCTGGGGCGCAGCGCTGGATGAATTCGAATTTCGCCAGCCACACGCACGCATCATCAATCTGGAAACTGCAGTGTCCCGCCGCGGACGACCGGAGCCAAAGGGCATCAATTACCGCATGAGCCCGGAGAACTTCCCGGCCATCAGCGCAGCCGGCATCGACTGCTGCGTGCTGGCCAACAACCATGTGCTGGACTGGGGGGGTGCCGGCCTGGCCGATACGTTAGATACCCTGGCGAGCAATGGTATGTGCAGCGCCGGCGCCGGGCACAACCGGCAATCTGCTGAAGCGCCCGCCGTGTTGCTGCAACCTGGCGGGCGGCGCTTGCTGGTGTTTGGCCTCGGCGCACCCGACAGTGGCATTGCGTCGGACTGGGCCGCCACGGATAAGGGGGCGGGCGTTGCGCGGCTGGAGGACCTATCGAGGCAAAGCCTGCGCAATGTAGCCAAACGGATTCTCAAGGGCAAAAAACCGCGGGATCTAGTGGTCGCCTCTATTCACTGGGGCAGCAACTGGGGGTTCGATATCCCGCGCGAGCAGCGCTGGTTCGCCCATGCCTTAATCGACGAGGCCGGAGTTGACGTGGTGCACGGGCATTCCTCGCACCACGTCAAAGGCATCGAGGTGTACCGCGAACACCTGATTCTCTATGGCTGCGGTGATCTTCTGAACGATTACGAAGGCATCGATGGCTACACAGCCTTTCGCGGCGACCTGGGGCTTCTATACTTTGCCTCGCTGGGCCCAGGCGGGCACCTGCAGTCGCTGGACTTGATACCCACCCGGCTGTGTCGCTTTCGCATCTGTCGCGCCGAAGGGGATGACCGTCAATGGCTGCACGACACCCTTTCTCGCGAGTGCGCACGCTTGGGCAGCAGCATCCAGCCGGGCGCGAAAAATGCCTTTGAGTTGCGTTGGTGAGCCCCCTTGGCGACTACGTGTGCTCAATGTTGCAGGATCTTTGAGAGGAAGTCCTTGGCACGCGGGGAGCGTGCTTCGGGAGAGCCAAAGAACTCTTCTTTTTTACAGTCTTCAATGATTTTTCCCGCGTCCATGAAAATCACACGGTCACTGACCTTCCTGGCAAAGCCCATTTCGTGGGTGACACACATCATGGTCATGCCCTCGTTTGCGAGCTTGATCATGACGTCTAGAACCTCGCCGACCATTTCCGGGTCCAGGGCGGAGGTAGGTTCGTCAAACAGCATCACGATCGGGTCCATGGATAATGCACGAGCAATTGCCACACGCTGCTGCTGACCACCTGAGAGCTGCCCCGGGAACTTGTCCTTGTGGGCGCTCAGGCCAACACGATCGAGCATTTTCAGACCACGTTTGAGCGCCTCGTCCTGGCCACGGCCAAGCACCTTCATCTGGGCGAGCGTCAGGTTTTGCGTCACGGACAGGTGTGGAAACAGCTCGAAGTGCTGAAACACCATACCGACCCGGCTGCGCAGCTTGGGCAGGTTGGTTTTCGGGTCCGAGAGGCTTATACCGTCGACGACAATTTCGCCTGTCTGGAAAGGCTCCAGTGCATTGACTGTTTTGATCAGCGTTGATTTGCCAGAACCGGAAGGGCCGCACACCACGACGACTTCACTCTTTTTTATTGCGGTAGAGCAGTCGCTCAGTACCTGAAAGTTACCGTACCACTTGGAAACATTTTTTATGTTGATCACGGTGGTTGTCCTGATGTGGTTGCAGATGGCGCAAGAGGGACGAGGACCTGATCGCAAACGGCCAACCAGGGCGCACCCGTATCTTCCTACTGTAGAAAGTATACGATTATTGATTCGCCAACGACAACAACAAAGCGATGAATCAGGCTCGTATTTCAGATGAATGGGGAGAGGGGTTGGACTGCTGCTTGAGGGGGACCAGGCTGCGGATGCCGTCCTTGTTCGTTTTCGTATAATCGTATACCGTCGTGCATTATGATGTTGTGCTCGTATCTGCGAAAAACGGGCACGCCTTTAAATCGCTCCTGGCCACTTAGTGTCATATGTCTAATCCATCACCACTGAAATACATTGCAGGTTTGATCCCGCTGGCCCGTGTGTCCGCACCGCAATTTGTTGCGGCGGTTATCAGGGAAGCCATCGTCACCGGCGCGCTCTCCGGTAGCGAACCTTTGCGTCAGGACCTGATCGCAACCGAACTCAACACCAGCAAGGTGCCGGTTCGCGAAGCGTTACGTGAGCTTGAAGGTCAGGGACTGGTCCAGTTCCTGCCGAATCGGGGCTTCATGGTGACACAGCCCTCCTTGCATGAAATGAATGAGTGCTTTGAATTACGGGCGGTTCTAGAGCCGTTGGCCGTCCGCCATTCGGTACCGCTTTCGACACCCGAGCAACTTGATGGTGTCGAACGCATCATCGATGAGTTCGAGAAAGTTCACGATCCGATCTTGAGCAGTCAATGGAACCTCTCGCTTCATACGGCACTTTATGCGCCTGCGCGAATGAAGCACCTGGAAAATATGATCATCCGTGCACACACCATCGCGCAGCGTTATACGCATATCTACATGCAGCTGCGCTCGGCAGGGATTGATAGTCAGGACGAGCATCGCGCGATCCTCGCGGCGTATCGGGCAAAAGATGTGGAGGCGGCGGTTGCGTTGATGACAACGCATCTCAAGCAAGCCTCAGATGAGGCGGCTGAATACCTGAAAGACCACTTTGAGCAAAACTGATCGGGGACGCGGGGCATTTAGAACTCATGCGGTCTAACGTGCGAAAGCTCGTGTCTGAAGGCAAGAAAGAAGGTGCCCGCGCACCTGATGCCAATCAGTTAAGCGGTAATGCGATCTGTAGCAGCAGCCGAGCGCGCGAGGCTGCGTTCGGCTGCGAAGCAGTCGTAAAATCAGCAATTGCGATACGTCAGGCAGGCC
>NZ_AKJG01000154.1 GCF_000282455.1 Pseudomonas sp. GM74
AGGGGGTAGCCATTTCATTAGTAACCGAGTGTGGCCACAAATTTTGTGCACGATGCATAACCTGTGGGAGCGGGCTTGCCCGCGAAGAGGCCATTCCTGACAGCCGATGACTTGTGGCAGCACACAAATGCCCAAACGCAAAAACGGCACCCGAAGGTGCCGTTTTTGTTTACTGCCGAGTGTCGCTCAAGCGATCAACCCGCCAGACCCGACTGTTGAACCAGGTTCAGCAGCGGTTGTGGGTACAGGCCGAGGAAGAAAGCCAGTACCGCGATGGCCAGCAGCATCACGCCGCCTGCACGTTGTTCCCAGTGCAGCTGGGCGTCGACGCGGCGCAGGTTCGGTTCGATCAGGTACAGGGTGACCATGACGCGCAGGTAGTAGAACACGCCGATGGCGCTGCCCAGTACCAGTGAGCCGACCAGCCACCACTGATGGGACTCGACACCGGTGGCGATGATGTAGAACTTGCCGATGAAGCCCGCGGTCAGCGGGATACCGGCCAGGGACAGCATCATCACGGTCAGGACTGCGGTCAGGTACGGACGGCGCCAGAACAGACCGCGGTATTCGTACAGGGCGTCTGCGTCACGGCCTTTGTACGGCGAGGACATCAGGGTGATCACGCCGAAGGCGCCGAGGCTGGTGATCACGTAGGTGACCAGGTACACGCCGATGGCTTCCACGGCCAGACCCTTGCTCGCCACCAGGGCGATCAGCAGGTAGCCGAAGTGGGCGATGGACGAGTAACCCAGCAGACGCTTGAGGTTGCTCTGGGTCAGCGCCAGCAGGTTACCGAACAGGATCGACGCGATGGCGATGATGGTCAGTACGTTGCTCAGCACGCCGCTGCTCGCCGCTGGCGAGATCTGGAACAGACGCACCATTACCGCGAACACGGCAACCTTGGAAGCGGTAGCGAGGAACGCAGCAACCGGCGCCGGAGCACCTTCGTACACGTCTGGAGTCCAGAGGTGGAACGGTACCAGCGACAGTTTGAACGCCAGGCCGATCAGCATCATGCCCAGGCCCAGTTGCGCCAGCGAGCTTGGCAGGCCGGTGGCCGCCAGGGCCTGGCCGATGCCGTTGAAGCTCAGGGAACCGGCGTCAGCGTAGAGCAGGGCCATACCGAACAACAGGAACGCGGAACCGGCGGCCGACAGCACCATGTACTTGATGCCGGCTTCCAGCGAACGCTTGTTGAAGAAGGCATAAGCCACCAGACCGTAGACCGGTACCGACAGTAATTCCAGACCGATGAACAACCCGGCCAGGTGCTGCGCGCTGACCAGCACCAGGCCACCGGCGGCGGCCATCAGGATCAGCAGGTACAGTTCTTCACGGTTGCCCGGGTAACCCGTGCCGCCATCGCCGAGGTAGGCGTGGGCGAGGGTGACACAAGCGAGGGTGGCGACCAGGATCAGCGCCATGTACAGGCAAGCGAAGCTATCGATTTGCAGCAGTGGGGTCACAGCCAATGGCGCGACCTTCAAGGCTGGCAGGATCGACAGCAACGCCAGGTTCAGACCCGCCACCGACAGCAGGAAGGTCTGGGAGTGGTTGCGGCGCCAGGCGATCGCCAGCATCACCACGATGATCGTGGCGCTGGTGATCAACAACGGCGCAAGCGCGATAAAGTGTTGAGTCGTGAATTCCATAGCGCTCTTACCGGGCCGAAGCGAGTTGAGTGAAGGCGGTGCCGAGCCATTGCTGCACGCCATGCATCGTAGCGGCAGAGGTATCGAGGAACGGTTGCGGGTAGACGCCGATGTAAATCAGCAGCGCTGCCAGACCGACCACCATGATCATTTCGCGACCGTCCATGCCATGCAGCACCGCGTCCGATTTCGACGGGCCGAAGAAGGCACGGTGGATCATGATCAGCGAGTAGACCGAACCGAACACCAGGCCGGACGTCGCGATGATGGTGACCCATGGGGCGACCGGGAAGGTGCCGATCAGGATCAGGAACTCACCGACGAAGTTACCGGTAGCCGGCAAGCCCAGGGACGCGGCTGCGAAGAACAGGCTGAGGGCCGGCAGGTAAGCGATCTTCGACCACAGGCCACCCATCTCGCGCATGTCGCGGGTGTGGGTGCGCTCGTACAGCTGGCCACTCAGGATAAAGAGTGCCGCCGCCGACAGACCGTGCGCCAACATTTGCATCACCGCACCCTGCAGCGCCAGTTGGCTGCCGGAGTAGATGCCGATCAGTACGAAGCCCATGTGGGAAACGGACGAGAAGGCAATCAGACGCTTGATGTCGGTTTGCGCGAACGCCAGGAACGCACCGTAGAAGATCCCGATCAGACCCAGGGCCATCGCGAACGGCGCGAACTCGGCCGAAGCGTTCGGAAACAGCGGCAGGGCGAAACGCAGCAGGCCGTAGGCCGCGGTCTTCAGCAAGATACCGGCGAGGTCGACGGAACCTGCGGTCGGCGCCTGGGCGTGAGCGTCAGGCAACCAGGAGTGGAACGGCACGACCGGCAGCTTGACCGCGAAGGCGATGAAGAAGCCGAGCATCAGGATGTACTCGGTGGTCGTCGACATCTTGGTTTTCAACAGGTCGGCGTAGTTGAAGGTAATCACGCCGGTGTCGTTGAAGTTGACCAGTACCAGACCCAGGATCGCCACCAGCATGATCAGGCCGGAAGCCTGAGTGAAGATGAAGAACTTGGTCGCCGCGTAGATCCGGGTTTTCTTGCCGTCCGAAGAACTGTGACCCCAGAGCGCGATGAGGAAGTACATCGGCACCAGCATCATTTCCCAGAAGAAGAAGAACATGAACAGGTCGAGGGCGAGGAACACGCCGACGACACCACCCAGGATCCACATCAGGTTCAGGTGGAAGAAACCGACGTGACGCTGGATCTCTTTCCATGAGCAGAGTACCGAGAGGACACCCAGCAGACCGGTCAGCAGGATCATCAACAGCGACAGGCCGTCGAGGGCCAGGTGCACATTGATGCCAAAACGCTCGATCCAGACGTGCTTGAACTCAAGCGCCCAGGTTGGATCGGCGCCAGGCTTTGGTGCAAATGAATAGTCACCGTTGGCCCACAGCCAGAGGCCGAGGGAGAGCAGCAGGGACATGGTGATCAGCGCAATCCAGCGGGGGAGGGTGGCGCCGAAGCGCTCACCCATCCAGCACAGCAGGCCGCCGATGAAGGGGATCAGGATTAGCCAAGGCAGAATCATGACGGGCTCAATTCCTTTCGCAAGTTCGCAAGGTTCATATCAGACCGCTACCAGCACGACGGCGCCGATGACCAGCACGGCACCAGCAGCCATCGAGGCGGCGTACCAACGCAGTTGACCGGTCTCGGTACGGCTCAGGGCGGTGTGGCCGCCTTTGGCCATACGCGGGATCAGACCGATGGTCTGGTCCAGCGGGTCTTTGCGCAGGATGTGGTTGATCGCCAGGTAAGGCTTGACGAACAGTTTGTCGTAGATCCAGTCGAAGCCCCAGGCAGCGAACCACCAGGCCGAGAGGATACGGCCGATGCCGCTGTTGGCGATGGCGGTGACGAAGCGACGCTTGCCGAGGAACAGCAGCGCGGACAGCAGGATACCGGCCAGGGCGATGGCGCCCGAGGCGATTTCCAGGCTGTGCTTGGCTTCGCCGCCGGCATGGCCGACGCTTTGCGGCAGCACGCCGTGCAGCGGTGGAACGATCATCGCGCCGATGGCGGTGGACAATACGATCAGCACCGACAGTGGCAGCCAGTGGGCGATGCCGTGACCGGCGTGGGCTTCGGTCTTCGCTTCACCATGGAACGCGATGAAGATCAGGCGGAAGGTGTAGAGCGAAGTCATGAATGCGCCGACCAGACCTGCATAAAGCAGACCGTGGTTGCCGCTGGCGAACGCTTCCCAAAGGATTTCGTCCTTGGAGTAGAAACCTGCGGTCACCAGAGGCAGGGCCGCCAGGGCCGCGCCGCCGACGATGAAGCTGGCGTAGGCCAGTGGCAGTTTCTTCCACAGGCCGCCCATCTTGAAGATGTTCTGCTCGTGGTGGCAGGCAACGATTACCGAACCGGATGCAAGGAACAGCAGGGCCTTGAAGAAGGCGTGGGTCATCAGGTGGAAGATCGCGCCGTCCCAGGCACCAACGCCCAGCGCCAGGAACATGTAGCCGATCTGGCTCATGGTCGAGTAGGCAAGGATACGCTTGATGTCGGTCTGGACCAGGGCTGCAAAACCCGCCAGAACCAGGGTCACACCGCCAACGATGCCCACCAGGTGCAGGATTTCCGGCGCCAGGGTGAACAGGCCGTGGGTACGGGCGATCAGGTAGACACCGGCGGTCACCATGGTCGCGGCGTGGATCAGTGCCGAAACCGGAGTCGGGCCGGCCATCGCGTCCGCCAGCCAGGTTTGCAGCGGCAGTTGCGCGGATTTACCGACAGCGCCGCCCAGCAGCATCAGGGTGGCCATGACCATCCAGAAGTCGCCGGACTGGAATTTCTGCGGAGCCAGCACCAGCAGTTCCTGAATGTTCAGCGTGCCCAGTTGGGCAAACAGAATGAACAGGCCGATGGCCATGAACACGTCACCGATACGGGTCACGATGAAGGCCTTGAGTGCGGCGTTACCGTTGTTGCGGTTGCTGTAGTAGAAACCGATCAACAGGTACGAGCACAGGCCCACGCCTTCCCAGCCGAAGTACACGAACAGCAGGTTATCGGCCAGGACCAGGAACAGCATGCTGGCGATAAACAGGTTGGTGTAGGCGAAGAAGCGTGAGTAGCCGTCTTCACCGCGCATGTACCAGGACGCGAACAGGTGAATCAGGAAGCCGACGCCGACGACCACGCCGAGCATGGTCACCGACAGGCCGTCCAGGTACAGGGCGAAGGTCGGCGTGAAGCCTTCCACCGCCATCCATTGCCACAGCACCTGGGTGTAGTGGCCGCCTTCCGGCGGAGCCACGTTGAATTGCCAGATCACATAAGCCGCGACGATCGCCGACAGGCCAATGGAGCCGACGCCGATCAGCGCGGAGAGGTTTTCCGAGAGGCGTCCCCGGGAGAACGCCAGCAGCACAAAACCGATCAGAGGGAACAGGAAAGTCAGATAGAGAAGGTTCATCCGCGCATCTCACTGGCAGCGTCGATATCGAGCGTGTGGAAGCGGCGATACAGTTGCAGCAGGATCGCCAGGCCAATACTGGCCTCGGCAGCTGCAAGGCTGATCACCAGGATGAACATGATCTGTCCATCCGGCTGCGCCCAGCGGCTACCGGCAACGATGAACGCCAGGGCGGAGGCATTCATCATGACCTCCAGGCTCATCAGCACGAAGAGAATGTTGCGGCGGACCATCAGGCCGACCAGACCGAGGCAGAACAGGATGCCGGCGACCGCCAGACCATGCTCCATAGGGATAGCAGGCATCGTCATTGCTCCTTGGCTTCGTTGCGGCCCAAGTGGAACGCCGTGACGGCTGCGGCGAGCAGCAGCATCGAGGCGAGTTCGACCACCAGCAGGTAAGGACCGAACAGGCTGATGCCCACGGCCTTGGCGTCTACGGTGGTGTGGCCGACGGCCTGGCCGCTATGGTGGGAGAACAGCACATACAGCAGTTCCACCAGCAGCAGCGCGGCGAGGAGGACCGGGCCGCCCCAGATACCGGGCTTGAGCCAGACGCGCTCTTGCTGAACCGAGGCCGGGCCAAGGTTCAGCATCATCACCACGAACACGAACAGCACCATGATGGCGCCAGCGTAGGCGATCACTTCCAGTACACCGGCAAACGGTGCGCCGAGGGCGAAGAACGTCATCGCCACGGCGATCAGCGAAATGATCAGGTAGAGCAGGGCGTGCACAGGGTTGGTGTTGGTGATCACGCGGAGCGTGGACACCACAGCGATACCCGATGCGAAATAGAAAGCGAATTCCATCTTTCTTCCTTAAGGCAGCAAGCTCTTCACGTTGATCGGCTGGGCTTCATTCTGCGCGGAGCCTTTGGGCTTACCGGCAATCGCCATACCTGCAACACGATAGAAGTTGTAATCAGGGTTTTTGCCGGGGCCGGAGATCAGCAGATCTTCTTTCTCGTAAACCAGGTCCTGACGTTTGAACTCGGCCATTTCGAAATCCGGCGTCAGCTGGATCGCGGTGGTCGGGCAGGCTTCCTCGCAGAGGCCGCAAAAGATGCAGCGCGAGAAGTTGATGCGGAAGAAGTCCGGGTACCAGCGACCGTCTTCGGTTTCAGCTTTCTGCAGCGAGATGCAACCGACCGGGCACGCCACGGCACACAGGTTGCAGGCTACGCAACGCTCTTCGCCGTCGGGGTCGCGGGTCAGCACGATCCGGCCACGGAAGCGTGGCGGCAGGTACACCGCCTCTTCCGGATATTGCAGCGTGTCGCGCTTGCGGAAGGCATGGCCGAAGATCATCACCAGGCTGCGAAGCTGGGTGAAGAAGCCATGCACGATGTCAAAAATGTACTTCATGATTCTCTATCCTCACTGAGCCGCGACGGCGGGCGTGTTGAGCAACACGATCGCAGCGGTCACCAGCATGTTGACGAGGGTCAGCGGCAGGCAGAACTTCCAGCTGAAATCCATCACTTGGTCATACCGTGGGCGCGGAATCGAGGCGCGCAGCAGGATGAAGAACATGATGAAGAACGCGGTTTTCAACGCGAACCAGATGAACGGGATCTGCGGCAGAATGCCGAACGGACCGTGCCAGCCACCGAAGAACAAGGTCACCAGCAGCGCCGAGATCAGCACGATGCCGATGTACTCGCCGACGAAGAACATGCCCCATTTCATGCCGGCGTATTCAATGTGGTAACCGTCGGCCAGTTCCTGTTCCGCTTCCGGCTGGTCGAATGGGTGACGGTGAGTCACGGCCACGCCAGCGATGAAGAAGGTCAGGAAACCGAAGATCTGCGGAATGACGAACCACATATTCTGCGCCTGGTATTCAACGATGTCGCGCATGTTGAACGAGCCGGCCTGGATCACGATGCCCATCAACGACAGGCCCATGAACACTTCGTACGACACGGTTTGCGCCGAGGCCCGCAAGCTGCCCAGCAGGGCGAACTTGTTGTTGCTCGACCAGCCGGCGAACAGCACCGCGTAGACCGACAGACCGGCCATGGCGAAGAAGAACAGGATGCCGATGTTGATGTCCGCGACACCCCAGGTCGGGGTGATCGGGATGATTGCGAAGGCAATCAGCAAGGCGCTCATGGCCACGACCGGCGCCAAAGTGAAGATCACTTTGTCGGCGAATGGCGGCGTCCAGTCTTCCTTGAAGAACATCTTGATCATGTCGGCGGCGATCTGGAACGCGCCGAACGGGCCGACGCGGTTCGGACCGTAACGGTCCTGCCAGAGGGCGAGCAAGCGACGCTCGACCCAACTGAGCAGGGCGCCGCAAACCACCACGGCGAGCAGAATCACCACGGCCTTGAGGACCGCGATGATCACGTCGATCACCTCAGGAGTGAACCAGGTCATTGAGCTGCCTCCTGCAGACCGTCAACGGATTTGCCAAAGATCGCTGGCGGAATGCCGGCGATGCCCGCAGGCAATGCCACCAGGCCTGCGCCCAGTTCTTCATTGATCCGCAGCGGCAGACGCAGGGTCTGGCCGGCCACGTTCAGGCTCAGCATGGCGCCGTCGTTGACGCCCAGACGGTCGGCTTCGGACTTGGCCAGTGCGACGTAGGCAGCCGGAATGCGTTCCTGAACCGGAGCGGCTTTCGAAGAGTTCTCTTCGCTGCCGAACAGGTGGAAGAACGGCACGACCTGCCAGGTGCCCTGGGCCGGGTTGAACGCACGCGGAACGCTGGCGAACCAGTTCAGCGAGTCACCGCTGGTTTCGATCAGGCGGGTGCCCGGGTCGCCAGCGCGGATGTGACCACCGACTTCATCCTGGAACTTGTTCCAGGCTTGCGGCGAGTTCCAGCCTGGAGACCAGGCGAATGGCACTTGCTGACGCGGTTCGGCCGAACCCGAGTAACCTTCCATGGAGAAGGCGAACGCGGTGTCCTTGTCCTGCGGGGTACGCGGTTCGTGCACGCTGATATCGGCGCGCATGGCGGTACGACCGGAATAGCGCAGCGGTTCACGGGCCAGTTTCATGCCCTTGATGCGGAACGCGGCGGACGGTGCGGCGTCGACAATGCGGTTCAGGACCGGTGTGCTGGAAGCGACGGCGGCGGTGGCGTGGTCCAGCTGGGTCCAGTCGATCGGCTGGTTCAGCAGGGTGGCGCGCAGGGCATGCAGCCAGCGCCAGCCTTCGTGAACCAGGATGCTCGCGTCCAGGTACTTCGGATCGAAGACCTGGAAGAAGCGCTGGGCGCGACCTTCCTGGCTGACCAGGGTACCGTCGCCTTCAGCGAAGCTGGCGGCTGGCAGCACCAGGTGCGCGCGATCGCTGGTGGCGGTCTTCTGGTGGTCGGCGACGATCAGCACTTTCGCGGCGGTCAGGGCAGCATCGACACGGGCCTTGTCCGTACGGGTGTACAGATCGTTTTCCAGCACGACGATGGCGTCGGCTTTACCGTCGATCACGGCTTGCAGCGCGGCGTCGACCGATTCGCCACCGAGCATGGCCAGGCCGAGGCTGTTGGCCTCTGGCACGATCAGGCTGATGGAACCGTTCTTCTCGCGCAGCTTCAACGCTTTTGCGATGTTCGCGGCGGCTTCGATCAGGGCTTTGGAGCCCAGGGAAGTACCGGCGATGATCAGTGGACGCTTGGCCGCGAGCAGGGCGTCGGCAATGCGCTTGGCCAGCTCGAGGGCTTCGGCGTCCAGGCCTTCAACGGCCGGTGCGCTGGCGTCGAGGGCGTGAGCCACGGCGAAACCGATGCGGGCCAGGTCGTCTGGAGCTGCGTGAACGCATTCTTCGGCGATGTCGTCGAGCTTGGTTTCAGCCAGGCTTGCGATGAACAGCGGGTTCAGCGCGTGCTGGCCGATGTTCTTCACGGCGGCGTCGAGCCAAGGCTGGACGCGCATGGCATCAGCCATGTCTTCGGCCTTGCCCTTGACCGATTGACGCAGGGACAGGGCCATGCGCGCAGCTGTCTGGGTCAGGTCTTCACCGAGGACGAACACGGCATCGTGGTCTTCGATGTCGCGCATGTTCGGCACCGGCAGCGGGCTGTCTTTGAGCACTTGCAGGACCAGGCGGATGCGCTCCAGTTCGGCAGCTTCGATACCCGAGTAGAAGTGCTCGGCGCCCACCAGTTCGCGCAACGCGTAGTTGCTTTCGAGGCTGGCGCGGGGCGAACCGATACCGACGATGTTGCGACCGCGCAGCAGGTCGGCGGCTTTATCCAGCGCTTCGTCGAGGCTCAGCTTGGTGCCGCCCGCCAGCAATGGCTGACGCGGGCGGTCTTCGCGGTTGACGTAGCCATAGCCGAAACGGCCACGGTCACACAGGAAGTACTGGTTCACCGAACCGTTGAAACGGTTTTCGATGCGACGCAGTTCGCCGTAACGTTCGCCCGGGGAGATGTTGCAACCGCTGGAGCAGCCATGGCAGATGCTCGGCGAGAACTGCATGTCCCACTTGCGGTTGTAGCGCTCGGAGTGAGTCTTGTCGGTGAACACACCGGTCGGGCAGACCTCGGTGAGGTTGCCGGAGAACTCGCTTTCCAGGGTGCCATCTTCAACGCGACCGAAGTACACGTTGTCGTGGGCGCCGAACACACCGAGATCGGTGCCGCCGGCGTAGTCCTTGTAGAAGCGCACGCAGCGGTAGCAAGCGATGCAGCGGTTCATTTCGTGGGAAATGAACGGGCCCAGTTGCTGGTTCTGGTGGGTACGCTTGGTGAAGCGGTAACGGCGCTCGTTGTGGCCGGTCATTACCGTCATGTCTTGCAGGTGGCAGTGACCGCCTTCCTCACAGACAGGGCAGTCGTGAGGGTGGTTGGTCATCAGCCATTCGACAACACTGGCGCGGAACGCCTTGGACTCTTCATCTTCGATGGAGATCCAGGTGTTGTCGGTGGCAGGGGTCATGCAGGACATGACGATGCGACCACGGGTGTCGTTCTCGTCGGTGTACTGCTTGACCGCGCACTGGCGGCAAGCGCCAACGCTGCCAAGGGCAGGGTGCCAGCAGAAATAAGGGATATCGAGGCCTAGCGACAGACATGCCTGTAACAGGTTGTCTGCCCCATCGACTTCGAGCTCTTTGCCGTCTACGTGGATAGTGGCCATGGTTCAAAGTTCTTCGTTGGCCCGGTGTCAGCGGGCGTGGCTAATGGAATCTTGTTGTCCGCGTGAATCAACACAGCCGTTAAAGGCGTCATCACACGAAAAGCGAAGGGCACGGACCCTTCGCCTTTTTTAAGCGTTTACGCGCCGACCAGGATCGGCCTTGCCAGAGGCGGGACGGCGGCGCTGACAGGCGCGATACCGGCTTCGAACTCTGGACGGAAGTATTTGATTGCGCTGCCCAACGGCTCCACGGCGCCCGGTGCGTGAGCACAGAAGGTCTTGCCTGGGCCGAGGAAACCGACCAGACCCAGCAGGGTCTCGATGTCGCCTGGCTGGCCTTCACCGTTCTCGATGGCCATCAGGAGCTTGACGCTCCATGGCAAGCCATCGCGGCACGGGGTGCAGAAGCCACAGGATTCGCGGGCGAAGAACTGCTCCATGTTGCGCAGCAGGGACACCATGTTGACGCTGTCGTCCACCGCCATGGCCAGGCCGGTACCCATACGGGTACCCACTTTGGCGATGCCGCCGGCGTACATTTGTGCGTCCAGGTGTTCCGGCAACAGGAAACCGGTACCGGCGCCGCCAGGCTGCCAGCACTTGAGCTTGTAACCGTCGCGCATGCCACCGGCGTAGTCTTCGAACAGCTCGCGACCGGTGACGCCGAACGGCAACTCCCACAGGCCCGGGTTCTTGACCTTGCCGGAGAAGCCCATGAGCTTGGTGCCCATGTCTTCGCTGCCTTCGCGAGCCAACGATTTGTACCAGTCCACGCCGTCGGCAATGATCGCCGGCACGTTGCACAGGGTCTCGACGTTGTTCACGCAAGTCGGCTTGCCCCACACGCCAACGGCGGCAGGGAAGGGCGGCTTGGAGCGCGGGTTGGCGCGGCGGCCTTCGAGGGAGTTGATCAGTGCGGTTTCTTCACCGCAGATATAACGCCCGGCACCGGTATGGACGAACAGCTCGAAATCGAAACCGCTGCCCAGGATGTTCTTGCCCAAAAGGCCAGCTGCCTTGGCTTCTTCCACGGCACGGTTCAAGTGCTTGGCGGCGGTGGTGTACTCACCACGCAGGAAGATGTAGCCGCGGTAGGTTTTCAGTGCGCGGGCACTGATCAGCATGCCTTCGATCAGTAGATGGGGCAGTTGCTCCATCAGCATGCGGTCTTTCCAGGTGTTGGGCTCCATTTCATCCGCGTTGCACAGCAGGTAGCGGATGTTGATGGATTCGTCCTTGGGCATCAGGCCCCACTTCACGCCAGTGGGGAAGCCTGCACCGCCGCGACCCTTGAGGCCGGAGTCTTTCACGGTCTGGACGATGTCGTCCTGGGCCATGTCGGCGAAGGCCTTGCGCGCAGCAGCGTAACCGTTCTTGGCCTGGTATTCGTCGAGCCAGACGGCTTCGCCGTCGTCACGCAGACGCCAGGTGAGCGGGTGAGTCTCGGCCGAACGCTTGATGCGGTTGGCTGGACCGAAAGAAGTCAGGGTCATACGTAGCCCTCGAGCAATTTGGCAACGCCGGCAGGCTGCACATCACCGAAAGTGTCGTCGTCGATCATCAACGCCGGCGCCTTGTCGCAGTTGCCGAGGCAGCAGACCGGCAGCAGGGTGAAACGACCGTCGGTGGTGGTCTGGCCCAGGCCGATGCCCAGTTTGCTCTGGATTTCGCTGACCACGGACTCGTGGCCGCCGATGTAGCAGACCATGCTGTCGCAGACGCGAATGATGTGACGGCCGACCGGCTGACGGAAGATCTGGCTGTAGAACGTCGCCACGCCTTCAACATCGCTGGCCGGGATGCCGAGGATTTCGCCGATGGCGTACAGGGCGCCGTCCGGCACCCAGCCACGTTCCTTCTGGACGATCTTCAGGGCTTCGATCGACGCCGCGCGCGGGTCTTCGTAGTGATGCAACTCGTGCTCGATGGCCGAGCGCTCGGTTTCACTCAAGGTGAAACGGTCTGTCTGGATAAGCGTGCTGTTCATGCTTAGCGGTCCACGTCGGCCATAACGAAATCGATACTACCCAGGTACGCAATCAAGTCCGCGACCATGCTGCCTTTGATCACCGAAGGGATCTGCTGCAGGTGCGGGAAGCTTGGGGTACGAATCCGGGTGCGGTAGCTCATGGTGCCGCCATCGCTCGTCAGGTAATAACTGTTGATGCCCTTGGTCGCTTCGATCATCTGGAAGGATTCGTTGGCCGGCATGACCGGGCCCCACGAAACCTGCAGGAAGTGCGTGATCAAGGTTTCGATGTGCTGCAGCGTGCGCTCTTTCGGCGGCGGCGTGGTCAGCGGGTGATCCGCCTTGTACGGGCCTTCCGGCATGTTGCGCAGGCACTGGTCGATGATCCTGATGCTCTGGCGCATCTCCTCGACACGCACGATGCAGCGGTCGTAGGCATCGCCGTTGGCGGCCAGCGGCACTTCGAATTCGAAGTTCTCGTAGCCCGAGTACGGGCGTGCTTTACGCAAGTCGAAATCGCAACCGGTCGAACGCAGGCCGGCACCGGTGACGCCCCATTCCAGGGCCTCTTTGGTGTTGTAGTCGGCGACGCCGATGGTCCGGCCACGCAGGATGCTGTTGTCCAGTGCGGCTTTCTGGTATTCGTCCAGACGCTTTGGCATCCACTCGACGAAATCCTTGACCAGTTTTTCCCAACCACGCGGCAGGTCGTGGGCGACGCCACCGATGCGGTACCAGGCCGGGTGCAGGCGGAAACCGGTAATCGCCTCGATCACCGTGTAGGCGCGCTGGCGGTCGGTGAAGGTGAAGAACACCGGGGTCATGGCGCCGACGTCCTGGATGTAGGTACCCAGGAACAGCAGGTGGCTGGTGATCCGGAAGAACTCGGCCATCATGATGCGGATGACGTCGACCTTCTCGGGCACCTTGATGCCGGCCAGTTTCTCGACCGAGAGCACGTACGGCAGGTTGTTCATCACGCCGCCGAGGTAGTCGATACGGTCGGTGTACGGGATGAAGCTGTGCCAGGACTGACGCTCGGCCATCTTCTCGGCACCACGGTGGTGGTAACCGACGTCCGGTACGCAGTCGACGATCTCTTCACCGTCCAGCTGCAGAATGATACGGAACGCACCGTGGGCGGACGGGTGGTTCGGGCCGAGGTTGAGGAACATGTAGTCCTCGTTCGGACCGGAACGCTTCATGCCCCAGTCTTCCGGCTTGAAGCGCGCGGACTCTTCTTCGAGCTGTTGCTTGGCCAGGTTCAGGGTGAACGGGTCGAACTCGGTGGCACGGGCCGGGAAGTCCTTGCGCAGCGGGTGACCTTCCCAGGTCGGCGGCATCATGATGCGCGACAGGTGCGGGTGGCCTTTGAAGTCGATGCCGAACATGTCCCAGACTTCACGCTCGTACCAGTTGGCGTTCGGCCAGATGCTGGTGACGGTCGGCAGGCTGAGGTCGCTCTCGGACAAGGCGACCTTGATCATTACGTCACTATTACGTTCGATCGACATCAAGTGATAGAACACGGAGAAGTCGACGCCGTTCGGCAGCCCTTGACGCTTGGTGCGCAGACGCTCGTCCACGCCGTGCAGGTCATAGAGCATGACGTACGGCTTGGGCAGGTTACGCAGGAAGGTCAGGACTTCGACGAGTTTGGCACGGGCAACCCAAAGCACCGGCATGCCGGTGCGGGTAGGCTGGGCGGTGAACGCCTCCGGGCCAAAACGGTTGTTCAGTTCGACGACCACATCCTGGTCGTCTGCCTTGTAAGGCGGGATGTACAGAGCACTGCCTGTAGTCATGGTTATTTATCGCTTTCGGTCAACGTAAAGAATGAAGCCAGCTTCTCGTTTCTTTGAAACAGCAGATCTGGATCAGACTTCGTCGGGGCTGCGCAGGTTGGTTACCTGAATACGCTGTTCGCGGCGCTTTTCCTTTTCGGATGGCATCTCGGCGCGGTACACGCCTTGATCGCCAACGACCCAGGAAAGTGGGCGACGCTCCTGGCCAATCGACTCCTGCAACAGCATCAAGCCTTGCAGGAAAGCTTCAGGGCGGGGCGGGCAGCCAGGCACGTAGACGTCCACGGGCAGGAACTTGTCCACCCCTTGAACGACGGAGTAGATGTCGTACATGCCACCGGAGTTGGCGCACGAACCCATGGAGATGACCCATTTAGGCTCGAGCATTTGCTCATAGAGACGCTGGATGATCGGCGCCATCTTGATGAAGCAGGTACCGGCGATAACCATGAAATCCGCCTGGCGCGGCGATGCCCGGATAACCTCGGCGCCAAAGCGCGCGATGTCGTGGGGCGCCGTGAAGGCGGTGGTCATTTCCACGTAGCAGCACGAAAGACCGAAGTTATACGGCCACAGGGAGTTCTTGCGCCCCCAGTTGATCGTGCCGTTAAGCACGTCTTCGAGCTTGCCCATGAAAATGTTTTTGTGGACTTGATCTTCTAACGGATCGGAAACGGTTTCCCGCTGGCCAATCGGATATTGCTCGTTAGGAGCATCGGGGTCGATCCTGGTGAGATTGTATTGCATTGCCAAAGCCTCATTGTTTCAGCTTCGCTTGCCGCTTGCGCCGAGCTTCCGGAGCCCAGTCAAGGGCGCCCACTCGGAATAGGTAGACAAGGCCTGCCAACAGAATTGCTATGAAAACGAGAGCTTCGACGAATCCGGTCCAGCCGCTTTCGCGGACGGACACAGACCATGCAAAGAGAAAGAGGGCTTCGATATCGAAGATCACGAAGAGCATCGCGACCAGATAGAATTTGGCTGAGAGCCGTAAGCGGGCGCCACCTGTAGGTAGCATGCCGGACTCGAACGGTTCGTTTTTGCTGCGGCCCCAGGCTTTTGACCCAAGGAGGCTGGAGACGCCCAGCATGAAGGCACAGAGGCCGACGACGCCTAGAAGGAAAATGGCAAAGCCCCAGTTATGGGCCATGAGTCCTGTCGCTTCGGGCATGCTGGTAATCCTTAACAGAGAGCAAAGGTCTCTGAGCTTGAAAAGAAACAAAAGCAGTGACGATATGTCGCAGCAATCAATCCAGCTGATTTTATGGCTAAACACCCGGCAAGTAAAATTCCTATAGCGAAATTATTTATAGGAATAAGGACATAGCGAGCCATAAAGGCCCCGCAGCCCATGCGTTACGGGCATTAGCCGGCATTTCGTCAATTATGTTTTGTAGGGAATGTAACGAACATAGTTACAGCTAAATGATAATCAATATTATTTGGCTTGGTTTTTAAACTGTTTAACGGGTGAGTGGCTGGGAAGTTGGCTTATATGCGCGTTACTGCAAGTAGTGAGCAGGGGCGTTTTAGCCTTTTTTCCTGATCGGGAAACTGCTCTGGATCAATGATTTTGCGCGCAGAACCTGGCATGCGCGCGATCCTTGTAGCAGCTGCCGAAGGCTGCGTTCGAGGACGCAGTCCTCGCCAGGTCGTTCACCGTGCGCTTGGGTTTACGACTGCTGCGCAGCCGAACGCAGCCTTCGGCAGCTGCTACAGGGGGCGCTCAAGAAATCGCAGGCAAAAAAACGCCCCGAACCAGTCGGGGCGTCAGATGTGCAGCGCTGCGGTTAGCTTTCTATTCGGCCCGCGGCGGCTGATGTCTCAGGCGAAGCAGATCAGTGGAACTGTTCTTCTTCGGTCGAACCGGTCAGCGCGGTTACCGAAGACGAGCCACCCTGGATCACGGTGGTCATGTCGTCGAAGTAGCCGGTGCCCACTTCCTGCTGGTGAGCCACGAAGGTGTAACCCTTGGCGGCGTCGGCGAATTCCTGCTCTTGCAGCTTCACGTAGGCAGTCATGTCGTTGCGGGCGTAGTCGTGCGCCAGGTTGAACATGCTGTGCCACATGTTGTGAATGCCGGCCAGGGTGATGAACTGGTGCTTGTAGCCCATAGCGGACAGTTCGCGCTGGAACTTGGCGATGGTCGCGTCGTCCAGGTTTTTCTTCCAGTTGAAGGAAGGCGAGCAGTTGTACGACAGCAGTTGGTCCGGGTATTCCTTCTTGATCGCTTCAGCGAAGCGACGAGCCTCGTCCAGGTCTGGCTTGGCGGTTTCGCACCAGATCAGGTCGGCGTACGGAGCGTAGGCCAGGCCGCGAGCGATGGCCTGGTCCAGGCCGGCGCGCACTTTGTAGAAACCTTCCTGGGTACGTTCGCCAGTCACGAATGGCTGGTCGTACGGGTCGCAGTCGGACGTCAGCAGGTCAGCGGCGTTAGCGTCGGTACGGGCCAGAATGATGGTCGGAGTACCGGCAACGTCGGCAGCCAGGCGAGCAGCAGTCAGCTTCTGTACGGCTTCCTGGGTAGGAACCAGTACCTTGCCGCCCATGTGGCCGCATTTTTTCACGGAAGCCAGCTGGTCTTCGAAGTGAACGCCGGCGGCGCCTGCTTCGATCATGCTCTTCATCAGTTCGTAAGCGTTCAGCACGCCGCCGAAACCGGCTTCGGCGTCAGCCACGATTGGCGCGAAGTAGTCGATGTAGCCAGCGTCGCCCGGGTTCTTGCCGGCTTTCCACTGGATCTGGTCGGCACGACGGAACGAGTTGTTGATGCGCTTGACCACGGTTGGAACCGAGTCCACCGGGTACAGCGACTGGTCCGGGTACATCGATTCGGCGGAGTTGTTGTCCGCAGCAACCTGCCAGCCCGACAGGTAGATCGCCTGGATGCCGGCCTTGACTTGTTGTACAGCCTGGCCGCCGGTCAGGGCGCCCATGCAGTTGACGAAATCTTTCTCAGGACGGAAGGCTGGCTTGGCACCCTGGGTCACCAGGTTCCACAGCTTCTCGGCGCCCATTTTTGCAAAGGTGTGCTCAGGTTGAACCGAGCCACGCAGGCGGACGACGTCAGCAGCGGAGTAAGTGCGTGTCACGCCTTTCCAGCGCGGGTTTTCAGCCCAGTCTTTTTCGAGGGCTGCAATTTGCTGTTCGCGTGTCAGTGCCATGGGAGATAAACCTCGTCGCGTCTTTATGAAAAGTTGTTCTGCGGTGGAAAATTCCTGCGCTCGCTGACCAGAAGCTTGAGCGGTCAAGTCGGATTCGGCGGGGAGGGCGACGGGATGAACGATCGGCTCGAGGGGAAGTGAGCAGGTAAAGGCGAACTGCGGGCGCATTCGGGCGTCGTGGGCCTTGGTGCGAACATCAGTGTGGTGCCGGGTTACCTATTACGCTTCCGTCCCTCGGGACAACTTCGTTCCAGTCGACAACCTCGTCAAACACACCTTGTGGGCGGTACAGACACGAAGCGGTTCGCGGGGTAGGTGCGAACATCGCCTCGAAGGCCCTTGCCAGGGCCTCTGATTAGCGGGAGCGAGGCCATCATGCCTTCGCTTTTTTGGCTCGTCAAACGTTTTGTAGTGCTTTTTTCAAGGCACTACATCTTTGGTCTAATACGACTCGTCAGTCAGTTTTTGGTGCTTTAGTCCAGGGTGTCGACTTTCACCCGCAAAGTCATGTCATTGCGGCTCTGGGTCGAGTAACTGCGGGTCTGGCCCTGTTTGTCGGCCTGGGTCTGGCCGTTGACCCCGGCCAGCAGGATCCACTCACCGAGGTGGCCGGTGACGGTTGTGTCGGTGCTTTGTACGTTCACTACATCGGGACGTTCCTGGCTCATGCGGTCACGGTTGGTACTGATCGACAGGTGAACGATGTCGCCGGTGACGTTTGCCGTGACGTAAAAGCCCTGGGTGACGTTGCGGTATTCAGTCTGGCTGCGCAGATCGCCGTAGGAATCGGTCTGCGAGCTGGTCAGCGGCACGCTCTGGCCGACCTGGATCAGCGCCGGTGCGCCTTCGCTGGCCTGCACTTGCTGGATACCGCCGTCGCGGCTATCGGTGCTGTAGTTGATGATGCGGGTCTGGCCTGGCTTGGCGCCGTTCGCCGAATAACCCTGGTCGCCCTGGAAGTTGTTGTCGCTGGTGTCGACGGTGATCAGCAGGCGCTTGGGTGCGGTGTCGAGTTGCGAAAGCAGGGCTTTAAGTTCGTCGATCTTGCGCTGATCGGCGTTGACAATGAGTTGATTGCCGTAGGCGCTGACCTGTCCGTCCTTGCCGATGAAATCCTGCGCCACCGGCAACAGGTCGGCGCTGGTGCGGTAGCTCAGGGGCACGATTTCGGTGGCCGCCATGACCGAAAAACTGCAGGCCACCAGCAGGGTGCTGAGCAGGGCGCGTAGGGACATATCCGTTATCTCCGGCTTCGTGATTTGTGTAGGAACGAGCAAGCTCGCTCCTACAGGTGCATGTGTTGATATTGCCAGTTTGTCGGCCTGTAGTGGCGCAAGTTGAATCCTGGACAGCAAAACGCCCCGGTATCCGAAGATAGCGAGGCGTTTTGTGGTGTTCTTCAGGGCCCCTTCGCGGGCAAGCCCGCTCCTACAGGTTTTGCGCGATCCTTGTGGGAGCGGGCTTGCCCGCGATGGGGCTGCCCGGTCTCAGGCCGAATGTCGAACCATGTCCACATGCGGAATCCCGGCTTCCAGGAATTCCTCACTGACCATGTGAAAGCCCAGGCGCTCATAGAACGCTGTAGCCTGGACTTGAGCGCTGAGCATCTGCTGCTTGAGTCCGCGCTCTTCGGCTTCACCGATGACCGCTTGCATCAGTGCATCGCCGACTTTCAGGCCGCGCCAGTCCTTGAGTACCGACACCCGGCCGACGTGTCCATCGGGCAGCAGGCGGGCGGTGCCTATCGGAAAGTCGCCTTCGTAAGCGAGGAAATGCACTGCATCAATGTCATCGGCGTCCCATTCCAGTTCTGGCGGAACGGATTGCTCGGCGACGAACACCGTCTCACGAATGCGCCGGATCTCGGCGTTGTCCTTCTGCCAGTCTGCGACACGTACGTGAATCTTATTCATCGGCAAACCCCAGGCTTCCTTGCTTGACCAGTTCGCACAGCAGGCCGCGACCGTCTTCGTCGCTCAGCCAGTCGCCAAGGTTGTCGGCGTGCAGCGCGTCGGCGGCGCAGATCATCTTCAGCAGTTCGCGCAGTTTGCCCGGCAGGTAACGGCTCTGGCCGCTGGCGAACAGCAGCAGGTCGTCATCGACTTCAGACCACGCCAGGCGTGCGCTCGGGTTGCGAATCAGGATCGCGCCTTGCTCCAGGGCGGACATGAAGTCTTCTTCTTCAACGTCCTCCGGGCCCACCACCAGTTCCGGGTAGCGTGGCTCGGTCATGAACTGGCCGAACCAGGTCAGCAGCAGGCGTTCGTCGCTCATGTGCTCGGCCAGCAGGCCTTTGAGGCGGTCGAGTGCGTCGCGCTGGATCTGGTGAGGATCGGCAGTCGGCAAGGCGTCGGCGTCGGTGTAGCGTTCTTCGTCCGACAGGAACTGGCTGAGGAAGTCAGTGAAGTGGGTCAGCACTTCAGCGGCGCTCGGTGCACGGAAGCCGACGGAGTAGGTCATGCATTCATCGACGGCAACGCCGCAATGGGCCAGGCGCGGTGGCAGGTAGAGCATGTCGCCCGGTTCCAGCACCCATTCATCGGTGGCTTCGAATTCGGAGAGAATGCGCAGGTCGGCGTGAGCCAGCATCGGGCTCTCGGTGTTGCACATCTGGCCGATCTTCCAGTTGCGCTTGCCGTGGCCTTGCAGCAGGAACACGTCGTAGTTGTCGAAGTGCGGACCCACGCTGCCACCTGGCGCGGCGTAGCTGATCATCACGTCGTCGATGCGCCAGCTCGGCAGAAAACGGAAATTTTCCAGCAGTTCGCTGACTTCCGGGACGAACTGATCCACGGCTTGAACCAGCAGGGTCCAGTCGGTTTCAGGCAGCTTGCTGAATTCATCTTCGGCGAACGGGCCGCGACGCAGTTCCCACGGACGCTCGCCATTCTCGATGATCAGGCGCGATTCGACTTCTTCTTCCAGCGCCAGGCCGGCCAGTTCGTCGGCGTCGATCGGGCTTTCGAAATCAGGAATCGCCTGACGGATCAACAGCGGCTTTTTCTGCCAGTAGTCGCGCAGGAATTCCCGTGCCGTGATGCCGCCCAGAAGTTGAAGAGGAATATCAGGATTCATGTGTAACCTATTGAAAAAATGCACTTTTCAGACGGGAATAAAAACGCCCGGCGCGGCCGGGCGTCTTAAAAGGGTCTAGCGGTCGATCAGATGCGCTTGGCTTGTTCTACAGCGTTACCGATGTAGTTCGCCGGGGTGAGCAATTTCAGCTCGGCCTTGGCGGCGGCTGGCATGTCCAGGCCGTCGATGAAAGTCTGCAGCGCTTGCGGGCTGATGCCCTTGCCGCGGGTCAGTTCTTTCAGCTTTTCGTACGGGTTTTCGATGTTGTAGCGACGCATCACGGTCTGGATCGGTTCGGCCAATACTTCCCAGCAGGCGTCCAGGTCAGCGGCAATCTTCTGCTCGTTGAGCTCAAGCTTGCTGATGCCCTTGAGGCTGGCTTCGTACGCGATCACGCTGTGGGCGAAGCCGACACCGAGGTTGCGCAGTACGGTGGAGTCGGTCAGGTCGCGCTGCCAGCGGGAGATCGGCAGTTTGCTCGCCAGGTGCTGGAACAGTGCGTTGGCGATACCCAGATTGCCTTCGGAGTTTTCGAAGTCGATCGGGTTGACCTTGTGCGGCATGGTCGACGAACCGATTTCGCCAGCGATGGTGCGCTGCTTGAAGTAACCCAGGGAGATGTAGCCCCAGATGTCGCGGTCGAAGTCGATCAGGATGGTGTTGAAGCGGGCAATCGCGTCGAACAGTTCGGCAATGTAGTCGTGGGGCTCGATCTGCGTGGTGTACGGGTTGAAGCCCAGGCCCAGCTCGTCTTCGATGAAGGCGCGGGCGTTGGCTTCCCAGTCGATCTCAGGGTAGGCCGACAGGTGGGCGTTGTAGTTGCCCACGGCGCCGTTGATCTTGCCCAGCAGCGGAACGGCAGCGACTTGAGCGATCTGGCGCTCCAGACGGTAAACCACGTTCGCCAGTTCTTTGCCCAGGGTGGTCGGCGAGGCCGGCTGACCGTGGGTGCGCGACAGCATCGGTACGTCGGCGAAACGGATGGCCAGTTCGCGGATGGCGTTGGCGGTCTGGCGCATCAGCGGCAGCATCACGTCATCACGGCCTTCGCGCAGCATCAGGGCGTGGGACAGGTTGTTGATGTCCTCGCTGGTGCAGGCAAAGTGGATGAACTCGCTGACCTTGGCCAGTTCCGGCAGCTTGGCCGCTTGCTCTTTGAGCAGGTATTCGATGGCTTTGACGTCGTGGTTGGTGGTGCGCTCGATCTCTTTGACGCGCTCGGCGTGCTCCAGAGAGAAGTTTTCCGCCAGGGTGTTGAGCACGGCGTTGGCTTCGGCGGAGAACGCCGGCACTTCACTGATGGCAGGGTGAGCGGCCAGGCGCTGGAGCCAGCGCACTTCAACCAGAACGCGGGCACGGATCAGGCCGTACTCGCTGAAAATTGGGCGCAGGGCCTGGGTTTTGCCGGCGTAGCGGCCGTCAACAGGGGAAACCGCAGTGAGCGAAGAAAGCTGCATGGGGTGTTCTCGGACAGTCGGGCAACGAAATGGGGCGCGTATCATACATGAAAAAATCCGCCGGTCCGTCGCCAACTGACCGGCGTATTACGCGTATTGCTGAGTTCAGTTCTGTCGATGCGGGTTATTCGTTACGCATCAAGGGGTAAAGCTCTTTGAGCAATTTGCGGCGGCTGATCACCAGCTGCCAGCGATGACCGCCCAATTGCCGCCAAAGGCGCGCCGAACGAATGCCGGCCAGCAGCAGGGCGCGGATTTTCGAGGCGTTGCTCGGTTGTTGCAGGTTGCGCATGTCGCCGTGCACCTGGATGCGTTGGCGCAGGGTGCTCAGGGTGTCCTGATACAGCGCGCCGCAGGCGGCGACCACGTTTTCGTGGGCCGGGCCGAAGTGTTCGACCTGGGACTGAATCTGCGGCAGGCGTTTGCCGATCACGTCGAGCATGTCGTTGCGCTTGGCCAGCTGACGCTCAAGGCCGAGCATCGCCAGGGCATAACGCAGCGGTTCGCGCTGCAGGGCGCTCGGGTCGCGTTCGAGGGCGCCGATCAGCGCACGGTAGCCTTCACGCAGGTTGATGTCGTCGCCGCCATAGACTTCCAGGGTGTCCTTGGGGTCGCGGATCAGCAGGCTGCCGAGCATGCAGGTCAGGCCGGCTTCGTTGGTCTGGCCGGTCTTGGCGATCCTGTCCACCAGCACCGCGGCGAGAAACACACCGCCCAGTGCCGTCAGTTGCTCCTGGATCGGGTTCATAGGGCCTGGCCCTTGCTTGTCCACGGCTCGGCGACTTCAATCACGCCGCCGCCGAGGCAGATTTCACCGTCGTAGAACACCACGGACTGGCCTGGAGTGACCGCGCGTTGCGGATCATCGAAGGTCGCGCGATAACCGGTGGCGGTTTTTTCCAGGGTGCACGGCTGGTCGCTCTGGCGATAACGAACCTTGGCGGTCAGCTTGCGCGGCTGGCTCAGGTCGATCGGGTTGACCCAGTAGATATCGGAAGCGAGCAGGGCGCGGGAGAACAGCCACGGGTGATCATTGCCCTGGCCAACGATCAGCTCGTTGTGTTCCAGGTCCTTGATCAGCACGTACCACGGCTCGTCACCGGCATCTTTCAGGCCGCCAATGCCCAGGCCCTGGCGTTGGCCGATGGTGTGGTACATCAGGCCGTGGTGGCGGCCGATGATTTCACCTTCGGTGGTCTTGATCTCGCCCGGTTGCGCCGGCAGGTACTGCTTGAGGAAGTCGCTGAAGCGGCGCTCGCCGATAAAGCAGATCCCGGTGGAGTCCTTTTTCTTCGCGGTCGCCAGCTCGTATTTCTCGGCAATGGCGCGCACTTGCGGTTTTTCCAGTTCGCCGACCGGGAACAGGGTCTTGGCGATCTGTTCGCCACCAACGGCGTGCAGGAAGTAGCTCTGGTCCTTGTTCGGGTCCAGGCCCTTGAGCAGTTCGGTGCGGCCATCGATGTCGCGGCGACGCACGTAGTGGCCGGTGGCGATCAGATCGGCGCCCAGCATCATGGCGTAGTCGAGGAACGCCTTGAACTTGATCTCGCGGTTGCACAGGATGTCCGGGTTCGGCGTGCGTCCGGCCTTGTATTCGGCCAGGAAATGCTCGAACACGTTGTCCCAGTACTCGGCGGCGAAGTTGGCGGTGTGCAGCTTGATGCCAATCTTGTCGCACACGGCCTGGGCGTCCGCCAGGTCATCCATGGCGGTGCAGTATTCCGTTCCATCGTCTTCTTCCCAGTTCTTCATGAACAGGCCTTCCACCTCATAACCCTGCTCGATCAGCAGGAGGGCGGAAACGGAAGAGTCCACGCCGCCGGACATGCCGACAATGACGCGCTTCTTTTGTGTGTCAGAAGGGGCTGGATCACGCATAGGGATTCAATGAGTGTCTTGAAAAAGGACGCGATTCTATCAGGCTGGAGCCTGCATGGCTAAAGAGAAGGACGGATCAATTCGAGGTCGAAGTGTTGGCCTGTCAGATAGTCGTCAATGCAGCGGATGATCAGCTCGCTGCGCCAGTTGTCGCGCTGCTCGATTAATTCCTCGCGGGTCAACCACTTGGCGCCGACGATGCCCTCGTCCAGTTGATAGTCCGCGTGGTGTTTCAGTGGTTTTGCGATGAAGCAGACCCGCTGGTAGGTCACGCCGTTGCTCGGGGCGGTGTACAGGTAAATGCCCAGTACGCCGGTGGGTTCGACGTCCCAGCCGGTTTCCTCGAGGGTTTCGCGCACGGCGGCTTCGGTCAGGGTTTCGTTCGGGTCCAGATGACCGGCGGGCTGGTTGAGCACCACGCGCCCGTGCTTGAGTTCTTCGACCATCAGGAAGCGGCCGTTGTCTTCGACGATGGTGGCGACGGTGATGTGGGGTTTCCAGTCCATGAATGTACCTCGATTTATAGTGGGGGGGTAGCAGCTGCCGAGCACCGCGAGGCAGCGTTCGGCGGCGAAGCCGTCG
>NZ_AKJG01000155.1 GCF_000282455.1 Pseudomonas sp. GM74
TGTATGGCTACTACCCGCCGGTACTGCGTTGGCGCGTGGACCTGACGGTGTGGCTGGCGATTGTCGGCGTGGCGCCGTTGTTTATCTCGCGCTTTCACCATAAAGCGGTGTACGGGCTGAGCTTCCTGGTGCTGTACCCGATCATTGCCTGGTGCCTGCTGCATGGCGGCGTATTGGGTCTGGACGCCGTGGCGACCAGCCAGTGGGGCGGCCTGATGCTGACCCTGGTGATCGCTACCGTCGGCATCGCCGGTGCGTTGCCGCTGGGGATTGTCCTGGCGCTGGGCCGTCGTTCGAACATGCCGGCGATTCGCGTGGTCTGCGTGACCTTCATCGAATTCTGGCGCGGCGTGCCGTTGATCACGGTGCTGTTCATGTCCTCGGTGATGCTGCCGTTGTTCCTGCCTGAAGGCATGAACTTCGACAAGCTGCTGCGGGCGCTGATCGGCGTGATCCTGTTCCAGTCGGCCTACGTGGCCGAGGTGGTGCGCGGCGGTCTGCAAGCAATTCCAAAAGGTCAGTACGAAGCGGCAGCGGCGATGGGCCTGGGTTACTGGCGCAGCATGGGCCTGGTGATTCTGCCGCAAGCCCTGAAGCTGGTGATCCCCGGCATCGTCAACACCTTCATTGCGCTGTTCAAGGACACGAGCCTGGTGATCATCATCGGCCTGTTCGACCTGCTCAACAGCGTCAAGCAAGCCGCCGCCGACCCGAAGTGGCTGGGCATGGCCACCGAAGGCTATGTGTTCGCCGCCCTGGTGTTCTGGATTTTCTGTTTTGGTATGTCGCGCTATTCCATGCATCTGGAACGCAAGCTCGACACTGGCCACAAGCGCTAAGTCGCTACCTAATTTAGGAAGTTTTGTGATGAGCGAAGCAATCAAACAGCCTGTGAGCCCTGAAGGCATTATTCAGATGCAGGGCGTGAACAAGTGGTACGGTCAGTTTCACGTACTCAAGGACATCAACCTCAACGTCAAGCAGGGCGAGCGTATCGTACTGTGCGGCCCGTCGGGTTCCGGCAAGTCCACCACCATCCGCTGCCTCAACCGCCTGGAAGAACACCAGCAGGGCCGCATCGTGGTCGATGGCGTGGAACTGACCAACGACCTCAAGCAGATCGAAGCGATCCGTCGTGAAGTCGGCATGGTGTTCCAGCACTTCAACCTGTTCCCGCACCTGACCATCCTGCAGAACTGCACTTTGGCGCCGATGTGGGTGCGCAAGATGCCCAAGCGCAAGGCCGAGGAAATCGCCATGCACTATCTGGAGCGCGTACGCATTCCGGAGCAGGCGCACAAGTACCCGGGGCAACTGTCCGGCGGCCAGCAACAGCGTGTGGCGATTGCCCGTGCGCTGTGCATGAAACCGAAGATCATGCTGTTCGACGAACCGACCTCGGCACTCGATCCGGAGATGGTGAAAGAGGTACTGGACACCATGATCGGCCTGGCCGAAGACGGCATGACCATGCTCTGCGTGACCCACGAAATGGGCTTTGCCCGCACCGTGGCCAACCGCGTGATCTTCATGGACAAGGGTGAAATCGTCGAACAGGCTGCGCCGAACGACTTCTTCGACAACCCGCAGAATGAACGGACCAAGCTGTTCCTGAGCCAGATCCTGCATTGATCGACCCCAGGCACTGAAATAAACCCGGACCGAGTTCCGGGTTTATTTTTGCCCGCGATTTTGTGCCCAACCCTGTAGGAGCTGCCGAAGGCTGCGATCTTTTGATTTTGCTTTTTCAAAAGCGAAGATCAAAAGATCGCAGCCTTCGGCAGCTCCTACAGGGGTTGTGTGGGCAGCTTAAGCTGACTAACATGTCAGAAAATTCATCCTATGATTGGATGAGAGGGCGAATTCCATGTCAGAAATCTCTCCATTAGTGAAACGATCCCTGGTCGATCAGGCCCTGGACCAACTGCGCCTGCGCATCAACCAGGGCGTTTGGGTCGTGGGCCAGCGTTTGCCCACCGAACCTGAGTTGTCCGCCGAGCTGGGCATCAGCCGCAACACCGTGCGCGAAGCCATGCGGGTGTTGGCGTTCTCCGGGTTGATCGAAATCCGTCAGGGTGACGGCAGTTACCTGCGGGCGGTGGTCGATCCGCTCGATACCTTGAAGGCACTGTCCCGTTGTTCCCTTGAGCAGGCCCGGGAAACCCGGCACATCCTCGAAGTCGAGGCCATCGGCCTGGCGGCAGTGCGCCGCACCGACGAAGACCTGGTGGCATTGCGCGAGGCCCTGGGTGTCAGCGGCAGCCACTATCACGGCGATCTCGACACCTACATCGCCTGCGACCTGGTGTTTCATCGCCGTCTGGTGGACGCCGCGCACAACCCGACCCTCAGCGAGTTGTATCGCTATTTTTCCAGCATCGTCGGCGCGCAACTGCGCCAGACCCTGAGCATCGTCCCGCGCCGCCAGGAAGTGTTCGACCTGCACATCGAGTTGCTCGATGCCGTCGAGCAACGCGACCCGGAACGGGCCAAAGCCCTGTCGAGGCAGTTGATCAATGAACCTTGAAACCGAGAGATCCATGCACCGCAGTGAGTTATCCACAACCTCAAAACGTTCGGCCGAACTGGAAGAGCTGCTGATCGATGCCGAGGCTGATGACGAACAGGTCCAGCAGGCCCACCCGGTTCTACGGCGGCCGTGGTTGTTGCTGCTGGGCCTGATTCTGGTGGCGCTGAACCTGCGCCCGGCGTTGTCGAGCATGGCGCCGATGCTCAGCGAGGTCTCGAAATCCCTTGGCTTGTCGGCGTCCGCGGCGGGGTTGCTGACCACGTTGCCGGTGCTTTGCCTGGGCCTGTTTGCGCCGTTGGCACCCGTGCTGGCACGGCGATTTGGTGCGGAGCGGGTGGTGCTGGGCATTCTTCTGACCCTGGCGTGCGGGATCATCCTGCGCAGTTCGTTCGGTGAGATCGGCCTGTTTGCCGGCAGTGTGCTGGCCGGAGCCAGCATCGGCGTGATCGGCGTGTTGCTGCCGGGCATCGTCAAGCGCGATTTCCCGAAGCAGGCCGGGACCATGACCGGTGTCTATACCATGGCCCTGTGCCTGGGCGCGGCAATGGCGGCGGGTGCGACCGTGCCGTTGAGTGAACACTTTGACAAGAGCTGGGCGCAGGGCCTCGGTTTCTGGGTCATTCCGGCATTGGCGGCTGCGCTGTTCTGGTTGCCGCAAGTCGGCCAGAAACACGGCGCGCACAACGTGGCCTACCGGGTTCGGGGATTGTTACGCGATCCGCTGGCCTGGCAGGTGACCCTGTACATGGGCCTGCAATCGTCCCTGGCCTACATCGTGTTCGGCTGGTTGCCGTCGATCCTGATCGGACGTGGCCTGACCCCGACCCAGGCCGGACTGGTGCTGTCGGGTTCGGTGATCGTGCAACTGGTCAGCTCCCTCGCCGCGCCATGGCTGGCGACACGGGGCAAGGACCAGCGCCTGGCGATCGTGATCGTGATGGTCCTGACCCTCGGTGGTCTGTTCGGTTGCCTGTATGCGCCAATTGATGGCTTGTGGGGCTGGGCGATTGTGCTGGGGTTGGGGCAGGGCGCCACGTTCAGCCTGGCCTTGACCCTGATTGTGCTGCGCTCGCGGGACTCCCACGTGGCGGCAAACCTGTCGAGCATGGCCCAGGGTTTTGGTTACACCCTGGCGTCCATGGGGCCGTTCGCGGTCGGCATCGTGCATGACTGGACCGGCGGCTGGACGGCCGTGGGCTGGATCTTCGGTGTCATCGGCCTTGGTGCGATCATCGCCGGCCTCGGAGCCGGGCGAGCGCTGTACGTGCAGGTGGTCAGCGAGAAAATTTAGAAGCGGTCAAGGGCTACAAATACAGGACTTCCAGTGTCGCTGAACCATCGAGGATCACTTTGTCGGTGAGATCCAGGGTCGAAGTGGGGGCAATGACGGCCTCGACCGTTACCTTCGTGGTGAAGTTCTGGATCGGCACCGGGCCTGAGAGGCTGCCGGCATTATGGGTAAACCCCAGGAGACTTCTCTGAGCCATCGGTATCGGGTTCGAACTGGCACGACTCCAGGCCACGCCGCCGGTGGTGGAATCGGTTCGGTACAGGCGGGGGAGGTTGTCGGCGCTGGCGTCGGTGGGGTCGACGCTCAGCGAGTACAGACCGATTTTATTGCTGCTGTTGTCCAGACCGAGGCCGTAGTAAATCTCGCTGGTGGCGGTGGCCGAGCCTGCGCGGTTGTCGTGCATGAGCAGGGCAAAGGGGGTCGGGGCATCGCAGCCAACCTGTAGGGTCAAGTTCTTGGGTGGCAGGCGAGTGCTGTTGTCGCGATCAAGATCGTTTTTCGACATCCGACCGAAATCCACCCGACCGCCATTGGACAGTTTCACGTGACAGGCGGCGGGCGCAAAACGTGCACGCAGGGTTATCTCTGCGGAGCGCCCCGCGGCGACCGGCTCGAACAGCCCGGAGGTTTCCCAGGCAGCGGCGTCACGAAGCTGCGACACCTGCGCCTGTGTCCAGGCTGTCAGTTGAAGTTGAGCCGACAGGTTTTTCCCTCGCACGGCGGCGCCACTGCGCACTGGAACAATGGCCTGCCCAGGTCGCCAAGGCAGGCCTGAGGCTGTGGCCTGCGGTGCTTGGCCGGCAGTGGAAATCAAACCCAGGTCCACCGATTGTCCATCTAGCACCGCATCACTAATGTGCAGGGCATAGCTGCCGTGGTCGGCGAGCCGAAAGCGCTCTGCGGTCGCAGCGACGGCGCGATAGAACACACTCATGTCGGCGGGTTGCGGGCAGTTCAGGTTCAAGCTCACGCGACGTTCACCCAAGGTTTGCTCTTGGGGTTCGGGAGTGCGAATCGCCCTTTGCATCAAACCGTAATCGAGTATCGACTGGCTCAGGCTCAGCCGGCAGTCATCGGCGAGCGCCCGGGCATCGGGCGTGAGCCCGCCCAGCGTCAGGGTGGCGAAGGTCAGCATCAAAGGTGCGGACAGTTTCATGCAGTCATCCTTATGGCGTGCGGCATTGGGCGAGGGCGGTTTCGAAGTACGCCTGGGAGTCGGCCTTGACCGGCAGCTCGAAGTGCAGCTCACAGCGATCCAGGCCAGGTGCGGTTATCCACAGGGTGGGAGTCGCCAGGACATTGGGCAGAAATACCAGCCCGCCTTCCTGTACGAGCGTGACGAACTCGCCATCGTCGGTGTTCACCGTCGCGCCACGGGGCAGCGATGCGCCGTTGTCCAAGGTGACTTTGAGCAAGGCGCGGCGAGTCTGGATGACCCCGAACTCGACCTTGTCGACGGCGCCGCGCCCGGCGGATATCACCGCCAGGCCGTTGTTGATATCGAGATTGCGCGGCAGCGAGCGGGTTTCGACTTCCACCGGGTTGCGGCCATAGGCCGTCACGTGTGGAACCACGGCTCGACCTTGCCAATCGGTCCACACCGGGCCGCTGGGGGTGGAGACTTTGATGGCGGCGGCATCGCCTACCGACAGCAACGCGAAGGTTTCACGCACGGGATAAGGCGACAGTGTCAGGCCATCGCCATGCAACACCGCCCCACCGCGTGCTCCCACCTGGTAACTGGGGCGCTGGGCATCAGTGCGGGTATAGCTCACGTCCAGTTGGCTGTAGCGTGGCAGGATAGAAACACCGGCGGAAGACTGCACTTGTCTGTCGCGACTGTCATGCTCAACGCCGACCCGGTAACTCAAGTGATCGTTGAGTTGTTCGTTCAAACCCACACCGCTGCGATGTTCGCCGGCAGAGCTGCGAACCCAGGTTCGCCCCCGACGGTTTTCACCCAACGGAATGCTGAGGTTCAGATAGGCGCTGTCATCGATGTTCCGGGTGCCGCGGACTTGCCATTGCACCGTGGCCGAGACCGATACACCGCCGATGAGGGTGCCCCAGGATGCCATGGCGCGGCTGCTGCTTTGTCCGTCGAAGGACGTTGAGCGGCTGAGACTGGCGCTGAGTGCACCAGTCCCGGAAGGCGACCAGGACAGCCCCAGGTTTTGTTGGTCGCGATAACGGGACCGGTTGCGCGGCGACTCGGTTTCGAGCACCGCTTGCGACAGTTCGCGATAACCGAAGGACCGGTGGGACGTCCCGGCATTCATTGACCATTGTTCACCCAAGCGATGCGAAAGGTTCAAATCGGCCTGAATGCCTTTTTCGGGGTGACTGGAACTGACTTCAGAGGTTTGCAGACTTGTCTGCAGCTGCGTATCGGTCCAGGGCAGCAAGCCCACGCCTGCGGCTATTGCACGATAATCGGCGGCACCCGTGGCGCCCGTGCTGAGCATGACGTGTGGATTCAATGCCCCGCTCCAGCTCCCGCTGATCAGCCAGGGATCGTTGGTCTGTATATCGCCGAAGTGACGTAGCTGGCCGGCAGTCAGCGAAAAGCCAGACGCCGGGAGCTCCATTCCGAGCAGAGACGCCGGGACGGTAAAGCGCTGCTCGCTGCCAGTGGTTTCCTTGACCACGACTTCGACATCGGAACGGCTGTCGAGACGCTGAACGTTGCTCAGGGAGAAGGGGCCGGCGGGCACCACGGTCGAGTGGATCAGTGACCCGTTCTGCCGAATTTCGATCTGGGCCTGGCCGTGGGCAATGCCTTCGATGGGCCTGCCTTGGCTTTCGGTCTGCAGCGCCTGCTCGGTCATCAGTTGCACGCCGGTAATCTGCGCAGTGGCCAGTACCGGGTTATAGAGGTTGATCTGACCGGCCTGAAGCACCGTTTGATAACCGGTGAAGGTGCGTTGGACGTAGGCTGCAAGGTGACTGGTTCGGGACACTTCGTTCTGCCAGGTCTGCACCTGGCGGCTGCGGACGATCCAGTCGCCGGCATTGAAACCGACTTCGGTATTGGCCGACAGGTAGCGATTCGATTGGTCGTCGTAATGGCTGTAAAGGCTGTTGACGTCATAGTTGAGCAACCCGGCGACGCCACCGGTCTGATAACCCGAGAAGTCCCGGACCTTCGCACGCATGGCGTCCGTGGGCACGATCAATGACAGACCGAGATTGGCGGGGTCCTGTTCGATCAGGGTTTGCGGCCAAGTGCCGAGAACGTCAAAACAACGAGGGTCGTTGGTGGGGGCGGTGGGCTCGCTCAGGTTTGCCGCATCAAGCAAGGCATGGTCAAAGCACAAGTCGCCCTCATTGTTGAACGTAACGTCTACGCGTCCCTGGCGCTGACCATTAACTGTGAGTGTGATCGGATGGCGGCCGACGGTGAATCGCGGGGCGTTCAGCAGTTGGGTCGCCAGCGCCGGATCGATACCGCGCTGGACCAGTGTCTTCTGGTCGAACGAGGTCAGCAACGAAGCACTGCCGGGATCTTCGGCGCGGGCATCGAGCACCATCAGCACGTTGGTCATCAGCAACACCACGCCGGTGCGCAGCGGCGGCAGTCGAGGACGAGTGTCGGCACGCCTGAAAGCAGGCATGGCTTCGCCGCCACGGTATTTCAGTACAGTGTTCATGGGGTTCACTTGGGTTGACCTGTGCGCTGGCCTGAACCACTACGGCATCAGGTTCGCGTTGGAACATCAGCGCCCGCTTTTCCCGGTTGGGGCTATCGGTGTTGCGGTTCTAAGGGGTGATCGGGGCGTCGTAGGGTGGCACTGCAAAGCCGTAGACGGTCGCCGGTTGAAGGCGTACCTGGGTGGCGGTTCTTGCTGGCACCGACATGCTGATCCGGTCACCGGGCAACAGGTAGGTTCGCGGCAGCATTGCGGGGTCCCCGGAAGGCAGCATCTGTAGTTCCTGAGCCAGGCGTACGACGTAAGGTGTCTGGTTACTCACGGTCAGCTGGCCATCCTGCAGCGACCATCGCAGGTCGGTCCACGGAGTGCGGTTGGGCGCCAGGCTGGCTGGATGAAGGATGACCGGCAGGTTCTGGCGCACCGTTACACCCACCCGGGCATGCCCGGCCTCGGCAGCGGACTTGCCTTGGGGGATGCCTTCAAAGATCACGCGTTTCAATCGCTGGGTGAGCAAGGGCTTTTCCGATTGCAGGATGAAGCGGATCAACTGGGTCCCGGACGGTTCAACCCGTGCCAGCGGTGGCGTCACGAACACCAAGGGCTCGGTGTCTTCTGGAATGTTTTCAAGGGTGACGTGCAGCAACACCAGGCTGTCATCGGTATTGGTCACGGATACGGATGCCTCGCCGTTGGCCTCGTTGACGATCACCACGGAGGTGTCGGGAACCATACCGTCGGCTTGAGCCAACTGAGGCGGGAACCATGCAAGTGCACCGACACCGAAGGGGATCAAATGGCGTGCGAATTTTAAAAACATCGTCATGACGTGCCTTATTGATGGTCACGAAAAAAGGTCGCTGACATGGGCCGTACTCGGAAATCACCGATAGCGCGAGAGGCAGAAGCAGAAGCGAGGACTTTGGCGAGAACCCTTCAGAGCACGGGCAACGGCTGGAGTCAGCCGTTGCCCGAAGATGCTGTCGAGTTACAGGTAGGTGATTTGCAGGGTTGCCGAACCGTCGATTTTCTGTTCGTCGGTTAGCGTAAGGCCGTTGGCCGGGGCGATGGCGGTCAAGAGCAATATGTCCACGACGACATCTTGAACATCGTGGGGCGCCGTGACGCCTGTGTTAGCGCTGCCGAATGAAAGCAGGTCATCAGGTTTCAGCGCGGAGTTGTCAAGTTCAAGCCAGGTTTGGCCGTTGTCCTGAGACTGAATCGCCAGCGAAGGAACGTTTGCAACCGGATTCAGGTAGTGCAAAAAATAACGTCCGAGCTTTTCATTGCCGTTGATCAGGCCTAATCCGAAGGCACCGGCAGTAGACGAGGTGCCGGCTCTGTTGTCGACGGGAACAATTGCAAACTTCACAGGTGCGTCGCAGCTCACGGTCAGTTGGAGGGTTCTGTCTTGAAATGGGGTGTGGGTGTCCGGATTCAAATCCTTTGCGGAGATTTTTCCATAATCCACAACACCACCACCGGACAGGCTCGGTGTACAGGCTGCCGGTGTAATCAGGCCTGTGACGGTCAAGTCGGTGCTGGAGCTGCCGTACGCGAACGAAGTCACGCTAAAGAGTAATGCAGTGCCTAGGGTCATCAGTGTCTTGTTCATGTATTCACTCGTTCTTGAATAAAGGTTGGATGAGGTGGCGATGGGCCCGGCGCAACGCCGGTGCAGACAGGCTGCTCGATAGGCACAACTTAGCGAGAAGGGGGGGTGGGAGGAATGCAACAAATACGAAAAGGGACGACTGTCTGTATGAAAGAGTGTTGCGAGAAAAAAGTATTCTTTCGGAACACGCTCAGGAGTTAGTCCAGCTCTGTAGTCTTTCGCGCGAAACGATGTAGGTTATTTCTGTTGTTTGATAGATAAAAAGCCCCGGCCCTTGAATACATTGAGGAGAGTAAAAACGAGGGTTTTTCAGGGTGTTGTGGAGGGTGGAGAACGACGCTATTTTCCGACTCTTCCAGCCACAAGTAGGAGGCTTCCCACAGTGCGAGTCGTAATTGCCGATGACCATTGCGTCGTTCGCATCGGTCTGCGGATGCTCATCAGTGCCAGCCGGCAATGTGAAATTGTGGGAGAGGCTGATGGTGTGGACAGCCTGATGAACCTGCTCGCAGAAACGCCCTGTGATTTGTTGATTACCGATTTTGCCATGCCAGGCGGGCAGAATGCCGATGGTTTGAAAATGCTGAGTACGATTCAACGACGCTACCCGAAACTGCCGATCATTTTGGTGACGATGTTCAGCAGTGCGACGACGGCGAGGGCGGCATTGGCTCAAAGGGTGTCCGCAATCGTCACCAAAGCCGACTCGGCAAACGAACTGCTCCTGGCAATCAGCGCTGTGAGTAACGGACGACGCTACCTCAGTGAGCGCTTGCGCACGATGCTGACAAATACGAGCAGCCCGTTGCCCGAGTCGCGGTTGTCGGCCAAAGAGCATGAAGTGGTCCGGATGCTGGCCAGCGGCATGACCGTCAGCGAAATCGCCAGCCACTTCAAACGCAGCGTCTCAACCATCAGCAAGCAAAAAAACATGGCCATGCTCAGGTTGGGCATCTCTACGGATGTCGATCTTTTCTCCTATGCCCGTGACAACGGAATGTCGCTCTAGGCCGGTGGTAGATAGACAGTCCCGATATTTGCGTGGCGAATGCCAATAGTGTTCAGCGCATTAACGGACTATCGTGCAGGCATTCTCAACTTTACGGAGCTTATGCATGAGTGACGCCAACAGCGCATTGATTACCCGGTTCTATCAAGCGTTTCAGCGGCTGGATGCCGAGGCCATGAGCGCCTGTTATACCGATGACGTGGTATTCAGTGACCCGGCGTTCGGTGAGCTGCGTGGCCGGGATGCCGGCGACATGTGGCGGATGCTCGCCACCCGTGCCAAGGATTTCTCCCTGACCTTCGATCATGTCCGTGCCGATGATCGTGCCGGTAGCGCCCATTGGGTCGCGACTTATCTGTTCAGTCAGACCGGCAATACCGTGGTCAATGACATCCAGGCACGCTTTGTCTTTCGCGATGGCAAGATCTGCGAGCATCACGACAGTTTCGACCTGTGGACATGGTCGCGTCAGGCCCTGGGTTTCAAAGGCCTGTTGCTGGGCTGGACGCCACTTGTTCGCAACGCCGTTCGCTCGCAGGCCCTGAAGGGGCTGAAGGCATTCCAGGCCAGTCGCTGATAAGATCGCGGCCTGTTTCCTTTCAAGCCCTGATCGTTACGTGACCACCCTCAGCGAAAGCCCTGTCGACGCCGACACCCCCGCGAGCAAAACCTGGTTCGTCTACCTCGTTCGCGCGGCCAACGGTTCGCTCTATTGTGGGATCAGCAATGATCCCGTGCGTCGCTTCGCCAAGCATCAAAGCGGCAAGGGCGCGCGATTCTTTCTTTCCAGCCCTGCAATGGCCCTGGTCTACACCGAACGCTGTCGTGACAAAAGCGATGCCTTGCGTCAGGAGCGGCTGATCAAAAAACTCAAGAAGAGCGCCAAGGAATGTCTGGTGGCGAGCGCAGCGAGCGCAGCCCCTGGCTTATCACTCTGACTGATCAGTTCCCATCAGGCGGATCTGTAGGCTGCCAGGTGATTGCGCGCTAAGCTGCTGGTTCCTGATCCTTGCGGCGGAGCCGAGCATGTCCGAGTTGATTCTGCATCATTACCCGACGTCCCCCTTTGCCGAGAAGGCCCGCCTGCTGCTGGGTTTCAAGGGTTTGTCCTGGCGTTCGGTGAAGATCTCGCCAGTGATGCCCAAACCGGATCTCACGGCGTTGACCGGTGGCTACCGCAAGACACCGGTGTTGCAGGTCGGTGCCGATATCTATTGCGACACGGCATTGATTGCCCGGCGACTGGAGCAGGAGAAAACCTTGCCGGCGTTCTTCCCGGAAGGTCAGGAAATGATCACCGCATCGTTTGCAACCTGGGCTGATTCGGTGGTGTTCCAGCATGCGGTCAGCCTGGTGTTCCAGCCGGAATCGATTGCCGTGCGCTTCGGTAATTTACCGCAGGAAGCGATCAAGGCGTTTCTGGCCGACCGTGCCGGTTTTTTCAATGGTGGTAGCGCGACAAAATTGTCTACCGAACAGGCCAGGCATCAGTGGCCAACGATCATGTCGCGTCTGGAGCAACAGTTGCAGCGCGAGGAGGGTGACTACCTGTTTGGCGAGCCGTCGATTGCCGACTTCGCCCTGGCTCATTGCCTCTGGTTCCTCAAGGCCACGCCGGTGACGGCTCCACTGGTCGAAGCTTATCCGGCAGTCAATGCATGGCATGCACGGGTAATGGGCTTCGGTCATGGTGCTTCCAGCGAGATGAGTTCCGAGGAGGCCCTGGCAGTGGCGCGCACGTCCACGCCAGCGGCCTTGCCGGATGAGCAATTTGTCGATCCCAATGGATTCAAGGCGGGGCAGCAGGTAGTGATCGCAGCCACGGACTACGGCGTGGATCCGGTGGCAGGGGAGTTGTTGTTTGCCGGCCGCGAAGAGCTGATTGTACGACGAGAGGACGAGCGTGGCGGCGTGGTGCATGTGCACTTCCCGCGGTTTGGTTTCCGGATCGAAGCCTGCTGAAAAAAAACTTGTGGGAGCGAGCAGACTCGCCCCCACAGTTACTTCAGTGCCGCCAGAATCGCATCCGGGTCATACCCGCGAATCAGCGTCCCGTTCACATCGATGATCGGAATTCCACCACCGCCCAGTGCCTGATAGTCCCCGCGCGCGACGGCATCCTTCTCGATGTCGAACTCCTTGTACGCAATGCCTTTCTGATCGAGGAAGCGCCGGGTCAACTTGCAGTAACCACACCATTCGGTGGCGTAGAGCACGACGTTGGCCTTGGCCTGGGTCTGCGCCGGCACCACTTGCGATGGATTGAACACCCGCTCGATCTTGCCCCAGTTCTGATAGGCCACGACCACCAGCAGGATCAGCAGGAATTTCTTCAGTACGCCGCCGAGCATCAGTTGCGACGCTTGAGCTGGTCGGTGAGCGAAGTGGGCAGGCCCTTGATGATCAACGTGCCGGCTTCTTCGTCGTACTCGATCTTCGAGCCCAGCAGGTGCGCTTCGAAACTGATCGACAGGCCTTCGGCGCGGCCAGTGAATCGGCGGAACTGGTTCAGGGTGCGTTTATCGGCCGGGATTTCCGGCGACAGGCCGTAATCCTTGTTGCGGATGTGATCGTAGAAGGCCTTCGGGCGTTCTTCGTCGATCAGCCCCGACAATTCTTCCAGGCCCATCGGCTCACCGAGCTTGGCCTGGCTGCTGGCGTAATCCACCAGGGTCTTGGTCTTCTCGCGGGCGTCGTCTTCCGGCAGGTCTTCGCTTTCAACGAAATCGCTGAAGGCCTTGAGCAGGGTACGGGTTTCACCCGGACCGTCGACGCCTTCCTGGCAGCCAATGAAGTCGCGGAAATACTCCGAAACCTTTTTCCCGTTCTTGCCTTTGATGAACGAAATGTATTGCTTGGATTGTTTGTTGTTCTGCCACTCGGAAACGTTGATCCGCGCCGCCAGGTGCAACTGGCCAAGGTCCAGGTGACGGGACGGGGTCACGTCCAGTTCATCGGTCACGGCCACGCCTTCACTGTGGTGCAGCAGGGCGATGGCCAGGTAGTCGGTCATGCCTTGCTGGTAGTGTGCGAACAATACATGGCCGCCGACGGACAGATTCGATTCTTCCATCAGTTTTTGCAGGTGCTCGACCGCCACGCGGCTGAATGCAGTGAAATCCTGGCCGCCCTCGAGGTACTCCTTCAGCCAGCCGCTGAACGGGAACGCGCCGGATTCCGGATGGAAAAGGCCCCAGGCTTTACCCTGTTTGGCGTTATAGCTTTCGTTGAGGTCGGCGAGCATGTTCTCGATGGCCGCGGACTCAGCCAGTTCAGAGTCACGGGCGTGGAGAACTGCAGGTGTGCCGTCGGGTTTTTTGTCGATCAGGTGGACGATGCAATGACGGATCGGCATGGGCTTCTCGGCTGAATGAAGAGAGGAGGGCGTGCTCCCCCGAAAAAGCGCCCAGTGTACCGCAACCACTGGTTTTGGCGCGGTACGAAGGGCAATTGACGGGCGACCGACGGCGCTTATGCAGTTTTTTCCTGTTTTAGCGCAATAAAGCTGACCAAATGGGTAGCTAGAGGCGGATATTTCCACGTCTGTGTGCTAGCTTTGCCCGGTCTTGCGCGAAGTCACTGCGTTAAGCGTGCAGTCAGCATTTGTCAGGTCGAACCAAACCCTGATTTCGGTATCTATAACCCCGATCCCGAGGTTATTTGGCCGAGGGTGCCAGATCCAGAAGATCGGGCTCGATGGCTGACATTGCACTCTGCAATCCATATGAATTTGATAGGGAAGGAACACTAAATGGCTCTTACTAAAGACCAACTGATCGCCGACATCGCTGAAGCTATCGACGCGCCGAAAACCACCGCGCGTAACGCTCTGGACCAACTGGGCCAAATCGTTGCCGATCAGCTGGAAAACGGCGGCGAAATCACTCTGCCAGGTATCGGCAAACTGAAAGTGACTGAGCGCCCTGCCCGTACTGGCCGTAACCCTTCGACTGGCGCTGCCATCGAAATCGCTGCCAAGAAAGTGATCAAGCTGGTTGTGGCCAAAGGCCTGACCGACGCTGTTAACAAGTAAGACTTGTTAAAAAAAACCGTGCACCGGAGCGATCCGGGCACGGTTTTTTTGTGGGCGCGATAAAGCGCTCACTACGCTGAAGCGGTGCTCCATTGTGCCTGACGCCAGGCCTGTTGCTGCGCTTGGGTCTGGAAGGTCCAGGCGACGAAGCGGCTCTGCTTCTGTCCCTGACCCATTTCCACCACCCGACTGTCCAGCGCTCCGGCCTTGGTCAGGGCATTCTGGATTGCCGGCAGGTTCGACGCTTTCGACACCAGCGTGCTGAACCACAGCACTTGTTGTGCCACGTGCGCACTTTCGCTGATCAGTTGCGTGACGAAACGCACCTCCCCGCCCTCACACCACAATTCCGCCGCTTGTCCGCCAAAGTTCAACACCGGCAGCTTGCGTTTTGGATCGGCCTTGCCCAGGGCGCGCCATTTGCGCGTGCTGCCCCGCGTAGCCTCGTCCAGCGAGGCGTGGAATGGTGGGTTGCACATGGTCAGGTCAAAGCGCTCAGTGCTCTCCAGCAAGCCTGTGAGGATCTGCTTGGGGTTGCTCTGCTGGCGTACCTGGATTGCTTTGTTCAGGCCATTGGATTGAATGATGGCCTTCGCCGCAGCGATGGCGGTCCCATCGATATCGGAACCGAGAAAATGCCAGCGATAGTCGCTGTAGCCGATCAGCGGATACACGCAGTTGGCGCCCATGCCGATGTCCAGCACCTTCACGGCGGCGCCACGGGGAATCACGCCGTCATTGCCGCTGGCCAGCAGGTCGGCGAGGAAGTGCACGTAATCGGCACGGCCTGGCACCGGTGGGCACAGGTAGTCGGCCGGAATGTCCCAGTGAGCGATGCCGTAGAACGACTTGAGAAGCGCCCGATTGAACACCCGCACGGCTTCCGGGCTGGCGAAGTCGATGCTTTCCTTGCCGTACGGATTGATGATCACGAACTTCTTCAGTTCCGGGGCGCTTTTGATCAGCGCCGGAAAGTCGTAGCGACCCTGATGGCGATTGCGCGGGTGCAGGCTGGCCTTCTCCTTCGGAGCGACGGCCGTGGCCGGGGTCTTCGGGGCAGGCTTTTTGCGCGCAGGCTTGGGGGAGCGGGGGGCGGTCATGGCGGTGGTCGATTCGGGTATGGCTGAAAGTGGCGGGCATTGTCCCACATCCGGCCAATGTGAACCCAACTGTAGCAATCAGCACATAACCCTGTGGGAGCGAGCTTGCTCGCGATGGCGGTGTGTCAGACAACACATATGTTGGATGTGATGGCCTCATCGCGGGCAAGCCCGCTCCCACAGGGATCGTCTTTGGTTAGTCGGGAAGTGGCAGGCACAAAAAAGGGAGGCCACTTGGGCCTCCCTTTTTCATTGCGATCTGCCGTTACAGGCTGGCAATTCGCGCATGCTGCTCGGCCAGCTTGCCCAGGGCCTGTTCGGCCTCGGCCAGTTTGGCGCGTTCTTTCTCGATGACTTCGGCTGGGGCCTTGTCAACGAAACCGGCGTTGGACAGCTTGCCGCCGACACGTTGCACTTCACCTTGCAGACGCTGGATTTCCTTGTCCAGGCGCGCCAGTTCTGCACCCTTGTCGATCAACCCGGCCATTGGCACCAGCACTTCCATCTCGCCGACCAGCGCGGTGGCGGACAGCGGTGCTTCTTCGCCAGCAGCCAGCACGGTGATCGATTCGAGGCGCGCCAGCTTCTTCAGCAGGGCTTCGTTCTCGGTCAGGCGACGCTGATCTTCGGCGCTGACGTTCTTCAGGAACAGCGGCAGCGGTTTGCCCGGGCCGATGTTCATTTCGCCACGGATGTTACGGGTGCCGAGCATCAGGCCCTTGAGCCATTCGATGTCGTCTTCGGCCGCCTGATCGATGCGTGTTTCGTTGGCCACCGGCCAAGGTTGCAGCATGATCGTCTTGCCTTCGATGCCCGCCAGCGGCGCGATGCGCTGCCAGATTTCTTCGGTGATGAACGGCATGAACGGGTGCGCCAGGCGCAGGGCCACTTCCAGTACGCGCACCAGGGTGCGACGGGTGCCGCGCTGGCGTTCGACCGGTGCGTTTTCGTCCCACAGCACAGGCTTGGACAGTTCCAGGTACCAGTCGCAATACTGGTTCCAGATGAACTCGTACAGGGCTTGCGCGGCCAGGTCGAAACGGAACTGGTCGAGTTGGCGGGTCACTTCGGCTTCGGTGCGTTGCAGCTGCGAAATGATCCAGCGATCGGCCAGGGACAGTTCATAGGCTTCGCCGTTCTGGCCGCAGTCTTCGCCCTTGTCCAGCACGTAGCGCGCCGCGTTCCAGATCTTGTTGCAGAAGTTGCGATAGCCTTCGACGCGGCCCATGTCGAACTTGATGTCGCGACCGGTGGACGCCAGCGAGCAGAAGGTGAAGCGCAGGGCGTCGGTGCCGTAGCTGGCGATGCCTTCGGCGAACTCGTCGCGGGTCTGCTTCTCGATCTTCTTCGCCAGTTTCGGCTGCATCATGCCGGAGGTGCGTTTCTGCACCAGGGCTTCGAGCTCGATGCCGTCGATGATGTCCAGCGGGTCCAGGACGTTGCCCTTGGACTTGGACATCTTCTGGCCCTGGCCGTCACGCACCAGGCCGTGAACGTACACGGTCTTGAACGGAACCTGTGGCGTGCCGTCTTCGTTTTTCACCAAGTGCATGGTGAGCATGATCATCCGGGCAACCCAGAAGAAAATGATGTCGAAGCCAGTCACCAGGACATCGGTGGAGTGGAATTTCTTCAGGAACTCGGTTTTTTCCGGCCAGCCGAGGGTGGAGAACGTCCACAGGCCCGAGCTGAACCAAGTGTCGAGAACGTCGTTGTCCTGTTGCAGCGCGACGTCCTGGCCAATGTTGTGCCTGGCACGCACTTCGGCTTCGTCGCGACCGACGTAGACCTTGCCCGACTCGTCGTACCAGGCCGGAATCCGGTGGCCCCACCACAGTTGACGGCTGATGCACCAGTCCTGGATGTCGCGCATCCACGAGAAGTACATGTTTTCGTACTGTTTCGGCACGAACTGGATGCGGCCGTCTTCAACGGCGGCAATCGCAGGCTCGGCCAATGGCTTGGTGGACACGTACCACTGGTCGGTCAGCCAAGGCTCGATGACGGTGCCGGAGCGGTCGCCTTTCGGCACTTTCAGGGCGTGATCGTCAACGCTGACCAACAGGCCGGCAGCGTCGAACGCGGCCACGATCCGCTTGCGCGCTTCGAAGCGGTCGAGACCGGCGTATTCGGCCGGGATCTTGCCGTCGATGGTTTCGTTCAGCGTGCCGTCGAGGTTGAACACCTGGCAAGCCGGCAGGACTGCTGCGTTCTTGTCGAAGATGTTCAGCAGCGGCAGGTTGTGGCGCTTGCCGACTTCGTAGTCGTTGAAGTCGTGGGCCGGGGTGATTTTCACGCAGCCGGTGCCGAATTCAGGGTCGCAGTAATCGTCGGCGACGATCGGGATGCGGCGGCCAACCAGTGGCAGCTCGACAAATTTGCCGATCAGGGCTTTGTAGCGTTCATCGTTCGGGTTAACGGCCACGGCGGAGTCGCCGAGCATGGTTTCCGGGCGAGTGGTCGCGACGATCAGGAAATCGTTGCCTTCAGCGGTCTTGGCGCCGTCGGCCAGCGGGTACTTCAGGTTCCACAGGAAACCTTTCTCGTCGTGGTTCTCCACTTCGAGGTCGGAAATCGCCGTGTGCAGCTTGGTGTCCCAGTTGACCAGGCGCTTGCCGCGGTAGATCAGGCCGTCTTCGTGCAGGCGTACGAAAGCTTCTTTAACGGCTTCCGAGAGACCGTCGTCCATGGTGAAGCGCTCGCGGCTCCAATCTACGGACGAACCGAGGCGACGGATCTGACGGCTGATGTTGCCACCGGACTCGTCCTTCCACTCCCAGACTTTCTCAAGGAATTTCTCGCGGCCCAGGTCATGGCGGCTCTGGCCCTTGGCTTCGAGCTGACGCTCGACCAGCATCTGCGTGGCGATACCGGCGTGGTCGGTGCCCGGCTGCCACAGGGTGTTGCGACCCTGCATGCGGCGGAAACGGATCAGGGCGTCCATGATCGCGTTGTTGAAGCCGTGACCCATGTGCAGGCTGCCGGTGACGTTCGGCGGCGGGATCATGATGGTGTAGGACTCGCCCGCGCCTTGCGGGGCGAAGTAATTCTCTGACTCCCAGGTGTTGTACCAGGAAGTTTCAATGGCGTGCGGCTGGTAGGTCTTATCCATGCGCGGCGGGACCCTATTGGCATTTATTCAGGAAAAGCCGGGAAGTATAGCGGGGATGAGCCGATGCGCGTATAGCGAGGTGACAATGGGTGGGGGGAAAGTTGTGATTGTTTGGTGGCTATTGCGTCAGTTATGGCCCCTTCGCGGGCAAGCCCGCTCCCACAGGACTTTTTGTCGAACCACTATTTTGTGATCGACACTGATCCTGTGGGAGCGGGCTTGCCCGCGAAAGCGATCTGTCAGGCGACCTGATTCAAATCGTTATGCCGCGTTTCCTTCAGGCACAGCACCGCAATCAAACTCAGCACCGCAGCCCCGGACACATAACCGCCGACGTAACTCAACCCGCCCATCGCCACCAGTTTCTGGGCGAAAAACGGCGCTGCAGAGGCGCCGACGATACCGCCCAGGTTGTAGGCCGCCGAGGCGCCGGTGTAGCGCACGTGGGTGGGGAACAGCTCCGGCAACAGCGCACCCATCGGCGCAAACGTCACGCCCATCAGAAACAGTTCGATGCACAGGAACAACGCCACGCCCCAGGTCGAGCCTTGGGTCAGCAGCGGCTCCATGAGGAAGCCGGACAGGATCGCCAGCACGCCGCCGATGATCAGCACCGGTTTGCGCCCGTAACGGTCGCTGGCCCAGGCCGACAGCGGGGTGGCGGCAGCCATGAACAGCACCGCGAAGCACAGCAGACCGAGGAAGGTTTCGCGGCTGTAGCCGAGCGTTGTCACGCCGTAGCTCAGGGAAAACACGGTGGAGATGTAAAACAGCGCGTAGCACACGACCATCGCGCCGGCGCCCAGCAAGACTGGCACCCAGTATTGGCCGAACAGCTCGAACAGCGGGATCTTCACCCGTTCCTGGCGCGCCATTGCGTTGGCGAACACCGGGGTTTCATGCAGCTTGAGACGCACATACAGGCCGACCATCACCAATGCGGCGCTGAGCAGGAACGGAATACGCCAGCCCCATGAGCGAAACTGTTCATCGTCCAGCACCACGGCCAGGGTCAGGAACAGGCCGTTGGCCGCCAGGAAGCCAATGGATGGGCCCAGCTGCGGGAACATGCCGAACCACGCGCGCTTGCCTTTCGGCGCGTTCTCCGTGGCCAGCAATGCCGCGCCACCCCATTCACCGCCCAACCCAAGGCCCTGGCCGAAGCGCAGGACGCAAAGCAGGATCGGTGCCCAGGCGCCAATGCTGTCGTAACCCGGCAGCACGCCGATCAACGTGGTGCATACGCCCATCAGCAGCAGCGAGGCGACCAGAGTCGACTTGCGGCCGATACGGTCGCCGAAGTGACCGAAAAGGGCCGAACCCAAGGGGCGTGCAAGGAAGGCGATGCCGAACGTGAGAAACGCCGACAGCATCTGGGCAGTGCCGGATGTCTGCGGAAAGAACACCGGACCGATCACCAGCGCGGCGGCGGTGGCATAGACGTAGAAGTCGTAGAACTCGATGGCGGTACCAATGAAGCTCGCGGTGGCCACCCGGGTGGCGGAGTTCGTCGGTTGCGCAGGTGTGGAGTTGCTGTAAGTCGTGCTGGTCGTCATGCGGTTATCCCTGACAGTCATGTGCTCCAGTGGAGCGGATTATTATGGTCGAGAACCCAGGGATGTGGGTGGAGGCACGGTCGCTGTTCAAGGTAGGAACAGTCGTCGGTTTGTTGCGGGCTTTGCGGGCGGACAGGCCGGAAGCTGCGAAGTGCGGGGTAAGCACGGGGCCGGCGAGGCTTGGGTAAGCGCTTCGATTATAGGAAGGTGGCTAACTATCGAACAAGTGGCTTGAGTGGCCATGGGGATTTGTGTCGGGTTTTAGATAACCACAGGCATCGAGCTGGTCTGCCAGATCAGCACCCGCGTGACACGGTTGTCCTCGGTCTCGAGAATTTCCAGGCGATATCGGCCGATTTTCAGGCACACCGCACTATCGGGAATAGTCTCCAGGGCCTCGGTCACCAGGCCGTTCAGGGTTTTCGGGCCATCGCTGGGCAGATGCCAGCCGAGGCTCTTGTTCAGCTCGCGAATGGACGCGGCGCCATCGATCACCAGGCGTCCGTCGGCTTGCGGATGAATGTGCGGATTGTCCAGGCTCTGCTGGCTTTCGAACTCGCCGACGATTTCTTCGAGAATGTCTTCCAGGGTGACGATGCCCAGCACTTCGCCGTATTCGTCGACCACCATGCCCAGGCGCCGCTGCTGCTTGTGGAAGTTGAGCAGTTGCAGTTGCAATGGGGTGCTTTCCGGCACGAAGTACGGCTCGTGGCTGGCCGCCAGCAACGCTTCCCTGGTCAGGCTCGCATCGGGCAGCAGGTGAAGGACGTGCCGGGTGTTGAGGACGGCTTCGACCTGGTTGATATCACTGTGGAACACCGGCAGGCGCGTGCGCCTGTTGTGGCGCAATTGTTCGATGATTTCCTCGATGGAGTCATCGAGATTGATACCGTCCACGTCGCTGCGCGGTACCAGGATGTCATTGACGGTGATGTTGTCCAGTGCGTGGATGCCCGGCAGCGGGTGAGGGCGGTTTACGGTTTCGGAGGGCTCATGCCGCTCCGTCAGCGTTTCGTCCTCACTCTGTTGCACCACTTTGGCTTTACGGGCGAGTGGCCGCGTCAGCAACTGACTGATGCTATTGAGCAGCCATGCCGCGGGATAGATGATTTTCAGCGGCAACCGCAGCAGGTTGTTGCCCTGGGCCAGGATTGCATCCGGATAGCGTGCGGCGAGGGTGCGTGGCAAGTAGTCGGAAAACACCAGCAACATGGCGCCCGCCCCGAGGCAGGCGACCCACGGGCCGTTTTCGGCCCAGGTGAAAATGGCCAGCAAGGTGCTGATGACCACCACCAGTGCACGGCACAGGGTGTTGCAAAAAATCAGGCTGGCCAGGGGGAAGCTGAGTTTCGCCACCGGTTTGTCGCTGGAACGCGTTGCGGTGCGCTGGGCCAGCAAATGCTGGTGCGCCGCTTCGATGGCGGTAAACAGCCCCGACCATAAAACCAGCAGGGTCAGTACCGCGAGCATCGGCCCTATGGGCAAGTCGTCCATTAATGCCGCCCGTCAGATATGCAGGATGTATTCACGAACCAGCTTGCTGCCGAAATACGCCAGCATCAGCAGGCAAAAACCGGCCAGGGTCCAGCGAATGGCTTTGTGCCCGCGCCAGCCGAGGCGATTGCGTCCCCACAGCAGTACGCTGAAAACGACCCAGGCCAGGCAGGCCAGCAGGGTTTTGTGCACCAGATGCTGGGCGAACAGGTTCTCGACGAACAGCCAGCCGGAAATCAGCGACAGCGACAACAGCGTCCAGCCGGCCCAGAGGAACCCGAACAGCAGGCTTTCCATGGTTTGCAGCGGCGGGAAGTTCTTGATCAGCCCGGATGGGTGCTTGTGCTTGAGCTGGTGGTCTTGAATCAGCAGCAGCAAGGACTGGAACACCGCGATGGTGAACATGCCGTAGGCCAGAATCGAAAGCAGGATGTGGGCGAGGATGCCCGGCTCCTCATCGATGACCTGTACCGTGCCGGCGGGGGCAAAATGCGCCAGCATCACGGTCAGGGCCCCAAGCGGGAACAGCAGGACCAGCAGGTTCTCCACCGGAATCCGCGAGCAGGCCAGCAGGGTCAGTGCGATGACCGCCACGGCAATCAGGCTGGCGGCACTGAAGAAGTCCAGGGCCAGGCCGGTCGGGGTCAGCAGGTGGGTGAGCAGGCTGACGCTGTGGGCCAATACGGCGAGCACGCCGAGCATGACCAGCAGGCGTTTGTTGACCTTGGCGCCGGACGCCAGGCGAGTGCCCTGGTAAATGGTCGCAGCGGCGTATAAGCAGGCGGCGGCGAGGGTAGTTAGCAAGCTGGGTGACAAGGGGAGCATAAATCCTGTTAGGCAAGCCCGAAAGTCGCTGAGTTTGGCATAGAACCCCCGCCGCACGAAAGACCGCGCAACCCGACAGCGAGGTGTCCGCCGGCCACAGTCTTCGCTATAATCCGCGACCTGCCCACGCCGCAGGCTCGCCGAGCACACGTTTAGTCCGGTCCGGGCCGCCATTATCCCGGTCTACACAGGGCCTGAAAGGATCGCGCAATGTTTGAAAACTTAACCGACCGTCTCTCGCAGACGCTGCGCCATGTCACCGGCAAGGCCAAGCTGACTGAAGACAACATCAAAGACACCCTGCGTGAAGTGCGCATGGCATTGCTCGAAGCCGACGTCGCCCTGCCGGTGGTCAAGGACTTCGTCAATTCGGTCAAGGAGCGCGCCGTAGGCACCGAGGTGTCGCGCAGCCTGACGCCGGGCCAGGCCTTCGTGAAGATCGTCCAGGCCGAACTCGAAAGCCTGATGGGCGCGGCCAACGAAGATTTGAACCTGAGCGCCGTGCCGCCAGCGGTCATCCTCATGGCCGGTTTGCAGGGCGCGGGTAAAACCACCACCGCCGGCAAGCTCGCGCGCTTCCTTAAAGAGCGCAAGAAGAAGACCGTCATGGTCGTGTCTGCCGACGTTTATCGTCCAGCGGCGATCAAACAGCTGGAAATGCTCGCCGGTGAGGTCGGCGTTACCTTCTTCCCGTCCGACCTGAGCCAGAAGCCGGTCGAGATCGCGCAAGCGGCTATTAAGGAAGCGAAACTCAAATTCATCGACGTGGTCATTGTCGATACCGCCGGTCGCCTGCACATCGATGAAGAGATGATGGGCGAGATCAAGGCCCTGCACGCTGCGATCAACCCGGTCGAAACCCTGTTCGTGGTCGACGCCATGACCGGCCAGGACGCCGCCAACACGGCCAAGGCCTTCGGCGATGCATTGCCGCTGACCGGCGTGATCCTGACCAAGGTCGATGGCGACGCCCGTGGCGGTGCCGCGCTGTCGGTGCGCGCCATTACCGGCAAGCCGATCAAGTTCATCGGTATGGGCGAGAAGAGCGAAGCGCTCGATCCGTTCCATCCTGAGCGTATCGCCTCGCGCATCCTCGGCATGGGCGACGTGCTCAGCCTGATCGAGCAGGCGGAAGCGACCCTCGACAAGGACAAGGCCGATAAACTGGCCAAGAAGCTGAAAAAGGGCAAGGGCTTCGACCTCGAAGACTTCCGCGATCAGCTGCAACAGATGAAGAACATGGGCGGCCTCGGCGGGCTCATGGACAAGCTGCCGAACATGGGTGGCGTGAACCTGGCGCAGATGGGCAACGCCCAGGGCGCGGCAGAAAAGCAATTCAAGCAGATGGAAGCCATCATCAACTCCATGACCCCGGCCGAGCGCCGCGACCCTGAGATGATCAGCGGTTCGCGCAAGCGCCGGATCGCCATGGGTTCCGGCACCCAGGTGCAGGACATCGGCCGCTTGATCAAGCAGCACAAGCAGATGCAGAAGATGATGAAGAAGTTCTCCGCGAAAGGCGGAATGGCCAAGATGATGCGCGGCATGGGCGGTATGTTGCCCGGCGGCGGCATGCCAAAGCTCTAAAGAATCCGCGCCGGTCATCGCACCGGCGCAGACCCCGCAAGGAAGCGGGATCTCCAGCAAACCCGCATTTGGCGGGAGCTGACCGGCCGTTTTCAACGACGGCTCTATAGCAAATCTGCATGGCGGCCGATAGGCGCCGGAAAAAGTCATTTGCAAAAGTCCGGATATTCCTTAGAATATGCGGCCTTTCGGGCACCCATGCCCGCTGTGCATTTAGATTTGCAGCACCGACTACAGGAACGATGTTCACATGCTAACAATCCGTCTTGCCCTTGGCGGCTCCAAAAAGCGCCCGTTTTACCACTTGACCGTAACCGACAGCCGCAACCCGCGCGACGGTTCGCACAAGGAACAGGTTGGCTACTTCAACCCTGTTGCCCGTGGTCAGGAAGTTCGTCTGTCCGTGAACCAAGAGCGCGTAGCCTACTGGCTGAGCGTTGGTGCACAACCTTCTGAGCGCGTTGCTCAGTTGTTGAAGGAATCTGCTAAGGCTGCGGCCTGAGCAATATGAACGCGACGCCAGCCATTGCTGATGATTTGATCGTTATCGGCAAGATTTATTCTGTTCACGGCGTTCGCGGCGAAGTGAAGGTGTACTCCTTTACTGATCCGATTAAAAACCTGCTGGACTACAAAACCTGGACGCTCAAGCGTGACGGTAATGTAAAGCAGGTAGAGCTGGTCAGCGGACGCGGGAACGACAAGTTCCTGGTCGCAAAGCTCAAGGGTCTCGATGATCGCGAAGAAGCTCGTCTTCTGGCCGGTTATGAGATCTGCGTGCCGCGCAACCTGTTCCCTGAACTCACCGACGGCGAGTACTACTGGTACCAGCTGGAAGGTCTCAAGGTCATCGACACCCTCGGACAGCTGTTCGGGAAAATCGATCACCTGCTGGAGACCGGCTCGAACGATGTCATGGTGGTCAAGCCTTGCGCTGGCAGCCTGGATGATCGCGAACGCCTGTTGCCCTATACGGAGCAATGCGTGTTGGCCGTCGACCTGGCCGCGGGCGAGATGAAGGTGGATTGGGACGCGGATTTCTAAGCGTGGCTAACTTGCGCGTAGAAGTGATCAGTCTGTTTCCCGAGATGTTTTCCGCCATCAGTGAGTACGGCATCACCAGTCGGGCGGTGAAACAGGGGCTCTTGCAGCTCACCTGTTGGAATCCGCGAGACTACACGACGGATCGACATCACACTGTGGACGATCGCCCGTTTGGCGGTGGTCCGGGCATGGTGATGAAGATCAAGCCCCTGGAAGATGCTCTGGTTCAGGCCAAGGCAGCAGCCGGGGAGGCGGCGAAGGTAATTTACCTGTCCCCCCAAGGCCGTCAACTGACTCAGTCGGCGGTACGCGAGTTGGCGAATCTGGATGCATTGATCCTGATTGCCGGCCGCTATGAAGGCATTGACGAGCGTTTTATTGATGCTCATGTCGATGAAGAGTGGTCGATTGGCGACTATGTACTGTCTGGCGGCGAGCTGCCGGCGATGGTCCTGATCGATGCGGTTACACGACTGCTGCCTGGAGCTTTAGGGCATGCGGACTCCGCCGAGGAAGATTCCTTTACGGATGGTTTGCTGGATTGCCCGCACTACACCCGACCGGAGGTGTATGCGGATCAGCGTGTTCCCGACGTATTGCTAAGTGGCAATCACGCGCACATCCGGCGTTGGCGTTTACAGCAGTCCCTTGGTCGGACCTTTGAACGACGCGCCGATCTTCTGGAAAGCCGCTCGCTTTCTGGAGAAGAGAAGAAGCTGCTCGAGGAATACATCCGCGAGCGGGACGATAGTTAACAACGTATCGATGGTAGATCCGACGATTTACCTTAGGAGCACAGCATGACTAACAAAATCATCCTTGCACTCGAAGCAGAGCAGATGACCAAAGAGATCCCTACCTTTGCCCCGGGCGACACCATTGTCGTTCAGGTGAAAGTGAAGGAAGGCGACCGTTCGCGTCTGCAAGCGTTCGAAGGTGTTGTTATCGCCAAGCGTAACCGCGGCGTAAACAGTGCATTCACCGTTCGTAAAATCTCCAACGGTGTTGGCGTAGAGCGTACTTTCCAGACCTACTCCCCGCAAATCGACAGCATGGCTGTCAAGCGTCGCGGTGACGTACGTAAAGCCAAGCTGTACTACCTGCGCGACCTGTCGGGTAAAGCAGCTCGCATCAAGGAAAAACTGGCTTAAGTCCAGCTTCCGATGCAAAAAAAAGCAGCCTGCGGGCTGCTTTTTTGTTGCCTGCGATTTATCTTCGTTGACCGTGTTGCCGGTCTTGCATGAGCCTTTATGCCCGCCATTGATCATCCCTTGATAGACCAGTTCCTCGACGCCCTCTGGTTGGAGAAAGGACTTTCCGACAACACCCGCGATGCCTATCGCAGTGACCTGGCTCTGTTCAATGGCTGGCTGCAGGAAAAAGGCCTGGAGCCGATCAACGCCGGACGCGAATTGATCCTCGACCACCTGGCCTGGCGCATGGAGCAAAACTATAAGCCCCGTTCAACGGCAAGGTTTCTCTCTGGCGTGCGTGGCTTCTATCGCTATCTGTTGCGGGAAAAGCTGATCGCCGTCGATCCGACCCTGCGCATCGATATGCCGCAACTGGGTAGGCCACTGCCCAAATCCTTGTCGGAAGCAGACGTTGACGCGCTGTTGGCTGCACCGGACCTCAGTGAAGCCATCGGCCAGCGTGACCGGGCGATGCTCGAAGTGCTTTATGCCTGTGGTCTGCGGGTGACGGAGCTGATCAGCCTGACCCTGGAGCAGGTCAACCTGCGCCAGGGGGTGCTGCGCGTGATGGGCAAGGGCAGCAAGGAGCGACTGGTGCCGATGGGCGAGGAGGCGATTGTCTGGGTCGAGCGCTACATGCGTGACGCCCGTAGCGAACTGCTTGGTGGGCGTCCCAGCGATGTGTTGTTTCCGAGCCAGCGTGGCGAGCAGATGACCCGCCAGACCTTCTGGCACCGGATCAAGCACCAGGCCAAGGTGGCCGGGATCGGCAAGTCGCTGTCGCCGCACACCTTGCGCCATGCCTTTGCCACGCACCTGCTCAACCACGGTGCAGACCTGCGGGTAGTGCAAATGCTGCTGGGACACAGCGATTTGTCGACGACACAGATCTACACCCATGTTGCCCGGGCGCGGTTGCAGGATCTGCATGCCAAACACCACCCGCGCGGCTAGCACGGGACTGTGTAGCAGCTGGCGAAGCCTGCGTCCGGCTGCGAAGCAGTCGTAAAATCAGACACCGCGGTATTTCAGTCAAACCGCGAGCTGAGGGCTGGCGACTGCTGCGCAGCCGAACGCAGGCTTCGCCAGCTGCTACATGAATGCGTCGTGCAACGTGAGCGAAATGTCGTGCATCAGGCGCATTCGGCCCCGGGGGCCTTATGTGATAGGCTGGGCCGGTTTGCACGATGGGCGGTTATGACCCGGTGTTTCGGCACGGGCGTTCTGATCGTCCCATATGTTCGCCTTCAGGAGTTCTCATGCGTCTGACCCAGATTTTCGCCGCCGCAGCCATTGCGTTGGTCAGTACCTTTGCCGTCGCCGATGACGCGGCCGACAAAGCCATTCGTAAAAGCCTGGAAAACCTCCAGCTCGAAGTGCCGGTAGAGACCATCACCGCCAGCCCGTTGCCGGGCCTGTACGAAGTCAAGCTCAAGGGCAGCCGTGTGCTCTACGCCAGCGCCGACGGCCAGTACGTGGTCCAGGGCTACCTGTTCGATCTCAAGGATGGCAAGCCGGTCAACCTGACCGAGAAGACCGAGCGCCTGGGCATTTCCAAGCTGATCAACGCCATTCCGGTTGCCGAAACAGTGGTCTACCCGGCCATTGGCGAAACCAAGTCGCACATCACCGTATTTACCGATACCACCTGCCCGTATTGCCACAAGCTGCATGCCGAAGTGCCTGAGCTGAACAAGCGCGGCATCGAAGTGCGTTACGTCGCGTTCCCGCGCCAGGGCCTGGGCTCGCCGGGTGACGAGCAACTGCAGGCGGTGTGGTGCTCGAAAGACAAGAAAGCGGCCATGGACAAAATGGTCGACGGCAAGGAAATCAAGGCCGCCAAGTGCGATAACCCGGTTTCCAAACAGTTCGCGCTCGGCCAGTCGATCGGCGTGAACGGCACACCGGCCATCGTTTTGGCCGACGGTCAGGTCATTCCGGGCTACCAGCCTGCGCCACAAGTCGCCAAACTGGCGCTGGGCGCGAAGTAAATTCGCATCGTTACGGCAAGCCTTGACGATCATGCTCCGGCAGCGACATCGCCGGGCCATCAATAGAGAACCGCGAGTATGCGGTTGTTTTCACGGCCGGCCTCGAGTCGGCCGTTTTATGGGGAGTTCACAGTGAAACCGGTCAAAGTAGGCATCTGTGGGTTAGGAACCGTCGGTGGCGGTACCTTCAACGTACTTCAGCGCAACGCCGAGGAAATTGCTCGTCGTGCCGGGCGTGGGATCGAAGTGGCACAAATTGCCATTCGCACGCCAAAGCCTCAGTTCCAAACGACCGGTATTGCGATTACCAACGATGTCTTCGAAGTGGCCACGAACCCTGAGATCGACATCGTTATAGAGCTGATGGGCGGCTACACCGTTGCCCGCGAGCTGGTACTCAAGGCCATCGAGAATGGCAAGCATGTGGTCACCGCGAACAAGGCGCTTATCGCCGTTCACGGTAATGAAATTTTCGCCAAGGCCCGCGAGAAGGGCGTGATCGTTGCGTTCGAAGCGGCGGTGGCCGGTGGCATTCCGGTGATCAAGGCGATCCGCGAAGGCCTGTCCGCCAACCGCATCAACTGGGTGGCCGGCATCATCAACGGCACCGGCAACTTCATCCTGACGGAAATGCGCGAGAAGGGTCGCACCTTCGAAGACGTATTGGCCGAAGCCCAGGCCCTGGGTTACGCCGAAGCCGATCCGACCTTCGACGTCGAGGGTATCGATGCCGCTCACAAGCTGACGATCCTGGCGTCCATCGCGTTCGGTATTCCGTTGCAGTTCGACAAGGCCTACACCGAGGGCATCACCAAGCTGACCACCGCCGACGTGAACTACGCCGAAGCGCTGGGCTACCGCATCAAGCACCTGGGCGTGGCGCGCAGCACCGCGGCCGGTATCGAACTGCGCGTGCACCCGACGCTGATCCCGGCCGATCGCCTGATCGCCAACGTCAACGGCGTGATGAACGCGGTGATGGTCAACGGCGATGCTGCCGGTTCGACCCTGTTCTACGGCGCTGGCGCCGGCATGGAGCCAACGGCTTCGTCGGTGATCGCCGACCTGGTGGACGTGGTTCGCGCCATGACTTCCGACCCGGAAAACCGCGTACCGCACCTGGCGTTCCAGCCGGATTCGCTGTCGGCTCACCCGATCCTGCCAATCGAAGCCTGCGAAAGCGCCTACTACCTGCGTATTCAGGCCAAGGACCATCCGGGCGTGTTGGCTCAGGTCGCGAGCATCCTCTCGGAGCGGGGCATCAACATCGAGTCGATCATGCAGAAGGAAGCCGAGGAGCACGACGGCCTGGTGCCGATGATCCTGCTGACCCACCGCGTGCTGGAACAGCACATCAACGATGCCATCGCTGCTTTGGAAGCCTTGGCGGGTGTGGTCGGTCCGGTTGTACGAATCCGCGTCGAGCACCTTAACTAATTGAGAAGCAGCTGCAAGCCGTCAGCTGCAAGCTGCAAGCTAAAAGCCCCGGTGCTTTGAACTTGCAGCTTGAAGCTTGAAGCTTGAAGCCCAAACCGAAGGTTTGCCCCTATGCGCTACATCAGTACCCGCGGCCAGGCACCGGCCCTGAATTTCGAAGACGTCCTGCTGGCAGGCCTTGCCACCGACGGCGGTCTGTACGTCCCGGAAAACCTGCCACGTTTCACCCAGGAAGAAATCGCTTCCTGGGCCGGCCTGCCGTATCACGAGCTGGCCTTCCGCGTCATGCGCCCGTTCGTCACCGGCAGCATCCCGGACGCCGATTTCAAAAAGATCCTCGAAGAAACCTACGGTGTGTTCGCCCACAGCGCCGTTGCGCCGCTGCGTCAGCTGAACGGCAACGAATGGGTGCTGGAACTGTTCCACGGCCCGACCCTGGCGTTCAAGGACTTCGCCCTGCAACTGCTGGGTCGTTTGCTCGACTACGTGCTGGAAAAGCGCGGCGAGCGCGTGGTGATCGTCGGCGCCACCTCCGGTGACACCGGCTCGGCCGCCATCGAAGGCTGCAAGCACTGCGAAAACGTCGACATCTTCATCCTGCATCCGCACAACCGGGTGTCCGAAGTGCAGCGTCGGCAGATGACCACCATCTTCGGTGAGAACATCCACAACATCGCCATCGAAGGCAACTTCGATGACTGCCAGGAAATGGTCAAGGCGAGCTTCGCCGACCAGGGCTTCCTCAAGGGTACTCGCCTGGTCGCCGTGAACTCGATCAACTGGGCGCGGATCATGGCCCAGATCGTTTACTACTTCCACGCAGCCCTGCAACTGGGTGGTCCGGCGCGTTCGGTGTCGTTCTCGGTGCCGACCGGCAACTTCGGCGACATCTTCGCCGGTTACCTGGCGCGCAACATGGGCCTGCCGATCAACCAGTTGATCGTCGCCACCAACCGTAACGACATCCTGCACCGCTTCATGAGCGGCAACCAGTACGTCAAGGAAACCCTGCACGCCACGCTGTCGCCGTCCATGGACATCATGGTGTCGTCGAACTTCGAACGCCTGCTGTTCGACCTGCACGGTCGCAACGGCGCGGCCATCGCCGGGCTGATGGATTCGTTCAGGCAGGGTGGCGGTTTCAGCGTCGAGCAAGAGCGCTGGACCGAAGCCCGCAAGTTGTTCGACTCGCTGGCTGTGGATGACGCGCAAACCTGCGAAACCATCGCCGAAGTCTACGAGCAGACTGGCGAAGTGCTGGATCCACACACAGCCATCGGCGTGAAAGCTGCGCGGGAATGCCGCCGCAGCCTGGACATTCCAATGGTGATCCTGGGTACCGCCCACCCGGTCAAATTCCCGGACGCCGTGGAAAAAGCCGGTGTAGGAAAAGCTCTCGAACTGCCGGTACATCTTTCTGATTTGTTTGAGCGAGACGAACGTTGCACCGTATTGCCAAATGACCTGAAGGCCGTGCAGGCCTTTGTCAGCAAGCATGGCAACCGCGGCAAGCCGCTCTAAGCGGTCAGCGCTGTTACATTTTGAAGCCCGTCTCCTGACGGGCTTTTTCATTTCTGCATGCACACTTGTCGTGTTATCGCCGCGAAAGGACAGGCGAATGGATCACCAAGGACGTGGGAATGCTGTTTACAAGTGTGTTCAAGCCGGTTGCGTGCTGGCTGTTTTTATTCGGCATGCTGGGAATCGCCGAATGGGGAGGGGCGAACCCTGCATCGATTCCGGCCCCCGGGAAGTCTGTCGCGCGTTCAATGGTCGTGCTGGATGACCTGGAGTTGCAATGGATGGAGAGCCATCCACGGGTCGTGGTCACGGCACTGGAATACCCGTTGTACCTGTTCAAGGATGAACATGGCCAATGGACGGGCTTGAACAGTGATCTGCTCAAGCGCATCAGTGACATGACGGGGTTGCGGTTCGTTTACCAGGAGTCTTTTTCCACAGATCAGATGCTGGCCCATCTGGAAAGTGGCACCGCGGATTTGAGTACGACCCTGGCGATGAATGACGAACGCAAGGCGTTTCTGGATTTCAGCCATGCGTACGGCGGTGCCGGATGGGTTTTTGTCGGGCGGGCCGGGGCACCTCCGGTACAGTCGCTGGAGGATATGGCGAAGCGGGTACTGGTGCTGCCGACCCGGCATGCACTGGAAGCGATGGTCCGTCGCAATTATCCGTCCATCGAATTGCGCTCGGTTAAAACCTACGCCGAAGCCCGTGCCTGGGTGGAAAGCGGCGAAGCCTACGCCACCATCGAAAGCGAAATCGGCGCCCAGCTTATTCCGTCGGGCCGGCTGCAGATCGGCGCCGTGGTGCCGGGCAAATGGGACGCGGATTATCTGGCGGTGCGCAAAGGCCAGCCGCAGTTGCTGAGCATCCTCAACAAGGCGCTAGAGGCGTTTCCTGAGCAGGAATTGCGCGACCTTCGCCTGAAGTGGTTCGGCGGCGCTACCGTGCCACAGGCACCTGGCCTCTGGCAGCGGATCGACCAGTGGGTTTGCTGGGGCGTGTTGGTGGTCAGCCTGTTCGGCCTGTTGTCCCTGCTCTGGAATCGGCGATTGGCGGTGGTGGTCAGGCAACGGGGCGAGGCCCAAAGCAGCCTGCGCGATCAGCTCGCCTTCCAGCATGCCCTGATGGATGCCATGCCTGACCCGATGTTTGTCCGTGATCTGCAAGGGCGCTTGATCATGTGCAACAAAAGTTATGAGGACGCCTTGTCGATGCGTTTTGACCGGATGCAGGGGCGGCAGTTGATCGAGGTCGACGCCATGCCCAGGCAAACCGCGGAACTGCTGCATGCCGAGTACATGGTGCAATTGAATACGCGCAGGACGCGCTTTTTCGAGCGTCAATTGATGTTCAAGGACGGTGTCAGGGATATCTACCAGTGGACAGTGCCGTTTTATACGGCCGATGGCCAGCTACGAGGATTGTTGGGGGGCTGGGCCGACATCGCCCGGCGCACCCGACAGACGTGATGGTGGCGTTTTTTCTCTGTCATGTTCGCCGTGCATGCTCACTTGACTGGGTTGCAGGTTCGCCTGCGGTCAGTATCCAGAACTTTCTTCTCGGGCCAGCGGTCATTTGTTGTAGGCATGCCCCAGGCACGTTGTTTTCAGACTATTGAGTGGTGATCGGGATGGAAAGTATCAGTCTGTTGCTCGGTGAGGCGCTGAGCCCGTATCAGGTTACGTTGACCCCCTCGGGCATTCGTGGCGAATGCCGGGTGACCCTGAAGAATGCTATTGGCGTGACCGTGGTCGAGCGCGAGTTCAATCAGGCCCAGTTGAATGACAAACGCCTGCTGACGGATGTGGTCGACGGTTTGCATCGCGACGTGCTGATCGCTGAAGGACGCCTTGAGCCTTGTGTCATAGCGGCATTGCGTAATGCGGCGCAGGACAGGCTGCTGGCCAACCGCAATTAAACGGATTTTTGTGGGAACCTTCCCGCGCCCAGGTCAGTCAGACTTTGTAACAGCAGGATCAAGCATTGTGCTCCGGTGCTTGTAGCTTGCTGCTACTGGTCTCCAGGCAGACCACGTTTAACCCCGAGTCGTCTCCCCACTTCTCGGGGTTTCTTTTGCCCGGGATTTGTCAGGGTTGCGCCAGATTGTCGAAAAACGCCTTGGTGTCTTTCAGGTAATCGCTGCGGCTTTGCGGATCCAGCCAGGCGGCGTAGGCCTCGTCAAGGCGTTCGCGGGGAAGGGTGCGTAGCACCTGGTTGATCTCGGCAATGGCCTGCCGACCCTTGGGCGTGTCGGTGCAGCCGATGTAACCGGACAGGTATTTGCCTGTGCCACGGATCGGATAGAACTGCAACTCATCCTCGGCAATGCCTTGCAGCGAGGCCTGGTAGCGAATTTCCGGGCGATAACCCAGCAGCAGGCGCAAGCGTCCCAGGCGCTGCATCTGCAGCAGGCTGCCCAAGGCATCATTGCCGTAATGAGCGGTCAGCGCGTCGGCTGGCGCTTGCTTGAGCAGTCCGTCGAGGTATTCGCCATAATTGCGCTCGGCAATGATCCCCAGTTTTTCACTGCCGCTGGCGAGCAGCGCTGCCAGGTCCACTTCGCCGTCCTTGATAAAGGGCGCCAGCACTTTCTGGTCGACACGCCGCACGGCCAGGCCATTGCTCATGGCGCGGAAGACCGGGATGGAAAAGGCGATCCACTGTTCCCGTTCCTTGCTCCAGTTCAGCGCCGCGTCGCAGACGAGGGACGGCTCGTGGAGCATTTGCAATCCACGGGCGCGATTGACCCTCATCACGCTGTGCTGGTATTGCGGCATGCGGGCAATCAGCAGTGGAAGCAGTTGATCGATAACGCCCTGGCCCTTTTTCGGGCCGTCGAAGATCGTCAGCGGCGGCAGGTCGCGTTTGAGCCAGATCAGGGTTTCCCTGGTTTGCGCCAGGGCTGAGGGGGCCGGTTCAAGGAGCAGGAGTGAAATCGCCAGCACGCACAGCAGCCACCCACCGCGTGGCGGGCCGTGTCCAATGGCCCATGCAGGCAGGCCCCTCAGTTCAGATGGCTCCGTCTTTGCGCAACTGTGCGATCTGCGTCGCGTCATAGCCAAGTTCCTGGAGTACCTGTGCGTTGTGCTCACCCAGTTGTGGCCCAACCCATTCACATTCCCCGGGTGTCTCTGAGAGTTTCGGCACAATGCCCGGCATCTTGAAGTCTTTGCCGTCCGGCAGCTTGGCTTGCAGGAACATTTCCCGCGCCAGGTACTGTGGGTCATTGAACATGTCTTCGGCGCTGAAGATCCGGCTGGCCGGCACCTCGGCCTGATTGAGCTGCGCCAGCACCTTGTCCAGTGGCAACGAATTGACCCAGCGATCGATGACGCCATAAATCTCGTCGCGTCGGGCATCGCGGCCATCGTTGCCGGCAAGCAGGGGGTCGTTGGCCAGGTCTTCCCGGCCAATGATCAGCATGAAACGTTTGAAAATCGCGTCGCCATTGGCGCCGATCTGCACGTGCTTGCCATCGGCGCTGGTGTGGATCGAGGACGGGGTGATGCCCGGCATGATATTGCCCGTGCGTTCGCGGATGAAGCCGAACACGTCGAACTCCGGGACCATGCTTTCCATCATCGCGAAGATGGCTTCATACAGCGCCACGTCCACCACTTGGCCCTGGCCGCCGTTGACTTCGCGATGACGCAGGGCCATCAACGCGCCAATTACGCCCCAGAGGGCGGCAATCGAGTCGCCGATGGAAATGCCGGTGCGCACCGGTGGCCGGTCTTCGAAGCCGGTGATGTAGCGCAGGCCCCCCATGGACTCACCGACCGCGCCAAAGCCGGGCTGGTCTTTCATCGGGCCGGTCTGGCCGAAACCCGACAGCCGTACCATGACCAGTTTCGGGTTCAGGGCGTGCAGGACGTCCCAGCCCAGGCCGAGTTTTTCCAGGACGCCGGGGCGAAAGTTTTCGATCAGGATGTCTGCCTCTCCCAGCAGCTGTTTCAGGATCGCCTGACCGTCGGGGTGCTTGAGGTTGAGGGTCAGGGATTTTTTGTTGCGGGCCTGGACGAACCACCACAACGAAGTGCCTTCATACAACTTGCGCCATTTGCGCAATGGATCACCGCCGTCCGGAGATTCGATCTTGATCACGTCGGCGCCAAATTCTGCGCAGATGCGCGAGGCAAACGGGCCGGCAATCAAGGTGCCCAATTCGATGACTTTCAGACCGGAAAGCGGTTTGGCGGTGAACGGCATGCTGGATCCTGTAGGGGCAAAGGTTGGGCGGATACAGGGTTTTAACATAGCCGACTGTCAGACGCTCCAGCTTGATTGTGTTCAATTCGTGGATTGCCCGTCGCATCGGTTAGACTTGCCGCCTTTCCTCGTATCAAGAAGCCCGTTCATGGCCCAGCCGTCCACGACCTACAAGTTTGAACTGAACCTCACCGACCTCGACCGCAGCGTCTATGAGAGCGTGAAGCAGACCATTGCCCGTCACCCTTCGGAAACCGAAGAGCGCATGACCGTGCGCCTGCTGGCTTACGCTCTCTGGTACAACGAGCAGCTGTCTTTTGGTCGTGGTCTGTCGGAAGTGGATGAACCTGCCTTGTGGGAAAAAAGCCTGGATGACCGCGTCCTGCACTGGATCGAAGTCGGCCAGCCGGACGCCGAGCGCCTGACCTGGTGCTCGCGCCGCACTGAGCGCACCAGCCTGCTGGCCTACGGCAGCCTGCGCGTGTGGGAAGGCAAAGTGGTGCCGGCGGTGAAGAACCTGAAGAACGTCAACATCGCTGCCGTGCCTCAGGAAGTCCTGGAGACCCTGGCCAAGGACATGCCTCGCGTCATCAAGTGGGACGTGATGATCAGCGAAGGGACGATCTTCGTCACCGACGACCGTGGTCAGCACGAAGTCCAGTTGCAGTGGCTGGCCGGTGAGCGCGGCTGATTTTTTGCCGCTGCCCCGCGTCACCCGGTTTTATCCTACGTATTGAAGAGAAGCATCTTTCACCCCATGCGCATCGAACCTCGCCTGCTGCCCGACACCCTGCCATTCCTCGGTGATATTCCACCGCTGTTGACCCGCCTGTACGCGGCTCGTGGCGTGCAGTCCGAGGCGGAACTGGACAAGAGCCTGGCGCGGTTGATTCCGTTCCAGCAACTCAAGGGCATCGATGCCGCCGTGGATCTGCTGGTGACTGCGCTCGAACAGCGCCAGCGTATCCTGATCGTCGGCGACTTCGATGCCGACGGCGCGACGGCCAGCACTGTCGGCACGCTGGGCCTGCGTTTGCTGGGTGCAGCACATGTCGATTACCTGGTGCCCAACCGATTCGACTACGGCTACGGCCTGACACCGGAAATCGTCGCGGTGGCGCTCGAGCGTCAGCCGCATTTGCTGATCACCGTCGACAACGGCATCTCCAGCGTCGAAGGCGTGGCAGCGGCGAAAAAGGCCGGGCTCAAGGTGCTCGTCACCGACCACCACTTGCCCGGTGACGAGCTGCCTTTGGCCGATGCCATCGTCAACCCGAACCAGCCCGGTTGCGAGTTTCCGAGCAAGGCGTTGGCCGGTGTCGGGGTGATTTTTTATGTGCTGATGGCCCTGCGTGCGCGGTTGCGCGAGCTGGGTTGGTACACAAGCAAGCCTCAGCCGAATATCGGCGAACTGCTCGATCTGGTGGCTCTGGGCAGCGTGGCCGACGTGGTGCCGCTGGATGCCAACAACCGGATTCTGGTGCATCAGGGCCTGGAACGGATTCGCGCCGGACGTGCCCGGCCGGGGATCAAGGCGATCCTCGAAGTGGCCAAGCGCGATCATGCGCGCATCACCTCCACCGATCTGGGCTTCATTGTCGGCCCGCGCCTGAACGCTGCAGGGCGTCTGGATGACATGAGCCTGGGCATCGAATGCCTGCTGACCGAAGACGCAGGTCTGGCCCGTGAGATGGCTGTTCAGCTGGACGGCATGAACCAGGATCGCAAATCCATCGAGCAGGGCATGCAGCGCGAAGCACTGGCGCAGCTCAAGGATCTGCCGGTGGAGTCAATGCCATTCGGCTTGTGCCTGTTCGATCCCGAGTGGCATCAGGGCGTCATCGGTATCCTCGCGTCACGGATGAAAGAGCGCTATTTCCGCCCGACCATTGCCTTTGCCGATGCCGGGGATGGCCTGCTCAAGGGCTCGGGGCGTTCGGTCCAGGGCTTTCACATCCGCGATGCCTTGAGTGTGGTGGCGGCGCAGCATCCGAATCTGATCACCAAGTACGGTGGCCACGCGATGGCGGCCGGCCTGACGCTGCCGGAAGCGAATTTCCCCTTGTTCGCCGAAGCCTTTGACGCTGAAGTGCGCCGGCAACTGCGCGAAGAAGACCTGACTGGCCGCCTGTTGTCGGACGGTAGCCTGGCGGTGGAAGAGTTCCATCTGGAACTGGCCCGTGCCCTGCGGCATGCCGGTCCTTGGGGACAGCACTTCCCGGAACCCTTGTTTCACGGGGTGTTCCAGCTGGTCGAGCAGCGCGTCGTTGGCGAGCGGCACCTTAAAGTCGTGCTCAAAAGTGAATGTGGTTCGGTGAAACTCGATGGCATTGCCTTCGGGATCGACCGCGACATCTGGCCGAATCCGACCATCAAGTGGGTGGAACTGGCCTACAAGCTTGACCTCAACGAGTTTCGCGGCAACGAGACGGTTCAACTGATGATTGCCCACATCGAACCGCGTTGACCCCCTGTAGGAGCGAGCTTGCTCGCGATGGACGTGAACGATGGCGCTGGGGACCTGATACCCCGCGGTGTCCTGTCTTCCATCGCGAGCGAGCTCGCTCCTGCAAGGGGCAACATCCCCCGATGTCGACTAGGCTCTAAACACTGCTTGATTTTGGCCTTGTGACGTCTTGTCGAATTTTTTGCCCGCGGGGGCGGGTGTTGTACCTTTTTCCTGTCACTCGTCGACTATTCAAACAGAACCTGGAGCCTGCCCACTGATTCGAGAGGTGCCCCATGAGTCTGCTGCTTGAACCCTTTACCCTTCGCCAATTGACCCTGCCCAACCGCATCGCGGTATCGCCGATGTGCCAGTACTCCAGTGCCGATGGCCTGGCCAATGACTGGCACCTTGTCCACCTCGGCAGCCGCGCCGTCGGCGGGGCCGGGCTGGTGTTTACCGAAGCCACGGCGGTCACCGCCGACGGGCGTATCACGGCCGAGGACCTCGGTCTGTGGAATGACGGACAGATTGAACCCCTGCAACGCATCACCCGCTTCATCACCGCCCAGGGCGCCGTTGCCGGCATTCAGCTGGCCCATGCCGGGCGCAAGGCCAGCACCTACCGGCCGTGGCTCGGCAAACATGGCAGCGTCAAGCCGGATGAGGGCGGCTGGGTGCCGGTCGGACCTTCACCGATTGCATTCGATCCCCAACACACCCAACCCAGGCAACTCGATGACGGCGAGATCGCCAAGGTGATCCAGGCCTTTGTCGATGCGGCAAAGCGCTCGCTGACGGCCGGTTTCAAGGTGGTCGAAGTGCATGCCGCCCATGGCTATCTGCTGCATCAGTTCCTGTCGCCGTTGAGCAATCAGCGTCGCGATCAATATGGTGGTTCGTTCGAAAATCGCATTCGGCTGGTGCTGCAGGTCACCGAAGCGGTACGTGCGGTGTGGCCTGAGGAGTTGCCGGTGTTTGTCAGGGTGTCGGCCACCGACTGGGTAGAAGACGGCTGGAACCCCGATGAAACCGTGGAGCTGGCGCGCCGCCTCAAAGCCCTGGGAGTCGACCTGATCGACGTCTCGTCGGGCGGGACGGCGGTGAATGCGGAGATTCCCACAGGGCCGGGTTACCAGACCCGCTTCGCCGAGCGGGTGCGTAAGGAGTCGGGCATGGCCACCGGCACAGTCGGCATGATCACCGAGCCGGCCCAGGCCGAGCACATCCTGCGCACCTGTCAGGCGGACATCATCTTCCTCGCTCGTGAGTTGTTGCGCGATCCGTATTGGGCGCTGCACGCCGACGACGACCTGGGCGGGCACAAGGCCGTGTGGCCGGCGCAGTATCAGCGGGCGACCCACCGTGAGCAGCCCATTCATGAATCGGATTTGCGCGACTGAAATTCATCGATACGAAAAAGCCCCTGAATCGTGAGATCCAGGGGCTTTTGTTTATACAGGTGACCGATCAGGCGGCTTCGATCTTGCTGCGGTTCTGTTCGACCTTGCTCAGGTAATCCTTGAGCTTTTCCTGCTCGGTCACCGTGGTGAACAAGCCGAGCTTGCTGCGACGCCAGAGGATGTCGTGGGCGCTGGTGGCCCATTCTTCGCTGCACAGATAGTCGACTTCGCGGGTGTAGAGACCGCCGCCGATGTGCTCGCCCATATCGCTGAGGTCTTGCACGTCTTCGAGCATGCGCCAGGTGCGGCTGCCGTAGGTGGTAGCCCAGCGGCGAGCGATCTCGCTCGGTACCCAGTCGAATTTGTCGCGAATGCGCGAGCTCAGGGCTTGCGGGGTGGTCATGTCTTCACCGCCCGGCAGCGTGGCGCTGGCGGTCCAGCTCGGCTGGATGTGCTTGAAGTAGGGTGCCAGTTGCGCCAGCGCCGACTCGGCCAGTTTGCGATAGGTGGTGAGCTTGCCGCCGAACACCGACAGCAACGGAGCCTCTTCGCCAGTGCCAGACAGCGCCAGGGTGTAATCGCGGGTCACGGCCGACGGGTTGTCGGATTCGTCGTTGCACAGCGGGCGCACACCGGAATAGCTGTGCAGGATGTCGTCGCGGCCGATTTGCTTTTTGAAATGAGCGTTGACCACGTTCAACAGGTAATCGGTTTCGCCATCGGTAATTGCAACGGCAGCCGGATCGCCGGTGTACTCGCGGTCGGTGGTGCCGATCAGGGTGAAATGATTCAGGTACGGAATGGTGAACACGATGCGCTGATCTTCGTTTTGCAGGATGTGCGCGTGTTCGCCTTCGTACAGTTTCGGCACGATCAGGTGGCTGCCCTGGATCAGGCGGATGCCGTATGGCGATTCCATCTTCAAGTCATCGCGAATGAACCTGGCGACCCATGGCCCGGCCGCATTGACCAATGCCTTGGCGCGGATCGAAAACAGGCTGCCATCGGCGCGTTCCAGGTGCAGGTGCCACAAGCCCTTGGCGCGGCGTGCACTGACGCAGCGGGTCTGGGTGTGAACGTGGGCGCCTTTTTCCCGGGCGGCCATGGCGTTCAGCACCACCAGGCGTGCGTCGTCGACCCAGCAATCGGAGTATTCGAAGCCCTTGGTGATTTCGCTTTTGAGCGCGCTGTCGTGGCCGAACTTCAGGCTTTTCGAACCTTGCAATTGCTCGCGCTTGCCCAGGTTGTCATAGAGGAACAGGCCGGCGCGAATCATCCACGCCGGGCGCAGGTGCGGGCGGTGCGGCAACACGAAACGCATTTGCTTGACGATGTGCGGAGCCTTGGCCAACAGCACTTCGCGTTCGGCCAGGGCTTCACGCACCAGGCGGAATTCGTAATGTTCGAGGTAGCGCAGGCCACCGTGAATCAGCTTGCTGCTGGCCGACGAGGTATGGCTGGCCAGGTCATCCTTTTCACAAAGGAACACCGAGAGACCACGGCCGGCGGCGTCCGCTGCGATCCCCACGCCATTGATCCCTCCACCGATGACGGCGATATCGTAAACCTCGGCGAGAGGGGGCGTAGGCAAGGTGGAAGTGGGCATCGGCACGGCCTCGGAATTCTTTGATGTTCTGTATTTGAATTCGAACATTAATGTTCATTTGCGAAAATACTAGCCCATAAAGACGCCCGCAGCCAGTCAGCTTCGATTGAAAATACTCATCGAAGGGCCGTTAAAGGAAAATTTACGAACATTTTGATGCGCGTTATGGCGCAAGAGGGATGCTGTATGTGCGATCGTCTTCGCGGGCAAGCCCGCTCCCACAAGGATCACACGGGCCTGTGGGAGCGGGCTTGCCCGCGATAGCGCCAGTGTAGGCACTGGAGATGGTGGGGTTAAACGACTTCCAGCCGAACCTTGTGCTGGTTCAGCAGCTGCGCCAGCGCTGGCGAAGGTTGCTGATCGGTGACCAGGCAATCGACCAGGCTGATCGGCCCCAGGCGAATCATGGCGTTGCGCCCGAACTTGCTGGAGTCGGCCGCGAGTATCACTTGCCGGGCATTGGCGATGATCGCCTGGGACACCCGCACTTCCTGATAGTCGAAGTCCAGCAGGCTGCCGTCTTCATCGATGCCGCTGATGCCGACCAGGGCGAAGTCGACCTTGAACTGATTGATGAAATCGACACTGGCCTGGCCCACCACGCCACCATCGCGCCGCACATTGCCGCCGGTCAGCAGGACATCGAAATCGTCCTTGGCGCTGAGCATGGAGGCGACGTGCAGGTTGTTGGTGATGATTTTCAGGTGACTGTGGTTGAGCAATGCCCGGGCAATGGATTCGGTGGTCGTACCGATATTGATGAACAATGACGCATGGTCGGGAATCTGCGCGGCAATGGCTTCGCCGATACGCTGTTTCTCATCGCGCATCTGATCGGCGCGCATGGCGTAGGCGGTGTTTTCAACGCTGGAGTCGTAAGCCGCGCCGCCGTGGTAGCGACGCAACAAATTGGCTTCCGCGAGCTGATTGATGTCGCGGCGAATGGTCTGCGGGGTAACTACGAACAGAGTGGCCATTTCCTCGATGCTGACATAGCCGCGTTCGCGGACCAGTTCGAGGATTTGCTGCTGACGGGGAGGCAGATTCATGGGGCGTCCTTTGGGCTGCCGTGCAAAATTTGCCCATGATGCCGCAGGAATCCGCTCCCTACCAGTTACATACAGATACGGGGACTGGAGTTCGCTTATTCAGCCTCGTCTTCAACTGCCCAATCGCGGGTGCGGCTGACCGCTTTTTTCCACCCGGCGTAGAGTTTTTCCTTCGCCGTTTCATCCAGAGTCGGCTCGAACTGGCGTTCGATCACGGCCTTGCCGCGCAACTCTTCCAGGCTGCCCCAGAAGCCACAGGCCAGGCCTGCCAGGTAAGCCGCACCCAGTGCCGTGGTTTCGCGCATTTGCGGGCGCTCGACCTGCGTGCCGAGGATGTCGGCCTGGAACTGCATGAGGAAATTGTTGGCCACCGCGCCGCCGTCCACGCGCAGGGCCTTGAGGCGTTCGCCGGAGTCCTGCTGCATGGCGTCGAGCACGTCGCGGGTCTGGTAGGCAATCGACTCCAGCGCGGCACGAATGATGTGATCTACGCGTACACCGCGGGTCAGGCCAAACAGTGCGCCACGGGCGTACGGGTCCCAGTAGGGCGCGCCAAGACCGGTGAAGGCCGGCACCAGGTATACGCCGTTGCTGTCCTTGACCTTGTTGGCAAAGTATTCGGTGTCGTGGGCGTCGTTGATGATTTTCAGTTCGTCACGCAGCCACTGCACGGTAGAGCCGCCGTTGAATACCGCGCCTTCCAGCGCGTAGGCCACTTCGCCACGTGGGCCGCAAGCGATGGTGGTGAGCATGCCGTGTCGGGATTTCACGGCTTTGTCGCCGGTGTTCATCAACAGGAAGCAGCCAGTGCCGTAGGTGTTTTTCGCCTGGCCTGGCTCGACGCACATCTGGCCGAACAGAGCAGCTTGCTGGTCGCCAGCGATGCCGCCGATGGCGATGCCGCTTTTGGTGCGGCCATAAATTTCCGAGGACGATTTAACTTCCGGCAGCATTTCGCGCGGAATATCCAGCACCTCCAGCATCTTCGCGTCCCACTCCAGGGTGTGGATGTTGAAGAGCATGGTGCGCGAAGCGTTGGTGTAGTCGGTGACATGGACCTTGCCGCCGGTAAATTTCCAGATCAGCCAGCTGTCGACGGTGCCGAACAACAGTTCACCGTTGCGCGCGCGCTCGCGGCTGCCTTCGACGTTGTCGAGGATCCACTTGAGCTTGGTGCCGGAGAAATACGGGTCGGTGACCAGACCGGTGGTGTCGCTGATGTATTGCTCGTGGCCATCGCGCTTGAGTTGCTGGCAGATCTCGGTGCTGCGTCGGCACTGCCAGACGATCGCGTTGTAGATCGGCCGGCCGGTGTTCTTGTCCCAGACCACGGTGGTTTCGCGCTGGTTGGTGATGCCGATGGCCGCCACCTGGTCGTGGTGCAGGCCGGCTTGCGCCAGGGCCTCGACCATCACGGCGCTCTGGGTGGCGAAGATTTCCATCGGATCGTGTTCGACCCAGCCGGCTTGCGGGTAATGCTGCGCGAACTCCCGTTGGGCGGTGCAGACCACGTTCGCGTCGCGGTCGAAAATGATCGCGCGGGAGCTGGTCGTACCCTGATCGAGGGCAATGATGTAGTTCTTATTCTGTGTGTCGGTCATGTCGATTGCCTTGGACGAAATAAGGGAGTGAGGTCTGGCGCGCGATCAAAGGGCAGGGGGCGCGCGCCAACGGTATCAAGAAGTTCTGGGTTTGCCGTCAATGGCAGCTGTTGCATCCTTTGTAGCAGGTACGGCGCTGGGCAGATGGCGGGCAATCAACCCACGATAGGCTGCAGCACCGAGGCAGGCACCGACAATCGGTGCAAAAACAGGAATCAGGAAATACGGGATATTGCGCCCGCCAGTGAAGGAAATTTCACCCCAGCCAGCGAAGAAAGTCATCAGTTTAGGGCCGAAGTCCCGCGCAGGGTTCATGGCAAAACCGGTCAGCGGCCCCATCGAACTGCCGATCACCGCAATCAGCAGGCCGATCAGCAGCGGTGCCAACGGGCCTTTTGGCAGGCCATTGTTGTCATCGGTCAGGGACATGATCACGCCCATCAGGATGGCCGTGATGATCACCTCGACCAGAAATGCCTGGGCGGTGGTCAGCGCTGGATTCGGGAAGGTGGAGAACACGGAGGCCAACTCAAGGCTGGCTTGAGTGCCGCGAACCATATGGTGTGATTGTTCGAATTCGAAGAATAGATTGCTGTAGAGGGTGTAGACCAATAGCGCTCCACAGAAGGCACCCGCCACTTGGGCGAGTATGTAGAAAGGCAATTTGCGCTTATCGAAGTCCGCGAAAATGCTCAGGGCAATGCTGACGGCAGGGTTCAGATGAGCCCCGGAAACCCCGGCGGTAAGGTAGATCGCCATGCTGACGCCGACGCCCCAGATAATGCTGATTTCCCACAAGCCAAAACTGGCACCCGCGACCTTGAGCGCGGCAACGCAACCTGTACCAAAAAAGATCAGCAGCGCCGTACCCAGAAACTCGGCCATGCATTGGCTCGAGAGCGACGGTTGTTGTAAAGCAGTTGTCATTGAAACCTCATTTTTTTTTGTTGTCTGGCGCTTTTTTCCATCATGGTCGGAGCGCGTTTTTCGCCGAGGCAGGATCCCCATCCTGGTCGCGGTTTACTGCTGGGTGCAACGGTAGGGCGTTTCGTGCAGTTTCATAAACGAAAAAATATAGACAAGAAACGCTGCTGTCAAAGGTCGAAAGTGAACCGTCGGTCATAAAGAAACTATTCGCTGTATGAATGAGCGAGTCATTGGGGAATGGGATGGCCAGGCAATGGCGTCATGGATGCGCCGCCGTAGAGCCTTTTAACAATCAATGTCCTAGAATCGGGCGCAGTATTTTTCTTCTGTCGCCCAGTCTGGAGCTGTCATGACCCCCGCATTGGATTTGTTGAAAAAGGTTCGGGCCGAACATCGCGTACACAGTTACGAACATGACCCCAAGGCCGCTTCCTACGGGCTGGAAGCGGCTGAAAAACTCGGGCTCGATCCGGCGCAGGTGTTCAAGACCTTGCTGGCGGCCAGCGAGAAGGGCGAGTTGCTGGTGGCCGTAGTGCCGGTTGTCGGCAGTCTGGACTTGAAAGGGCTGGCCCACGCCGCGGGCGTGAAAAAGGTCGAAATGGCCGACCCGGCGGCAGCGCAGCGCTCTACTGGCTATCTGTTGGGCGGGATCAGTCCGCTGGGGCAGAAAAAGCGTTTGCGTACCTTCATTGATAGTTCGGCTCAGCCCTTCGCCAGCATTTTTGTCAGTGCGGGCCGACGTGGACTGGAAGTCGAACTGGCACCGGCGGTGCTGGCCGAACACACCCAGGCGAAGTTTGCCGATATCGGCCGCGCTTGAAGACCAAGTGCAGCGCTGTATGGTGAAAATCAGCCTGCTCTGTCACTGGTGCCGGCTGGGCCAGCGCGGCATGCTCGGCGGTCTGACAAAGGGAGAAGGTTATGCAGCTTGAGTTTCATCAGGTCGACGCGTTCAGCAATCAGCCATTCAGTGGCAATCCGGCGATGGTCTATCGGCTCGATACATGGCTCGCCGATGAGTTGATGCAAAAGATTGCCGCCGAACACAATCTAGCCGAAACAGCGTTTGTGGTGCGTGAAGGGCAGGGCTGGCACATCCGTTGGTTTACGCCGACCACCGAGGTGCCATTGTGCGGCCACGCGACGCTGGCCAGCGCCCATGTGCTGTTTGAGGTCTATAAAGAGCCCGTCGAACGGCTGGACTTCACCTGCAAATCCGGTCCATTGAGCGTGACCCGTGAAGATGGACGATTGTGGCTGGATTTCCCGTCGATCACTGCGGCGCCGGTGAGCGTGATCTCGGACATCGAGCGTGCACTGGGTGTGAAGGCTGTCGAGGTACTGGCTTCGAATGAGCTGTTCGTGGTGCTGGAGTCGGAGCAAGCCGTGCTCGACTGCAAGCCGGACATGGTGGCCCTGGCAAAACTGCCGTGGTTGGGCGCTATCGTGACGGCGCAGGGCGAGCAGCACGATTTTGTTTCCCGTTACTTCGCCCCGGCAATCGGCATCAATGAGGACCCGGTGACCGGATCGACCCATTGCCTTCTGATTCCGTATTGGTCGAAGCGTTTGGGTAAGTCGAGCCTGACGGCCTATCAGCGTTCGACGCGGGGCGGGGAGTTGTTCTGCCGGCTGGAAGGCGAGCGGGTGATGATCGGCGGGGATGCAACGCTCGTAGCAAGCGGAACGCTTTTGCTGGGTTAGCTCCAATCCAATTGTGGGAGCAAGCCCGCTCCCACAATTGTTTCGTGTGTATCAGTTGGCTGTGCTGTAGCGCCGGACGCCCGATTCAACAGCAGGAATCTGCGCCGCCGTGCTGCCGGACGCCTGGAACAGCACCAGGTGTTCAGCCGCGACACGAATACCCACATCCGCCCCAACCTGACGGTCGACATGGCTCGGGAAGATCGATTCCAGCTGTGCGCCTGTCGGCAGTTGCAAGCGATACAGGGTCGATGCACCCAGGAACGTCTTGCCGGCAATTCGTGCCTTCAGTGCGCTGTCGGGCGCATAGACGATATCGTCCGGGCGCAGCAGCACGTCCACGGCGCCGCCTACCGGCCAGGTGTAGGCCCGATTGCCGCGCAACTCACCCAGCTCGGTTTGCACCGATTCGGGGCTGCTCAACTGACCGCGAATGAAATAGCCCTGACCGATGAAACTCGCCACGAAGGGTGTCAGGGGTTCGTGATACAGGTTGTAGGGCGTATCCCACTGCTCCAGACGACCTTCCTTGAACACGCCAACGTGGTCGCTGACCGCGAAGGCCTCCTCCTGATCGTGAGTCACCAGAATCGCACTGGTGCCACGGGCCTTGAGGATGTCGCGTACTTCATGGCTGAGCTTGCGGCGCAATTCGCCATCGAGGTTGGAGAACGGTTCATCGAGCAACAGCAGTTGCGGTTCCGGCGCCAAGGCGCGGGCCAGGGCGACACGTTGCTGCTGGCCACCTGAAAGCTCGTGGGGGAAGCGCTTGCCGAGGTTCTTCAGGTTGACCAGTTCCAGCAGTTCTTCGGTCACGCGATCCTTTTGCGGATGCTTGCGAATGCCGAAGGCGATGTTGTCGGCCACGCTCAAATGCGGAAACAGCGCGTAGTCCTGGAACACCATGCCGATGCGGCGTTTCTCCGGGGCAAGGGTGAAACCGGCGCTGGAGATCGTCTCGCCTGCCAGCTGGATTTCGCCTTCGTGTACCGGTTCGAAACCGGCAATCGCCCGCAGGGTGGTGGTCTTGCCGCAACCCGAGGAGCCCAGCAGGCAACCGATGTCGCCTGCGTTGAGGTGCAGGTTGAGGTTCTGCACCACGCGCTGGTCTTGATAGCCGCAGGCGAGGTTGCGCAGGTTAAGCAGTAATGGCTGGCTCATGCGTGGTGGTACGAAGGCGGAACGAGGAATTCGAGCAAGGCCTTTTGCGCATGCAGACGATTTTCGGCTTGATCCCAGGCCACAGAGCGCGGGTCGTCGAGCAGGTCGACGCTGATTTCTTCGCCACGGTGCGCCGGCAGGCAGTGCATGAACAGCACGTCTTCAGCGGCCAGGTCGAGCAGGGCGCGGTTGACCTGGTACGGTGCGAACAGTTGCAGACGCTTGGCGGTTTCCTCTTCCTGGCCCATGGAGGTCCAGACGTCGGTGCTCACCAGATGCGCACCACGCACGGCTTCCTTCGGGTCGCGAACGATAGTGACCCGATCGCCGGCCTTGGCCAGGAACACCGGGTTGGGCTCGTAGCCTTCCGGGCAGGCAACGCGCAACTGGAAGTCGAACTGGATCGCCGCTTCTATATAGCTGTTGCACATGTTGTTGCCATCGCCGATCCAGGCCACGGTCTTGCCCTGGATGGAGCCGCGGTGTTCGAGGAAGGTCTGCATGTCGGCAAGCAACTGGCACGGGTGCAGGTCATCGGACAGGCCGTTGATCAGCGGGACGCGCGAATTGGCGGCGAATTCTGTCAGGGTGCTGTGGGAAAACGTACGGATCATCACCGCATCGAGCATGCTCGACATGACAATGGCGGCGTCGCCGATCGGCTCGCCACGGCCCAGTTGGGTGTCACGGGGCGACAGGAAGATCGCCTGGCCACCGAGCTGGATCATGCCGGCCTCGAAGGAGATCCGGGTACGGGTCGAGGATTTCTCGAAAATCATCCCGAGCACGCGGTTTTTCAGAGGCTCGAACAGTACGCCGCGGTTACGCAGGTCCTTGAGCTCAACGCCTCGACGGATCACGCTGACCAGCTCTTCGGGCGTGCAATCCATCAGGGAGAGAAAGTGCCTTGCGCTCATCATTGACTACCTTTTGCTACAAACCGCAGATGCTCAAAGCCTTGTTTAACGGAACAACGGGCGAGACCTGCGGCGTAAGCCGCACGGGGGCGACGAAATAGGGGGAGGCGCGATCTTATAATTAAATGTCGCGTCTTACCAATAGGGCTACAGTTTTTAGGGAGTTTCAGAGGTGCTACGGGTTCACCGAGGTAGCGCTTTTGAAGCCTGTTTCCTGATAGCAGCGGTTCATTTGTACACCGGCCCCTCGGGACTTGGCAATCAGGCGGGGCGGCAATGGTGCGCTGACAGTCGGTTTCTGACCTGTCATTCATCGGCGCCGGGCTCGACGAGCACTGGCGCCTGATCGGCGAACTGACCGGTGTGCATGGCCCCCACGGGCCGATTGAAGCCCTGCAGGAAATCCAGTTGCAGGCGCCGCCCAGGCTGCCTTCGAACTGAACCCGGGCAGCCATCGGCTGGCCTGATACCCCTCGATTCACAAGACGAACGTCGCTGGCGTGGCGGCGGCTCTGGCGCCATAGTTTTGTTTCCGCGGCCAACGCTGCCCGCCCAAAACAAGACAGAGACTGGCCATGACCAAGACTCTCCATCACCGTGCGTGCCATTTGTGCGAAGCCATCTGTGGCCTGACCATCGAAACCACCGAGGTCGAAGGCGGTAGCGTCCAGATCACATCGATCAAGGGCGACTCTGAGGACACGTTCAGCCGTGGGCACATCTGTCCCAAGGCCGTGGCCCTGCAAGACATTCAGAGCGATCCGGATCGCCTGCATCAGCCGATGCAGCGGGTGGGCAATGAGTGGCAGCCCATCGAGTGGGAAGCGGCATTCAATCTGGTCGCCGAACGCCTCGCCGCCATTCAGGAGCATCACGGGCAAAACGCCGTGGCGGTCTATCAGGGCAACCCGAGCGTGCACAATTACGGGTTGATGACCCACAGCAATTACTTCCTCGGCCTGTTGAAAACCCGCAATCGGTTTTCCGCCACCTCGGTCGATCAATTGCCCCATCACCTGACCAGTCATTTGATGTACGGCCACGGTCTGTTGCTGCCAATCCCGGACATCGATCACACCGATTTCATGTTGATCCTGGGCGGCAACCCGCTGGCGTCGAACGGCAGCATCATGACCGTGCCGGATGTGGAAAAACGCTTGAAGGCGATACAGGCCCGGGGTGGCAAGGTGGTGGTGGTCGATCCGCGTCGTAGTGAGACGGCGGCGATTGCCGACCAACATCTGTTCGTGCGCCCGGGCGGTGATGCCGCGCTGTTGTTCGGCATGCTCAATACCCTGTTCGCTGAAGGTCTGACACGTGACAGCCATCTGCCGGTGGACGGCCTGGAGGATGTACGCAAGGCCGTTGCGCCGTTCACTGCCGAGGCCATGAGCCCGTTGTGCGCCGTGCCGGCCGAACAGATCCGCCAGTTGGCGCGGGACTTCGCCGCGGCACCGAGTGCAGTCTGCTATGGCCGCATGGGCGTTTCGACCCAGGTCTTCGGTACGCTGTGCCACTGGGTGGTGCAGTTGATCAATCTGGTCACCGGCAATCTCGATCGCGTGGGTGGCGCCTTGTGCACCGAGCCGGCAGTGGACCTGGTGGCGACGACTTCGGGCGGGCATTTCAATCTGTGGCAGAGCCGGGTTTCCGGGCGCCCGGAGTACGCAGGAGAACTACCTGTCTCGGCGCTGGCCGAGGAGATGCTCACCGAAGGGGAAGGTCAAGTCCGGGCGCTGATCACCGTGGCGGGCAATCCGGTGCTGTCCACACCCAATGGCCGACAACTCGAACAGGCGCTGGACGGGTTGGAATTCATGGTCAGCATCGACCTGTACATCAATGAAACCACGCGTTACGCCGACCTGATCCTGCCGTCTACATCGGCGCTGGAAAACGACCATTACGACACCACCTTCAATCTGTTTGCGGTGCGCAACGTCAGCCGCTTCAACCGCGCCATCCTCGCCAAACCCAAAGGTGCATTGCACGACTGGGAGATCTTCGTCGGCCTGGCCAAGGCATTTGCCGCCAGGACCGGTAAAGAACTGAAGCCCACCATCGCCCCTGCGCAAATGATCGATCGCGGCCTGCGCATGGGGATGTACGGCGACAATTCAGAGCACAAGCTGTCGCTGGCGACTTTGTTCGATTATCCCCATGGCGTCGATCTGGGCGCGCTCAAGCCTAACCTGGCGCTCCGCCTGAAGACTGCCAATCAACGCATCCAGGCCGCGCCGGCCGCGATTCTCGCTGACCTGGCGCGCTTCGCAGCCTTGCAGGCGCCGGCCGCCGACGAGTTGTTGATGATTGGCCGCCGACATGTGCGCAGCAATAACTCATGGATGCATAACTATCATCGGTTGGTGAAAGGCAAGCCGCGTCACCAGTTGCTGATGCATCCGGACGATCTGGCCAGCCGCGGGCTCAGCGACGGGCAGCGCGTCCGGGTCAGTTCGCGGGTGGGTGTGATCGAAGTCGAAGTGCTTGGCAGCCTGGACATGATGAAAGGCGTGGTCAGCCTGCCGCACGGCTGGGGTCACGCGCGGCCGGGCGTGCAAATGACGATTGCCAGCAGCCAGCCGGGCTCAAGCGCCAACGACCTGACCGACGACTGCCAGCTTGACGAGTTGTCGGGAAATGCTGCACTCAATGGTGTGCCGGTGACCGTGGCGGCGGCTTGAATCAGTCTGACGGAGAGACCGAGCAGGGCGCTCGGCTTTCCGTTACAATGCGCCACCGTGCCGACCCATGAGTCGGAAAGTTCAGCCGAGGTGCTCCATGGATATCATCGAAACGATTAAAGAGCAGATTGCCAACAACACCATTCTGCTTTACATGAAAGGCTCGCCGAATGCCCCGCAGTGCGGCTTCTCCGCGAAAGCCGCGCAGGCCGTGATGGCGTGTGGCGAAAAGTTTGCGTACGTGGACATCCTGCAGAACCCGGAAATCCGCGCCAACCTGCCAAAATACGCCAACTGGCCAACCTTCCCGCAACTGTGGGTTGCCGGTGAGCTGGTCGGCGGTAGCGACATCATGACTGAAATGGCTGCTGACGGTTCGCTGCAGAGCCTGATCAAGGACGCCGCCGCCAAGGCTGCTGCTCCAAAGACCGAAGCCTGATTCGCCGTGTGTGGGAGCGGGCTTGCTCGCGAAGAACGATAACGCGGTTTCCAGATAAATCGTGTCGCCTGCTTCGCGAGCAAGCCCGCTCCCACATCAGGATTTCAGGGTAAACCTGAATTCCGGGTAACAAAAAGCCCCGCCACTCGAAAGAGGGTGGGGCTTTTTATTGCATCGAGATTAATGGCGTAGAACTTACTCGTCTTCGCCCATCTGCGATTGCAGGTAGTTCTCAAGACCCACTTTATCGATCAGGCCCAATTGGGTTTCCAGCCAGTCGATATGTTCTTCTTCGGACTCGAGGATATCTTCAAGCAGTTCACGGCTACCGAAATCGCCAACTGTTTCGCAATGCGCGATGGCTACTTTCAAATCGGCATGGCCGGTTTTCTCGATACGCAGATCGCACTCCAGCATTTCCTTGGTGTGCTCGCCGATGTGCAGCTTGCCCAGGTCCTGGACGTTCGGCAGGCCTTCAAGGAACAGGATGCGCTTGATCAGCTTGTCCGCGTGCTTCATCTCGTCGATGGACTCGTGGTACTCGTGCTTGCCGAGCTTGTTCAGGCCCCAATCTTCGTACATGCGTGCATGCAGGAAATATTGATTGATCGCGACCAGCTCATTGGCAAGGATCTTGTTGAGATGCTGGATGACTGTAACGTCGCCTTTCATGATGGGGTCCTGCCCTGTATTAGCTGTCAATAGAGCAGAGTTTGAGCCGGGTATTTAATAGTGTCAAACCTAAGTTATTGAAACTTAAATGAAAATTAATCGGAATAAGAATGTTTGTGTTCCGCGTCTAGAGCATAACTAGTTGATTTTGAGGCATAAAAAAACCGGACATATGTCCGGTTCTTTGGAATTCGATATTCAAGCGGCTGTAAATTCTGCTGGAAAAGGAATTGCAGCCTGGGCCGTTTGCAGTTTGGTCAGGGTCTCACGGACCACTTCCTTGGCGAGGCAGGCACATTTGCCGCATTGACTGGCGACGCCGGTAGCCACACGGACTTCCTTGTAGCTGCAGCATCCTTCATAGATCGCATCGCGGATTTGACCGTCGGTGACGCCAGTGCAGAGGCAAACATACATAAGGAAGACCGTCGCTGATTGTGACTCAATTGCGATGGATCTTAATGTTAACGAGAATGATTGTCAAAGTGGTTTCAGAGTACTTTTCGTCATAAGCGGGGATGGCTGACGAACGGTCTATATGGCAAACCGGTGATACAAAACCGCCGGGGATTTCATCGTACCGGGAAAAAACAGCTAAGCCAGCTCAAACACGCGGTGTATGATGGCCGGTCTTTTGCGACCGGGGTTCGTGTCACAGGGCTGTCGCCTCAGGGTGGCAGGCTGATGCGAACCCTGTTTCTCACGCTATTACACCAGGAGATATCCAATGAGCGTACTCGTAGGCAAACAAGCCCCTGACTTCACCGTACCGGCCGTACTCGGCAATGGCGAGATCGTTGACAGCTTCACCCTGTCTTCGGCGATCAAAGGCAAATACGGCCTGGTGTTCTTCTACCCGCTGGACTTCACCTTCGTTTGCCCGTCCGAGCTGATCGCTCTGGACAACCGCATGTCCGAGTTCAAGGCGCGCAACGTTGAAGTGGTCGCTGTGTCGATCGACTCGCACTTCACCCACAACGCCTGGCGCAACACCCCGGTCAACAACGGCGGCATCGGCGAAGTTCGCTACACCATGGCTGCCGACATCAAGCAGGACATCATGAAGGCCTACGACGTTCAGTCCGCTGACGGCGTTGCGTTCCGTGGCGCGTTCCTGATCGACGACAAAGGCGTTGTCCGTTCGCAGATCATCAACGACCTGCCGCTGGGCCGTAACATGGAAGAGCTGCTGCGTCTGGTCGACGCTCTGCAATTCCACGAAGAGCACGGCGAAGTCTGCCCTGCCAACTGGAAGAAAGGCGACAAGGGCATGAACGCTTCGCCAGAAGGCGTTGCGGCTTACCTGACCGAGCACGCTGCCGCTCTGTAAGGCGCGCAGGTACAAAAAAACCGGCCATCGAGGCCGGTTTTTTTATGGGCGGGATAACGCCGGGACTGTGTAGGAGCGAGCCTGCTCGCGATGGTCGTGAACGATAACGAGGGGAATCTGACACCCGGCGGCGTTCTCAAGTCCATCGCGAGCAGGCTCGCTCCTACAGAAAGCCATCAATCGTTGAAGTCTTCCCAGCCACCCATTTGTTTCCAGCGATTGACGATGCCGCAGAACAGCTCTGCCGTCTTCTCGGTGTCATAGCGAGCCGAGTGAGCCTCGCGACCGTCGAAGTCGATGTCCGCTGCCTGGCAAGCCTTGGCCAGTACGGTCTGGCCGTAAGCGAGGCCGGCGAGCGTCGCGGTATCGAAACTGGAGAACGGATGGAACGGATTGCGCTTCATGTCCAGCCGCGCAACCGCCGCATTGAGGAAGCCCAGGTCGAAGCTGCTGTTATGCCCGACCAGGATCGCCCGTTTGCAGCCATTGGCCTTGAGGGCCTTGCGCACGCCGCGGAAGATATCGTTCAGGGCAGACTCTTCGCTCACGGCCATGCGCAGCGGGTGATCGAGCTTGATCCCCGTGAACTCAAGGGCCGCCGCTTCGATGTTCGCGCCTTCGAACGGCTCGACACGGAAGAAGTAGGTGTGATCCGGGTAAACAAAACCCTTTTCATCCATGGCGATGGTGGTCGCGGCGATCTCCAGCAGAGCGTCGGTGGCCGAGTTGAAGCCACCGGTCTCTACGTCGACGACAACCGGCAGGTAACCACGGAACCTGGCCGCCATTGGATGACGCGGGCCGCCTCCGCCGCCATTGCCTTCCAGTTCGTCGTCGAAATGGTCTTCACTCACGCGTGTTCCTCCAGCAGGCGCCAGCGCAGTTTTTCACCGGCGCGCAGCGGGATAACGGTCAGCTCGCCAAATGGCAGGCTGGTCGGGGCGGTCCATTCTTCACGGACCAGGGTGATGCGATCGGTGTTGGCCGGCAGACCATAGAACCGCGGGCCGTTGAGGCTGGCGAAAGCTTCGAGCTTGTCCAGCGCATTACGCTGTTCGAAGGCTTCGGCGTACATCTCGATGGCCGCATAGGCGGTGTAGCAACCGGCGCAACCGCAGGCCGCTTCCTTGGCGTGCTGGGCATGGGGAGCCGAGTCGGTGCCGAGGAAGAACTTCTCGCTGCCGCTGGTGGCGGCGTCGAGCAGGGCTTCCTGGTGGGTATTGCGCTTGAGGATCGGCAGGCAATAGAAGTGCGGCCGAATCCCGCCCACCAGCATGTGGTTGCGGTTGTACAGCAGGTGGTGCGCGGTGATGGTCGCGCCCACGTTGGCCGAAGCCGAGTTGACGAACTGCACGGCGTCCGCGGTGGTGATGTGTTCGAAGACCACTTTGAGGGTCGGGAAACGCTCGACTACACGACGCATGTGCTCGTCGATGAAGATTTTTTCGCGGTCGAACACGTCGACATCGCCTCGGGTGACTTCACCGTGGACCAACAACGGCATCCCGACTTCGGCCATGGCCTCGAGTGCAGGGAAGATCTTGTCGATGCTGGTGACGCCAGAATCCGAGTTGGTGGTCGCGCCGGCCGGGTACAGCTTGGCGGCGTGAATGAATCCGCTGGCCTTGGCCTCGCGAATTTCTTCAGGCTGGGTGCGGTCGGTCAGGTACAGGACCATCAGTGGCTCGAATAGGCTGCCGGCCGGGCGGGCAGCGAGAATCCGCTGGCGATAGCCGTCGGCTTCGGCCGCGTTGCGCACCGGAGGAACCAGGTTGGGCATGATGATGGCGCGACCAAAGGTGCGCGCGACATCCGCGACGGTATTGGTCAACACGGCACCATCGCGAAGATGAATATGCCAGTCGTCGGGACGCAGCAGGGTCAGGCGGTCGGACATGAGGGGATTCCAGGCGGGTCAAACTCAAGGGAATGCTACCGGAAAAGACTCTTGCAGGCACTCGCTATCAAGTTTTGCAGGAAGCTTCCGATATCCAACAGGTATGCCGTAAACATGTGTATGTCGGTCTTTTTGTTGTAGAAGCCAGTGGAGCCTCCCGTGCGCCAGCGTTATTTAGCCTTGCTCAGTGTGTTTGCCAGCCTTCCGGCGATGGCGCTCACTTTCCAGACCCGTCTGGAGAACATTGAGTGGACGGTAGAAGGCGACAAGTTCGAATGCCGCCTGACTCAGCCGATCACCGATTTCGGTTCGGGCGAGTTCGTGCGTCGTGCCGGCGAGCAGGCGACGTTTCGTCTGAAAGCCTACAACCCGATGATTGGCGGTGGCTCGGCGACGCTGCTGGCCGCTGCGGCGCCGTGGCAACCGGGCCGTGACGATATCAACCTGGGCACGGTGAGAATCGGCAGTGGCAACGTATTGTTCAATAGCTCGCAGGTTCAGGCCGGGCGTCTGATCAGTGGCCTGATGGACGGTCGCGGCCCGGTGGTTCGACATTCCTCGGGGGATGGGCGGGTGTCGGAAGTACGCTTGTTGCCGGTCAGGTTCACCAAAGCGTTTGCCGACTATCAGGGGTGTGTAGCGAAACTGTTGCCACAGAATTTCGAACAGGTGAAGCAATCCGAAATCGGTTTCCCCGGCGGCGGAATCGAACTCGACAGCGCCGCAAAAGCCAAACTGCAGGTGATGCTGGAGTACATGAAGGCCGATCCGACGGTCAATCACATCGAACTCGACGGTCACTCCGACAACAGCGGCAACCGCCTGACCAACCGCGACCTGTCGCGGCGCCGAGCCTTGGCAGTGATGGAGTTCTTCAAGGCCAATGGCATCCAGGAGTCGCAAATCACCCTGCGTTTCCATGGCGAGCGTTATCCGGTGGCGCCTAACACCAACAACACCAACCGCGCGAAGAACCGTCGAGTGGCGGTACGCCTGGAGCGCGGAGCACCCGCGGAACAAGTCGCCCCGCAAGCGACGAAGGCGGCCGTTTCGGCAACTTCCTGACTATTTGGTCATCGTCGCTCCCTCGACATAATCTGTCGCTTCGTCGTCATAAGCTGTCGCGCCACTGTAAATTATTCTGCATGAGCGGTAGACTTCCCGGCTTTCCGTAGAACCCCGTGGAGTGATGGCATGGCGGACGTAAACAAGGTCGTTCTGGCGTATTCCGGCGGCCTGGACACTTCGGTGATCCTCAAGTGGCTGCAGGATACTTATAACTGTGAAGTGGTGACCTTCACCGCTGACCTGGGTCAGGGCGAAGAGGTCGAACCTGCACGCGCCAAGGCTCAGGCCATGGGCGTCAAAGAGATCTACATCGACGACTTGCGCGAAGAGTTCGTGCGCGATTTCGTTTTCCCGATGTTCCGCGCCAACACCGTTTACGAAGGCGAGTACCTGCTGGGTACTTCCATCGCTCGTCCGCTGATCGCCAAGCGCCTGATCGAAATCGCCAACGAAACCGGCGCTGACGCCATTTCCCATGGCGCCACCGGCAAGGGTAACGACCAGGTTCGTTTCGAACTCGGTGCGTACGCCTTGAAGCCAGGTGTGAAAGTGATCGCTCCGTGGCGCGAGTGGGACCTGCTGTCCCGTGAAAAGCTGATGGACTACGCCGATAAGCACGCGATCCCGATCGAGCGCCACGGCAAGAAGAAGTCCCCGTACTCCATGGATGCCAACCTGCTGCACATCTCCTATGAAGGCGGCGTGCTGGAAGACACCTGGACCGAGCACGAAGAAGACATGTGGCGCTGGACCGTTTCCCCGGAAAACGCTCCAGACAAGCCGCAGTACCTGGAACTGACCTACCGCAACGGTGACATCGTCGCGCTGGACGGCGTCGAAATGACCCCGGCCACCGTACTGGCGACCCTGAACCGTATCGGTGGCGAGCACGGTATCGGCCGTCTCGACATCGTCGAGAACCGTTACGTGGGCATGAAGTCCCGTGGCTGCTACGAAACCCCTGGCGGCACCATCATGCTGCGCGCCCACCGTGCGATCGAATCGATCACCCTGGACCGCGAAGTGGCTCACCTCAAGGACGAGCTGATGCCCAAGTACGCCAGCCTGATCTACACCGGCTACTGGTGGAGCCCTGAGCGTCTGATGCTGCAACAGATGATCGATGCGTCCCAGGTCAACGTGAACGGCGTTGTGCGCCTGAAGCTGTACAAGGGCAATGTGATCGTCACTGGCCGCAAGTCCGACGACTCGCTGTTCGACGCCAACATCGCTACCTTCGAAGAAGATGGCGGCGCCTACAACCAGGCGGATGCAGCGGGCTTCATCAAGCTCAACGCCCTGCGCATGCGCATTGCGGCGAACAAAGGCCGGAAGCTGTTCTGAGACCTTTGAAATCGTAATGGATACCTGACCTCGTCCTCGACGGGGTCAGGTACCTGAAAACGGGGTGTGACATCAGTTACTGCGTGGTCGGGTGTTTTCGTTTGCGCTGATGATTTCCTGTTTTTATCCTTCCAATGGCCTGCTCTATGGGTTGTTGTTTGCCGGTAGTCCGGTCTGATCAATGACCGACAACCTGTGCGAGTCCGGATTGTAGGTCACATAAAAGGCGGCACTGTGCTTGCTGACCTGCTTTGAATGTACAAGCGCACTGGCTTTCAGTAATTTCTCCGAAACGGCACAAGTGACGAACAGAATCACGTACGCCGTCCTTTCCCGTGGCCTCTGGATTTTCTCCAGCAGCGCTCCAAACTCGACCTCTTTGCTCATCCAGCGTACATCAACGATGTACAGGTCTTTTACCGGTTCCGGTAACTGAAGGTGATGCTGAACGGAGACAGTGGTTTGCAGACCGATCCCGGTTGGCGGGTCCTGTGCGCCACAAGGCGTGCGAGCGGGCTGCCAGTCATTCGTTGATGTTTCCAGTGCGGGGTTTTCAGTCGGCTTGGCGCACGCTTTTTTTTCCGACCGCCCAACATCATCCATGACCTTCATGAAGTGCTTTCCCTTTTCAAAATCGGAGGGTGCATAAAGTGATTTATAGTTGAAGTTGAGTGTCGCGAAAAAAAGTAAAAGCAGATAGAACGGAAAACTGATCAGGAACCAGACGTAGAGTTCTCTTTCCCCCTGATCAAGGAAGGGCAGAGAGACGGCTGCCGAAGTTTCAGAAAGCGCTGCGAATATCGCGATAATTGTCATCGGGTTGGTGATTCGTTTTTTTATCATGTTCTGTACTCATGCCGGGTTGTCTGTTCTCAAGGGGTTTATGGGGGTGGTCTGATGTGGTGGTTGTTGTAGTGATTTTTATTTCCTGTTGGTTTTTTACAGGTTTTATTTGTTTGCTGTATTGCTCTTCGAATTCTTGAGTGTGGGGTATGCTTTAATGATTGCTCAAAAAATATAATTTGCTGTAAGAGTAATTGGATACTTGGTGTGTGATATTTCTGGTGTGAGTGTTGAGTGCGAAAATATCAGTTACGTTTAACGGGGAGATAGAGGCTAGTGCTTGTCGGGCGCGACCGATCAAACTGGCGCTCGGAAAATTTTGGTCGTAAATCGACAGGGGGGACTGCTGGAAAGTGCGGCACGCTGACGCTGATACAGTTTTTAATTCATTCTGTTCGAGGGATTTTTGTAGGAGAAATCCGTGTTGTTTGTAGGGTATGTCTCTTGGTGTGGGTGGCCGGGAGGGGCGACATGCCATGGGTGAAACGACTAGGCTATTGTGCGGGCTCTAAAAATTCGAACAGCGAAAATTGGACTTGCCCATGAATAAAGTGCTGATCGTGGATGATCACCCCGTCATTCGTCTTGCGGTACGTATGCTAATGGAGCGTCATGGCTACGAAGTTATTGCAGAAACCGATAATGGTGTGGATGCACTGCAACTAGCCCGTGAACTTATGCCGGACATTGTCATTCTGGATATCGGGATTCCGAAGCTGGACGGGTTGGAAGTCATCGCGCGTTTGTCTTCGACCTCAATGCCAATGAAAGTGCTGATTTTGACTTCCCAGGCGCCGGGACATTTTTCGATGCGTTGCATGCAATCCGGTGCAGCCGGTTATGTCTGCAAGCAACAAGACCTCACGGAGTTGCTCAGCGCAATAAAGGCCGTGTTGTCAGGCTACAGTTACTTTCCTAATCAAGCCTTGCATACCGTGCGTTGCAGTTTGGGGAACGCCAGTGAGGCCGATATGGTTGATCGATTGTCGGGACGGGAAATGATGGTCCTGCAACAGTTGGCTCGAGGAAAGACTAATAAGGAGATTGCCGATGGAATGTTTCTCAGCAATAAAACAGTCAGTACTTACAAGACCCGCCTGTTGCTCAAGCTGAATGCGCGGTCTCTGGTCGATCTGATCGAGCTGGCACAACGAAATGGTCTGGTGTGATGGCGTAACAGCGCGACAAGGGTCGCTTGGTGGGGTATGGCACTTAGAAAAAAAGCCTCCGTTTCGGGAGGCTTTCAGGTGTCATAAGTCAAAATCGTAATCGGCCAATTGCTTTTGCAGTCGGCGCTCCTCCAGCAGGTTGTCGATGGTGCGGCGTTTGCTCAGATTAGTTTTCGCTACTTCAACCACCGGCTCAGCGTCATCGGTTTCGGCGGTGGTGAAATCGTCTTCTACGTCCAATTGCTCTTTGCCAGTACTCATTTAGTTGCTCCAGGCTAAGAAGGCCTTTGGCGCTCCTTATATCGACAATCTCCCGGCGGGTAAAAAAGATTTTTTCAATCGACAAATCAATAAACCTAATAGCGGCTCAATCGTCGGAGGTTTTGTGCTTGTATTCGCACAAGTCCTCGATCCGGCAGCTCCCGCATCGGGGCTTGCGGGCCAGGCAAACATAGCGGCCGTGAAGGATCAGCCAGTGATGGGAGTCGAGCAGGTACTCCCTGGGCACGAATTTCATCAGTTTTTTCTCGACTTCCACCACATTCTTGCCGGGGGCAATGCCCGTCCGGTTGCTGACCCTGAAAATATGCGTGTCGACGGCCATGGTCAGCTGACGGAATGCCGTATTGAGTACCACATTGGCGGTCTTGCGGCCGACGCCGGGCAGCGCCTCCAGCTCTTCGCGGGTTTGTGGGACTTCGCCGGCGTGACGCTCGACCAGCAAGCGACAGGTTTCGATCACGTTTTTCGCTTTGCTGTTGTATAGGCCGATGGTCTTGATGTACTCCGACAGCCCCTCGACACCCAGTGCATGGATCGCTGCCGGGGTATTGGCGACCGGGAACAGCCTGGCTGTGGCCTTGTTGACGCCGACATCGGTCGATTGCGCCGAGAGAATCACGGCAATCAGCAGTTCGAAGGGTGAGGAATAGGCCAGCTCGGTCTTTGGTTCCGGGTTGTCCTCATGCAGTCTGCGGAAGATTTCCAGACGTTTTGCGGCATTCATGGGCAGTGCGTTTCCTCGAGGGCAATCAATGTGTGGGCGTGGGGCGCCAGGCCTGCCAGGCGGCGATCAGCAGCCCGAGCAGGATAAACCCGCCAGGGACCAATGTGGCCAGGCGCAGGCCACCGTCAGCCATTAGTATCCAGCCTTGCCAGTCAGTTTGTATCGCGTCGAAAAGCCACGATAGATGGTTTCCAAGAGTTCCATTGCCGATGAGTTCGCGCAGCAGGCCCAACGCGATCATCAACGTGGCAAACAGGCCGTTGAGTCGCAGGCGTTGACGCCAATCGTTCTGAAAGAACCCGGTGTGTTCCAGTACGACGCATTGCAAGGCGATCAAGGCGCCGTAGAACCCCAGATGCTGCTGCCATTGCAGCGACCAGGCTTGTGCCATGAGTTCCGCGCAACTGGTGAGTGTGGCCGCCAACAGGATGCTGGTCAGCAAGCGGGTCGCCGGGACCAGTCGGGATCGCAAGGCGCCCATGGCCAGGCTGAACAACTGGGTGACCACCATGAACATCAGGCACAGGCCAACCGCGGCCGTCAACGAGTGGGTGGCGCCGATCAGCGGCGTTAGCATCAAGGTGTTGCGCAGAATCGGTGAGTTATCCATGGGCAGGGATTCCGAGCAGTTGTTGCCGGTGTTCATCGAAGTAGCGCAAGGCGTCGTGGACGGCATTGATCACCGCTCTTGAAGTGATGGTTGCGCCTGCGATCTGATCGAATTGCCCCTGATCCTTTTTCAGCGCCCAGCCGCTGTCACCGGGTTCTGTTCGAGATTTGCCGGAAAAGACCTGGAGCCAGGCATTGGGCCAGTCGGCGATCCGCGCGCCCAGCCCTGGTGTTTCCGACTGTTTGAGGGTTTTGACGCCCAGCAACCTGCCATTGCCGTCGATAGCGATCAACAGGTCGATGGCGCCGGCGTAGCCAAGGGTTTGACTGCGCAGCAACACCGCGACGGGTTGATCGGCCCGGGTCGCCAGATAACCACCCAGCAAGGAGCTGTTGGTCAGTGCGGTTGCTTCAATCTTTATCGGGTGTTCGAGTGGTTGATTGTCGTAGCTGTCCGGCGCGATCAGGTCCAGCAGATGACGGCTGTCGATCAGGCGCTGTTGGGCTGCAATGCGTGGCGCACTGCCGAGTTGCACGAAGTAGGTCATGCCAAGGCCCAGTGCGGCCAACAGCACCACAAGCGCGATGCTTGATGTCCGGTTCATGGCGCCGCCGGCTGTTGCCTGGCCGCCACGAACCGCTCCAGCGCCGGCACGCACAGGTTCATCAACAGCACGGCGAAGGCGATGCCGTCCGGGTAGCCACCCCAGGTACGAATCAGATAAGTCAGAAGCCCTACGCCGACGCCGAACAGCAATTTCGCGCGTGGGTTTCTGGCGCCGGACACCGGTTCGGTAATGATGAAGAACGCCCCGAGCATGGTCGCGCCAGTCAGCAGATGAAACAACGGCGAGCCATGGGAGTCGGAGCCCGAACCGTTCCAGCACAGCAGGCTGACGATGAACAGGCTGGCCAGCATTCCGAGCGGTGCATGCCAACTGATCACCCTTCGTTGCAGGAGAAACATTCCACCCGCCACAAAGGCCAGGTTCAGCCATTCCACCCCTCGGCCGCCAAAGTGGCCGAATGCCGGGTTGTCGGCAAACAGTTCATCCATGGTCAGGCTTTTGTTGATCCGCAGACTGTCCAGTGCCGTGGCCTGTACCCATGCATCCGGCGCCTGGCCGACACCGAACACGTGCCCTAAACCGCTCAGCAGATCCATGCCATGGGGGGATGGCCAAAGGGTCATTGGTTGGGGAAAGGTCACCAGCACCAGGGCAAGACCGAGCATCGCCGGGTTGAAGGGATTCGAAGCGACGCCGCCATACAAGTGCTTGCCGAACACCATCGCAAAAACAGCAGCACTGAGGGGCAGCCACCATGGGCAGTAAGGCGGCAGCGCCAGAGCCAGCAATGTGGCACTGACCAGCGCGCTGCCGTCACTCAAGGTTGGCCCCGGCGGTCGCTTGCGCAAATGCACGACGACGGCCTCGACGGCCAACGCGGCAGTGGCCGCCAGAACCAGATTGATCAAAACGCCCCAGCCATACAGCCAGAACGCTGCCAGAATTCCCGGCAGCGTGGCCAACAGCACCAGTTTCATCGCCTGTTGCAGGCGATCATCAACTGCGTCAAGGGGTGGCATGGGCGTCCACCAGGCGTTCGGCTTCAGCGAGTGCGCGCTCCAGGGCTTCGATTTGCTCCGCCGCTGCTTCGTTGGTCCGAGCCTTCTTGAGTTCGGCGCGGCGCATGGCCAACTGGATCTTGGCCCGTTTCAGATCGGCATCATTTGACGACACAGCTGCGACCGTCGGTGCAGGGGCCGATGGGGCGACGCTTTCCAGTTGCGCCAGGTTTTGTTCGGCGGCTTCGAACTGTTGTTGCAGGACAATCAACTGCGATTGCTGTTCGAAGGTCGGTGGATGTCCGAAGGCCCTCAGCGATTTGTGCAACTGCGCCCGACTCATCGCCACATCGATTTTGGCCTTTTTCAGCGCGGCATCGGCATTGGCGGTTTTCTGTGCGCGGACGCGCTCGAGGGCCGCCTGCACCGGGTCGGCTGTCGTCTCGGCAGGTTGCGCCGCTCGCTGCCTTGCCTGGCGTTCGGCGATTTTCTGTTGCTCCTCACGCTGCAAGCGAGCATTGCGTTGTTCGAAACGCCGTCGTGCGTGATCGCGCTTGACGGTACGGGCCTGCCGCGCCTGCGGTGTGAGGGCCAGGCCCCCGACAACGGGCAGTACCGTGTTCGGCGGCAGTGGGCGCATTTCGATGCAGTCCACCGGGCAGGGTGCCACGCAGAGGTCGCAACCGGTGCACTCATCGATGATCACCGTGTGCATCAGTTTGGCCGCGCCGACGATGGCATCGACCGGGCAGGCCTGAATGCACTTGGTGCAACCAATGCACTCGGCCTCGCGGATGTAGGCGATCTGCGCCGGGGCAGAGCCACGGCTGACATCCAGCTCCAGCACCGGCACCTTCAGCAGTTCGGCCAGGGCCGCGATGGTTTCGTTGCCGCCGGGCGGACACTTGTTGATCGGCTCGCCATTGGCGATGCCTTCGGCGTACGGCTTGCACCCGGGGTGGCCGCACTTGCCGCATTGGGTTTGCGGCAAGAGGGCGTCGATGCTTTGAATCAGACTCATGTTTTGATCAGTCCGCTGAATCCGAGAAAGGCCACTGCGATCAGGCCGGCGCCGATCAGGTCGATCGGCAAGCCGCGAAAGGGCAGGGGAACATCGTTGTCGGCCGTGCGTTCACGTAAATCAGTGAACAGGCTCAACACCAGCCAGAAGCCCAGCCCTGCACCGAGGCTCATGGTCGTGGCGTGAAAGAAACCCTTGTCTTCCTGAGCGTTGAGCAAGGTCACGCCGAGCACGCCGGCATTGCCCAGCAGCAACGGCCAGAGGCCTTCGAACGGCAGTGTCGAAAACACCCGTGCCAGCAACTTCAGCAACGGGCTGATCAGCAACACGCTCAATGGCAGAAAAACAAACAGACGCAGTGGCGTCAATTGCAGTGGCACCAGCAGCCATTGATAGAGCGTGTAGCCGAGCATGCCCACGACCAGCATCAGGCAGGTCGTCGCAATACCCAAGGCATGGACCTGACGGCGCTGGCCGGCCAGCAGCGGATCGACGGCCAACGGCCAGTGCAACACGATGTTGTTGATCAGGGCGGCGCTGATAAGCGTAAGCAGGATTTCGGTCATTGTTCGTGCCGGCAGGAACAGGGCTTTTTAGCGTAGTTGTCTAAAAAGAGTAGGCATTATCCGGCAAGGCGGGAGGGGGGGCCAGACATGAAAATCCCGCAGCCGCGCCAGGCACGACTGCGGGATCGATTTGCCGCAGACCTTACTTGATGCGCTGGCCCGGCTTGGCGCCGCTGTCAGGGCTGAGCAGGTAGATCTCTTCACCGCCAGGGCCGGCCGCCATCACCATGCCTTCGGAGATGCCGAACTTCATTTTTCGTGGCTTGAGGTTGGCGATCATCATGGTCAGTCGACCATCGAGCTTGGACGGATCCGGGTAAGCGCTCTTGATCCCGGAGAACACGTTGCGTTGCTCGTCACCGATGTCCAGGGTCAGGCGCAGCAGCTTGTCGGCGCCTTCCACGTGTTCGGCCTTGACGATCAGGGCAACACGCAGGTCGACGGCGGCAAAGGTGTCGAACTCGATTTCCGGCGACAGCGGATCCCTGGCCAGTTCGCCATTGCCGGCAGGTGCGGCTGCGCCGGTGTCGGTCTGGCTGGCGGTCAGGTCTTCTTTCGAGGCGTCGGTCATGGCTTGTACCTTGACCGGGTCGATTCGGGTCATCAATGGCTTGAACTCGTTCAACTGGTGATTGCCGAGCAAGGTCGCGTGGTCGCTCCAGGTCAGCGGCGCGACGTTGAGGAACGCCTCGGCATCGGCGGCCAGCAGCGGCAACACCGGCTTGAGGAAGATCACCAGTTGGCGGAACAGGTTGACACCGGTGGCGCAGATGGCCTGCACTTCATCCTGTTTGCCTTCCTGTTTGTTCAACGACCACGGTGCCTTGTCGGCGATCCAGGCGTTGGCGCGGTCGGCCAGGCCCATGATCTCGCGCATGGCGCGGGCGAAGTCGCGGGCTTCATAGGCGTCGGCGATGCCTGGCGCGGCGGCCAGGAAGGCGTCGGTCAGTTCAGGCGCGGCGTTGGTGTCGACCATCACGCCGGCATTGCCCTTGTTGATGAAGCCGGCGCAACGGCTGGCGATGTTGACGACCTTGCCCACAAGGTCGGAGTTGACCTTCTGCACGAAGTCTTCGAGGTTCAGGTCGAGATCGTCGACGCCACGGCCCAGCTTGGCCGCGTAGTAATAGCGCAGGTATTCCGGCGACAGGTGGTCCAGGTAGGTCCGGGCCTTGATGAAGGTGCCGCGGGACTTGGACATCTTCTGGCCGTTGACGGTCAGGTAGCCGTGCACGTTGATCCCGGTCGGCTTGCGGTAGCCCGCGCCTTCGAGCATGGCTGGCCAGAACAGGGCGTGGAAGTTGACGATGTCCTTGCCGATGAAGTGGTACAGCTCGGCGGTGGAGTCCTTGCCCCAGAACGCGTCGAAGTCCAGCTCCGGCGTGCGGTTGCACAGGTTCTTGAAGCTGGCCATGTAGCCGATCGGCGCATCCAGCCACACGTAGAAGTATTTGCCCGGCTCGTCGGGGATTTCAAAACCGAAGTACGGCGCATCGCGGGAGATGTCCCACTGTTGCAGGCCCGCATCCAGCCATTCGGCGATCTTGTTGGCCACGGCATCCTGCAGGGTGCCGCTGCGGGTCCAGGTCTGCAGCATTTGCTGGAAGTCTGGCAGCTTGAAGAAGAAGTGCTGGGAATCCTTGAGCACCGGGGTGGCGCCGGAGATTGCCGACTTCGGATCCTTCAGGTCGGTCGGTGCATAGGTCGCGCCGCATTTTTCGCAGTTGTCGCCGTACTGGTCTTCGGTGCCGCATTTCGGGCAGGTGCCCTTGATGAAGCGGTCGGCCAGGAACATTTTCTTTTCCGGGTCGAAGTACTGGGTGATCGAACGCGTGGCGATGTGCCCGGCGTCACGCAGCTTCAGGTAGATCTGACTCGACAGCTCACGGTTTTCTTCGGCGTGAGTGGAGTGGAAGTTATCGAAGTCCACCAGGAAGTCGGCAAAGTCGGCACTGTGTTCAGCCTGGACGTTGGCGATCAGTTGTTCCGGGGTGATGCCTTCCTTTTCCGCGCGCAGCATGATCGCCGATCCGTGGGCGTCGTCGGCGCAGACATAAATGCATTGGTTGCCGCGGTGCTTCTGGAAGCGCACCCACATATCGGTCTGGATGTACTCCAGCATATGGCCAAGGTGGATCGAACCATTGGCATAGGGCAGGGCGCTGGTGACGAGGATCTTGCGTGGCTCGGACATGGGGCTCGGCTACTTGATGAAACGGAGGTCGGCCACTATAAAGCGCCGGCGCATATTTTTCACCCCCGTGCCCGTATCCACGGTCCCCGTAGCAGCTGGCGAAGCCTGCGTTCGGCTGCGCAGCAGTCGTAAAACCAGGCGCCACGGTGTTTCAGGTAACCCGGGTTGTCCGGATTGGCGACTGCTACGCAGCCGAACGCAGGCTTCGCCAGCTGCTACGGGGCGTCTCGCCACAGGATATTTGTGACATTCTGAAAGCATGCCGCCCAGGCTTTAGAACAGGTACGATACCCACCATCTTTTCCAGTCCTGTTTTCGGAGTTGCCCATGAGCGCCGTCAATCGCGCAGCGGTGGAAGCCGTCCTTCGCCAATACACCGACCCTTACCTGAACCAGGACCCGGTCAGCGCCGGGTGCGTGCGCAACATCGAGATCCAGGGCGAGCGCGTCAGCGTTCAGCTAGAACTGGGTTATGCCGCCGGTCTGTTCAAGAGTGGCTGGGCGCAGATGCTGGAAATGGCCATTCAAGGACTGGATGGCGTGGCAAGCGCCAAGGTCGAAATCACCAGTGTGATCGCTGCGCACAAGGCTCAGGCGCAGATTCCGGGCCTGGCGAACGTGAAAAACGTGGTGGCCGTGGCGTCCGGCAAGGGCGGCGTGGGCAAATCCACCACGGCGGCCAACCTGGCCCTGGCCCTGGCCCGTGAAGGCGCCAAGGTCGGGATTCTCGATGCGGACATCTACGGCCCGAGCCAGGGCATCATGTTCGGCATCCCCGAGCGCACCCGTCCCGAGGTCAAGGACCAGAAGTGGTTCGTTCCGCTCAAGTCCCATGGCGTCGAAGTGATGTCCATGGCCTTCCTGACCGACGACAACACGCCGATGGTCTGGCGCGGGCCGATGGTTTCCGGCGCCCTGTTGCAACTGGTGACCCAAACCGCGTGGGGCGATCTGGATTACCTGGTCATCGACATGCCGCCAGGCACCGGTGACATCCAGCTGACCCTGGCGCAGAAAGTGCCGGTGGCCGGTGCGGTCATCGTGACCACCCCGCAGGACCTGGCATTGCTGGACGCGCGCAAGGGCGTGGAAATGTTCCGCAAGGTCAACATTCCGGTGCTGGGCGTGGTGGAAAACATGGCCGTGCACATCTGCTCCAACTGCGGACATGCCGAGCATCTGTTCGGTGAAGGCGGGGGCGTGAAGCTGGCCAACCAATATGGCGTCGAGCTGCTGGCCTCGTTGCCGCTGGCGATGGCCATCCGCGAACAGGCCGATGGCGGCAAGCCAACAGTGATCGCCGATCCGGACAGCCCGATTGCACTGGTTTACCAGGAGCTGGCCCGTCACGTTGGCGCGCGGATCGTGTTGCAGGAAGCTTTGACGCCGGCGATGCCGAATATAAGCATCAGCGACGATTGAGACCTGTAGCAGCTGCCGAGGCACGAGGCTGCGTTGCGTGTCCGCAGGACCGCCTTCGGGGCCGCTGCGCAGCCCGACGCAGCCTCGTGCCTCGGCAGCTGCTACAAGGGTTTTGGGTTGGGTTTAGAGGCGCAACCCGCCATCCATCTCCAGAATCCGACCGGTGTAGTAGTCGTTCTCGAAGATGTAAGCCGCCGAATGGGCGATTTCTTCAGGTTTGCCCATGCGCTTGAGCGGGATCCCGGCAGTCATCTTCTCCAGCGCTTCAGGCTTCATGCCCAGGGTCATTTCGGTTTCGATGAAGCCCGGTGCAATGCCGGCGACACGAATGCCGTAGCGTGCCAGTTCCTTGGCCCAGGTCACGGTCGCCGCGGCGACACCGGCCTTGGCGGCGGAGTAGTTGGTCTGGCCGACGTTGCCGGCGCGGGAAATCGACGAGATATTGATGATCGCGCCACTGTTGTTCAGCTCGACCATTTTCGCCGCGACTTCACGGGTGCACAGGAACACGCCGGTCAGGTTGACGTCGATGACGGCCTGCCACTGGGCCAGGCTCATCTTGGTCATTTCGCCATCCTTGACCTTGAGCAACAGACCGTCGCGCAGGATCCCGGCGTTGTTGATCAAGCCATGGATCGCGCCGAAGTCTTCAGCGACCTGGGCAACCATGTGGGTGACTTGCTCTTCGTTGGCCACGTTGCACAGGTAGGCGCGGGCCTCGACACCCCGGGCCTTGCAGGTCGCGACGGCGTCGTCGAGTTTTTCCTGGTTCAGGTCCACCAGTGCGAGCTTCGCGCCCTTGCCTGCGAAATACTCGGCCATGGAGCGGCCTAAACCCTGGCAACCGCCAGTGATAATGATTACTTTGTCAGTGAGTTGCATTCGCATGCCCCGGTAGCAGGTCTGAGTGGTTTCCTTTAGAGAGCCTCTCGATCTGCGCCAGACCTGGCTTGGCTGCACATGAGAACTGCCCCGATGGCATGCTGGAACTTTAACCAGCAGCTCGTCCGTTTTTCTGACGGATTCTATTTAAGGAGTCATAAATTGAGCGTTGAAGCGGCTAAGCATGCACGAGAATTGCTCCTCAAGGAATACCGTGGGGTGCTCTCGACGCACTCAAAATCGATGCCCGGTTTTCCGTTCGGCTCCGTGGTTCCGTACTGCCTGGATGAGCAGGGCCGGCCGCTGATCCTGATCAGTCGCATCGCCCAGCACACGCATAATCTGCAAAAAGATCCGAAATGCTCGCTCTTTGTCGGCGAACGTGGTGCTGAAGATGTTCAGGCCGTTGGTCGACTGACTTACCTGGCCGAGGCCCGGCAGCTCGAAGACGAATCCGCCATCGAAGCCGCCTGCGAGCGTTACTACCGCTATTTCCCGGAGTCGCAGGGTTATCACAAGGCCCACGATTTCGATTTTTGGGTGCTCGAGCCTGTACGCCACCGTTACATCGGCGGTTTTGGCGCGATTCATTGGGTCAACGACCTGACCCTGGCCAACCCGTTCGCCGGCAAGGCCGAAGTGAGCATGGTCGAGCACATGAACGCCGATCACGCCAAGGCCATCGCCCATTACGTCGATCTGGCCGGGTTGCCGAAAAACGTGGCGGCGCAAATGGTCGGTATCGATACCGAAGGCATGCACCTGCGTATCGGTCAAAGTCTGTACTGGTTGCCGTTTCAAGCGCCTTGTAATACGCCGACACAAGTCCGCGAAGCCTTGGTTTCTCTGGCTCACGCCGAGCATTGGCCGAAAAATGAAGTGGCCGATGCTTGAATTCACGAAACGGCGACGTCATCTAAGGTGAACTGGCAAGGCATTCTTGCGTTGAGGAACCATTTGATGCGCCCTTTTTTGTTGCTCTTTCTGCTGTTCCCGGTGTTGGAGCTGTTCGTATTCGTCAAGGTGGCAGGGTCCATCGGGTTTTTCCCGGCCCTGCTGCTGATCATTCTCGGCTCGATGTTCGGCGTGTTCGTGCTGCGCATCGCCGGCCTGGCCACGGCCCTGCGTGCCCGTGAAAGCCTGAGCCGCGGCGAACTGCCGGCCCAGACCATGCTCGAAGGCCTGATGCTGGCATTGGCCGGTGGCCTGCTGATTCTTCCGGGTTTCATCAGCGATGTGATCGGCCTGTTCATGCTGCTGCCGTTCAGTCGTCGCCTGCTGGCCAATAAAATGCGCCAGCGCGCCGAGGAGCAGGCGATGCGTCAGCGAGCGTTCGCCGATGACCTCCAGGCCCGTGGCGGCCCGGCGCCTCGCGAGCCGCTGGGCCGTGAGCCCAACGTGATCGAAGGCGAGTTCGAACACCGCGATACCAAGTAATTCACACATTGACACGGCACCTTCGGGTGCCGTGTTCGTTTGCGGGGCAGCGAACTGAAAATTTTTCGCTCCCTGCCCTTGTAATAAGCTTATGCGCCCTTATGTAACGGTCACCGCAAGGTTTCTGGCGAACACGCCAGACAGACTTCCGCGGTTCGCTTGACGAACCGCACCCGGCACCGCCGGACTTTGTTAAACCCGCCGGGACTACACCGGCCGATGAAAACCACAATTAGGAGAGATCGACAATGAAGCTTCGTCCTCTGCATGACCGCGTCGTCATCCGTCGCAGCGAAGAAGAAAAGAAAACCGCTGGCGGTATCGTCCTGCCAGGTTCGGCTGCTGAAAAAGCCAACAGCGGCGAAATCCTCGCTGTAGGCACCGGCCGCGTACTGGAAAACGGTGAAGTGCGTGCACTGTCCGTGAAAGTGGGCGACAAGGTTGTGTTCGGTCCTTACTCCGGCAGCAACACTGTGAAAGTCGACGGCGAAGACCTGCTGGTAATGAGCGAGAACGAAATTCTCGCCGTTATCGAAGGCTGATACCCCCGTTCATTTTCCCGCTACTACAAAGTATTTAAGGAATATCGATCATGGCTGCTAAAGAAGTTCTGTTTGGCGATTCCGCCCGCAAGAAAATGCTCAAAGGCGTCAACGTCCTGGCTGACGCGGTAAAAGCGACCCTGGGCCCGAAAGGCCGTAACGTGATCATCGAGAAGAGCTTCGGCGCTCCGACCATCACCAAGGACGGCGTTTCCGTCGCCAAAGAAATCGAACTCGAAGACCGTTTCGAAAACATGGGCGCGCAGCTGGTCAAAGACGTTGCCTCCCGTGCCAACGATGACGCTGGTGACGGTACTACCACCGCTACCGTTCTGGCTCAGTCGATCGTCAACGAAGGCCTGAAAGCCGTCGCCGCCGGCATGAACCCGATGGATCTGAAGCGCGGCATCGACAAGGCGACCATCGCCATCGTCAAAGAGCTGAAAAACCTGTCCAAGCCATGCGCTGACACCAAGGCCATCGCTCAGGTTGGTACCATCTCCGCCAACTCCGACAACTCCATCGGCGACATCATTGCCGAAGCCATGGAAAAAGTCGGTAAAGAAGGCGTGATCACCGTTGAAGAAGGCACTGGCCTGGAAAACGAACTGTCGGTTGTAGAAGGCATGCAGTTCGACCGTGGCTACCTGTCCCCGTACTTTGTCAACAAGCCGGAAACCATGGTTGCCGAGCTGGACAACCCGCTGGTTCTGCTGGTCGACAAAAAGATCTCGAACATCCGCGAAATGCTGCCAGTGCTGGAAGCCGTTGCCAAAGCCGGCCGTCCACTGCTGATCGTTTCCGAAGACGTTGAAGGCGAAGCCCTGGCGACTCTGGTCGTGAACAACATGCGTGGCATCGTCAAAGTCGCAGCCGTCAAGGCTCCAGGCTTCGGCGACCGCCGCAAGGCCATGCTGCAGGACATCGCCGTTCTGACCGGCGGTACCGTTATCTCCGAAGAGATCGGCCTGAGCCTGGAAGCAGCCACCCTGGAAAACCTGGGCAGCGCCAAGCGCGTGACCATCTCCAAGGAAAACACCATCATCGTTGACGGTGCTGGCGTAGCAGGCGACATCGAGTCCCGCATTGCTCAGATTCGTGCTCAGGTTGCCGAAACTTCCTCGGACTACGACCGTGAAAAACTGCAAGAGCGTCTGGCCAAGCTGTCCGGCGGCGTTGCAGTGATCAAGGTTGGCGCTGGTTCCGAAGTAGAAATGAAAGAGAAGAAAGCCCGCGTTGAAGACGCCCTGCACGCTACCCGTGCAGCCGTTGAAGAAGGCGTGGTACCTGGCGGTGGCGTTGCGCTGATCCGCGCTCTGCAAACCCTGAACGATCTGAAAGGCGACAACGCTGATCAGGACGTGGGTATCGCTGTTCTGCGCCGTGCCGTTGAAGCACCGCTGCGTCAGATCGCTGCCAACAGCGGTGACGAGCCAAGCGTTGTGGTCAACGAAGTCAAGAACGGCAAAGGTAACTTCGGTTACAACGCTGCGACTGGCGAATACGGCGACATGATCGAAATGGGCATCCTGGACCCAACCAAGGTTACCCGTTCCGCGCTGCAAGCTGCATCGTCGATCGGCGGTCTGATCCTGACCACCGAAGCTGCTGTTGCTGACGCACCGAAGAAAGACGGCGGTGCTGGCGGCGGTATGCCAGACATGGGCGGCATGGGCGGCATGGGCGGCATGATGTAAGCCAGCCTTACCCCTGTACGAAAAAACCCCGCCTGCGAAAGCAGGCGGGGTTTTTTATTGCCCGGACTTCAATGTTCACATCGATCCATTGTGGGAGCGGGCTTGCCCGCGATGGCGTCAAGTCAGGCGCTGACCGGTTCTGCATTCATCTCGCGATCAGCCCTCAAGGCCGGTCGATACAGAACGTAGTAATACGACCCCAGACAAATCAGCCAGCAGAACACCGCCGTCCACACGTTGTGCGAGAAGAAGTGTGCGCCCTGCATCATCCGCCCGATGGAGAACACCGAGCCGAGGGCAAAGGCGAAGACCAACGCTGCGCGAGCCATGCGCGGGCGACGGTCACGCAATACGAAAAACAGGGCAAACAGGGTGAAGCCGGTGGCTGCATGGCCGCCGGGCCAGCAACGTCCCGGTTTATCGGTATGCGGGCGAGGGCTCAACAGTTCGCTGTACGTCTCATGGCCGCCGAATTGCTCAAGGCTCCATGGGCATTGCACCGCCGTCACCGCTTTCATCGGCGTGACAAACGACGTCGCCAGCCCCAGCGAGAGCACCAGGCAACCCAGTTCCCGCTTGAACGGTTTGAGCCTGGCCATGAAGAACGAGGCGATGAAGCCGAGGATGGCAAACACCGAGAAGGCGATGACCACTTGCTTGGCGCGATCGTGCAGGATGTCCTCGAGGAAGTAACTGTGGCGTCCGATGAATTCCCCGGCGACCGGGTCGTAAAACAGCCTGGCCAGGTCCATGTCCAGACTGGTCAATTCGAGCAACACCAGAATGATCGCGGCAACGGCAGGGACTCCAAGGCACACCCAGAAATTGAGCGGACGAGGAGCGGGGCGGGCTAGGGTCGAAACCATGCGAGTTCCTTGGTCGGAAAAGTGTTCTGAAATGCGCAGCCGCGCAGAGTTTGAACCCGATTATGTCGTCAACGTGTGAGTCGATAGTGAAAAAGTCGTTAATGCAGCAAACGTTTGATTTCAACGGTTACAGCAGCATGCAATCCTAGCCCTGAGTCACACTTGGCCTTAAGCTGCGCGGGCCACGACGGCCGTTACTGTGGACGGAGAGATACCCATGCGAATTCTATTGGTTGAAGACAACCGCGATATCCTGGCCAACCTGGCCGATTACCTGGGGCTCAAAGGCTATACCGTGGATTGCGCTCAGGATGGTCTGTCGGGCCTGCATCTGGCGGCCACCGAGCACTACGATTTGATCGTGCTCGATATCATGTTGCCCGGCATCGATGGCTACACCTTGTGCAAGCGCCTGCGCGAGGATGCTCGCCGCGAAACGCCGGTGATCATGCTCACGGCCCGCGATCAATTGGATGACCGTCTGCAAGGCTTCAAGTCCGGCGCCGATGACTACCTGATCAAACCGTTTGCCCTTTCAGAGCTGGCAGCGCGTATCGAAGCGGTCATGCGCCGTACCCAGGGCGGCGGGCGACGGACCTTGCAGGTCGGCGACCTGAGCTACGACCTGGACACCCTGGAAGTCACTCGCGAAGGCCGGTTGCTGAAACTCAACCCGGTCGGCCTGAAGTTGCTGGCCGTGCTGATGCAGAAAAGCCCTCATGTGCTGCGCCGTGAAATTCTTGAAGAGGCGCTCTGGGGCGACGACTGCCCGGACAGCGACAGCCTGCGCAGCCATGTCCACCAATTGCGCCAGGTGATCGACAAGCCTTTCGCCAAGCCATTGCTGCAAACCGTGCACGGTGTGGGGTATCGCCTGGCCGAGGGCCGTGATGGAGTTTAAGCAGAGCCTTGCTCAACGCATCATCATTGCCTTTGCGCTGATGAGCGCACTGGTGGCGGGCGCCTTTGCCATGGGCATCGTGGCGACCGTGCACCTGGTGGAGGAAAAGCTGATTTCGGCCGGTCTGGGCGGCGATTTGCAGCGCCTGTTGTTGATGGACAATGTCACGGACTGGAGCCACCGCCCCGAACCGGACCAATTGTTCTACTTCAGCAACGGGCCGGGCGATTTCAGGTTGCCCAAGGATTTGCGGCACCTGGAGCCGGGTTTCCACGAAGTGTTCCGTGAAAACCTGTCGTACCACGCCATGGTCGAAATCGTTGACGGCCGACGTTACGTGCTGTTGCAGGACCAGAGCGACTTCGAAGAGCGTGAACGGGTGCTGTTTGCCGTGGTGCTGGTGGGTTTCGTGCTGAGCCTGGCACTGGCGGTGTTTCTTGGCTGGGTGCTGGCACGCAGGGTCATGGCGCCGGTGGTGCGGCTGGCCCGCCAGGTGCGCCATCGCGATCAACTGCTGGGTTTGGCTCCCCCCTTGGCGCCGGATTACGCCGCTGACGAAGTGGGCGAACTGGCCGTGGCCTTCGACGCCACCCTCGGACGCTTGCGTCAGGCCCTGAACCGCGAGCGTTTGTTCACCAGCGACGTCAGCCACGAATTGCGTACCCCCCTGATGATCCTGGCCAGTTCCTGCGAGTTGCTGCTGGAAAACCCAGGTATCGATCAGCGCGGTCGCGCTCAGGTCGAGCGTATTGCCCGGGCATGTGAAGAAATGCGTGAGCTGGTGCAAACCTTCCTGATGCTGGCCCGTGCCCAGCGCGAAGATGCCAGCATGTCGCCGCAGCAGTCCCTGGGCCAGGTGGCCGAGGACCTGGTCGGTCTGTGGCGCGAACCTATCGAAAGCAAAGGGTTGGAACTGATCTTCGAACCGGGCGACCCCGAGGTCAAGGGTTACAACGCGACGTTCCTGCATGCGGTAATGGGGAACTTGCTGCGCAACGCCTTGCACTACACCGAACGGGGCTTCATTCGCTTGAGCCTGACGGGCACGGGATTTCTGGTCGAAGACAGCGGTGTGGGCATTCCCGAGGAAAAACGCGAGGCGATGTTCGAACCCTTCGTTCGGGGCACTGAAAAACGCGGGGAAGGTTTGGGCCTGGGGCTTTCACTGGTGCAGCGGATCTGTGAAAACCAGGGCTGGAACGTCAGCCTGACTACGATGGAGCCCAGTGGCTGCCGTTTTCAGGTGGAGCTGTCTCGAACATGATCTGTTGTGTCAGGCACCCGGCAAACCCTATCAATTCTGAAAAACCCTGTAATACTTCCGGGCTTCGCCTAACGATATTTTCACAAATGGATGACCAGTCGTCGACACCGCAAAATCTAAGGTAGTTGCTATCAGAAGTTCAGGAGACCTGATGATGGACGGCCCGATCAAACTCGATTTTTCGGAAAAGTACGACGATCAACACGCGCAACGCTATTTGCGCAAACACAAGGAAGGTCTCGGCCGTCAATTGTCCCATTGGCGTGATGAGCAAATGGCGCGTAAGGCGTTGGCCCTGGTTGGCGAACCTGGTCTGGTCCTCGATTTACCTTGTGGTGCAGGACGTTTCTGGCCCTTGTTGGCGGAAAAATCCAACCGCGTGATCATCGGTGCCGATAATTCGGAGTCCATGCTGAAGATCGCAACCCAGGCGCAACCTGTCGATGTGGTGAAACGGGTACAACCCTTGCACACATCCGCATTCGACATCGCCTTGCCGGACAACTCCGTCGACAGCATTTTTTGCATGCGATTGCTCCACCACATTGGTGAAGCCGAGCATCGCATGGCTATTTTGCGTGAATTCGAGCGGGTTTCCCGTGATAGCGTGATCCTTTCGCTGTGGGTCGATGGCAACTTCAAGGCCTGGAAACGCAAGCGTTCGGAGAAAACCCGTGGGCAGGAAGGTTACCAAAACCGCTTTGTGTTACCGGTCGCTACCGTAGAAAAGGAATTTGAGCAGGCGGGTTTCCGCATCCAGGAACAACTGGACTTTTTGCCGCTCTATGCCATGTGGCGAGTTTATGTATTACGCAAGAGGTAACAGGATGGCAGTGCAGTGTGCAGCAGAAACGGAAGTCGTTCCCCAGGATCGCTTCGATTACTTCTGGAATCAGCGCGGTGAATGGGTTGAAGAACCCAACGTCCGTCGCGGCGGGGAAAGCGGCGTTCAACGCCTGATGGGCAGTGATGGTCAATTGCTCTACGTCAAGCGCCAGACCGGGCATATCCATCGTAGCTTGCAGCACCCTTTCGGGCGGCCTACGGTAATGCGCGAGCATGCTGCGCTCATAGGCGTGACCGCACTTGGCGTACGGGTTCCGGAAATCGTTTTCTGTGGCGCACAGGGCGATCCTGTACACAAGTGGCGTGCTTTGCTGGTCACCAAGTCGCTGGACGGCTACGAGGAAATCGATCGCTGGTACGCCGGTGGCGGTCGCGAGCGTCATGGTGAAGCCATAAACGACCGAGTGCTCAAGGACCTGGCTGAAAACCTGGCTCGCATGCACAAGGGCCGCTGGCAGCACGGTTGCCTTTACGACAAGCATGTTTTCGTTCGCGTGACCGGTGAGGGCGAGACGGCCAAGGTCGAGGTTGCCCTGATCGATCTGGAGAAATGCCGACAGCGTTTGACCGCCAATCGCGCAGCTGTCCATGACTTGAAGCAGTTGCGTCGCCACTCGTCGTTCAGCGATGCAGACTGGAAAAAGCTCATCTACTTTTATGAGACGGCGTTTGGCAGCGCTATCAAGGGTTTATAGCGATGAAACTCGAAATTGCACGAGGTTTGTTTCTGGTAGGAGCCTTGGCAGTTGCATCGATCGCGATGGCAACCTGGGAGCAACCACGCCCCCAGGTTCTCAGTTCGATAAACGCAGAAGAACATTGTCCGTTGCCACGGGTTGCCAAGGCATCCGTGTCCACTCGACCCGATCATGACTTGTTGCTGTTCATGTTCGGTCTTTCTCAGGGATTGAGGCCGCAGAGTTGAACCGATTGAAGCCAAAATGAAAGGCCTCGCACTTGCGAGGCCTTTTTTTGCCCTGATTTTCAACCTGCACGATTCAATGCGGGAGCGGGCTTGCTCGCGAAAGCGGTGTGTCAGGCAACATCTTTGTTGAATGTTGAGCCGCATTCGTCGGAACGCCGCCCGGAGCAAGCCCGCTCCCACAGGTTTCTCTGCATCAGGGTTTATCCGGTTTGGCCAGCACCGTGTAGACGCACGGCAACACAAACAGGGTGAACAACGTGCCGATCGACATGCCCGTCGCGATGACCGTGCCGATGTCGAACCGGCTGACCGCACCAGCACCGCTGGCGATGATCAATGGCACCATGCCAAACACCATCGCCGCGGTGGTCATCAACACCGGACGCAGCCGGATGGCCGCCGCTTCCTCCACCGCTTCCCGTGCGGTCAGGCCCTTGTCCTTGCGGAGCTGATTGGCAAACTCGACGATCAGGATGCCGTGCTTGCTGATCAGCCCGATCAAGGTCACCAGCCCGACCTGGGTATAGATGTTCATGCTCGACCACCCCAGGAACAGCGGAATCAATGCGCCGCAGATAGACAGGGGTACGGTGACCAGGATCACCAGCGGGTCGCGGAAGCTTTCGAACTGGGCCGCCAGCACCAGGAAAATGATCGCCAGTGCCAGGGCAAAGGTGACCCACAGGGCACTGCCTTCCTGTACGTACTGCCTCGATGCGCCGGCGTAGTCGAAAGCAAAGCCGGCGGGGGCCTCTTCCCGGGCGATCTGGCGCACGAGGTCGATGGCTTCCCCCATGCTCACCAGCGGCACGCCGGACAGGATGGCCGAGTTGAGTTGCTGGAACTGGTTCAGTTGCCTCGGTCGAGCGCGGTCGGTGACGGTGATCAGGGTCGACAACGCCAACAGTTCACCCTTGGTGTTTTTCACGTAGTAGTTGTTGAGCCAATCCGGATTGTCACGGAACGGCCGCTCGACCTGGGCAATGACCTTGTAGCTGCGACCTTCAATGGTGAATCGGTTGATCTCGCCTTCACCCAGCAGGGTCGCCAGGGTTCCCCCCAGGTCCTGCATGGAAACTCCCATCTGCGCAGCCTTGGCGCGGTCGATATCCACCACTACCTCCGGCTTGTCGAAGGCCAGGTCAACGTGGACAAACGCAAACTTGCCGGATTCCTTCGCACGTTTTTTGACCCGGTCGACCACCTGCAGCAGCAATTCGTAATCGTTGGCGGAGTTGATGACGAACTGGAACGGCACGCCTTCGCCGGTGCCCGGCAGTGACGGCAAGTTGAAGCCGAAGATCTGCAGCCCCGGGATCTTTTCCAGTTTGGCCTGTACCTCGGGCAGGATCGCCATTTGCGTTCGACTGCGATCGTCCCATGGCTTGAGCAGGAAACCGCCGATGCCCGATTGCACGCCGTTGAAGCCGTTGATCTGGAACGACGAGTAGTACTCGGGAAACGCCTTGAAGATCGAGACGAACTCGTCGGTGTAGGTGTTCAGGTAGTCGAGGTTGGTTGGTTGCGGGGCGTTGGCAATCATGAAAATGATGCCCTGGTCCTCATCCGGCGCCAGTTCAGATTTGGTGAAATTGAGAAGGACCGGGATCAGGCACAACACGATCACGGCGAACACCAGCACCACCGGCCGGGTGTTGAGGGTGCCGTGAAGCAGGCTCTGGTAGCGGCGCTTGAGGCGTTCGAAAATCATGTCCAGGCGATGGGACAGGCCGCTGGGATTCTCGTCGTGACGCAGCAGAAACGCACACATCATCGGCGACAGGGTCAGGGCGACGATACCGGAAATCACCACCGCGCCGGCCAGGGTCAGGGCGAACTCCTTGAACAGCGCCCCCGTCAGGCCGGTCAGGAAGCCGATCGGTGCGTACACCGCCGCCAGGGTGATGGTCATCGAAACCACCGGCATGGCGATTTCCCGGGCGCCTTCAATGGCGGCCTCGAGCGGTGTCTTGCCTTCCTCGATGTGACGGTGAATGTTTTCCACCACCACGATGGCGTCATCCACCACCAGGCCGATGGCCAAAACCATCGCCAGCAGGGTGAGCAGGTTGATCGAGTACCCCATCATCTGCATGAAGAACATGACGCCGATCATCGACAGCGGGATGGTCACCACCGGGATCACCACCGAGCGCAGGGCCCCGAGGAACAGGAACACCACCACGATCACGATCAGCACCGCTTCGAACAGGGTCTTTACCACTTCGTCGATCGAAGCCTGGATGAACAGGGTGGCGTCGTAGGCGATTTCACCTTTCAGGTTCGGCGGTAGCTGGGCCTCCAGGTCCGGCATGATCTTGCGCACTTCCTTGATCACTTCCAGCGGGTTGGCGCCGGGCGTCGCCTTGATACCGATGTACACCGAAGGGGTGCCGCCGAACGAGCTGATGGAGTCGTAGTTTTCCGCCCCCATTTCCACACGTGCCACATCCCGCAGCAGCACACGGCTGTCGCCATCGACCTTGAGCGGAATTGTCCCGAAGGCTTCGGCGGACTTGAGTTCGGTATTGGCGTTGATGCTGGTGACCACGTATTCGCCCTTCACCTCGCCGGCGGCAGAGAGGAAGTTGTACTGGCGCACCGCGTTGGTCACATCGCTGGCACTGAGGCCGAATCCCGCCAGCTTCATCGGGTCCAGCCACAGGCGCATGGCAAATACCTGGTTACCGAGGATCTCGGCTTCGGCCATACCGGGCAAGGTCGCCAGCTTGGGCTGGATCACCCGTGACAGATAATCGGTAATCTGCGGGTTGCTCAACTCCTTGCTGAAGTAGCTGATGTACATCAGCACTGACGCATCGGCAGACTCTTTGCTCAGCACCGGGTCTTCAGCGTCCTGGGGCAGCTGGTTCTTGACCTCGTTGGCCTTGGCCAGCAGCTCGGTAAACAGACGGTCGCTGTTGGAGCCGACGCGCGCGTAGATCGAGATCACCGAGAAATTCTGGCGACTGACCGAGGTCATGTAGTCGATGCCCTCGGCGCTGGCCAGGCTTTGCTGCATCGGTTGGGTGATGTAGCCCTGGATGGTCTCGGCGTTGGCCCCGGGGTAGGCGGTGGTCACCGTGATCAGGGCGTTTTCCATTTGCGGGTACTGGCGTAGCGGCAGCTTGCTCCAGGCCTGGAAGCCCAGCAGCACGATCAACAGACTGACCACGGTAGCGAGAACCGGACGGCGGATGAACGGGTCGGTAAAAGCCATGGGAATTCCTTGATCAGTCCGCGCGTGTCGGGCTGTTCTGCCCGGCCAGGGTCTTGTCGTCGCTGATGGCAACGCGTGAGCCGTTATCCAGTTTGAGCTGGCCGGCGGTCACCACTTTCTCGCCGCTCTGCACACCTTTGGTGATCATCACTTGCCCGTCGCGGCGTTCACCGGTCTCGACAAAACGCCGTTCGGCGATCAGCACCGGCTGGCCCTTGTCGTCCTTTACCAGGCTGCCATCCTCGGCCTTCTTTGGTGTGGCCACATACACCGAGTTGCCGTAGAGCGTGTAGGTAATCGCGCTTTCCGGTACCACAATGCGCGGCTGCGGGTCGGGCAGGAGCACCTGGAGGCTGGCGAACATGCCTGGCATCAACTTGCCATCGGGGTTGGCCAGGGTGGCGCGGACCTGCACGTTACGGGTGCTGTTCTCGACTTTAGGGTTGATTGCACTGATGGTGCCGGGGTACTCCAGGGTCGGATACGCCGCGACAATGACCTGCACCGGCTGGCCAAGCGCAATCTTCGGCACCGACTGCTCGGGCACGAAAAAGTCGACGTACAGACTACTGAGGTCTTGCAGGGTGGCGATCATGGTGCCGCTGGCCACATAGTCGCCGACGTCCACCTGACGAATGCCGATGGTGCCGCTGAACGGCGCGATGATGCGTTTTTTCTCGAGCGCGGCCTTGAGCTGATTGACCGTGGCCCTGCTCTTTTTCAGGACCGCCGAGAGTCGGTCGAACTCACCTTTGGAGATCGCCTGGCTGCCCACTAGCTGGCTGCCACGGTTGTAGTCCAGCTGGGCCAGCCCGAGGTCGGCCAGGGCGGTTTCGAGCAAGGCGCTTTCCACGGCGCTGTCGAGCCGGACAATGGGCTGACCGGCCTTGACCTTCTGCCCTGACTCGAACTGGACATCGATGACGGTGCCATCGGTCTCCAGGCTCAGGTCCACGCCCTGCAATGCCTTGAGCGTGCCAACGGTGGGCAGACGGACTTGCCACGGGCGCTCGGTGGCGGTGGCCACGGCAACGCTGATGGCCGGCCGGGGCACAGAGAAGCCTTGAACCATCGTGTAGATCGAGAAGGCTTTGTATGCAGCCAGGACCAGCACAATCAGTAGAACCACACCCAACATGATCAGCATGCGGCGACGCAGCATATTCCAGTTCCTTGGAGAGAATCAGGTGAGACAGCGGGGCACATTACCGGGAGTGTAGAGGGTAATCCAACTGCCGTTTTTACAGGTTATGAGGTATTAGAGGGGTGAAAGCCTGAAAAGATTCGCCGCTTCGGGTCGCGCCTGCGGGGTATACGTCATCCCGATGCAGGCGCGGCCCAGGGGGGCGATCTTTTCAATGATTCAGGCCATCAGGTGCAGATGGTTGTCCCAGAGCCCTGCGGGTAGCTCCAGTGGTTTTGCGACCAGGTTTGTCTGGCGGCAGTCGTAGTAGCGGCAGCGCCCCTGGCCCGAGGTCACGACAAAACCATCGGCCACGACTCCGACCCCGGCGCAATCGGGCAGTGGCGCGTCAAGGCGTACTTCACCGCTGTCCAGGTCCCAGATGAAAAAGCGGTTGCCCCGCGGTGCGGTCAACGCTACCAGGCGCAAGTCGCTGTGTACCGCGACGCTGGCGGTGTAGTGCCCCATGGCCTGCAACTGGTGCTCGGGCACCGGGAACGCGACGAAGGGCTGACCGGGCCGCTTGATCGCCAGCAACTCCGACGACTCGTGAGCCGCGCCCATGAACTGCTGGCTGGCGACGATGGTGCCGTCGCTGGCGATGGCCAGATGACGCACGCTGTTCATCTGCTGGGCGAGGGTTTCCTTGCTCAGCAGGGTGCCGTCACGATGCATCAGGACCAGGCTCGGTTCCATGGCGTTGAGATTCATCTCCACCCGGCTTTCGGCCTCGGTGCGAATCCCGCCGTTGGCCACCACCAGGGTTTCGCCATCGGGCATCCACGACACCTGGTGCGGACCGAGGCCGTGGGTGGAAATCTCACCGCTGTGCACCAGCCGTTCGCCTTCGAATCTGTACACGCCGAGCAGGCCGCGACCCGGATCGGTGGTGTCGTTTTCGGTGGCGTACAGCCAGTCGCCGCTGTGGTGAATGACCGCGTGCCCGTAGAAGTGCCGGTTCGGCTGTGACACCAGGGTTTGCAAGAGTGCACCGTTGCGCAGGTCGATCAGGTAGCTCTCGGTCCCCGGACGGCGAGCGACGAACAGCGCGATCGGCAGTGTCGGGTGGTTGACGATGTCGTGGCAACGCTGGCCGACCCGGGTGGCAAACACCTGGGTACCATCCAGACGATAACCGACGGCGTAATGCTGGCCGTCGGTATCGTCCCGTGCCGAAAGCAACAACGGACTCTTGTCCTTTTGCCTGAACAGCTTCCAGCCACCCAGCGTCACTGCACCCAGCAACAAACTACCTAATGTCAGAACCTGGCGTCGCAGCATGGAACCGTCCCTCATCAGTCACCGTCGTTGGCGTTGAAGCCCAGTTGGATGCCCAGCGCCTTGGCCAGGTCGGCCTCGTGCAGGCGGTGCACGACGTTGAGGCTGTCATACAGCTCGTTGAGTCGCTGGCGGCCGGCCTCGTCATTGAGCATGTCGGTCAACGAGCGCTGGTTGCCGGCGAACAGTTTCAGCGAGGCGGCATAGGCGGCGTCGATCTTGTCGGCCAACGGCTTCTGTTCGCTCGGCAACAGTCCGCGCAGGCCTTTGTTGTCCACACCTTCCCAGACCGTTTTGGCGGCCGCGAGGCTGGCTTCCAGGCTGGTCAGGGAGGCCTGGCTACGCCATGCATCGGCCTGGAACGGTTGCGGCACGCCCTTGCTCTGTCGGCCCATTGGCGTGCCGAGTTTTTTCTTCAGGGTGTCGATGGCGGTGACTTGCACGCGTAGCAGGTCGGCGATCGCTTCGTGGGAGTCCGCATAGCGCTGGTTCGGGAATTTGCTCATTTGCGCGAGCATGCCGTCGGTGTTGTTCCAGGTTTGCAGAATCTCTTCGGCCAATTGCTTCTGGCGTTCACCGATGGCGACCAGCAGCGGGCAGTATTTGCTCTTCTGCTCAGGGTTGGCCACGTCAGGCTTGCTGTCGAACAGAATGTATTCGTAGGCCGAGAGACCCTGTACCACAACGCTGGACTTGGTCAGGGCGGCGGCATCGATTTGCGGCTGGGCGGTGACCAGTTGCTCGACCTGACGGCCGACCAGGTTTTTCTTGTCCGGCCAGAATTGCACTTGCCACGAACGGTTGCCTTCGGCCAATGGCCCGATCAGCAATGGTTGCAGCTCGGCCCAGGCTTTTTGTGCATGCAGGAAGTCAGCACGGGCGGTTTCCAGGTTTTCCTTGCCTTCGCAGTAGGCGAGGGCGCTGACCGCCAATTGACGATCGGCTTCAACCCAGCGGGTGTAGGTCGGCAGGATCACCGACTTGGCGATGGCCGCCGACGTGACCGCTTGCGGGTCCTGGGGCGAGCAGGCGCTCAGGGCGAGGGCGGCAAGGCTGGTGAACAACAGTTTGGGACGGAACATGTCGGGCTCCCGCGAGTGGAATGCGTGTTAAAGGGAATTCAGGAACGCCAGCAGCGCGGCGCGTTGCTCGGCATTGAAAGACAAAACCTGTTGCTGCGCCGCTTGTGCCTCGCCGCCATGCCAGAGCACGGCTTCGAGCAGGTTGCGGGCGCGGCCGTCGTGCAGGAATTGGGTGTGGCCGCTGACCGCTTGTGTCAGGCCGATGCCCCACAACGGCGCGGTGCGCCATTGACGGCCGCTGGCCTGGAATTCGCTACGGTTGTCGGCCAGGCCGTCGCCCATGTCATGCAACAGCAGATCGCTGTACGGGCGAATCACTTGATTGGCCAGTTCAGGTTCGGCGGCGTTGGCGGCGGTGGTGTATTTCGGTGTGTGACAGGACTGGCAACCGGCCTGATAAAACAAAGTCTTGCCGGCCAGCACTTCTGGCGCGTTGACGTCACGGCGGGCCGGAACGGCGAGGTTACGGCTGTAAAACAGCACCAGGCGCAGGATGTTGTCGCTGACTTCCGGCTCGCCATTGGGGCCGTTGCCACTGGGTGCCTGTTTGCAGGCCGTTTGCGCGTCCGTGCAGTCATCAAAGGGTTTAAGGCTGGTCGTGAGCCCCATATCTCCCGAAAACGCGTGGACATTCTGTTGATTGAGGTTCGGTTGCCCAGCTTTCCAGCCAAATCGTCCCAGTACGGTCTTTTGCCGGGCGTCATCCCAGACCCGGTTCGGTTGCCCGCTGATGCCGTTGTTCGCCTTGGCCTGTGCTTGGGCATTGGCCAGTATCGCCTCGTCGGGAATCGCTTCGAGCAGGCCCAGGCCAATCATCGGCGGCGCTACGCGGGCCGAGAAACGGGTGTCGGGGTGCATCGGGCCGTAGCCCAGCTGGGTGATGTTCAGCCTTGGTTTGCGCAGCTCGACTTCGGTGCCGTCCTTGAAGCGAATCGGCACGGCGGTGTAATCGACCCGCACTTTGCCTTCGGGGGCCACGCCGGGGACGGCCATGTCCTGGAACTGGCCGCCGTAGACGGGCTCCGGCACCACGCCGAGCTGTTCGATGACCTTGGCATACGCCGGGGCGTCGGGAATCGACAGGCGTACCAGCATCGACACAGCATTCACATCGTCGGGAGTCGGCGGATGGCCGCGACCGTCCTTGATGTGGCAGCCCTGGCAGGCATTGGTGTTGAACAGTGGACCGAGGCCATCGCGAGCGGTCGTCGTCGACGGGGCGATCACCCAGGGGCTGCGGAAGAAGCTGTTGCCGACACTGAAATCCACGCGCCGTGACGGCGGCAGGTTCGCCGAGGGCATGGAAAACGCGTTCTGATCGGTCTTGCGCACCGTCGCACTGCCGCCGGAGCGGGCTTCACCGGGTTCGGCCCGGGTGAATTTCGGGGCGTCATCGCAGGCACTCAGGCCCAGGGCCAGAAACAGCGCGGACAAGCGAAGAGGCAGCGAGGGCATCAGATATCCTGCAAGACGAGCAAAACGAGGGCGCAAAGTCTAACAGGGGATGGGAATTTGAATAAGAGGAATTATCGTTTGCTTGATGTGGGGCAGGGTTTTCACTTGAGACCGCGGCGCAGCCATCGCGGGCAAGTCACGCTCCCACAGGGATTGGAGGTGTACACAGAGGCAGTGAACGCCAGCGAACCTGTGGGAGCGGGCTTGCCCGCGATGGGGCCATCAGCATCACCCAACGATCAGGCAAAAAAAAGGCGACCCGAAGGTCGCCTTTTTCATTCAGCCAGCGTTGATCAGAATTCGTGATCAGCGTTGTCCGGGTTCAGGTCGTTGATGCCCAGTTTGCCAGCGGCGGCTTCGATCGAACCGGTCTGCTTGACCAGGGAAGCGATGGCGTCACGGACGATCTGGTTGCCTGCGGTGTTGCCGGCAGCGATCAACTGGTCGTAGTGCTCACCCTTGTTGGCGTGGTCGACCATGACCTGAAGCTTGGCTTCGGTGGCGGCCAGGTCGTCTTTGAGCGCGGTGTCGGCAGCCGGATCGGCCTTCGCCACCAGGGACGACAGGCTGGCGCCGGTCATTTTGGTGCCGTCGACACGGGTGTATTCACCCAGGTACACGTTACGAATGCCCTTGGCATCGTAGAAGTGCGAGTTGTGGGTGTTGTCGCTGAAGCAATCCTGTTCGTCTTCCGGGGAGTTGGCTTCCAGGGAAACCTTCATGCGCTCGCCCGCCAGTTCGCCCAGGGACAGACTGCCCATGCCGAACAGCATTTTGCGCAGGCCGGTTTCAGCCGGTTCCGCTTCCAGGGTGGCGCGGTAGTTGTCGGCCACGTTCGGCTTCCAGTTACCGACCATTTCTTCCAGGTCGCTGACCAGCAGCTGAGTTACGGACTTCAGGTAGGCACGACGACGATCGTTGTGACCGCCGGTAGCGCCTTTGCCTTCCAGGTAGTCCGAAGCCGGACGGTTGCCGGCACCAGGGCCGGTACCGTTCAGGTCCTGGCCCCAGAGCAGGAATTCGATGGCGTGGTAGCCGGTGGCGACGTTGGCCTCGGAACCGCCCAGCTCGTTCAGGCTGGCGAGTTTTGCCGGGGTGATGTCCTTGACATCGACCTTGTCTTCGCCGATCTGCACTTGAGTGTTGGCAATGATGTTGGCAGTGGCGCCAGGGTTGCCCAGGGCGTGTTCGTAGGATTTGTCGACGTAGTCGATCAGGCCTTCGTCCAGTGGCCAGGAGTTCAGCTGACCTTCCCAGTCGTCAACGATGGTGTTGCCGAAGCGGAACACTTCGCTCTGCAGGTAAGGCACGCGAGCGGCAACCCAGGCAGCCTTGGCGGCTTTCAGGGTGTCGTCGTTCGGTTTGGCAAGGAAGGCGTCTACGGCGGTTTGCAGGGTCTTCGCGGTGGATTCGGCATCGCTGTAAACGGCGAAAACGATGTCGGCGTAATGGGCGACAACGGCTTTGGCGGCGGCTTCGTCGACTTTACCGGCAGCGGCAGGCGCAGCGGCTGGAGCAGCCGGGGCAGCCGCAGTGCTGGCAGCTGGCGCGGCAGCTTTTTCTTGGTCTTTGCCTTCGCCGCAACCGGCGAGGGAAATAGCGATGGCCAACAGACTGGCGGTAGCCAGAGGCATACGAATCATGGCGAACATCCTGCTTCGATAGGGGTGGAGTCGTGCTTGCACACGCAAAACTGCGACATAATGCAAATCTTTCGCATTATGTGTAAAGGGTTGTACCTGTAAATATTTCTTATTCAGCGGGTGTTTTGCTGCAAATCAAAAGACCGCAGCCTTGTAGCAGCTGGCGAAGCCTGCGTTCGGCGGCGCAGCCGTCGTGAGATCAGGCACCTCGGTGTGTCAGGCGAACTGCGTCGTCAGGGTTTACGACGGCTGCGCCGCCGAACGCAGGCTCCGCCAGCTGCTACAAAGGCTGCGTTGTTTCAGAGGATGGCCGCATTGCTGCGTTGGGCCTGCTTGAGGTAAACGCCCAGTTCCCGTGCCGGCAGCGGCTTGCTGTAGTGATAGCCCTGACCTTCGTGGCAGCCTTCGGAGATGATGTAGGCCTCTTGCTCGGCGGTTTCCACGCCTTCGGCAATCACCTGCATGCCCAGGCTCTTGCCCAGCTGGATGATGGCGCGAACGATGGTCGCATCGTCGTCGTCATCGAGCAGGTCCTGGACGAAGCTCTTGTCGATCTTGATCTTGTCCAGGGGCAGGCTCTTGAGATAGCTCAAGGACGAATAGCCGGTTCCGAAGTCGTCGATGGCGATCAGCGCGCCGGAGCGGCGCAGGCTGAGCAAGTGCTGGGCCGCGGTGCTGATGTCTTCCATCAGGCCTGTTTCGGTGACTTCCAGCTCCAGGCTGCGCGGTGGCAGGCGGTACATCTGCAGCAGGTTGTTGACCACCCGTGGCAGTTCGGCGTGGTGCAATTGAACCGTAGACAGGTTCACCGCCATGCGCAGGTCGGAGAAGCCCTGGTCATGCCATTCGCGTAGTTGTTTGCAGGCCTGGTCCAGCACCCATTCGCCGATGGCAATGATGGTACCGTTCTGTTCGGCCAGCGGGATGAACAGGTCCGGCGGCACCATCCCGTGCTCGGGGTGTTGCCAGCGAATCAGGGCTTCGACGCCCACCACGCGGTTGTCGCGGTAGCTGATCTGCGGCTGGTAGACAAGGTAGAACTGATTGCGGATCAACGCATCGCGCAGGTCTTTTTCCAGCTCGCGGCGGCGGCGCATTTCGGTGTCGACGCTGGCGATATAGAACTGATAGCGGTTGCGTGAGCGGGTCTTGGCCAGCGTCATGGTCTGCTCGGCCTTTTGCAGCAATTTCTCGGTGCTGTCACCGTCCTCGGGGAACAGGGTGATGCCGATGGTGGCGCGCAGGCGGATTTCCTGATGGTCGAGGGCAAACGCCGCTTCCAGGTCATCGAGAATGCTTTGCGCCAGCTCGGCGGCTTCGTAGGGCTGCTCGATATCGGCCTGGACCAGGGCGAACTGGTCGCCACCGAGGCGGGCGAGGGCGCCCAGGCGACCGCTGTGACCGCGCAGGCGATCGGCCAGGGCCAGCAGCAACTGGTCGCCGGTCTGGTAGCTGAACTGCTCGTTGATGCCCTTGAAGTCATCGAGGCCGACACACAGCACCGCGACCCGGCGCTGCAGTCTGCCGGCGTCGATGAGGATCTTGTCCAGTTGCTGCTGCAATTGCTGGCGGTTCGGCAGCCCCGTCAGGAAATCGTACTGGGACATGCGCAACAGGCTGTTTTCCGCTTCGTGACGCAGATGGGTATTGCGTTCGATGGATTCGAGCAACTGGTTGGCGGTATTGATCCAGATGCCCAGTTCGTTATTCTCGTGCCCCTTGAGCAGCGGAATCTTGTGCTCGCTGGGACGATCCGGATTGATTTCCGTGAGGTGCTCGATGATCCGCGACAGCGGCTTGGTCAGCAGCCAGTGGTAGACCAGGTACAACACCAGTCCCATGGCGAGTGCGCGCAGGACGCCCGAGATGAAGATGATCACCGAGCTGACAATGAACCCCTGGCCATAGTTGGCGGTATCTAGGGTGATGCTCAGGTCGCCGTAATACTCGCTGTAGGGCCCGCGGCCGACCAGTTGGGTGGTGAAGGTGCGTTCCTTGCCAAGAATCAGGTCGGTCAGCCAGCGACTGTTGGAGTGCTGCAATTCGCGGGTTTTTTGCGCGAGCATGGCTTCATTGGGATGGCCGATGGAGGCCTTGCGCACGGCTTCGTCCTGAAACAGGCCTTCGATCACCTGCATGCCCATTTCCCGGTCCAGGCTGTAGACGGCCTGGGTCGAGGGGTCGCGAAACATGTCGAGGATCCGTTCGGCATCGCTGGCGACGGCCTGGCGTGTTTTATAGGCATCGAACACAATCTGTGCGCAGCTCAAGACCACGCCGACGATCAATGCCGACAGGAGCACGACCCGGAGCAACTTCACCGACAAGCTGTTCTTGAGTTCCAGCTTCAAAGGGTTATTCCTTGTTCCGTGCGGGTAGCATCAAGTTGCCATGAGTATTGGCAATCCCGTGATGGCAGTCAAAGGGACAATCATCCTTGGGGGATTTTGCCTGCAGCTTGGCCGATTTGCAGTTGTCCTGGCGAGTTAGCCTATTAGCACTGTGTCGGTTGTCGAGTCCTTCAACTTGAGGGGCGAGGGTGGAGATATTTTCCTTTTGTTTGATGTTAGCCGTCTGTGGCGGTGGGGCAAGGGCTGGACGGTTTGTTTCATCGTCGGAAAATGACTTGGATTCTGTGGGTTGGTTTGGATTTTTAACCGAGTACATATCCGTTTCTGCGGTAACGGCGGCTTATGGTTTCGCCCTTACGGCGAGTCCCTTTTGGCAAACGCCCGGAGTGCCGGCCCAGCCAAAAGTAACCAAAAGGTCTCGCCCCTTACGTACGGCCCCTCGCTGTGGCTCGGGGTTCCTTCGCTCCGGTGTCCATCCGGGGGCATTGCCCTCCGGTCGGCTTCGCT